>MPNH01000007.1 GCA_002238925.1 Spirochaetaceae bacterium bin103 | reverse complement strand
GCAGCGGCGCGCCGTGATGCTCCTGGACCACCACTGGCGGGTTCCTGTACTGTGCCGCTGGTTGACAAGCATCGTCATTTTCGTGAACCTGGAATTGCATCTAGTTGCATCCTCCTTCGTGCCCAACAGGGTTGTCTGACTTACTTCCCAGTAAAGCACTTAGGAGGATTTCTTTCTACACTCCGGATCGCTATCGCTTAATTTGGGTTATTTGTTAGTGTCAGTGCCACGAGAGCAGAAAGCCGGTTGCTAATCGGCCCGCTGCGGCTTGAACAGTTTCGTTGGTGTTAGTGAAAACAAAGTGGTTGATCAATACGAGATGATTTGTATGGCCGTGCGGACAGCAAGGTTTCAGTCATTCAGGCGCTCCTCCTTTTATGGCGGCGGCTGTTCTATGGCTGTAGCAGCATCGAGAGGCAAAGACGTAGGTTGGCTCACTTGAACTCACCGCTTCCAGACTCGGTTATACCGAATCCGGCGCGGGGGCAAGGAACTAACAAGCGAAACGGAGGTTGTGTTGGCTATGGCCATCGGAGGGCAGGCGTGACGGCCTGCAGAGATCACAGGGGCAGCCTGGGCGCTGTACCCCAGACCAAATACACCGCCCGACAGGGCGTTTGGAGGATAAAGCATGAATAATGCTGTAGGACGCTGGCTGAAGGTCGGCGTATTGCTCATGGTAGTTGTGGCGCTGGCCGCGTGTCAGGGCGCCGCGGGTGCGCCGGGAGAGCCGGGACCTCCGGGACCTCCGGGACCCACACCGACGACGCCGACGCCTGAGCCTACCGAGCCGCCCGCCGAGCAGCCGCCAGCGACGGTTGGAACAATCGCTGCCGTTACGGTGGCAGTGGGCGCTACCCACATGGTGGACGTGGCAGCCAACTTCAGCGAGCCGGAAGGGGAGGCGCTTACCTATAGTGCCGATTCGGACGACACCGCTGCGGCGACCGTGTCTGTCTCGGGAAGCGTGGTAAGCGTGACCGGGGTAGCGGACGGAACTGCGACCATAACGGTGACCGCTACCGATACCGACAGCCTGTCGGCCAGGCAGACGATCAGCGTCACGGTCGGCGCGGGAGATGTCGTAGACGAGAGCGGTGACTGCGCAACACTTGATGTGGGCGGAACCTGCAAGGTGACGGCCGCCGCCGAAAATTCGGTAAAGAGCGGCAACACGAACCTGTTGACGGTTACGAAGAAAGACGGCTATTGGGAAGTTCTTGCCATCGCGAAGGGCACAACGACCGTTGAAGTGCGCAACACGGCCACCAACGCATTGGTGGAAACGATCGACGTGCACATCAACAACCAAGCCCCAACGCGCACCGACAAAACGCACGGCTTAGCTCAGTTGATGTTTGACAGTGGCGGTGAGGCGGACTACCCCGATGACGACATCGCGGCCAGCCCCGCCAAGCCTCTATACAAGATCGTGGTGGACAAGACTGCCACCGCAGATGCGCTCAACCTCGACGAGTTCTTCACGGACGCCGACGGCGATGATGTGACGTTCTCGGCCAAGTCGAGTCATCCCGACCGGGCAATTGTCGTTGGCTATATTGAGGTTGCTAACGGTACTACCGAAGTATTGGTTGACGTGCTCCACAACACTGGCGACGAGGTTACGTTCACCTTCAGTGCTACAGATGACGACTCGGACGACCCCAAGGTGTCCGCAGACGACAACTCGCTACTCCTGAGGGTGGAGTTGAAGCCGGTGCTTTCGTGGGAATACTCGGTCGGTCAGTACGACGCGCCGCAGTTCTTCAACTTCCACAATCCCAACGACGTGGATTACCGCCGGAATAACCCTCTCAACTTCAATGAGACCGACGACACTCGGGACGGATGGCATCAGTTAGTTTTTAGTGGCGACGTCGACAACGTGGCCGGCTTCAAGTTCGCTGGGCATGTTTCTGGTGACGCGAATGACAGCACTGATCCAGCTCAGGATGGTGAAGCCGGGGAATCAGCGAGTACGACGGCGGCTGCCCATATGGATATGTGCGATGCTGACGAATTTACCAGTCCTAACACTGGGCCGGAAACGGATAATGGATCCTGTTACGAGGTAACATCATCCGATCCGACTATCGTCGAGATCGGAGACTTGGATTACAATGACGGGACAGGTGGAGATGAATTCGCTACCCACACGATCAACTTCCAGGCTCTCAAGTCCGGTAGCGTAACCATCACGGTTACATACAAGGCTTGGAACAACAGAACTCCGCCAGGCCTGTTTGAAGACAGCAAGGATCTGTCCGTTCGGGTAAGCGTAGTAGACGAGCCGTAGGAGATATAGAACAAAGAATGATAAACGGGGCCACCAGAGCTTGTGCGGTATGGTCTAGACCTCCTGCCCGCTCGCGTCTGGTGGCCCTTCTTTTTCTCTTCGCCACCGGAGCACTGGCATCGTGCTCCATCCCGCTTGCAGCATGAGTGTGGGCATCGCGGCGAACAGGTAGGAGAAGAGAGAGCCCGCACACAAACAATTTCGACAAGCATTGTTGGGGGGGACTGCTTCGGGGAGGGTCAGTTGAGACCGTCACACCCCCGAGTCAGCCCCTTTTTCGTTTCCTGGGAGGGGAATGGTGATCGGTCTCATCGGCCATAGCAACTGGATGTTCGACACCGGGGCGCTGATCGGCTTGCTGGCGAGCGCTGTCGTGTTGTTGGGAGTACCCGCCATCCTGTTTGAGGTTTACTACTTCCGGATCAGGAAACGGCGCCAGGGGCGTACCAGCTCTCCACGTGTACGTCGATTATGATTGGAATTGAGGAATTTGGTTGGGGCACCGGAGCGGTGGTGAGGGTAACGTGAACGTAAGACCTTCTGCCCCTCACCACGCTGCGGTGTCCCACTTTGTTGTCTATTGGCCTTATGCGGCAGATTGCGGAGGCACTCGTGGCGTCCGAGGAACGCGTAACACTACAGCAACCTTCTGCCCGCTACGCCACGGTGCCCCCACAGCAATGCATAGTTCCGGCAAAGGCTATCATTCAACGTAATGGCTATGTGCCGGAGCGTCCAGCCGGTTGGCTGCCGTTTGACTGGGGGTCCATGGCAGCTTCGTATTCCGAGACAGAGCGTGCTTCCCGTGTTCGGCGGGGACTCCTCGTACGGGCGCGGGCGGCGGCGGGTTTAGCTGCACCCGGCATGGAAGCATTTGACAACCCAACCCTGCAAGCGCTGCGCGCAGTGGCCGCGATGCCGGATCACGCGTGGTCTGCCGCCGAGAGCGCGTGTGTGGAGAGGTTGCATCATGTGTGGGCTCTTTCGATGTACGTTCACACCAACGCTGGCGGGCGCATCCAATTCTGGCGATGCGGCCGTTGCGGCCAGCACAAATTGCAAATCGTGAACTCCGGCAAGACGCTTTATGCCGCCTCCGGCGAGGGTTACGAGCGACACGCAGGCGAAGGCCCAGCGTAGGGCGGTTCGGGCCGGGGGTGGGCGGCGGCTCTTGGCCGTTGTCTGCTATGCTATGCGGTGTGACGGAGTCTGAACCGAAGGGACGCGGCGCGGGCGGAGGAACAACGCCGCTGGTGGTGGAGACGTTCGCGATCGGCAGCTTAGGCTGCAACTGCTCGCTGGTGTATGAGCGGGACAGCCGCAGGGCGGTGGTGATCGATCCGGGGGACGATCCGGAGGCGCTGCTGCAGGCGGTGGGCGAACGCGGGCTCAAGGTGACGCAGCTTCTGCACACGCATGCGCACTTCGATCATATCGGCGGGTCCGACGCGGTGAAGCGGCGGCTGGACGTGCCGATTCTGCTGCACCGGGACGACGAGGAGTTGTACCGGCGGCTGCAGGAGCAGGGGCTGATGTTCGGGATTCCGGTGCCGCCGCCGGGCGAGGTGGACCAGTTCATCGAGGAAGGCTTCGAGGTGGCCCTCGGCGGGCGCAAGCTGCTTACCACCATTCACACGCCCGGCCACTCGCCGGGGTCATGCTGTTTCTATACCGAGGTGACCGGCGAGCCGCTGCTGTTCGCGGGCGATACCCTGTTTCGGCAGTCGGTGGGGCGTACCGATCTTCCCGGCGGCGATGCGTACGCGCTGATCAGGTCGATCAAGCAGCGCCTGTTCGAGTTGCCGGATGAGTCCTACGTGGTGCCCGGGCACGGGGAACACACCACCCTGCACGCGGAGCAACGCCACAACCCGTTCCTGTAGGGGGCTGGCTGGTCAGCGCCGGGGGCGGAACTCGCGGTCGAGTTGTTCCTTGGCCTGCAGGCGGTCGAGGGCGTGCTGGACCTGTTCCAGCTCGTCCGGTTCAAGGTCGCCGGCGGCGGTGTCCAGGCGGTGCAGTTCGGCCTCCACCTGGGGGTCGGCGCAGGGCACCAGTTCCGCGGCGGCGATGCTGCTCAGGGCGGCGTGCGCGTTCTCGGCGATGGCGCGCTCCATGATCCGGTCGCAGGTGTCGAGCCAGCGCTCGAGCTGCTGCACGGTTGGGCCGCTTAGTTCCGGGGCGTCCAGGCCGGCGCCGCGCCAGGCGGTTAGCAGGCGATGGCCGCGCTGCCGGTGGCGGTGGATCTCGTCGAGGCGCTCGCGCTGGCTGGCGAACGGGCCGCCCTCGGGGTGCGGCGGCTCCAGCAGCGGCTCCAGCGCGTTGCGCCAGCGGATCAACTCCAGCTTGGCCAATTCGGCGGTGTAGCGGCGGACCGCTCGGTTGACGGCGCCGTCGGCCCTCTTCAGGACGGCCAGGAGCTGGCCGGCGGTGGCGGTGGACGCCTCCGCGCGCAGGCGGCCGAGCAGGTCGCGCACCTGGCGCCTGGTGTGCAGGAGCTCGGCCAGCCTGCCGGCGAGCCGCAGTTCGCTGGTTTGCAGGGAGGGAGAGCGGCGGCGCCCCTGCAGGATGGCCGAGACCTCGGCGAACAGGCCCAGCCCCCAGGCCAGGCCGGTGGCGCCGCCGGCAAGGCAGCCGTACAGGAGCAGGCTGGAGTCGGGGCGGTAGAACACGCTGCCGCCGAGCACGCCGCCGAGCATGGTGGTGAACACCAGCCACGCGGAACGCTGGCCGCGCCCGGACTGAAAGGGCCGGTTGCCGCCGCAGTTGGCGCAGAACCGTTCTCCGCGGGTCACCCAGAAGCTGCAGCTGCGACATTGCCGGTATCGCATCATCTCGCCATCCTCTTTTAGCGGCCCGCAGTATAGGGTACGGCAAGCGCTGTCTCAAGCGCGTGAAGTTCCTGCTAAACTGAGTGCCGTGTTCGTGGATTGTCCGCGCAATTGCCGGCTGGAGATGGTTCGACCCCTGAGCGGTGGGATGGCCGCATGAACGGTGCGGAAGAAGTGAAGAGCGTGGAACAACTCAGCAGGGAAAACGAGGCCCTGCGGCACCTGATCGACACCTCGCCGGTGGGTGTCGCGGTGTTCGATGCCACGACTGGCCACCCGGTTTCGCACAACCGGGAGGCGCGGCGGATCGTGTCGAGTCTGATCGATCCGGGGCAGACCGTGGAGGAGCTGTTGCAGGTCGTTACCTGCAGGTTCTCCGACCGGCGGGAGACCGCGTCCGATGAGTTTCCGCTGCCGGCGATTCTGCACGGCGCCGCCACGGTGCGCGGCGAACAGATCGAGCTGTCCGTGCGCGGCGGCAGGAGCGTCAGGGCTCTGGTCAACGCCGCGCCAGTCACGTCCGACGGCGGCGAGGTCCAATCGGTAGTGGTGGCGATGCAGGACCTTGGGCCGCTCGACGAGTTGGAGCGGCAGCGGGCGGAGATCCTGGAGTTGGTGAGCCACGAGTTGCGCGCGCCGCTGAGTGCCATCAAGGGCCTGGCCGCCACCGTGCTCGGCAACCCGCGCGTCGTCGACCCGGCGGAGGTGCGCCAGTTCTTCCGGATCATCGAGCAGCAAGCCGACGACATGGACGGCTTGATACGAGACTTGCTCGACGCCGGACGCATCGACAACGGCACCCTTTCGGTGGACTCCGAACCACAGGAGGTTTCCGCGCTCGTGGACCACGCCAGGAGCACATTCCTGAGTAGTGGTGCCCGGCACCACCTGCACATCGACCTGCCGCCGGGGCTGCCGCGGGTAATCGCGGACAAGCGGCGGATCGTGCAGGTCCTGAACAATCTGTTTGCCAACGCGGCGCGGCACTCGCTCGTGTCCTGCCCCATCCAGGTTGCGGCAGCGCGTGCAGGAGCTGAATTGGCGATCTCGGTATTCGGCGAAGGCAGCGGTGTGCCGCCGGAGCAGTTGCCGCAACTGTTCCGCAAGCACTCCGCCGGCGGCGGCCAGGGCGCGGACGGCGGCCGGGACGGCCTCGGCTTGGCTATCTGCAAGGGGTTGGTGGAGGCGCACGGAGGCCGCATCCGGGCCGAGAGCCTGGGGCCGGGGCAGGGGACGCGGATCACGTTCAGGCTGCCGGCGGTCGAAGAACCCGGGCGGGGCGGGGCCGAGGGGCCGGCGGCGCCGCTGCGCGCGGGGGGGCGCGCGGGGGGGGTGGGGGGGGGGCCGGGGCAGGGGACGCGGATCACGTTCACGCTGCCGGCGGTCGAAGAACCCGGTCGGGACGGTGCCGAGGGACCGTCGCAGCTGCTGCGCGATGGCCGGCGCACGGGGATTCTGGTGGTCGACGACGACCCGTTGACCCTGCGCATTGTCCGCGACGCTCTGACCAGGGCCGGCTACGCTCCGGCGGTGACCGGCGACCCGCGCGAGGTGCCGCGCCTGATCCGCAGGATGAAGCCCGAGCTGGTATTGCTGGACCTGATGTTTCCCGGGTTGGACGGCATCGCACTGATGGAATCCGTCCCCGCGCTGGCCGATCTCCCGGTAATCTTCATCTCCGGGTACGGCAGGGACGAGACGATCGTGAGGGCGTTGGAAGCGGGTGCCGCCGACTATATCGTCAAGCCGTTCTCGCCGACCGAGTTGACGGCCAGGGTCAGAGCAGCCCTGCGCAAGCGAACCAGGCCCGATCCGTTCCTGGTAGCGGACTTGGCTATCGACTACGAGCGGCGCCGCGTGACCGTCGGCGGCCGTGCGGTACGGCTGACCGTTACCGAGTACGAGTTGTTGCGCATCTTGTCGGTGAACGCGGGGCGGGTGCTGACCTACGAGTCGCTGCTGCGCCAAATCTGGGGCGAGCGGGTAACGGAAAGCTCGGAACCGGTGCGCACCTTCGTGAAGAAACTGCGCGGCAAGCTGGGCGATTTCTCGTCGAGCCCGAAGTACATTTTCAATGAGCGCGGCATAGGCTACCGGATGGTTGCGCCGGGAGACCGGTAAGGATCTTCTTGGCGGTATGCCCCGGTCGGTTTACAGCGGCTGCCCCGGCGCCGGCATACGATAGCCGACCCCGCGCACGTTCAGGATCCATGACGGGTTCGCCGCATCTTCGCCGAGCTTCGCGCGCAGCTTCTTCATGAAATTGCGGACCAGGTTTGCGTCTCCGGTGGTACGACTGCTCCACACCTGGCGCAGGATGGTTTCGTAGGTCATGACCCGCCCCGCGTTGCGGGACAGCAGACTCAGCAGGTCGAACTCGGTGGCGGTCAACGTGACCTCCCGTCCCGCCACCGTCACCTGCCGCTGTTCGTAGTGAATTGCCAGGTCTCCCAACGCGAACGGCTCCGGCCCGTCGCGCCGGCGCAGCGCCGCCCGCACGCGGGCGGTAAGCTCGGTGGCGGAGAATGGCTTGACGATGTAGTCGGCTGCCCCGCTCTCTAGGGCCCGCGCGATAGTTTCGTCGCGGCCGTAACCGGAAATGAACACCACCGGCAGGTCGGCGAGTTCGGGCACGCTCTTCATCAGCTCGATCCCGTCGGTCCCGGGCAGCATCAGGTCGAGCAGCACCAGTTGCGGCTGTTCGGTCCGGATGATGTGCGACAGGTTCTCATGGCCTCCGGTTACCAGCGGCGCGTACCCGGAACCGGTAAGCGCGTCGCGCACGTAGCGCAGCGTCTGCGGGTCGTCGTCCACCACCAGGATGCGGACAGGATCGCCAGTCTCCGGGGACGTGTGCGGGCTGTACCGGCCGGAGACAGCCGGCGGCTCCACGTTGCGGGTCTGCTCGGCAACCGGCAGCGTAAAGGTGAACCGCGCGCCCTGGCCGACGCCGCCGCTCTCGGCGCGGATGCGGCCGCCGTGCGCCTCCACCAGCCCCTTGCAGATGACCAGCCCCAGGCCGGTGGTGTCCTTCATGTGCTCGCCGCCGCCGTCGGCGAGCCCGGTGTAGTACTTGCGGAACAGGAGGGGCAGCCGCTCGGGCGCCACGCCCTGGCCCTCATCCGAGACCGCGACCGTCACATGAACGCCGTTGCGTTCGCCGGCGACCCGCAGCGGCGAGGACTCCGGCGAGTGACGGGCGGCGTTGGACAGCAGGTTGTTCAGCACCTGCACGATGCGCGGCCGATCGGCCATGACCCGCGGCAGGTCCGGCGGCAGGTCGATGAGCACGGTGTGCCGTCCGCCGCCGGACAGGAACGTGTTCCGCGCCCGGTCCACCAGGTCGGCCACCTCCGAGGGCTCCGGCGCCACCGACAGCGTCCCCGCGTCGATGCGCCCCACATCCAGCAGGTCGCTGATGAGTCCGCGCATGTGCCGGGCCTGGTCGTGGATGATCCGGAAGTATTCGTGCCGCTCGGCCGGGTCGAGTTCCGGAGCGGCATCGAGCAGGACACCCGACGAGCCCATGATCGAGGTGAGCGGCGCGCGCAGTTCGTGGCTCACCATGCCCAGGAACTCTGCGCGCAGGCGCTCGAGCTCGTCGAGCGGCGCCAGATCCTGCATGGTGACCACCACCGATGCGACCGAGCCGTCTTCGGAACGGATCGGCGTCGAGTTGATCAACATCCTGACACTGCGGCCGTCGGGAACCGACAGCACCACCTCCTCCGCGCGCACGGTCTCGCCGCCGCTGAAGTGCCGCGCCAGCGGGAAGTCGGCGAGCGAGATCTCGCGCCCGTCGGCGCGCCGGAACGTTACCACCCGCAGCAGCTCGTCCAGCGGGCGGCCGGCGGTGCGCAGACTCTCCATGATGCGCCGCGTCTCTCGATTGAACGAGACCATGTGGCCGCTTCGGGCATCGAACACCACCACGCCGACCGGCGAAGTTTCGACCAGCGCCTCCAGGTCGGCCCGCGCGCGCTGCTCGTCGCGGTGGGTGCGGGCATTGGCGACTGCCGTCGCTGCGAGCGAGGCGAACAGCACCAGCACCTCCTCGTCTTCGTCGGTGAACTCCTGCGCGCCTTCCTTGTCTGCCAGGAACAGATTGCCGACCTGTTTGCCGAGGTGGCGCAGCGGCATGCCCTGGAAGGTCTTCGCATTCATCAGGTCCGGGGCATAGCCAAGCGACGAAACGAAGGCAGGTAGATCCGTCAGGCGAAACGGGCCCGGCAGGTCGCGGAGGTGCGCCCAGAGCCTGGGCCCGTCCGGCCAGGCGATGAACGCCTCTTGATGCTCGGCGGTGAAGCCGGAGCTGACGAACTCCTCCACCTGGTCGGCGTCGTCGATGGTGGTGATCACGCCGAGCCCGGCGCCGGTGAGCGCGCGGGCGCTGTCGACGATTTCCTGCAGAACAGTGGTGACGTCGAGGGTCGCGCTAACGCGCAGAATCGCGCCGCTCAGTGCGGCGATGTGCTTGCGCAGTAGGTCGACACCCTGTGCGGGTTCGCCGGTGTTCACTGGTGATCCCTCCCGCGTCCGTACCAACAAGGAAGCCAAGAGGGCAAGAACGTTGGCTGATGCTACCGAATGGACACTCATTTTGTCAAGAAAAATGCGCCAAGTTTACGCTGTAGTGCGTTGCCTCGGTGGTCGCCGGGAACGCGCTTGCCGCCGAGAACGCGGATCGCTGGTCGCAAAACCCCGAAAGAAATACTGAATCGACCGCAAGAGCCACAGTTCGTACACACCCGGTTGTGAACTTTGTTCCCGTGTCGAGCGGCGACCTGATTTGCCCGCTCTGCAACCTGCGCCCGAGGGCACGGCGCCGGAATTGGAGCGCGGTACGGAACTACGAGCGAAGCACGAGCGAAGTGCTGGAGATCGACGCCTACCACGACTACTGCGCATCGTGCCGCGCTGCCCTGCCGGACACGGACGCCGCGCCGGAGATGGCCGCAGTCGAAGACGCGGAAGCCGACTCGGTACGGTGGCTGATCGAGCGCGGCCGTAGCAAGGAGACCACCGCCCAAAAGGCACACATCTGCTACCGCTGTGGTGGAGAGATCGCAGTTGGCAAGCGGTATCTCCGGGTACGCGGCGGTGCGGCGCGCGTCGATGTGGCATTGCACGAGCAATGCTATGGCGCCGAGGTTGGTTGACCGCGCTGATGCTACGGATGCGGAAGTGGCGGGGGGGGCGGGCCCGCGGCGCCGGGGGGGGGCGGGGGGCGGGGGGGCGAGCCTGCTCGTGGCCACGGTGGCGCGTCGCGGCGCGTTGGTACTGGACTACCGGCGCGGGAAGCGCATCGCGCACCTGTGGCGGACCGCACCCAGATCCTCGATCTGGGTGATTCAACTGATCGATAGCTGCCACATCGTGCTGTCCGCCCATCGGTGGCACGACGCCAGGCGGAAGGCTCGCCAGCATGTCGGAATTGACAGGAAGCGCGAGCGCCAAAGACGGTAGCGAACGCGCGCCAGGAGGTGGTATGCGCACACTGAAAGTAATCGGCGGAATGGTGCTGCTGATTGGTCTGGTTGCCTGTCCAAAAGCAACCCAGGTTTCGTACGCTCCCAAGATGATCGAGGGGAAGGTCGTGGTCACAGTCGTGACAGAGTCGAAGACGGCATGTTCCGAACCGGTCGGCACCGTAGTTTCGCTTTGGTTTGTCAATTCGACGACCATCAAGGCGGTTGGGCCGAATAACATTGTCGTGGACCTCCCGGACCTGACAGATTGGTCGTACAAGCGAGTGGACAGCAAGACGGGCACCGTCAAGATAGGATTGAGACTGGGGGGCTCGCTCAAGTCCACGATGAACTTCACGTCCAAGACCGAAGGAACCTATGAATTGACTGGCGGAATCTCGGGCATGTGTGGAGCCCATCACCTTGGCACATTTGAGCTGAAAGACCCACCGGGATAGCAGCCGGGGCAGCCGGGGCAGCGGGGGCGCGCGTAGTGGGTCAGTTGCCATGTGGCGAGAAGCAGGCCACCCGCGTGAAGCCGAGTGGCCTGCTGCACCGTCGGTGGTAGCCGCTTGGCTACCTGCCGCCGCTCTCGCCACCGGCACCGTGTTCGCCACCTGAACCGTGCTCTCCACTGCCTTCGCCTTCGCCGCCGGCGCCGTGTTCACCGCCGCGTTCTCCGCCTGAGCCGGATTGCGGGCCGACTTCGGCATGGGGAACCCACTCGGTAAACCGGGTGCCTTCGTCCGGCAGCCATACCGGGATCCACTGGCCGGGGGCGAGATCGACCGGAGCGGTGGGGCCGAGTTCGTTGTTGCGGTTGAACAGGTGAACTTCGACCCTCACCTGCTGCAGGGTGGCATCCGAAATGTTCCCGACGACGCCGACGAATGCGCGCGCATCGGGGACGTAGCCGAGGATCAGGAGCGAGCCCTTGCGTTCCTGGATAAACACCTGGTCGGGAGCGATGCGCGTCCCGCCTTCCTCGCCGGCGCCCTCGCCGCCACTCTCACGTCCGCTCTCGCCGGTGTCGGCAATGACGGCGACACACGCGATGGTGGCGGTCGCGACCAGTGCGCCGAGGACCGTCACCAACCTCTTCTTCTTGGTAGACATCACGTCTCCTCCTCGGGGTTTCTGTTCCCCCGTTGTTGGTTTCGAGGCGGTTGCGCCTCGTTGTATGGGAGACGGTAGCGGCCGAATGTCGCACGAATATCTCAACCGTGGGAAAACCGCTTCCTCGGCCCGGACCGGCGCGTCGATTTCCTCCGGGGCGGGGATAATGGTGCGACAATCTGCCGCTACCGTCTTGCACAGACGAGGCAGAGCTGCCTCGAACTACACGGGGGCGCGACCCCCAGGAGGAAGACGATGAAAACGAGGAAGGCGCTCACGGCCGTGCTGGCAGCGGTCTTGGCGGTAGCGATGATGGGCGGTTGTACCGCAATGGCCGGGGGCGGGGAGCGTCCCGATGAGCGGCCCGGCCAGGAGGGCGGCGGCGAACACGGGCCGGGTGGCGAGAACGGCAGCGAGAACGGCAATGAAGGCGGCGAAGAGGGAGGCACCAGCCTGACCCCGGACGAGACCTTCGACCAGGTGCGCAAGGGTGTGCTCCTGGTCATGAAGTACGACGCGGGGCAGGAAGCCTTTGTCGGTATGGTGAAGAACACTACCAGCGCGACGTTGCCGCGGGTCCGGGTCGAAGTACACCTGTCGAACGGCACGGAACTCGGACCGACGACGCCGCAGGATTTGGCGGCTGGGAAGAGCAGGCCGGTAAGGTTGGTCGCCGCGGGAGAGAGCTTCACCGGCTGGACGCCGCACGCTGAAGTGGGCCCGCAATCCGGCCCCGGCGGAGAAGGCGGGGGCAGCTGAGCCTCTCCGGTCACCAAGCCCGAACGGGATTGCAGCAAGGGCGCGGCTCTCACAGGGGCCGCGTCCTTTTTTTGAGCCTGAGATATTTGCGTGACATTCCCCCGCTACCGTTTGGCTGACAACGAGGCAATCAGCCTCGAAACAGCCGCGGGAGGCCCGCGGCAGGAGGAGGAGACACGATGATGTCTACCAGGAGGATGTGGCTGGCGGCTGCGCTGTGCGTGTTGATGGCGGTGGCGACCATCGGCAGTGCCGGCGGGAGTTCCGAGACGGGCGAGGCCGGCGGTCCGGAGACGGGCGAAGGCGGCGGAGCTGGCGAAGAGGGCGGCGCCGCGCTGGCGCTAGATGAGACCTTCGACCAAGTGCGCAAGGGCGCGCGCCTGATCATGAGTTACGATCAGGAAGCGGGCGCATTCATCGGTACGGTGGAGAACACGACCAGCGCGGCACTCCAGCAGGTCCGGGTCGAGGTTCACCTGTCGAACGGCACCGAGCTCGGGCCGACGACACCGCAGGACCTGGCGGCGCGAAAGAGCATGGCCGTGAGGCTGGATGCCGCGGGAGAGAGTTTCACCGGCTGGACCCCGCACGCGGAAGTGGGACCGCAATCCTCCGGCGGAGGAGAAGGCGGCGCCGAGCACGGCGCCGGCGGTGAGAGCGCCAGCGAAAGCAGCGGCGCAGGTGGCAGCGAGGGCGGTAGTGGCGAGAGCGGCAGTGAAGGCGCCGAAGGTGCCGGCGAGGAAGGCGGCACGCGAATGGCGCCCGGCATCGTGTTCGACGGAGAGCGCAAGGGCTCGCGGCTGATCCTCGGCTACGTTCCGGAAGCGCGCGCGTTTGTCGGCGCGGTCGGCAACATCTCGGGAGCGACGCTGGAGCAGGTCCGGGTAGAGGTGCACCTGTACAACCGCAACAACGAGCTTGGGCCGACCACGCCGATGGACCTGGCGCCGGGCCAGTGGATTCCGGTGTGGCTGCCTGACGAGGGTACCCGGTTCACGGAATGGGTACCGCACGCGGAAGTCGGACCCCAGCAGCCCGGCGGCGGCGAGAGCGGCGGCGAGGGCGGCGAAGGCGGCAGCGAAGGCTCAGGCGGCGAGGGTGGCAGCAACTGAGTCCACCGGGCGATGTCCTGCCACGCAACAAGGGGACGCGGCGCTCATTCACAAGGGCGCCGCGTCCCTTGTGCCTTGTGCCATGTGCGCTACAGAAATACACGGAATAACCACAGCCGCCAGCAAGACGAACGCTATTTCGCCACATGCGATTCGTACCGTGTTGGTCAGCGGCGTGGGCGAAGGAGTAGCCAGATGAGCATGCTGTTCCGGAAGGTTGGGGTGGTGCTGCTCAGCATGGACGACAGGCGAATCTGTCCGCCGCCAACCTCGTGATGCGACGCGGCCGGGCGGCAGTCAGGACGCAACCACTACGCAGTAGATCCGGTCCTTCGCGGAAAATGTTGCTGCTGTTGGCAACGTTCCTGTTTCTTGCCAGTGTCGCCCTGACGTTGACCGTCGGCGTTACCCTGGGCGAGCGAATTCTTGCCCTTGAGGAATCGGTCTACGGCTGATGGGATCGGACATGCGGATTCGCGCCACTGACGTGGTAATCAGACACGCACATCGTGTTGGCGCCAAGGATATTGTCTTGTTGGCCCTGTCCACCGCCACGCTTCTGGTCGCTGCGGCGACAGGGCTTCTTTTCCTGCTATCCTCCAATCTGGAGGGCCGCGGATTCGAGTATGGTTTCGACAGCAATGGCGAACTCGTTGTTGCCCGCAGCGGCGCTGCTCTGCTCAGCAGACTCTACCCGCAGGAGCCGGGAACGGAGCATGGCGGGGTTCTCATCGAACGGTGCCTCGTCCTCCTTCCATTCGCGTCCGGTACGCTTCTTGCCGACGCATCCGAATACGTGGTGGGTCTGCATGTGGAGCTGGTCCGCGACGGGTCTGGCCGGTACCGGACGGTCAACTTGGTCGATACTATCGGCGCTACGTGCCGACTCGGGGAAAATGCAACGGTGTACGTTTCGATCATCCACGCAGACAGAACAGCCGCGGTCCGCTACGACCGGGGTGCTGCAGGCTCGACCGAGGAGTAACCGGCGTGACCCCGATGGCGCGGCAGTATCACGAGGCCCGATGCGGCATTCGGTTCTGATCATCGAAGACGAGCCGCGGATCGCGCGCTGGCTGAAGGTCCGCTTCGAACAGGTGGGGTACCGCGCGGAAGTGGCGCACGACGGGCGCACCGGCCTTACCCTGGCCCGTGCCGGCCGGCCCGACCTGATCGTGCTTGACCTGATGCTGCCGGGGCTCGACGGGATGCAGGTATGCCGCATCCTGCGGCGCGAATCGGCGGTACCGATTATCATGCTCACCGCGCGCGGAACCCACGCCGACCGCATCGCCGGACTGGACTGCGGCGCGGACGACTACGTGGTGAAGCCGTTCGATGCAGACGAAGTGGTGGCGCGCGCCAAGGCGGTGTTGCGCCGTGTCGGGGACACCGTGCAGCGGGTGCTGACCCTGGGCGGGATCACGATCGACGAAACCACCCGTCGGGTGACGGTGGAAGGACGGACAATCGAACTGAGCAGCGCCCAGTTCGCGCTGCTCGCCGCGTTCATGCGGCATCCGCACCAGGTGCTGAGCCGCGAGCGGCTGATAGGACTGGCGTTCGGAGAGGACTTCGACGCCTACGAACGTGCGGTCGACAACCACATCCTGCGGCTGCGCAAGCAGCTCGGCGTGGCTGGACGCCAGCCCATCCAGACAGTGTATGGAGCCGGTTACCGGTTCGTGCCGGAGCAGGCGTGAGCATGCGGGCGGGGTCGCTGCACGGTCGCATTCTGCGGGCGTTCGTGCTCATCGTGGTGTTGACCGTGGTGTTGAGCGTAGCGATCGGCTACTACGTGACGCAGAGCCAACTGGATGGGTTCGTGGCGCAACTCGCGGTGGTGGAGGCTGAGCACGTTGCGCGCCACCTGAGCCGCGAGTACACCGCTTCGGCGGGCTGGGCGACGGTGGACCGGGCGCTGGCGGACGCAGGCTACCTGTATGTGCCGGAGAGCGAGCACGAGGAGGGGCGCGGCGAGCGGCGGGAGCGCGGCGACGGGGCCGAGGAGTCGGCGTTCCACATCGACCGCATCAGGATCGTGGTGGTCGCGGACGGTGGAGCCGTGATCCGGGACAACCTGGCGCGGCTGCGGCCGGGGGCGCGGGCGCCGGCGCTGGGCGGCAAGCGCGCGACCGTGGTCGACCGGGGCACCGGTCGGACGGTGGGCTATGTGTACGTGGACGTGGAACGCGAGTTCCTTGCCACCGAGTTGCACGGGTTTCTGCGCGGCATGCTCAGCACCACGGCGCTCGGAGGGGTACTGATCGCCGCGGCGGCGTTGGGGGTGGCGGCCTGGATCGCACGCCGCATCACGGCGCCGGTGACGCTCCTGACCGCCGCCGCCAAGAGGATCGAGCAGGGCGAAGAAGACAGCACGCTGCTGCCGGTGACGTCGGAAGACGAGCTGGGCCAGATGAGTGATGCGTTCAACCGGATGACCAACGCCCTGAACACCCAAAAGGATGTGAGGAGGCGGCTGATCCACGATCTGTCGCATGAACTGAACACGCCGCTGGCGGTAATCCGGCTTGAGGCGCAAGGGCTGCGCGACGAGTTGCAGGAGCCGGACGAGGCGGCTGAGCTGATTATCGGAGAAGTGACCTTGCTCGCGAACCTGGTGCGGGACCTGAACTGGCTGGCGGAGACGGACTCCGGGGACCTGAGGCTGAGCCGGGAGCCGGTTGCGATGGAGCAACTGCTGGAGAGCGAGCAACAGCGGTGGCAGCCGCGGGCGCGCATGGGGGAGGTCGCCCTGAAGCTGCAGGCGGCGCCGGGGCTGCCGGCGCTGGAGCTGGACCCGATGCGGATGAGCCAGGCGCTCGGCAACGTGGTGCAGAACGCGCTGCAGCACACCGGGCCCGGCGGGCGGGTGACGGTCGTCGCGGCCGGGGCGGCGCCACGGGGGGGGGCGGCAGCCCGGCGGGACCGGCGGGCGGATCACGATGGTCGCGGCCGGGACGGCCAACGGTGGGATAACGATCACGGTAACGGACGACGGCGCGGGAATCGCGGCAGACGACCTGCCGCACGTGTTCGACCGCTTGTATCGCAGCGACGAATCTCGCACGCGCGCGACGGGCGGCTCGGGACTGGGCCTGTCAATCGCGCGCGCGATCGTTCGCGCCCACGCCGGGACCATCACCACTTCCAGCGGCGGCCCGAACCAGGGAACCACCGTCCGCATTACCCTTCAGAGGAACAAAGAGACCAACCATACACGTCCTTGATTTCACTTCCTTCGGTTGTGATCGGTCAGCATTGCGCCGGCCATCCCGGCGAAATCGCGCCGGGATGACTCGTCGCTGCCGGAGCGTGTCAGAACACACAAGGTGATGTAGAGAGCCAGCAGCCCGCGAGCCGTGAGTACCGGATCGACGGCGGGAAGGATCTCGCCGCTGGCTTGGCCCTGGCCGATCAACCGCACGAACACGTTTTCGATTTCTTGCAAGGAATTCGCCACGATCTGCGCGATCTCCCCGTCGTGCGGCGCGAGTTCGACCGAGGTGTTCACGAGAAAGCAGCCGTCGCGCGACTCCTTCATCCAGCTCTCGAACACGCTCAGGATGGCCGCCCGGGGCGATGGCTGGTCGTGCAGCGCCCGGAAGCGCTGTTCGAGGGATCGGACGTAGCGGCGCAGGGCGCTGACGTAGAGGCCGCGCTTGCTGTCGAAGGTGTCGTATATGCTGCCGCGCCCGACTCCGATGCAATCTACAAGCGTCTGTATCGATGTGGCGTGGTATCCGTAGCGTTGGAATTGCTGCTCGGCTCTGGTCCGTACCTCATCGACGCTGACGATTCTGTGCCTCGACATCCGCGACTCCCTACCTGCACAACTCAATGAATGCGTACCGTCCGCCCAGCCTGCGAATTACGATAACGCCGGCTGCGTGCTCGAACGGGGTTCATAATGAGAGGATTCGTGTTTGTTTGGTGTAGTTTCCGAAGCGTCGGGCGCGCGTTGCGCAGAATCAAGGAGCGGTCCGGCGCTTGAGGTAGGCTCGCACGGAGCTGCGAAACGAGCGCCCGACGGGCACCTTGCGGCCGCCGGTGAGATGCAGGAGTACGCGGTGGCCATCGCTGCGAATCCGACGGATGTGCCGGTATGCCGCCCAGTAGGAGCGGTGGGTCTGCATTCCCTGGCCGTGCATTGCTTCCGCCACGTCCGCTAGCCGCGAGTACACGACCGCCCTTCCTGAAGTGGTTACCACTTCCACATAGTGCCCGGTGACATGCGCGTAGACGATATCCCGTCCGATCTCCGGCGGTAGACGGAGTTCGGGAGCCTTGCCCGGCGCGCTGCCATTCGGGCCATCGCCTGAAGTCGACACCGCCCTGGTCTGCGTGAGGTCCGCGGCGTCCGTGCCTGCCGGGGAGCCAGGCGATTCTGTTGCCGTACCGTTGGCTTTCGATACGCTGTTCCGGTGCGTCGTTCGGCTCGCTTTCTGGTAGAGCACGTAGAACGAGAACCCCGTTCCAAACCCGGATATCAGTATGCCAAAAGCGTACACTGCGCGGTAGCTGACCGTCGGAAAAGCGCCTCCATGAAAGGCCGCGTAGAGAACCATGGACAGGGCCGCCCAGGGGACGGCCACAAACGCGCACATCAGGACAAGCGCCAACATTACGTAGCGCACCCTGACGTTGCGCAGGACGTAGAGAATGAAGAAACCCGAAGCGAACAGGACAGGTACGCCGGTGATGGTGATGACTCCGAAGTACGCAAGTCTCTGCAAGAGGGTCAACGTATCCACGGTGCGCATTGGCCCCAATACCGCGACGATCGCCATCAATCCGGCCGCTATACCGGCCACCACGAGCGCCATGTCCCGCGTGGCAAGCTGCCGATATGCAACGCTCATCGTGGTATCCATCGCGCGTGTGTCATGGTTTTCGCTCATACTCGGTTGCCTGCAGTAGCGAACGTTGTCGACGCTACGCCACCCTATCGGAATCAGTCCATTGCAATCAATCGGATGCGTGTTCGATGCCGTCCGGGACGGCCACCTCCTAGCCGTTCAGGAAGGACGTTGCGGTTCAGTTCAGGATAGCTGCGGTTAACATCAAGGTGCCCGCAGAAACTGCCGATAATCTGCCAATGAGGGTACCCCCTTTCGTCCATCCGGAATGGAGATGATCGAGACACCACGGAAAGCGCTGAGGCAAGCAACGAGGACCCGACGCCGGTGGACGTGGGTATGGGTGCTGGTGGTGGTTGGAGTGAACGTGGGGTTGTCGGTGAGTATCGCCCTGATGGCCGAGCAGCGCGTGACCGAGATCGAGCAGCGGCTCGCGGAGCAGATCGAACGGACGGTAGAGGCGCGGGAGGCGTGGCGAGGGGAACTGGCGGCCGCGCGGAGCGAGCTGGGTACCGAGGTGGCGGAACTGCGCAGTGAGCTCACGGCTTTGCAACAGGAGGTGAGCACCGATGATGGCGACCTGCGAGGCGGCCTGGACGCGCTGGGCGGGCGCGTAAGCCGAATCGAAAGTATGGTCACGGTCCTGTGGCGGGCGCCGGCGCGCGGAGCGCAGACGCGATCGAACTGAACCTTCCGCCGGCTTTGCGACGTACCCTGGACGTTCGCTGCCTGGCTGCTCAGGAAGTGCGAATCAGTTCGGGAAGGGTCTGTTGAGCGTTCGGGAAAAAATGGTGCTGTTCGGGAAAAAACCGTTTCGGTGGGATTGAGGACTTGGTTTCCCCGTGGCACCGTTTATTCTGAACACGCTATGGAACGAAGCGTCCATGCACGGGGCAGGGCCTCCACTGGAAGCAAACAACAAGGGCGCAAGGGTATGCCAACACCCGCTCTCGTCAACCGGGTGTTGCGGTGCGCGCCCTGGGCCCGAGGTTGGTTGCAGGATAGATGGCGCGGAGTGTGGCGGTGGTCGTTCCGTTCCGAGCGCGTGCCTGGTGCGGTACGCGGGGTGCTCGTCGCACTGAGCGCCGCGGAGCGTGCGCGGAGCGCGGCGTTCTCGCGGCGCAACTCGTCCGCCTCGCCCGCCGCGGAGCCCGGTCCGGGAGTCATTCCAGGTTCCCAATCGCGGCCGAACCGCCGGCCCAAGCGAGGACCCATTCAGAGTCCTGGCCAGTCCTATCTGGGCCAAGACGAAACACCGGCCAGCACAAATTCATCATTTCCATACCCTTATTGAAGTATTATTCATTCTTATCATATCGAACTAGCTGACCAGTCAATATAGAATAAGGTTCATCATCTGTACAGGAGGCTTTGCCATGAAGCGAACCACAGTCATGCTGTCAGTAAGAGCGAACCGAAGGCAAAATAGCAATTGCTGTATTGGGCGATAATCTCAACTCCATTATGTCCACTTCTGAGACCATCCACAAGCGCAATATGCAGCAAATATGCACACGAAAGAGCGGGTCTATTGCATCCGTATGATGGCGATTCGGACGATATGTCTCCGGGAAACTTTCGGAGAAAAAGCTGCCGGTTTCGCTAGCGCCGTGAGGACTACTTACTCGACCCTGCGACCGCCCGATCGGATGTGATGAAGATCGACGGCAAATGCGGCGGACGGGAAGGCAAAGCGACGCGTGCCCCCGCGCCGGGTCCGGAAGCGCCGATGCCGGAAGCGCCCTGGCTGCTGCGGTACCGGGTGGAACTGCCGGACCCCATCGAGGGCTACGTGCGGCGCCTGGAGGTGGAGAAACGGTGCGTGCTGCTGGACCGCCGGTTGACGGTGTTGCATGCTCCCGGTGGTTTTGGCAAGACCGCTTTGCTTGGCGAGTGTTGTCGCGCGCTGCGTCAACGGGGCGTGACGGTGGCTTGGCTTACGCTTGACGAGAAGGACACGCGCGCGTCGGTCGCCGCCTATCTCGCCCTGGCTTTCGAGCGGGCAGGACTGGGTACCTTCGACGCGACACCACAACGGCCCGTGCGGCTGGGCCCCGAGGAGACGTTGCCGGGCGCGGATGCGGCCGAGTATCGGCTCAATCTTCTGATCCGCGCTCTGGAGCGCCATGGTGGGCCGTGCGTGCTGGCGCTTGACGAACTTGAGCGGCTGCGAAGCCCGGTAGCGGTCGGTGTGATCAACGCGCTGCTGCACCGCGCGCCGCGCACGCTGCATGTGGGGATGGCGTTCCGCGAGCGGCCGCCGGGCCTGGCGATCGCGATGTTCGCGCTGGAAGGGCGAAGTGTCAGGGTTGGGACGGAAGAGTTGACGTTCTCGGCAGGCGACGCGGTCCGTTTCTTCGACGGAAGGCTGTCGCGGCGGGAGCAGAAGGCGGCGATCGTCGACTCGGCGGGCTGGCCGATCGCGCTGCGCAGGTACCGCAACGCCGGACTGCACGGAAACGTGACCGTGAGTGGGAACGACGACACCGTGGCGGGATGGATCGAGACGCGGATGTGGCGCGGCACTTCGACCGAGGACCGCGACTTCGTGCTCGATATTTCGCTGTTCGACGAAGTTGCCCCGGAGTTGATCGACGAGGTAACCGGCACGGGCAACACCACACGGCGGCTGGCGTCGCTACCGGTGTTGGCAGGGTTGTGGTCCACCACGTCCGGAGCAGGATCGGCGGCGCGGCTGCATCCTCTTGTTAAGGATCACTGCGAGAAACGGCGGTTCGAGGAAGACCCGAAGCGCTACCGGCGCATCCATCGCGGCATTGCGCTTGCGCTCGCGCGGCGCGAGCGGGTGGTCGAGGCGCTTCGTCACGCGGTGGAGGCGAACGAGGCGGAGCTGCTCGGCCCGATCGTGGAGAGGGCCGGTGGCATCAGGCTGTGGCTGGAGCAGGGCCTGGAGGCGTTGCGCGCGGTCGACGCGCTTCTGAGCGAGCAGGTGCTGACCAGCTATCCTCGCCTGGCGCTGGCACGCTGTATCGTGCTGACCGCGTCCGGCGATGTCGCCGGCACCAAGCGGGTGTACGAGGCCGCGGCCGCGGCGACGGCCGGCTTCACGCGCGACCGCGAGGGCGGCGACGATCGGGCCCTGCAGATCGACCACCTCTTTGTCGTGGGCCAGCAGTACATGTGCAGGTGCATGCCATTCGGGGACGGGATTCTGCCGGTAACGGTAGCGCAGGAGGTCGCGGAGTCCCCGGACATAGACCCGTTGCTGCGCGGGGTTTTGAGCCTTGGGATGTGCATTTCTTTCAACCAGATGACCGCGTTCGACCAGTCCGTCGAGTGGGCGGGGCGGGCACGGGCGGCGCTCGGACGCGGCTCGCCGTACTTGGCTCACGTCGATTTCCAGGCGGGGTCTGTGGCCATGGCGACCGGCCATCCGCACGAGGCCTCGACTTGCTACGAGCGTGCGCTGAAGGTCGCGCGGGCGAGCCACCTTCGCGACACGGGCGCCATCATGATCGGCGAGGCGCTGGCGGCGGAGTTGGAACTGGAGCGCTCGGCGGGTACGCCGAGCGTCACTGCCGCTCGGCTGTCGCCGCGACTGCTCGGCGAATGCGGTGCCTGGCTCGACATCTACGCGGCGAGTATCGGGGTGGAAGTGGAGCTGGAGCTGGTGCGCGGCAGTACGCAGGCGGCGCTGCGGCTGGTCGAGGACGCGCGCGAGTACGCGCGGCGTACCGAGCGACCCGGGCTGGCGCGGTGGCTGGCGGCGTTGCGCGTGTCGGTGTTGCTCGCGGGCGGTGACGTCGAAGCGGCGAGCAGCGCATGGCGGTTCGATCGGCTGCCCGAGCAGGCGGCGGCGTGCGTTGACCTGCGGACGCAGAGCTGGCGGGAGGCCGAAGCGCTCGCCTGCGCGCGGCTGCGGCTGTTCATTGTACGCGGCGAGTATGACGCTGGCCGCGAGCTCGCCGCCGCCCTGCACGCGCTTGCAGCCAAGCGCGGTCTGGTGCGGGCGCGGATGCGGGGGCTGGCGCTGTCGATGGTGCTGGAGCACCGGGCCGGCGACGAAGCGCGCGCACGGGCGCACCTGGTGGAGTATCTGCGGCTGTTCGCCGTGGCGGACTACGGGTGGCCGCTTGCCCGCGAGCGTACGGTCGCCCGCGCATTGCTCGACGACATCGTGGACGGCGCCGAGAAGGGTGCCAAGGCGGGCGCCGCCGTCGCCAAGGCAGCGGCCGTGCTGCGGACGGCCATGCATGAGGACGCCGGCCGCACGGACCCGCTGCACCGGCCGCTCAGTGAGCGCGAGTTCGATGTACTCGTGCGCCTCGAACGGCACCTGGACAAGGAGATCGCGTGGGACTTGAACCTGTCCTACGATGGCGTGCGTTACCGCGTGCGCAGCATCTTCGCCAAGCTCGGTGCGCGTGGCCGGCTCGACGCCGTGCATCGCGCCCGCGCACGCGGAATCCTGCCGCCAGCCGAGGACACGTCGGGGACGCGTCCGGCGCCATCTGACTAGACCGGACGTCTACCAGTTCGGTAGTCCGGGCTGAAGCAAGCCGCTACCGGAAGAAAACATGTTCCACCGTTGCACACTTTGTGACTTCCTTTCTAGATGCTTTAGGTGTGCTTGAAGGGCACATGATCAATTAGAACGTGATCCCGCAAAGCGGGTCTGCGGACGCAATTGAGGACGATAAGGACATTGAGAAGATCTGCGCAAATAGCAAGCAGATCCCCGCAAACCACGACGGATAACGGCATAGGAATAACGGCATAGGAGGGGAGAGCCCCATGATGCATAGAGTAACCGATGGTTCGAAACGGCTCGCGCTGGCAGCGCTGATCACGATCATGGCGCTGGCCCTTGCGGCCTGCGACAGCGGTGTCGCCAAGCCGTCAACATCACTGTCTTTACCGTCCGGGGATCCGGGCGTCTGGCGGCTGGTGCGGCAGGGTGGCGGCTTTACGTCGCCGGACGGACAGACAGGCAGTCATATCATCGACTTGGTTTGGGCCGACGAGCGTTTCGTTGGAGTCGGGCCCAGGGGCACGATTGTCCACAGTGCCGATGGCAATCTGTGGACACCGGCCAGCAATAGCGGCACCTCGGCGGTGCTGCGTGGCGTGGCAATGGGAGAGCCCCGGTTTGTCGCGGTGGGCAGTGGCGGCGTGATTGTCCACAGTACCGATGGCGATCAATGGACGGCAGCCGCCAGCACCGGTACCACGAAGATGCTCCACAGTGTCGTCTGGGGAGACACGCGTTTCGTGGCGGTCGGAGCCGAGGGTGCGATCGTGCACAGCGACGACGGAGACCACTGGACGAGTGCCGGCGCTACCGCTACCTCGGAGCGGCTCGTGGATGTCGCGTGGGGTGGGACCCGATTCGTGGCGGTCGGAGCCGAGGGTACGGTGGTGTACAGCACCGATGGCCACCAGTGGATGACGGCCCGCAGCAGCGCTAACTCGGGGTGGCTCCAGAGTGTCACGTGGAACGGCACTCGCTTCGTGGCGGTTGGAAACAGGGGCACCATCGTGTACAGCGCCGATGGCGACCGCTGGACGCAGGCCAGCGGCAGCGTTACGTCGGATTGGCTTGCTAGCGTCACGTGGAACGGCACGCGCTTCGTGGCGGTCGGATTCGGGGGCGCCGTCATGCACAGCACCGATGGCGACCAATGGAACGAGGCGAGCACGGGCCCGACGGTATCATCGCTTGGTGCCGTTGCATGGGGAGCCAGCCGATTCGTCGCAGCAGGGTACGGTGGAATTGCGCACAGTGGTGACGGAGACAATTGGCAGCTGGCGAGTGGCAACCCTGGTGCGGCGTTCGACTACTTGAGTGGCGTGGCGTGGGGCGGAGCGCTGTTCGTTACGATTGGAGAGACCCTGTTCAGCAGTGACGGAACCAAGTGGACGAAGGCGGTCCGAACCGCCGAGAACGGCGACATCACCTGGACCGGTACCCACTTCGTTTCTGTCGGATCCGATTTGTTGGTATCGATCAGCAGTAACGGCAACTATTGGAGGTCGTACGTTACCCCCTCGTCGCAGCCACTCCGTGGTATTGCATACAGCGGGCCAGATTTCTTCGACGGCGGGCTGTTCGTAGCTGTTGGAGCACAGGGTACGATCATTTACGGCAGCGATGAAAGGGGCTTGACTACGGCGAGCGAAAGCGCTAGCGAGGAAGACCTCCATGACGTAACCTGGAGCGGCACACGTTTCGTCGCGGTTGGTGAAGAAGGCACTATCCTGCACAGCAGCGACGGCGATTTCTGGCAGGCAGCGGCGGATAGCGCTACTAACCGCGACCTTCTCGGCGTTGCGTGGAACGGCGAGAAGGTCGTGGCCGTCGGCGATCGAGGCGTCGTCGTACATAGCGGCGATGGCGTCACTTGGCAGACGGCCGCGAATAGCAACTCCTCCGACGATTTGCGCGCCATCGCCTGGACTGGCGAGCGTTTCGTTGCGGTTGGCGAAGAAGGCAGCATCGTGTACAGCAGCGATGGCGACACGTGGCAAGCGGTCGCGAATCGCCTTACCTCCAATCACCTGAACGGCGTTGCTTGGAGTGGCCAGCGACTCGTTGCGGTGGGATCGAACGGTACCATCCTGGTAGCAGAATAAGAAAGGAAACGATCATGAGTAAAGAGTCTCCGAAATCCACAGAGATGATTATCCGTCTCGTGGCGGCAGCCGTAGTCGCTGCGACTACGGCGGCGTGTTCCGCCGCCACAACTACGACCACCAGGGCGCAGGAATCGGAATCATGCTCACGCGGCGTCACCGTTCCCTCGACCGCAGCCAACGGCCTACTGGCCGACTGCAACGTACTCCTGGGATTGAAACTCGCCTTGGCGGGAAATAATGACACCACACTCAACTGGTCGGCTGATGTTGCCATCGCCGATTGGGATGGCGTTGGCGTTGGCGGCAGTCCGCAACGGGTTGATCTGCTGGACCTTGAAGGAAAGGGGCTGTCGGGCACCATTCCACCCGAAATCGGGAAGCTTGACCGGCTTCTCTTTCTCTACCTTTTGAGGAATCAACTGAGCGGCCCGATTCCGGCGGAGCTCTCCGACCTGGCCGACCTGACGGTGTTGAGCCTTGCAGCCAACAACTTGACAGGGTCGATTCCCGTGGAGCTGTTCCAGCTCACCGGCCTGGAGGAACTGTGGCTCTGGGAAAACCGGTTGAGCGGATCAATTCCCTCCGAAATCGGAGAATTGAGCAATCTCAAAGCGCTAGGTCTTTCGTCAAACGAACTGTCCGGGGAAATACCCGCCGTACTTGCAGAACTGTCTGACTTGACGGAACTGTATCTGTGGGAAAACGAGTTGACCGGTTCCATTCCCACTGAACTCGGCACCCTTGAGAACCTCGAAGTCCTGTCAGTTGAGTCCAATAGATTGACCGGTCCTATTCCATCGGAATTGGGCAGTCTTGCAAACCTTACGGAACTGAATCTTTGGGGAAACGAGTTGACCGGTTCTATTCCCACTGAGCTTGGCACCCTCGAGGACCTCAAAGTTCTGTCGGCTGGCTCCAACAAGTTGACTGGTGCGATTCCGTCGGAACTGGGCAGTCTTGCAAACCTTACGGAACTGTATCTATGGGGAAACGATTTGACCGGCCGAATTCCCACTGAACTCGGCAACCTGGCACACCTTACGGTTCTGTCAATTTCGTTCAACAGGTTGTCCGGCGCAATTCCAGCGCAGCTCGGCGAATTGGCTATGCTTGAGGTGCTATATTTGTCGAACAACCGGCTGAGCGGTGCCATGCCCGCCGAGCTCGGAGCACTGTCGGTGCTCCGGAAACTGGAGATTCACAACAATCCGTTGCTTACGGGATGCGTGCCCGCAGCGCTCGAAGACTCCCTTGATTCCTACGAGTTCGGTGAGTTGGAGTTCTGCGGAACGTGATCAAGCCTCTGCGGCCCAAATAGTTCACGTATCTCCCTTGAGGGCCGTCCTGCCGGTCCTTCGGCGCCGAAGTGCCCTGTCGAGGACGAGCGCGGGAGCGTACTGCATGAGGTGCAGGGGATGGCGAGGTTGATTCGGCGGCGGAACGGCGCCACCAGGGAGCGTAGGCCGCGAGATCTCCGCAGCCCTGCGCGGGCTCGCCGCCAAGCGCGGCCTGGTGCGAACGCGGATGCGCGCGTCGGCGGGCGCGGCCGTCGCCAAAGGCGGCGGCTGTGCTGCGGGCGGCCATGCATGCTGACGCCGACCGCACGGACCCGCTGCACCGGTCGCTCAGCCAGCGCGAATTCGATGTGCTCGTGCGCCTCGAGCAGTACCTGGACAAGGAAATCGCGTGGGACTTGAGCCTGTCCTACGACGGCGTGCGTTACCGCGTGCGCAGCATCTTCGCCAAGCTCGGTGCGCGCGGCCGCCTCGACGCCGTGCACCGGCGCCGGCGCCTGCGGAATCCTGCCGCCAGCCGAGGACACGTCGGGGACGCGCCCGGCGCCATCTGACTAGACCGGACGTCTACCAGTTCGGTAGTCCGGGCTTAAGAAAGCCGCTACCGGAAGAAAACATGTTCCAACCGTTGCACACGTTCCAGCCTCCTTCCTACAGTGCCAAACGACACAATTCAGGAAAACGAGATCCTCAAAGCAAGCGGGTCAAGCATCCCGCCGCCGATAGTTCAACGAGGATCTGGCTGGCAGCTCTGGTCACGATCATGGGGAGAAAAACGATGGAAAACGCACAGCTGGATCGCAACGGGACCGTGCAACGTGGTAGAGTGTGGACCGCCTCTCTTGTTGTAATTGTTCTATCTATGTTCGTGAGCTGCACAATGGGGAACTCGGCGTCTGAGGTCGCCGTTGACTGCAACGGTGTCGATCGGGCTATTGTGTTTGCCGGTCTGGACTGGGGCAGTGCTCAAATCAACAATCACATAGCAGGGCGGATTCTGCAAGACGGGTTCGGATGCATGTTTGAAGATACGCCGGGATCGACGGATCCGCTTATTCAGGGGCTGGTCCGAGGTGAGATCGACATCGTCATGGAGGTATGGGTCAACACCGCTCCCGACACATACCGTGAGGCGATCACTACCGGTGACGTAATCGACCTTGGTTTGAACATGAGTGCAGTTCAGTATTCCTTCCTGGTGCCGCGGTATGTGATTGAGGGGGACGCTACGCGCGGAATCCAGCCCATGGCACCAGACCTGCGCGCAGTCGCCGACCTGGCCAGGTATTCCAGTGTTTTCCAAGACGCCGAACAGCCGGGCCAAGGCCGCTACCACAACTGCATCGTGGGCTGGCAGTGCGAGCAGATCAACACCGACAAGTTGGCGACCTATGAATTGGATATGTCCTTCATCAACTTCCGCCCGGAGACCCCCGCGGAATTTTCCAATTCCCTGAGTACGGCATACGAGCAGGGGGAGCCGTGGCTCGGTTACTACTGGGGACCTACATGGGTGCTCGGCAGCTTTGATATGGTGGTGATCACGGAACCAGCGTACACGGACGACTGCTGGGTAGACGGTGACTACGGCTGTGCGTTTCCGACCGATCCGGTGCACATTGCCATAAGCAAGGAATTCTCCGAGTTGGCTGCCAAGCCTATGCTCGATTTCTTTACCGCATACGAGATGGATCAATCTCTGATGAGTGAGTTGTTGGCCTATATGGGAGACGAAGACGCAGATCCAGCGAATGTCGCTGTCCACTTCCTCTTGAACAAGTCCGACGTGTGGACTGAGTGGGTTTCGATTGAGGTCGCAGACCGAATCAAGGCGTCGCTGGACTAGGCTGGTGTTTAGGACACTACCTCCCGGTGAGAAGAACACGACCCAGGATCGGCACCACCGCCATGGTGGTCTCAGCATCGAGAGCACCTGCTCGATCAGCAGCGTAAGCCATAGGCCGGTACCGGCATTTCGTTCTTGCGCCGGCCGTCTGGAACGTCCTGAACGCTTGTCACCTAGCCGCTCAGGCAGGTCGGATCAGGTCTACGAAGGGGTTCGTTGAACGCTTGGGAAAAAGTGGTGCTGTTTAGGAAAAAGGCGCCTTTGAGGGTTGAGGATTGTGGTTTCCCGGTGGCATCGTGGCGCCAGACACGGTGGGCGCCGCGCCGATTGAAGGGGCGTCGGGGAAGCCCAATGTGGCGGGAATGAGGGAGTCGTTACAGCGATGGGATTGGTAGCCTCCGCGCCGGGAGCACGCGATTGACGGACGATGAACGCGATGCGGTCTTGCGCTCAGTCGACCAGCGTCTCGGCGACCTAGCGCAACGGCAGATGAAGCTTGAAGAAGTGTTGACGGGTAAGGTTGACGGCCTGGAGGTCCACCTTACTGTCAAGGTCGGCGAGTTGTCGTCGTTGATCAATCGGCGGTACGTGGATGCGCTTGTGCGCGCCGCGGGAACCGTCGCACGGAGGAACGAACCGAAAGGGGAGCGCACGTAGCGCGGCGTTACTGCCGCCGTCAACGGAGTCATGCAACCGGGCGCAGGGGCGTGCCGATACCCGCTCTCGTCAATCCGGGGACGGCAGTCGAGCCCCTGCGCTCGTTTTTTGCGTCGCTTACAAGACACCATGCAAACGGCCCGCTACAGCGGCCCGCCGAGCGAGCCCGAGATCGGGGAAGGGCGGCGACTCGGCACAATAACGGAGAGCCCTGAATGACCTCGCGGCGCCGTTCGGCGTTGCCTCCCATCGTTGCCAGCAGGGCACGGTCGGCCACGTAGCCGTGCCGGCGTGACTGCAGGGAGGCCGCATCCAGCCACAGGTACAGGCCGCTCGCCGCGCAACGGTCGCTCCAGGACCCCCCGCACCCGCCGGTTGAGTTTGCCGCACGGGAGGGGCGCCCGGCTCCCGCCGGCTCGCGGGCTCGCGGCGGGCGGCTATGCCGGGCGGGGCGTTTTGTGTATACTGCTAACAGTTATCGTTTTTCGCGCGGCCCCCACGCAGCGGGCCCCTGACCCATCTAACCAATACCGAAATGACTTTCCACGAGCTCGATCTTGATCCGAAGCTCCTGCAGGCAATTGACGATCTGGGGTTTACCCAGTGTACGCCGGTGCAGGAGCAGACCTTTGTATACAGCCTGATCGGCGCCGACGTCGCGGTCCAGTCGCAGACCGGCACCGGCAAGACCGCCGCCTTCCTGATCAGCATCTTCCAGTTGTTCCTGGAGCAGCGCAGCCTCGACGACTGCATTGCGCTGATCGTCGCACCCACCCGCGAGCTGGCCGACCAGATCGAGAGCGACGCGCTGCAACTCGGCAAGTACCTCGACCTCCCGATCGCCAGCTTCTACGGTGGCGTGGGCTACCACAAGCAGGAGCGCGCCCTGCGGGAGGGCGTGCGCGTGGCGATCGGCACCCCTGGCCGCCTGCTCGATTTCGTCGAGCAGCGCAAGCTGGACCTGCGCAAGGTGGGCATCCTGGTGATCGACGAGGCGGACCGCATGTTCGACATGGGGTTCATCCCCGACCTGCGCCGGCTGATCCGCCATATGCCGGGGCGCGACGAGCGCGTCACCATGCTGTACAGCGCCACCCTGTCGACGCGCGTCAAGACGCTGGCGTTCGACTACATGCGCAGCCCGGCGGAGATCACCATCACCCCGGAACGGGTCACGGTGGACGAAATCGAACAGGAGCTGTACCATGTCGCCCGCGAGCGCAAGTTCAGCCTGCTGCTCGGACTGATAGCGCGCGACCAGCCGGAGAACGCGCTGATCTTCACCAACACCAAGCAGGCGGCCTTCGAGCTCGCCACCCGCATGCAGCGCAACGGCCTCGGCTGCGAATACATCATCGGCGACCTGCCGCAGAGCAAGCGGCAGAGCCTGATCGACCAGCTCAAGGCCGGCGAGCTGAGCTACCTGGTGGCCACCGACGTGGCGGCGCGCGGCCTGCACATTGAGGGGCTCGACCTGGTGGTGAATTACGAACTGCCGGAACACAGCGAGAACTACGTGCACCGCATCGGACGCACCGCGCGCGCCGGGCGCAGCGGCAAGGCCGTTGCGCTGGCGTGCCAGGAGTGGGTGTTCGCGCTGCAGGGAATCGAGGAGTTCATCCGCACGCCGATCCCGGTTTCCAAGGCCACCGACGACCTGTACGTGGAGGATCTGACCGGCGGCGCTTGGCTCGGCCACTACCAGGGCGGGCGCGGGCGCGACGACCGCCGCCGTTCGGGCCCCGGGCGCGGCGCCGGGCGGCCGACGCCGCGGCGCGGTTCCGCGGACCGGGGGCGGCGCACACCCGAGCTGGTCGGCGCCGGCGCATCGCGTGGCGGTGCGCTGCACGCGGGCGAGGCACGCCGCGCCCGCCCGGAGGCGGCACCGGCGGCTGCCCGCGACCGCGCGGAAGGCGCACGCGCGCAACACGGCGCCCAACACAATGGCGCGCCGTCCGGCACCGCCGCAGCATCCGGCACCGCCGCGGCATCCAGCACCGCCGCGGCATCCGGCACAGCCGCGGCATCCGGCACGGCGCGACGGTCCGACGCCGCGCGCACGTCCGAGGGCAGCGGCAGCCGCGGCGGACGAAGCCGCAGCAGGAGCCGCGGGCGCGGGCGCGGGGGCAGCCGCGACGGGCGCGCCGTCCGGGCAGCGGCGGATGCCGCCGTTGGCGCCGAGGCTTCGGCCAACGGCGCGCCGGTAGACAGCGGCGGCCGCGCGGCCCGGGAACGTCCGGGCAAACGGCGGCCGTAGCGCAACCGGCGGCGCGGAGCCGCGCGGTAGCGGTGACCGTGACCGTGGCTCGGGGCGCCAGGCGCCGGCGGGCGGCAGCCGGGCACGGGCACGTTCATCCGAGGAGCGCCTCGCCTACTACCGCGAGAAGTACGGCGAGGACTTCAAGGTGGTGGACAAGCCGGCGCCGGCAGCCAAGCCCCCGGCGAAAGCCGCCCCAGTCGCCGACCGCGAGCCGGACCGGGACCGGGAGCCGGACCGGGACCGGGAGCCGGACCGGGACCGGGAGCCGGACCGGGACCGGGAGCCGGACCGGGACCGGGAGCCTGCCGGCAAGGGCGGCTTGTTGTCGCGCCTGCTCGGCCGCCGCTCGCGCGCGGCACTCTAGCCGGACGCCGCGCCCGCGACCCGGCCCCCCAGCCCCGCCGGTGGGAGCCGTACGAGTGAGCGCCCGCGTCATCAAGGGTGCCCCGGTTGCGGCGCGCATCCGGGCCGAGGTGCAGGCGGGTTTGGGCGGCGTACCGCCGGTCCTGCAGGTGCTGCTCGCCGGCGACGACCCCGGTTCACGCTGGTACGCGCAGGCCAAGGTCAAGCTCGGCGCCAGGCTCGGCGTTACCGTACGCGTGGAGCGGTTCGCGGAGGCGGTGACCACGCCCGAGCTGCTCACGGCCCTCGCCGACTGGAACCGCGATCCTTCCATACACGGCATTCTGGTGGAGTTGCCGCTGCCGGCGGCGGTGGACAAGGACCGCGTGCTGGCAGCCATCGACCCGCACAAGGACGTGGACGGCGTCACGCCGGTAAACCGCGGGCTGCTGTTCGGCGCGGCCGAGCAGCACGCCCTGCTGCCGGCCACGCCGCTGGCCTGCCTGGAGCTGCTCGCCGAAGTGCCGGTGCAGCCGCAGGGCAAGCGCGCCGCCGTGGTGGGCCGCGGCGACACGGTGGGGCGCCCGCTGGCCGCGCTGCTGGTGACCCGCCACGCCACCGTTACCGTATGCCATACGCGTACTCCAGACCTGGCGGCCGTGGTGCGCGAGGCGGACTTGGTGTTCGCCGCCGCCGGCCGCCCCGGCGTGGTAACCGGCGGCATGATCCGGCCCGGCGCAACGGTCATTGACGCGGGCATCACCGAGGTGGCCGGCGGACTCGCCGGCGACGTGGAGTGGGACACGGTATGCGCCGTGGCCGGCGCGGTAACCCCGGTGCCGGGCGGCGTGGGTTCGGTAACCACCTCGATCATCATGCGCAACGTGCTGCGCGCGCGGGCGCTGCAACAGGCCGGCCGTCAGGCGGGAGCTACACCCCAATGAATAACGTGACCGGCGGTCCCGGCGGGCCGCTCTTCGATCTGCCGGTGCGCGAGTTCCTGGAGCGGACCGGATCGGCTTCGCCGACGCCGGGCGGCGGCTCGGTGGCGGCGGTCACCGGCGCCCTGGCGAGCGCGCTGGTGGCGATGGTGGCGCGGCTCACCGACGGCAAGAAAGGCTACGAGCAGGCGTGGGAGCTGGCCGGCGAGGCGGTTGCACACGCCGACCGGCTCACGGCGGAACTGCAAGCCGCCGCCCTGGAGGACGTGCGCAGCTTCGCGGCATACATGGCCGCGCTGCGCCTGCCGAAGGGGTCGCCGGATGCGCGCCGGGCGCGCCGTGACGCGCTGGCCGCCGCCACCCGCCGCGCCACCGCAGCGCCGCTGGCGATCGCGGAGGCGTGCGCCGCGATCCTCACCCTGGCCGAGCGGCTGGCGCCGGTGGCCAACCGGCATGCCGTGTCGGACATCGGCGCGGCCGCCCACCTGGCTGCCGCGGCCGCGCGTGCCGCCCTGCTGACCGCGGAGATCAACCTGAGTTCTGCACCGGACGGTGAGTTTTTCGAGCAGGCGCGCGGCATAGCTGCGAAATTGCGCACGGTGACAGCGAAAACAGCCGACGCTGTCGTTCGAGTAGTCGAAACACATATCTGAATAGCGGAATAATCCAGCAACACTCAACAAAATAGACAATTCAGGGGTATTTTCTCGGGAAATCGAGGGGTTGGGCGCCTTTTCTTCGTTTGTCTCTTGCATCTGTGTACGATATCCATCATATTTCCCTCTCTAATCGATCCGAGGAGGGAGAACCATGGCATCACCGGATCAGAATGGCTTCGATGGCGGCCAGGCATTGGTCAAGGCGCTGGAAAACGAAGGTATCGAGTACCTGTTTGGGCTCTCCGGCGGAGCGGCCCTGCCGATCTTCGATGCGCTGGTATCCACCGACAACAAGATGAAGTTCGTCCTGGTGCGGCACGAGCAGGGCGCCAGCCACATGGCCGACGGCTACGCCCGCGCCACCGGCAAGCCGGCCGTGGTGCTGGTCACCAGCGGCCCCGGCGCCACCAACACGCTGACCGGCATCATGACCGCGCACATGGATTCGGTGCCGATGCTGGTGGTCACCGGCCAGCAGGTTACCGGCATGCTCGGCAAGGACGCCTTCCAGGAGGCGGACATCTTCGGCATCACCATGCCGATCGTGAAGCACAGCTACCTGGTCAAGGAGACCGACTCCATCCCGCGCATCGTGCGCGAGGCGTACCACATTGCCACCACCGGCCGGCCCGGCCCGGTGCTGATCGACGTGCCCAAGGACGTGAGCCAGGCGATAATGGGCAACGGCTCCTACGAGGCGATGGACATTCCCGGCTACGAGGTGCCCGAGGAGGGCGACCGCGACGTGATCGTACAGGTGGCCGCGGCCCTCAACGGGGCCAAGCGCCCGGTCATCCTGGCCGGCCACGGCGCGCTTATCGCCAAGGCATCCGACTCGGTGCGCCGCTTGGCGGAGCGCCTGCAGGCGCCGGTCACCACCACGCTGCTCGGCAAGGGCGCGTTCCCGGAGAGCCACCCGCTGTCGCTGGGCATGCTCGGCATGCACGGCACCGCCTACGCCAACAAGGCGATAGTGGAATGCGACCTGGTGATGTCTATCGGCTCCCGGTTCGACGACCGCATTGTCGGTCAGCCGCACCGCTTTTGCCGCAACGCGACCGTTATCCACATCGACATCGACCCCGGCGAGAACGGCAAGATGATCAAGCCCGACTTCTTCATCCAGGGCGACGCCCGCCTGGTGGTGGAAGAGCTGATCAAGCACGTCACCCGCCTGGATTCCGATGACTGGCTGCGCAATCTGGACCGCTACAAGGTCAAGTATCCTCTGAAGTACAAGAAGCAGGGCGGCCTCAAGATGCAGCACGTCATCGACGAACTGTACCGGCTCACCGAGGGGCGGGCGATCGTGTCCACCGACGTCGGGCAGCACCAGATGTGGGCGGCGCAGTTCTACAAGACCGACTATCCCGAGAACTGGCTCACCTCCGGCGGGGCGGGGACCATGGGCTACGGCTTTCCGGCCGCCATCGGCGCCCAGTTCGGAAGGCCGGACGCCCCGGTGCTGGCCATCGTCGGCGACGGCGGATTCCAGATGACCATGTGCGAGCTGGCCACCGCCTGCATCCACAAGCTGCCGGTCAAGGTGATCGTGCTCAACAACCACTACCTCGGCATGGTGCGCCAGTGGCAGGAGCTGTTCTACGACGAGCGCGAAAGCGGCGTCGACCTGGAGGGCAACCCCGACTTCGCCAAACTGGCCGAGTCGTTCGGGGCCAAGGGGTTCAACCTGCGCCGGCCCGGCGACGTGCGCCGTGTCCTCACCGCCGCGCTGGAATACAACGACGGCCCGTGCGTGATCAACGCCGAGGTGGAGAAGACCGACAACGTGTTCCCGATGATCCCCGCCGGCAGCGCGCTGGAGGACATGATCGTGGAGCCGCCGACGGTGAAGCTCGCCAAGCCGACAGGATCGACCTGATGGCAACCAAGGCGACCAAGGCAGCGAGCACGACGAACAACGGAATGAACATGGAGAACGGAGCGATCCACACCTTGAGCGCCCTGGTGGCCAACAAGCCGGGCGTGCTCGCGCGCATCGCGCAGGTATTCGCGCGGCGCGGCTTCAACATCGAATCGCTGGTAGTGTCGCCGTCCAAGGATGGCGACTACTCGCGCATGACCATCGGCACCACCGGCGCGCACGGCGGCCTGGTCCAGATCCTGGCCCAGGTCAACAAGCTGGTGGACGTGCTGCACTGCTACGACCACACGTTCGACAACGCGGTGGTGCGCGAGCTGGCGCTGGTCAAGGTGGCGGTCGGCGCCGGGGAGCGCACCGAGGCGCTGCAGATCGCCCAGCACTTCGGCTGCAAGACCGAGGACCTGACCGAGGAGTCGATGATCGTGATGGCCACCGGCGCCACCGAAAAGATCGACGCCCTGATCAGCATGCTGCGCAAGTTCACGGTCATCGAGATGGTGCGCACCGGCAAGGTAGTAATGATCCGCGGCCAAGGCTCCACCTGATCACCACCTGATCCGCGTGCCATAGTCCTCCGCGACTACGGACGCTTATAATAGGGGGCACCCATGGAGACTCAGGCCACGATCAGTGAGCGGCGGGAGGGGTATGACCCGGCTGCCATCGAGCCCAAGTGGCAGCAGCGCTGGGAGCGCGATGGGCTGCACCGGGCGCGCATCGATCCGGAGCGCAGGAAGCACTACTTCCTGACCATGCTGCCGTATCCGTCCGGCGACCTGCATATCGGGCACTGGTATGCGATGACGCCGTCGGACGCGCGCGCCCGCTACCTGCGCATGCAGGGCTACAACGTGATGTACCCGATGGGGTTCGACGCCTTCGGCCTGCCGGCCGAGAATGCGGCGATCAAGCGCAACATCCACCCCAAGGAATGGACCTACGCCAACATCGACCGCATGCGCCGCCAGTTGCGCACCATGGGCGCGATGTGGGACTGGCAGCGCGAGGCGACCTCATCCGACCCCGAGTACTACCGCTGGACGCAGTGGTTCTTTGTCAAGCTGCTCGCCCACGATCTGGCCTACCGCAAGCACGCCGCGGTCGATTTCTGCCCCAACTGCAACACCACGGTGGCGCGCGAGCAGGTGGTGGGCGAGGCCCGGCTGTGCGAGCGCTGCGATACGCCGGTGATCAAGCGCGACCTGAACCAGTGGTTCCTGCGCATAACCCGCTACGCGGAGGAATTGCTGCGCTTCGAAGGGATCGACTGGCCGGAGCGGATCTTCGCGCTGCAGACCAACTGGATCGGGCGCAGCGAGGGCGCCCACGTGACGTTCCGGACCGAGCAGGGCGACGCGCTGGAGGTGTTCACCACGCGGCCCGACACCTTGTGGGGGGCCACCTTCATGGTGCTGGCCCCGGAGCATCCGCTGGTCGCCGGGCTCACCACCGACGGGCAGCGCGCCGAGGTGGAGGCATACGTGGCCGCCGCCACCCGCCAGACCGACATTGACCGCGAGGCGGCGGGGCGCGACAAGACCGGGGTATTCACCGGCGCCTACGCGGTCAACCCGGTCAACGACGAGAAAATCCCGATCTGGATTGCCGACTACGTGCTGATGACCTACGGCACTGGGGCGATCATGGCGGTGCCGGCGCACGACGAGCGCGACTTCGCCTTCGCCCGCGCCTACGGCCTCACCGTGCGCCCGGTGATCCAGCCGTCCGGGATGGCGCCGCTCGACGGCGACACGATGACCGAGGCGGTAATCGCCAAGGGGGCGATGATCGACTCCGGGCCGCTTACCGGCACGCCCGCCGACGAGGCGGTTTCGCGTACCGTGGCCTGGCTCGGCGAGCGCGGCATCGGCCGCGCCGAGGTCGTATACCGGATGCGCGACTGGCTGATCTCGCGGCAGCGCTACTGGGGCTGCCCGATTCCGGTGGTGCACTGCGCGCGCTGCGGCGCGGTGCCGGTGCCGGAGGAGCAACTCCCCGTGGAGTTGCCGGACGATATCGAGTGGCGGCCCACCGGCGAGAGTCCGCTCAAGTTTCATCCGACGTGGCGCCACACCGCGTGCCCGAAGTGCGGCGCCGCGGCGGAGCGGGAGACCGACACCATGGACACCTTCATGTGTTCCTCCTGGTACCATCTGCGCTACCTCAGCCCCGACTACGACGGCGGCCCGTTCGACCCCGACGAGTACCGCTACTGGATGCCGGTGGACACCTACACCGGCGGCGCCGAGCACGCCACCATGCACCTGCTGTACACCCGCTTCTTCCACAAGGCGAACCGCGACATGGGCGTCGAGACCGGCCCCGAGCCGATGCTGCAGTTGCGCAACCAGGGCCAGATCCTGGCCAGCGACGGCGCCCGCATGAGCAAGTCGCGCGGCAACACCACCGACCCCGACGAGTTGGTGGCTAATCACGGCGCCGACGCGGTGCGCGCGTTCCTGATGTTCGGCTACCGCTGGTCGGAGGGCGGCCCCTGGAACGCCGGCAACATCCACGGCGTGGTGCGCTGGCTCGGCCGGGTGTGGGACCTGGTGCAGCGCGTGCGTGAGGCGGGTGGGCCGGACGCCAACGGGGACGGCGCGGGCGGCGACGCGAAGCTGGTCCGCGACGTGGTGCGCAGCACCCACCAGGCCATTCAGCGCGTAACCCACGACTTCGAGGAGTTCGAGTTCAACACCGTGGTGTCGGAGCTGATGAAGCTGACCAACGCGATCCTGGCCTCCGAGTCGGCCGCCGCAGCGGGCGCCGGGCGTGCCCTGGTGGGCCATCGCGGCGTTCGCGAGTCGGTGCTGACGCTGCTCACCATGATGGCGCCGGTCACACCGCACCTCGCCGAGGAGTTGTGGGCGCAGCTCGGCCAGCCGTACAGTATCCACCAGCAGCCGTGGCCGGAGGCGGACACAGCGCTGGCCGCCGACGATCTGATCACCCTGGTGGTGCAGGTCAACGGGAAGGTGCGCGGCAAGGTGGAGGTGGCCGCCGGCATCGACGAGCCGGAGGCGCGCAGCCGGGCGCTGGCGCTCCCCAACGTGGAACGCGCCGCCGGCGGCCGCGAGCCGCGCCGAGTAATCTACGTCCCCGGCCGCCTAGTCAACATCGTCGTCTGACGCGCTGACGCGGTGATCGTCGTGCCGTGTGTTATAGTGGATGAGCAGTGAGTGACTCGGGAAGTTACCGAAATGCCCTCCAGGTGTCGTCGCAACTAATCGCGGCGCTGGACGACACCGACTTGAACGAGCTCATGGGCCAGCTCTTGCAAGCCCAGGCTTCCCGTTGCGGTTGTCCGCGCGCGCTAGTCAATACAGAGACCCGGGCGCCCGATGATGGCTGCGACGGATGGTCCGTTCGGCCTGCGACGCCCGATCCCTGGCTCGGCTCCACTGACACGTGTTGGCAGTTCAAGGCAGGGAGGTCCGGCGAGCCCGGCCGGCTGGCTTCCGAGGTGAGCAAGCCGATTCCGCTGCAGACTCTGCGCGACGGCGGGCGGTTCGTGGTGGTCACCAGTGGATCGAACAGCGGCGAAAGAGGTATCCGCGATCGGCAGCAGGAACTGGTCACCGCCGCAGACCGCGCCGGCCTGTCTCCAGAAACTGCAGAGCGGGTCATCGTCTACGGCAGCGAAGATCTCGAGCGGTGGTGCAATCAGCATCCTGCCATTGCGGCGCGCTGGGCCGGCCGACCGCCCGGCCTGTTGACGCTGGATGAGTGGGCGAACAGCGATGAACACCTAATGCGCTATCAGGCAACCGCGGCAACGCGGTCGAACCTGGCGCAACGACGGGCCGATCTCGACTTCGCCGCGGGCACCGTCCAGCACCTCCACATTCAGGGGCCGCCGGGTGTCGGCAAGACGCGGTTCGCGTTGGAACTCTGCCGCGAGGCGCCGTGGCGGGATACCGTGGTCTACTTCCAGCAGAGCGACGATCAACGCCTGCCCGAGTTGATCGACAGCGTGGCTCATGACCGTGCCCCCGAGGTTCGACTGATGATCGTGGCGGACGAGGCACAGCTTGAGCATCTTCTCCCGTTCCGGACCTCCGTGGAGCGTGCCGGTGGCCGGTTGCGGCTTGTTACCGTGGGCAGTTGTTCGTCTCCCGATTCGCAGCGGATTCCAGAACTCCGCATTGAACCGCTCGACTCGGGAATGATGCGGCCGGTGGTCAACGGCTGGTATCCGGCAATGCCGCCCGAGCATGTCGACTACGTGACGCGCCTCGCGGACGGTTACCTGCGGTTGGCACGGCTCATTGCGCAGGTTGTCGACACTGATCGTGACGCGACTGTCCCGGATGTACTGTACCGCTCGGACATACGTCAGCTCCTCGATCGCATGCTCGGAGATGGTGATCGGCGGGCGCTCTATGTGGTCGCGATTCTCTCCCACGTAGGCTGGGATGGCGACCGGCAAGAGGAAGGCGCTGCGATTGCCTCGCACATGGGTCTCGATTGGAATCAGGTACGCTATGCCGTGAACGACTTCCATCGCCGTATGCACATTGCACCGCAGGGCGGGCGGTATCGGTATATCTCGCCCGACCCGCTGGGAATATATCTCGCTCTCGATGCGTTGGAGGTCTACCCCAATCTCGTGGAATCGCTGCCGGCGGAGTTACCGTCGGAGGGCGCCCGGGAAGCGTTTTACCAACGGCTCGAATCGATCGCCGGCAACGCGGGAACCCGGGCGTACTCGCGCGAAAAACTGGGCTTTTTTTTTCGAATAGATGACTTCGTAGCCCCGCATGCCGCGCGTCGATGGTCGGTATTCTCCGCCGCGGATCCAGACGCCGCGGCAGCCAACCTGTGCCGTGCCCTGAAGTCGGCCGGTGTCGAGAATCGCAGACGGATACGGGACCAGGCACGACGCGAGTTGGTGGCGCGGCTCGTTCGCATCGCGTGGCGATCTTCGGCGTTCCACGATGCGGTTACCGCACTGGCATTGTTGGCCGAGGCAGAGAACGAGCCGTGGGGAAACAACGCCACCGGCGAATTCGTGTCGCGCTACCAGATATTCCTGGGAGGTACCGCGCTCCCTTACCCCCGCCGTCTCGGCGTGATCGACGAATTGTTGGAGGCGGGGAGCCCCGAGTTGGCGAGACTGTGCGTGAGCGCGCTGGCGCGCGTCGCAGAGAATCACGTTACGCGTTGGGGGCACGGTCCCGCTTCTGACCAGCTGCCCGAACCGGAATGGAAACCGCGGTCGCGGGATGAATACCTGGAGTGTATCGACAGCGCAATTGCGCGATTGGAGACCGTCGTTGCGCTCGGGAACCCGAGCTTGCAAGCCGACTTGGTTGCTGCGGCGGATCACCTGTCTACGCTCCTTGGCTATCCCGATTACCGGCAGAACGTGTCACGTTTCTTGTCGGCGGTACGCGAAGTGTATCCCGGCGCGCGGGAACCACTGAGGCGAACCGTCGCCGACGTAATCCGGCTCTTCGAGAACGACTTGCCACCGGATCAACAGCGAGAGCTCACCGACCTGCACGCCCAATTCGAAGACGACGCGCTCGGATCTCGGTTGCAGCAGCACGTCGGGCCGCCGAGTTGGGAGCGTGAGCGATCTCCCGATCTTTCGTCGCTCGCTGCCGAACTCCTCGCTGCGCAAGGCGTGCTCGCGGAATATTGGCCCTGGTTGACATCCGGCGATGCCGCGGCAGGATGGGAGCTCGGCCGGGCGCTGGCCACGGTCGACAGTGACGGCGACCTGTCCAATGAACTGCCGGCACTTGCGGGGAGCGGGCCGGATTTGCGCATTGTGTGCGGGTACGTCGCCGCGCGCCGGGAGGCGGCCGGGGACGAGTGGTACCAACAGTGGGTCGAATCGCAAGCCGAGCGCGATCCGCAGCCCGTCAGGCTTATATTCGAAGCGATGTGGCGCTGCGGCGTTACCGATCGGCTCGCGGGGCTCATGGCCCGGACCCTGTGCAGCCGGCAGGTCAGCCGGGCAGTGGTGGGACAGGTCGCGTATGCCGACTGGCGTGCAACGTCGGCCGGCGCGCTGGATCAGGTGTTGCGGACGATGGCTGATACCGGCCACTCCGACACGGCGATCAGTGTCTTGCAGCGCCGCATTGAGCAGCATCCTGCCGAGCAGGAACGGTGGAAGCCGTTCGCACTCGACTTGGTAACAAGCGTCGACCTGATTCGCGGCGGCGGAATGGCCAACCACTACTGGCAAGAAGTCGCCGCCGCGCTGGTCAATGACTACTTCGAAGAGATCTCCGCGGCGATTTTCGAAGCTCACGCCGGTCGCGACAAGACGAGGAATTGGTTCATGGAGCACCAGTCAGCCGTCGTCAACGTGCTGCTCGCCTGCGCCAAGCGGGGTCCCAGCCAAGTGTGGAAGCGTCTGCAACACTATCTCGCGCTGCCGGGCGATGCCTGCTGGTTCGCGATCGGGTTTCCGACCGCGGTGATGGATCTGGTGCCGGCGGACGAGGTTCTCGCATGGGTAGCGGAGTTGCCGGTTGCACGGGTGTCGGAGCGCGTGGGTCCACTGGCTCGAATAAGCGACGTGGGCAAACTGTCCGACGACACGCTTGTGGCGCGTCTCATCGGGGAGTACGGGGATGACCCAATGGTGGCTGATGCGTTCTTCTCGCGCTACGTGTCCGGCAGTTGGTGGGGGCCGGCATCGGCACACTGGAGCGATCTGGCTGAGGCATTGACGCACGTCGCCGGCCGTACCGTTCTCGCAAAGCTTCGCGACTGGGCGTCCGCGACGGCACGGAAGATCAACGAGATGGCCGAACAGGAACAGCAGCGGGAGCAGGAGCATGAACTCCTCCTGCGCTAAGTCCTTGCCGTGCGCACCGGCGGTAACCGGCATTGCAACATTCGCTGGGCGGGCGACGCGCGGCTCAAATGCCGTACGTGTTGTACGCCCTGGTGCAGCCGGTACCCGACGCCTTAGTATCCGCCCGATGAAGTCGACCGAACTGTCGAACCTGTGGTCCGCGACCGGAGAACCGCCAGAACGGACGCCAAGCGGACGCCTCACGGGGCATGTCGTGGAGGTGCGTCGGTGATGGCCTACCGATACGGGGGCGCGCGGGCATTGGTGCGGCTGCACGAGCGGCACCTGTGGGAGTTCTGGGCCACCTGGTGCGAGGCGCGCAGCGCGGGGGTGCGGCTTCCCGAGACCGAGGATCCCAACTACGCCTCGCTGGAGGTGCTGCTGCACCACGTGCTGCAGTGTGCGCGCGGCTACCTGCAGTGGGTGTGCACGCAACTGGAGCTGCCCGATCCCGGCATTGACCGCCCGCCGCCGCCGGAGCGGGCGCCGGATGAGGCCGCCGGCTATCTGAGCCACCTGCTGGAGCGCTGGCGCGACCCGTTGCGCGACGTGCCGCGGGAGGCGTACCGCAAGCCGGTAACGCAGGCGCTCACCGCCACCAACGTCGAGGCGATGCTCGAGCACGCCGTGATGCACCCGATCCGGCACAGCTTCCAGCTTCGCAACCTGATCGCGGCCCAACAGGCGCGGCAGGAGTAGGTTCGCGGATGGCGGCGCGACCGGGGCGCGACAAGCGGCTCTACCTGATCGACGGCATGCCGCTGGTGTACCGCGCCTACTTCGTGTTCCTGAACAATCCGCTGATCACCGCCAATGGCTTCAACTCGTCGGCGGTATTCGGCTACACCACCTCGCTGCTGCAGATCCTTACCGACGAGGAACCCACCCACGTGGCGGTGGTGTTCGACGCGCCGGGGTCGACCTGGCGGTCGCAGGAGTACGCCGACTACAAGGGCACGCGCGCCAAGGCCCCCGAGGGGGTGCGCGACTCGCTGCCGCACGTGCACCGCATGACCGAGGCGATGGGCATACCGATCATCAGCCACCCCGGCGTGGAGGCGGACGACGTGATCGGCACCATCGCCCGCCGCGCCGAGGCGGCCGGCTTCGACACCTACATGGTCACGCTCGACAAGGACTTCGCGCAGCTGGTCAGCGACCACACCTTCCTGTACCGGCTGCCGCGCATGGGCGGCGACCCGCCGCTGGTCTACGACGTGGCCGGCGTGCGCGAGCGGTTCGGCGTGGCGCGCCCGGAGCAGGTGATCGACCTGATCGGGCTGGCCGGCGACAGCGTGGACAACATCCCCGGCATCCCGGGGGTGGGCGAGAAGACGGCGCTGAAGCTGATCGACCGCTTCGGGTCGGTGGAGGAACTGGTGGCCGCCACCGATCAGCTCAAGGGCAAGCAGCGGGAGAAGGTGGAGACGTTCGCGGAGCAGGCGCTGCTGTCCAAGCGCCTGGCCACCATCGACCGCGAGGTGGAGGTGGCCGTCGACCTCGACCACTTTGCTACCGCGAAGCTGGATCCGGAGCGGGTAATCCCGGTGTTCCAGGAATTCGAGTTCAACGCCCTGATCAAGCGCATCTTCGGGGATGCCGCGGCCGCCGCGGCGGCGACGCCGGGGGCGGGTTCCGCGGGCGCGGGCGAGTTGCGTTCGCTGGCCGACCGCGACCACGACTACTCCCTGGTGGAAGGCGAGGCCGCGCGCGCCGGGCTGTGCGCCGAACTGCTGAACCGGGAGTCGGTGGGCGTGTTCGTGGTTGCCGGGCCCGGCGATGCCAAGACCTGTCCGCTGGCGGGCGTGGCATTCTCCGCGCGGGAGGGCGCCGCCGCCTACCTGCCGCTGCCGGAGGAGCGCGCGGCGGCGGCGGCGGTGCTGGCGGAGTTGGGGCCATTCTGGGAGCACGCCGGCATCAGCAAGGTCGGGCACGACCTGAAGCGCTGGGTAACCGCGCTGCGCTGGCACGGCGTGACCGTGGCGGGCCGGCTGCTCGACACCCGGCTGGCGCACCAGTTGGTGGAGTCGGACGGCGCGCACGGCCTGGATCTGCTGTGCGAGCACTACCTGGGATACCAGTTGCTGAGCCTCGACGAGGTGGCGGAAGACCTGCTCAAGCAGGGCGACTTCAGCGCCGCTGTGCTGTCGGAGGGCGACCTGCCGCCGGCCAAGCTGGCTACCTGGGCCGGCGAGCGCGCCGATCTGACCGCCGCGTTGCTGGATGCCCTGCACGGCGAGATCGACCGCTTCGAGGAGCGCGACCTGTGGGACCGGATCGAGGTGCCGCTGATGCCGCTGCTGGTGGAGATGGAGCACGTCGGCGTTGGCGTGCGCGTGGATGCGCTGCGCGAGTACTCCCTGGAACTGGAGAAGGAGATCGCCGTGCACGAAATCGAGCTGTACCGGCTCGCCGGCGGTCCGTTCAACCTCAATTCGCCCAAGCAGCTCGGCGAGCTGCTGTTCGAGCGGCTGAAGATCAGCGACAAGCCGAAGCGCACCCGCACCGGCCAGTACATGACCACCGAGCAGGAGCTGACCCGGCTCGCCGATCGCCACGCCGTCATTCCGGAGATCCTGGAGTACCGCGCGATTCAGAAGCTCAAGTCCACCTACGTGGACTCCCTGCCCGGCGCCGTGATGCCGCAGACCGGGCGCATCCACACCACCTTCAACCAACTCGTTGCGGCCACCGGGCGGCTCAACTCGGAAGGCCCCAACCTGCAGAACATTCCCATCCGCAGCGACCGCGGACGGGAAATCCGGCGCGCCTTCGTGGCCCCCGCGGGGCAGGTGCTGCTGGCCGCCGACTACTCGCAGATCGAACTGCGCATCATGGCGGCGATCACCGGCGATCCGGGCTTGGTGGAGGCATTCGCCGACGATGTGGACATCCACGCCGCCACCTCCGCGCGCGTGTTCGGGGTGCCGCTGGACGAAGTCACCGCCGACATGCGCCGCCGTGCCAAGATGATCAACTTCGGGCTGATGTACGGCATGTCCGCGTTCGGCCTCGCGCAGCGCCTGAACATCGCCCGCGCCGAGGCGCGCGAGATCATCGAGCGTTACTTCGCCCAGTTCCCGAATATCCAGCAGTACATGGGCGATACCGTGGACGGCGCCCGCGAGCACGGCTACGTCGAGACCCTGCGCGGCCGGCGCCGCTATCTGCGCGATATCAACTCGCGCAACCACGCGGCACGCGCGGCATCGGAACGGATCGCCATCAACGCGCCGATCCAGGGCAGCGCCGCCGACATGATCAAGATCGCCATGCTCGACATCGACCGCGAGCTGCGCGGCGCGCGGCTGGCGGCGCGGATGATCCTGCAGGTGCACGACGAACTGGTGTTCGAGGTGCCGGTGGGGGAGCTGGAGCAGGTGCGGGAGATCGTGGTGCGTGGCATGCGCGACGCACTGCCCCTCGGGCGCGTGCCGGTGGTGGTCGAGGTCGGCACCGGCGGCGACTGGCTGGAAGCGCACTGACCGCGGCCGCCTACCGGGCGGCACGGCGCGCGGGGGTTACCGGTTGCCGCCGGTCTGTGCCTCGTGGCGCAGCAGGTGGTCGGCGAGGACCAGGTTGAACATGGCGTCCACCAGCGGCACGGCGCGCGGCAGCACGCACGGGTCGTGGCGCCCGCGCGGCTTGAGGGTGACTTCGTTGCCCGCCGCGTCCACGGTCTGCTGCGGGCGCAGGATGGTGGCCGTCGGCTTGAAGGCGGCGCGAATCACGATCTGCTCGCCGTTGGAGATGCCGCCCTGCACGCCGCCGGAGCGGTTGCTGCGTGTGCGTACGCGGCGCGCGCCGGGTTCCACTTCGGCCATGTAGAACGGGTCGTTGTGCGTGCTGCCGGTCATCCGCGTGCCGGCAAAGCCGGAGCCGATCTCGAAGCCGCGGCAGGCGGGCAGCGACAGCATTGCCTTGGCGAGGTCGGCGTCGAGCTTGTCGAATACCGGCTCGCCGAGGCCGGGCGGCACGCCGTGTGCCGCCGCCTCCACCACGCCGCCGAGCGAGTCGCCCGCCTTGCGCGCGGCGTCGATGTATTGCTCCATTGCCGCCGCTGCCTCCGGGTCGGGGCAGCGGGTGATATGTGCCTCGACGGCGGCGCGGGTCACCTCGCCGGGCGCGACGGCGGCCTCGATATCCTGCACCCGCTTGACGTAGGACACCACTTCGGCGCCGCAGCGTTCGCGCAGCACCTTGGCCGCGATGGCGCCGGCGGCCACCCGACCGATGGTCTCGCGCGCGCTCGCCCGCCCGCCGCCGCGCCAGTCGCGCCGGCCAAACTTGGCGTCGTAGGTGTAGTCGGCGTGCGACGGCCGGTACATGGTGCGCATCTCGCCGTAGTCGCGCGAGCGGGCATCCTTGTTGCGCACCAGGATGTGGATGGCGGTGCCGGTGGTGGCGCCTTCGAAGATCCCGGACAGGATCTCGGCGCGGTCGCTTTCTGCGCGTTGGGTGGTGATGCGGCTCTGGCCGGGGCGGCGGCGGTCCAATTCCGCCTGCACGTCTGCCTCGGCGAGGGCGATGCCCGGCGGGCAGCCGTCAATGACGACGCCGACGGCGGGGCCGTGCGACTCGCCCCAGGTGGTAATGCGAAACAGGTGACCGAACGTACTGGCCATGGCTCTCCTCTCCTCCCCGTGCTAACCGGCCGGCACCGGTGCGGCGGCCGGCCGGGTAGCGGGAAATGGCCGCCGCGGCGTGGCGGCATCGGGATACGCGTGGTCCGGCAACTCCGGCAGCGGCACGGCCGGCGGGTCGTTGCCGCGCGGGTTGGGCTCGCGCCACACCGCGCCGTTCCAGGTGCGCACCAGCACCTCGTCGCCGGCGCGTCCGAGCAGGTACTGCGGCAGCAGCGGCACCTTTCCATACGGCGTGTCCAGCACGTAGTTGGGCACGCCGAAGCCGGTGGTGTGGCCGCGCAGCGCCTGCATCACCTCCAGCCCCTTTTCGATGCTGGTGCGCAGGTGGGCGGTACCGGCCAGGAGCTGGCAGTGGAAGATGTAGTAGGGCCGCACCCGCATGCGCAGCAGGCCGTGCACCAGGGCGCGCATCACCTGCGCGTCGTCGTTCACGCCCTTCAGCAGCACGGTCTGGTTGCCGAGCGGCACGCCGGCCGCCAACAGCAGGCCGCAGGCGCGCGCCGCCTCGGCGGTCAGCTCGCGCGGGTGGTTGAAGTGCGTGTTGAGCCAGATCGGGTGGTGGCGGGCGAGAATCCGGCACAGCTCCGGGGTGATGCGCTGCGGCAGCGTGCACGGCGTGCGGGTGCCGAAGCGGATAATCTCCACGTGCCCGATGGCGCGCAGGCGGCCGAGCAGTTCTTCGAGGCGCCGGTCGGAGAACAGGAACGGGTCGCCGCCGGTTACCAGCACGTCGCGAATCGCCTCGTGGGCGGCGATGTAGGCCAGGCCCTCGTCGATCTTGCGGCGCGTATGGTGCTCATCCTCGTTGCCGACGAAGTACTCGCGGAAGCAGTAGCGGCAGTAGGTAGGGCACACGTTGGTGACCTTGAACGCCACCCGGTCGGGGTACACGTGCACTACCGCATCGACTGGCGAGTTGTCCTGCTCGTACAGCGGGTCGGGCAGGCCGATCTCGTCGTCCAGTTCCTGCACCGCGGGTACCTGCTGCCGGCGCAACGGGCAGGCCGGGTCGTCCGGGTCCATCAGGCTCGCGTAGTAGGGGGTAATGCTCCAGCGGTAGTGGCGCCCGGCCGCACGAATCTGTTCCCGTTCGGCATCGCCCAGGCGCAGGTAGCGGCCCAGTTCCTCCACCGTGGCAATGCGATGGGTCATCTGCCAGCGCCAGTCGTCCCACTGCGCTGCGCCATGGCCGCCGGGTGCGCTCATCACGGCCAATATAACACGCCGTGGCGGTAAATCTGCTATACTCGCGCCATGCCGACACGGGTGTCCGAGGCCATCGATCTGGAACGCGAGTTGCTCACCGCGGAGGACTTCCTGGATTGGCTGGAGCCGGGGGGACGCGGCGCCGACCTGCTCGATGGAGAGATATTCTTGCACTCACCGGTTTCCATTCGCCACGCTGAACTGTTGAACTTCCTTGATCGCCTGCTCGGCGCGTATATCGACCGCCGCCAGCTCGGGTTTTTGTTCCGAGAGGTCGTGGCCGTGCGGCTGAGCTCCAGAAATGTCTTCCTGCCCGACCTGGCGTTCTACCGCGCCGACCGCAAGGGACAGATTCACGACAATCACGTCGAGGGAGCGCCCGACCTGGTGGTGGAGGTGCTGAGTCCGCGCACCGGCTACCGGGATGTCGGCCCCAAGTTCGCCGAATACGAGCAGCACGGCGTGACCGAATACTGGATACTGGACCCGGAGACTCTGGCGCACCGCTTCTACCGCCGCGACGGCGAGTTGCTGGTGGAGTATGCCGCACAGGCCAACCGGATCGAGTCGCAGGTGGTGGCTGGCTTTTTCGTGCTGCGGGAGTGGCTGGATCCGAAGCAGCTACCGTCGATCGCCGGTTCGCTGGCGCAGATCGGCGGCTGACGCCGGCTGCCGCAGGTACCGTCTGGTGCACGCCGTGGAACAGGGCAAACGGGATTGGCGCGAGGACGGGGTGCGCGTGGTCAAGGGCGACCGGCTCGACGGCAACACTCCGCAGACGCCCGGCATGACGCGCGCGTCGGCGATCAACCGCGCCACCGCCGGCGCCAACAAGCTGTGGGCCGGCACCGTCGAGATCCACCCCAACGCGAAGACCGGCGCCCATCACCACGGCGCGCTGGAGAGCGTGATCTACGTGGTTAGCGGGCGCGCGCGCATGCGCTGGGGAGAGCGGCTGGAGTACGTGGCGGAGGCCGGGCCGGGCGACTTCATCTACGTGCCGCCCTACGTCCCGCACCAGGAGATCAACGCCAGCCGGGAGGAGCCGCTGTCGTGCGTGCTGGTGCGCAGCGACCAGGAGCCGGTGGTGGTGAATCTCGACATCCCGGTCGCCGAGGAGCCGGAACAGGTGGAGTGGATCGATCCGATCCATCCCGGCAGCGCCGGGCGGTGATGCCGCACCAGGGTGAGTCCCGGCTGGCGCGGCAGATCGCGTTTCTGGTCGAGGCCGACAAGCTGAAGCGGGTGTTGCGGCAAAGCCACATCACCGGCAAACAGCGGCGCGAGAACTCCGCCGAACACTCGTGGCACATATCGCTGATGGCGCTGGTGCTGGCCGAGCATGCCGCCGCGCCCGGGCTGGATCTGCTCAAGGTGCTCAAGATGCTGATTCTGCACGACCTGGTGGAGATCGATGCCGGCGATACGTTCGTGTACGACGAGGCCGCGCGCAAGGGCCAGAAGGAGCGTGAGGAGCGCGCCGCCGAGCGCATCTTCGCGCTGCTGCCGGCGGAGGATGGGTCCGCGTTGCGCGCCGTATGGGACGAATTCGAGGCGCACGACAGTGCGGAAGCGAAGTTCGCGCGGGCGCTCGACCGGCTGCAGCCGCTGCTGCTCAACTACGCGAACGAAGGCTCCGGCTGGCAGCGCCACGGCGTCCGGGCACAGCAGGTGCGCGGCCTGAACCGGATTATCGACGACGGCTCCCCCGAGCTGTGGCGCTACGCATCGAAGCTGATCGACGACGCCATCCGGCGCGGCTACCTGGACCCGTAAGACTGCACCTGCACCGTTTTCGCTGTCCCGGGTGGTGCATCACCGCTACGTTATAAGCGTGGGGAGGGGCAGATGACACCACGCTCGTTCACGGTGGGCCGGAACACGGCGTTTGCCGCGCTGTTGCTGCTGGGCGGCACGCTTGCCGGCGCGCAGAGCGGCGCACCGCCGGAGTACGGCTACGGCACCATTCCGTTCGGCAGTACGGCGCAGCAGGTGCTGGCGGAGCTCGGCGGCGCGACCGTGGAGACGCCGGGCGCGGAGGCGCACTTCATCGGTCACTACGAAGTGCTGCGGGACTTCTTCGCCGCGGGGATGGAGCCCGACGTGATCGGGCTGCAGCAGCAGTTCAACGTCGACGTGGCTCGCATGTACCGGGTGTCGTACGCGGGGTGGAGCAACGTGAAGTCGATGGATCTGTACTTCTACCGCGAGCACGATGCGCCGGCCGACCTGTCTTCATACCGCCTGTTCATGGTGCGCAAGACCTTGAAGACAGGCGGCAGCGGCAGCCACATCGAGGTATCCGGGATCCTGGAGGAAGCGATAACGGAACGGCTCGGCGTGCAACCGGTGAACTACGACGTGAAGTACATCGCCCTCGCCGCGCGCATCTCGAAGTGGGCTGGCCCCGACAGCGACATCTTCCTGCTGGTATTTCAGAACATCTTCAGCGCCAGCGACGCCGACATCCTGTACCGCGACCGCGCACAGTGGGACCGTTACGTGGCCTCGCACCGCCAGGAGGCCGGCGAGCAGTCCCGCTCCGCCGGCAGCAGCTTCTAACCTCTACGGCGCCAGATACTCGGCGTAGCCAAACCGCTTACACTGACGGCTTGCATGGACGGTGAAGGAGCGCCAATGGGCAACACGATGAAGAAGGCGGTGATCCACGCGCCGCGGCAGGCGCGGCTGGTCGACGTGCCGATCCCGGAGCCGCGCGGCGACCTGGTGCTGATCAGGGTGCGGGCGGTGCCGATGTGCACCGAGTACAAGACCTGGGAATCGGGCCGCACCGCCGAGGCGCTCGGGCATGAAGGGGTGGGCGAGGTGGCGGCCGTGGACGGCCACTCCGACCTGGCGGTCGGCGACCGGGTGGTGATCCTGGGGCTGTTTTCCTGCGGCACCTGCCGCTACTGCCGCGCCGGGCACGTCATGCACTGCATGAACAAGGTCCGGCATCCCAGTCAGGCCAACGGCCAGACCGGCAGCCCGCCGCGCACCGGCGCCTACGCACAATTCCGGCTGGCGCGTTCCTGGATGCTGCCGCGCATCCCGGACGACATCTCGTTCGAGCAGGCGGCGCTGACCTGGTGCGGGCTGGGGCCCACGTTCGGCGCCATGCAGCGCATGGCGGTCGATGCGTTCGACACGGTGCTGGTCACTGGCGCCGGGCCGGTGGGGCTCGGCGCCCTGGTGAACGCCGCCTCACGGGGGGCGCGTGCCATCGTGGTCGAGGGCGTGCCGTGGCGCGTTGAGCGCGCCCGCGCCATGGGCGCCGCCGCAGTACTGGATCCCGCCGATCCCGAGCTGGTCGCGCACATTCGGTCGCTCACTACCGACGGGCTCGGGGTCGACTGCGCAGTGGAGTGTGCGGGGGTGGTCGCCGCGCAGCGGGTGTGCGTGGAGGCGGCCCGGCCGCGCGGCCAAGTCGCGTTCGTGGCCGAGTGCAACGAGGAGTTGCCGATCCGGGTGAGTCCCGACATGATCAGAACCGGGTTGACGCTGATCGGCCAGTGGCATTACAGCATGAACGACTTCGAGCGGCTGCTGGCGGTGGTGCGCTCGTCGCCGCTCCTGGACCAGCACGTCAGCCATCGGCTGCCGCTGAGCCGTGTGCAGGAAGCGCTCGAATTGTGTGCTTCCCATCAGTGCGGCAAGGTCATACTCGACCCCTGGAAATGAGGAATCAATGAGTAGACAGATACGCATCGGCGGGCCGGTCTTTACACCGGTCGAAACCCCGGAACAGTTCGTGCGGCACCTGCAGGAGCAGGGCTTCGCCGCGACCTATCATCCGCGCTTCTCCGACCCGGCGTTGCTGCGCGAGGCGGTGGCGGCGCTCGCGGAGGCGGATATCGTGATCGCCGAGACCGGCGCGTTCGGTATCAACGTGATCGATCCCGACGTGGAGCAGCGCGAGCGCAACATCGCCGAGATCTGCCGGCGCCTTGAGAGTGCCGAGCGCATCGGGTCGCTGTGCTGCGTGGCGCACGGCGGCTGGGCGGGCAGCAACTCGTTCAACAAGCACTATCCCGAGAACTTCAGCCAGCGCTCCATCGACACCCTGGTGGAATCGGTGCAGCGCATCATCGACACCGTGCAGCCGAGCCGTACGAAGTTCGTGCTGGAGACCGAGTCGCGCTACCTGCCCGATTCGGCCGACGTGTACCTGGAGATCCTGCAGGCGGTGGACCGCCCGGCGTTCGCCGCCCACCTGGATCCGGTCAACATCACCCTCTGCCCGCGGCGCTTCTACCGCAGCGGCGACTTCATCCGCGACTGTTTCGCCAAGCTCGGGCCGCACCTGGTGAGCTGCCATGCCAAGGACATCCAGATGCCGCGCCACGTGCAGGTCCGCTTCGACGAGACCTTCGCCGGCAACGGCAGCCTTGACTACCGGGCCTACTTCACCGAGTTGGCCAAGCTGGACGCCGACGTGCCGTTGATGATCGAGCACGTCAACGCCCGCCAGTTGCGCTGGGCCACCGGCTACCTGTACGAGCAGGCCACCCGCGCCGGCGTCCCCATCCGCCACGCCAACCGCCGGACTACTTGAGCGGAGGTTCAGAGGCTGTGACAAACGCCTTCTCAACTCGACAAGATAGTGCCGGCAGGTGCTCATCAGCTCGGTATGGCCTATGGTGGTATCCCCGCCTTTCGATCAGTATAGTAATCGATCTGCACCGATGGTGAATCGATGATATGATAACCAGAGGAAGCTCACCGATGACCGAGGACAAGGACCAACTGATGCACAGCAAAGACACCAACGTAGGCGCCAACTGGCGTGAATACGAATTGGAAATAAACGGCGTTTCGGTCGTAGCTAAGTCGAAAGACGGAATGATGACGGCATGGGATGTGCTCTCGATCGCAGACAAGGCCAAGGCTCTGATTACGGTCCTTGATGCGAAGAAGACCGTGCTTGCAGATGATGACAGAGTGTACGAGGGCGATGACGAGGTCAACCTTGAGGATGCACGTATTTTCATAGCCGTCTCCAAGTATGAGGGGACAGATAGCGTCCTTGAACGCATTCAGCGTCTTCTTCCGGGAGACTCGATGCCCGGACGCCGGAGGCTATAGATTCACTCGGTGGCCAATACCATGGTGATATGGGAGAGCACGCTCAAGGAGGTGAAAACCGCACTGCGGAGTGGGAAGGTCAATGCGGCACTCAGTCACCTCAGGAAGGCCGCCGAGGAACTGTCTGACGAACTGGAAGATGAACGTCGTCTCGACGGAGACTCCAAGGAGGTCAAGGTGGTCCACTACACGTCGCTCGCAACTGCTCACGCCCTGCTTGCAGAGCCGTCGACCCAGTATTTTCGCTTGTATGACTCGGTCCATCTTACCGATCCCCAAGAAGGCTGGTACGTATTTGGTGGACGTGATTTCTTTCGAAGAAGCAGTATATCCAAGTGGCTTGAATCTCCTGTCAGTCACGCCTACATTCTTTCTTTCTTGCCATTCGAAGTTGATTCCGTCCACAAGTCTCACGATCACCTATCTCACTGGCGAGCGTACGGAGATAATGGGCGTGGCTGCTCGTTCGCGACTACCGTTCCGAGGGACAGGTTGTATGAGGTGAATTATGAAGATGCGACAAGGGACGCTACGGCAACCAAGTTTGAGCGGTTTCTCGATACTGCAGCGCAGGTTTGGGATGAGGTTAGTCGAAGGAAATCCGCTTCGAGTTACCCGCGCTATGAGGAGTTACTTGAAACTGTCTTTGCTACCGCGCTGAAGAGTCGTTTCCTCCACAAACATCCTTCCTACGCGCTCGAGCGTGAGCGGCGTGCCGTTGTTGCTGCACCGGAGCAGAGTAAGATCCGGACGGAGGTCAGTGGGCGGAACTTGCGGCATCACGTCAAAGATAGTGGATTCGGTATGGATCAGTTGCTTAATTCGGAGTGCACGATAACCGTGGGGCCAGCAGTGCTCCACCAAACTGACGTGGCAAAAACTTTGCAAGGAATGCTGGTTCGTAACTACAGGTCGGAACCCAAGGTAGATGTCTCAAAGATCCCTTATAGGTCCGTCTGACACTTAGCGGAGAAAGGATGATACATTTGCGTGAGAAGTTGATATGGATGTGATCATCAGAAGACGACGCCCCAATCTGAATTTCCGTGAAATGGGAGTTCCGGTTGGTTCGAAGCTCGTGTTTCACGACGATGAATCGGTGATAGTCGAAGTGATAGACGACAGGAAAGTACGTAGGGAAAATGGAGAGGAGGTATTCCTAACTCCCGCTATTCAGAGTGTTTTGGAGACAAAGACGCCGGTGCATCCAACACGGTATTGGCTCTTCGAGGAGCGCCTGCTTTCAGAAATATACGATGAAACCTATGGTACATGAGGGGATGGAGTTCTCTCCAGTGTGCTTGACTTCAGAACACCTTGTTTCGCACCGGATGTCCGCCATGTCACTGTGTGAACTGAAGTACGATCGCTGACTGCGTTGCTGGGTATGGTCAGTGGAAATCGTGGCTGCGGATCTGGACGTTTGCGTCCTCGTCGGATGGCAGGTCGGGGAGCCAGAAGCGGTTGGCGATGATGTGCACCACGTGGTGCTGCGACTGGATGGCGCCGCTGACCCCGAGGAATGAGGTGGTGAGGATGGTGGACCGGTACTGCTGGAACACTTTCGACCACACCACCAGGTTCACGAATCCGGTTTCGTCTTCCAGGGTCATGAACACCACGCCGGCCGCGGTGCCGGGCCGCTGCCGGCAGATCACCAGCCCGGCGTAGGACACCGCGCTGCCGTTGCGCATGGCGATCACCTCGCTGGCGGCGGGCAGCGAACACGCGCTGAGCCGGGCGCGCAACGGCTCCAGCGGATGGCCGCGCGTGCTGTGTTCGGCGGCCGCGTAGTCCCAGGCGATGGCGGCGAACTGGTCGAGCGGCGCGAAGCGCAACTCGGCGCCGGGGGCGTGCAGCGGCAGCGGCGTGCCGCGCCCGCGCCGCCGCGCCGCGCCCAGCACCTCCCACAGGCGCCCGCGGCGCCGGGCATCGCCGCGCCGCCCGGCTCCCTCCCGCACCCGGGCGCCGTCCGGTTCCGCGGCCAGCGTGTTGCAGGCGCCGCTCTCGGCCAGCCGCAGCAGGTCGTCCTGCGCCAGGGCCGGCACGCGCTCGATCAGGTCGCCCACCGACCGGAACGGCCGCGCCGTGCGCGCCGCGACGACGGCCTCGCCGGCCCGCTCCGCCAGTCCCTTCACGTAGCGCAGCCCCATGCGCACCGCGCAGCGCCACTTGCCCGGCCTCCGCGCCGGCTCCAGGGTGCACAGCCAGGCGCTGCGCGTGACGTCGATCGGCAGCACCTCGACACCGTGGCGGCGGGCGTCGTCGACGATGGTGGCCGGTGCGTAGAAACCCATTGGCCAGGCGTTGAGCAGCGCCGCCGTGAACGCGTCGTGGTAGTGGTGCTTGAGCCAGGCGGTCAGATAGGCGACCAGCGCGAAGCTGGCGGCGTGCGATTCCGGGAAGCCGTACTCCCCGAAGCCGCGGATCTGGTTGAACACCCGCTCGGCGAACTCGGGCTCGATTCCCTTGGCCTGCATGCGCGAGATCAGCTTCCCGGCATGCTTCTCGATCGCCCCGGAGCGGCGCCAGGCGGCCATGTCGCGGCGCAGCTGGTCCGCCTCGCCGGGGGTGTAGTCGGCCGCCACCACCGCCAGCTTCATTACCTGCTCCTGGAACAGCGGCACGCCCAGGGTCTTCTCCAGCACCGGGCGCAGCGCCGGGTGGGGGTACTCCACCGGCTCCTCGCCGTTGCGGCGCCGCAGGTAGGGGTGCACCATGCCGCCGGTAATCGGTCCGGGGCGCACGATCGCCACTTGCACCACCAGGTCGTAGAAGGTGCGCGGGCGCAGGCGCGGCAACATCGACATCTGCGCCCGGCTCTCGATCTGAAACACCCCAACGGTGTCGCCGGTGCTGACCATGTCGAACACCTCCGTGTCGTCGAACGGCACCGTGGCCATGGTCAGGCGGCGCCGGTGGTGGCGCCGGATCAGGCCGAAGGCGAGGTCGAGATGGGTCAGCGCGCCGAGGCCGAGCAGATCCACCTTGAACAGGCCGAGAGCCTCCACGTCGTACTTGTCCCACTGGATCACGGTACGCCCCTCCATGCTGGCATTCTCGACCGGCACCAGCGTGGCCACCGGTTCGCTGCCGAGCAGAAAGCCGCCGGGATGGATCGACAGGTGGCGCGGAAAGTCGCGGATCTGGTCCGCAAGAGCGGTCAGGAGATGGTGTGATGGGTGATCGGGGTCGAGGCCAGCCTGCCGGAAGGCGCTCTCCAAGGCCACCGGAAAGTCGCTGTCGTGGTGGGAGATGAGCCGCGCTACCCGGTCCAGGGCGGTGGCCGGCAGGCCGAGTGCCTTGCCCACGTCGCGGATCGCCGACTTGGCCCGGTAGCGGATTACGTTGGCCACCATCGCGGCGCGTTCGCGGCCATACTTGCGGTACACGAACTGGATCGCCTCCTCGCGGCGCCGGTGGCCGATGTCGAGGTCGATGTCGGGCGGCTCGGCGCGCTCCCGGGACAGGAAGCGCTCGAACAGCAGGTCCATGTGCACCGGGTCGACGGCGGTGATGCCCAGGCAGTAGCACACTGCCGAGTTGGCAGCCGAGCCGCGCCCCTGGCACAGGATTTTGCGGTCACGGCAGAAGCTGACGATTTCGTACATGGTCAGGAAATAGCCGCAGTAGTCGAGATCCTCGATCACCTCCAGCTCGGTGGCGAGCTGTTTGGCGACGGCGGGCGGCGGTGGGCCGCCGTAGCGCTTGCGCGCCCCGGCAAAGGTGAGCCGGCGCAGCCACTGCGCCGAGGTGTAGCCGTCCGGCAGCCGCTCCGACGGGTAGCGGTAGCGCACCTCGCTCAGCGAGAACGTGCAGCGGGCGGCGATTTCATGGGTGGCGGCCACCAGCTCGGGACGGTCGGCGAACAGGCGGGCGAACGCCGCCGGCGCCTTGAGGCCGTGCTCGCCGTTGGCGCGCAGCAGGGCGCCCGACCCGGCCAGGGTGGTGCGGTGGCGGATGCAGGTGGCCACGTCCTGCAACGGGCGCCGGTCGCGGTGATGGTAGAGCACCTCGGTGGCGGCGGCCAGCGGCACCCCGAGGCGGCGGCCGCCGGCCGGGGGCGCGGGCGGGGGGAAGGGAAGCCCCCCGCGGGGGCGGCGCCCAGCGCCCCCCGGGGGCGGCGGCAGCCGGCGGGGAGCCGCCGCTCGATGCGAGGGTCGGCGGCCAGCCGGTGGCGGGTAACCAGCCCGTAGAGGCGATCCGGAAACGCCTCCCGGAGCTGCACCGTGCGCTGCCGCCAGAGCTCACCTTCGGCGGTGACAACGCCGGGAGCGCCGGCGGCCAGCAGGCGGCGGCCCTGCCACAGGGCTAGCACGCCGCCGGCGCCGGCGCCCCGGCCCCGGGCCTAGCGGGCCGCCGGCGTGGTCGGCCACCTCCTGCCAGCCCACGCGGCTCTCCCCCTTGGCGCAGCGCAGCCGCCCGCGTGAGATGAGCCGGCACAGGTTGGCGTAGCCGGCGCGGTCCTGCACCAGCAGGATCAGGATGACGGCGTCGGCTTCGGCATTGATATCGGTATCGGGATCGGGATCGTCGGGGCGGTCGCAGACGGTGACCTGCGCACCGACGATCAGGCGCGGGCCGCCGCCGGCGGCGGCGACGTGGGCGCGCACGATGCCGTAGACGCCGTCCCGGTCGGCCAGCACCAGCGCGGGTATGCCCAGTTCGCGGGCGCGCTGCACCAGTTCCTCGGGGTGGCTGGCGCCCTCCAGGAACGAGAAGTTGCTCTTGCACCACAGCGGTACGTAGCCCATCGCCGATGTCCGTTCACTCCACCCAGCCTTGCCGGAACCAGCGGCTGGTGAGGAGGTCGTAGTAGATCCACTCCAGGGTGCCGTCCGCGGAGCTGATGAAGTAGTAGGCGCGATTGGCGGGGCCGCGGTCGTAGGGGACCTGGTGGTCGCGGATGTGGCCGGCAGGGGGGCTGCCGTGCCGCGGACCGCCAGTTGGCGGAACGGCGCTCGCGTACCACCAGCCGCTGGAGACCAGGAACGGCCCGCAGCAGCCGTGCCGCCGCGCCGCCGCAATGGGCTGTGGGCGGGCGAGTACCCGCCGTACGAGAGGTGCGGCCTGCGCCGCCGGCGGCCGCGGTTGCGCCTCTTGCAGGCGGTCGACCGGCTGCCAGCGGTACTGCGCCTCCGGCAGGTGCGCATCCGCCAGGACGGCGCGCACCACGGCCGCGTTGCCGAATTCGGCGCGGATGCTCGCCAGCGCGGCGGCTCCGGCAGCCGGATCGCGTCTCTGGCTGGTGCGGAACAGCTCGCCCTGACCGCCCGGCAACGGCGTATGGCGGGCGTCGAGGGCCAGTTCCTCCACCCCCGCGGTCAGGTCGAGCGCCCGCAGCCGCAGGGCCAGCAGATCCAGCAGCAGGTGACGCTGGCGGGTGGGGGCGGCGGGGCGAATCAGCTCGTGCCGCCGCGAGCCGTCTTCCAGCAGGAGTTGCAACTGCAGTTCGGTGACCGCGCGCCCGTCATGCTGCAGGCGGCCGAGCAGCCGGTCGAGGAGCACCCGGCAGTGGCGCAGCAGGCGTTCGGCATCGCTCGCCCGGTAGGTCAGCCGCCGCCGCTGCTGCAGCGGCAGCGGTGCGTCGCGGCCCTGCACGGGCAGGCGCGTGGGGTCGCGGGCGGTACGGCGCAACTCCGCCACCGGCGCCCCGAAGCGGCGCAGCAGTTCGGCGTAGGGGAGGCGCAGAAAGTGCTCCACGGTGGCCACGCCCAGCTTCTCCAGCAGGTCGCGCGCCGCCGGTTCCAGGGGCAGCCGGTCGAGCGGCACGGCGGCGACGGCGGCGCGTTCGCCGGCCTCATCGGCAACCACCAGCGTTCGGCAGCCGCCCCGCGCGACGCTGTCCTGAGCCAGCAGGCAGGTGCCCAGCCGGGTGTAGCCGAGCACCACCGCGGCTGCCAGGCCGGCGGTGCGCAGGAGCTTTCCGATGGCGTCGGCCAGCGCCGCGCCGGAGGGATAGTGGCGCCGCAAACCGGCCACCTCCAGCCAGAACACCCCGGGGGCGGCCCAGCCGTCGCCGCCCCATTCGACCCGCGGGCTGATGGTCAGCAGCCGCTCCCGGATCAACCGTACTCCCGCCGCCAGGTCGTCGGGAGAGATCGTACCGGCGTGCAGGTGGGAGACCAGGGAGAGCGCCGCGGCGTAGCGCATCCCGGCCCGCACCCCGGCGGCGCGGGCACGCCGGTTCACTGCCACCACGGTGCCCAGCGGCTTGTCCTCGCTGACCACCGCGACCGGTTGCCGTTTCCAGCCGGGGTGCCGCCGCAGCAGCAGTTGCAGCGGCAGCACACCCACGTCAACACATGCCGTAGGGGGCATGGCAGGCGACCGCCAGCGACCCGCCGGGGCCGTGGCGGCGATCCTTGATTACCCGGATGCCACAGTGAAAGTAGCCTGGATGGCGGGTTGCAGTGCGAAAGCCGCGCCCGCGGAGTGCCACCAGCGACCCGAGGGTAGTCTCCGATTTGGACGTGGTGAGACACAGCAGAGCGGTATCGTGCCGCCGCGCCAGGCGTGCCAGGCGGCCGAGCACGGCCGCCGGTACGGCCAGGTGAGTGCCCAGCTCCAGCACGATCAGCCCAAAGGAACCGCACCGGGTGAGCCGCTCGGCGACGCTGAGCACCGCCTCCGGACCGGGTACGGTAACCACCGGCAGGGCGGCCAGATCGACGCCGCCGTGGGCGGCGTCGGGCGGAAAGAAGGTGGCGCGGGAGGCGGTGACCCAGGCGGCCGGTTCGGCGGCCTGTTGAAAGGAGCGGATCAGCGCGCAGGCCAGGGTCAGATGGACCCCGTGCGGGTCGGACGCCAGTTCGCACAGGCGCCCGGCAAGCTCCGCCGGGCGCCACAACCGTCCGGCGCTGTCGGCGCGGCCAATCAACGAAGCGGCGTCCGGCAGGCGCGCAGCCGCCGGCTGCAGCGCGGCATCCGGCAACAGGGCGGCGGCCGGCACCAGTGAAGCGCCCGCAATCAGGGCAACGTCCGCCACCGGAGGCGTGTCCGTAGCGGGTGGGCTCACGGTTCCAGCACCGGGGCGCTGCCTTCCAGGTAGCGGCGCACCTCGATCACCTTGCCGAGGATCCGCACCCGGTCGGCGTCGGGCACGATCGGATCGAACGCCGGGTTGGCGGGATGCAGCTCAATGCGCCCGGCGCGCAGCTTGAGACGCTTTACCGTGGCCTCGTCCTCCACCAGTGCCACGACGATTTCGCCCGAGGCGGCGCTTTCCTGGCGGTGCACGATTACCACGTCGCCAGGCAGAATGGCGGCGTCGCGCATGCTTTCGCCGCGCACACGCAGGGCGAACAGCTCGTCGCGCGGCTTGGCCGACTGCACCGGCACGTAGCCGTCCGGATCCTCGCTGGCGGTAGTGAGGGCGCCCGCCTGGACCCGTCCGAGGAGGGGCACCAGCACCGCGGGATAGGGCGTGCTCCCGGCCGGCAGGCGGTAGCCGCGCGCCTTGCCCGGCTCCTTGTCCAGCAGGCCGTCCCGCACCAGGGCCTCCAGGTAGTCGCGCGCCGACTGTACCGCGCGGAAGCCAAAGTGGGCCTGCACCTCGCGGGTGGTGGGCGGCGCCCCGGACAGAATGCGGTCGCGCACAAACAGGAAGATGCGCCGTTTGCGCTCTTGGGAGCGGTATCGGGAAGCGGCAGTCATGGGAAATCGACAATACAGACGTATGTCTGTTAATGTCAAGACGCCTGTCTGTTTTTTTGACCGCTACCGGCGCCGCAGGGTCTCCTTGACGGAGAACACGAACAGTGCGGCGCCGCCGAGGCCGAACAGTCCCACCACCGGGCCGGCAATCGCCAGCGAAAGGATACCGGCCACCGCCCCGATCACCGCCGGGCCGGCGGCGGTACCCACGTCGCCGATCAGCCGCCACAGGCCGATGAACTCGCCGGCGCCCCGCTTGGGGGCGAGATCGGTGCCCATGGTCATCAGGAATCCGCTGCCCATGCCGTTGCCGGCGCCGGCCAGTATCCCGATCAGCAGCAGGCTCAGGAAATTGCCGGACAGGGGCATCAGGGCCAGGCTCAGGGACATGACCGCTATCGAGCTTGCCGCCGCCCAGCGCCGCCCGAGGCGGTCCATCACCACCCCGGTGGGATAGAACAGCAGCATGTCGGCGATCCCGGAAGCGCTCATGGCGAGGCCCACTTCCGCCACCGACAGGCCGATCGACTCGCCCCACAGCGGGATGAACAACTGTCGCCCGGCCCGGATCAGGTTGAGGGCGATAATGGCGGGACCGGCGCGCAGCAACACCCGCCAGTGGTCGCGGAAGATCGCCACCGGATGATACCAGCCGCCGCTGCGCGCCGGCGCCGGCGGCGGCCGCCGCGGCGTCCAGCGCAGCACCGCGGCGCCGGCCAGGATCATGAGGCAGGAGAGCGCCACGAACGGCGCCCACAGGCCGAGCAGGCCGGCTATCGCACCGCCCACGGCTGGGCCGACCGCGAACGAACCGATCCGGTTCACGCCGCCGAGCGTGGCCAGCGCCCGCCCGCGCTGATCGGCGGGCACCGTTTCGCGCGCCACCGCCATGCGCGTCACCATCCAGGTGCCGCGTCCGGCGCCGAGCAGCAGCGCGGCGGTGCCGAGCAGCACCACCGTGCCGCCAAAGGCGGCCAGCAACCCGGCGACCGCCAGGGTGCCGAGTACGGTCAGCGCCAGCGTACGCTGCGGCCAGCGGGCGGCCAGTATCCCGGCCGGGATGTCCACGATCAGGGTGCCGACCGCCACCAGGGCGACGATGCCGGCGGCGCCGGCCACGCTGCCGCTGAGGCTGGTGGCCAGCCGTGGCAGGACGGGGAGGATCAGCCCCCAGCCGATGGTGTACAGCAGTTCCGGGATATAGAGGGTCAGGAACAGGCGGCGAATGCGCGGCGCGGGCACGGGCGCATTATCGGGGCTGGGCGCCGCCGCGGGAAGCGGCGGACGTGCGGAGTCGTGCAGGGCGGGTCGGCTATCCGGCCGCCTCCCTCTGCCAGAGCAGCGTTGCGGGGCGGAACTGGCTCCAGGCGAACCAGAACGCCTCGTGGCTCGGCGCCTCCTGGCCGTCGATGAAGGCGCGGATGCCGCTGCCGTCCATGGCCACCCGCACGCCGGCCAACTCCACGTTGGCGCCGGCCTGCAGGGCCAGCACGGCGTTGGCCACCGGAAACGCCACCGCGGTGCCGCCGGCGCCGAGTACGCCGAGCACGCGCTCCTGCACCGGCAGCCGTGTATCCACGTCGCCGACCGGGAAGATCGGACCGTTGTCGTCGCGCCCGCGCAGCGGGTCCATCGGATAGCGCTTGCCGGGCACGCCGCCATCCTCGGCGACGATGGTGGTGCCGGGGTGCGCCTCCTTCCAGGCGCCCCAGGTGGAGGTGACCACGGTGAGCTGGTTCAGGGTAACGCCGGCCTCGTGCAGCGGCCCCGACAGGGCGCGCCCGGTGAAGGTGTCGACGGCGGAGGTGGTTACCAGGTCGTACATGAACTTGTTGGAGCGCGACAGCAGCCCGGAGGTGCGCAGCACCGGGTAGAACCCCTTGATGTCGTCGGTGTAGTACGCCTGCGCCGAGCCGCACAAGGTGCAGTAGGGCATGCCGAAGGTGCGCCCGCCGAGGGCGTCGTTCACCATCTCGTGCACTTCCATGATGTTCTTGGGATAGGCGCGCGCCGCGCCGTTCACCACCAGGCCGAACACCAGCGCGTCGTCGGGGTACCAGCTCCCGCCGGCGGCATCGGTTACCGGCGGATTGTCGAGCGCCGGGATGCAGCGGAAGCAGTGCTGTCCGGGGCCGGCGTCGCCGCGGTCGTCCATCAGCACGCCGCCCCACGCCACCAGCCGCCAGTCGACCGCCGAATTCTCGTCGGCAAAGAATGGCTCCCAGCGCGAGTCGATCAGCGTCATCAGGTCGCCCTTGAGCCGCCGGTAGCCGGGGAACGCGGGCAGATCCCAGGCCATCAGGTGGTCGGGAATGGCGTTGTAGTCGCCGCGCCGCGGGCTTACCCCGGTCAGTTCCTCGAAAATGACGTTCAGGGTCTCCATCTCGCGCTGGCCGATGAAGCGCATCAGGTCGGCCACGAACCACAGGATGCGCGCATCGCCGCTGTCCTTGAGGCGCCCGAGCGCTGCGGTGTCGAGCTGGCGTTCCGAGATGCTGGTGATGATCGATTGGATGTCGGCGCGCGTCGCCGGGTCCAGTTCGCCGTCCGGATAATCGGGCGGCGGGCCGAAGGCCTGCCCGAAGGCACCGACCAGCGCGCCGGTGGCAGCGCCGGGCGATGACTGTGCCGCGAGCGGGAACGCGCCGGCGGCCAGCAGGACGGTCAGGAACAGCGCCGGCAACGGGCGCCCGGTGGTGGTTCGCATCGATACATCATACCGCCATTTCCGCCGCGGCGCTGCGCGCGCCCGTGAGCAAACTGGACCGCTTGTGGCAGAATGGCGCCATGGAGATATCCCCGGCATCGGCCTCCGCGGCGGGCAGCCGTCTGGCCGCGGTGCGCGAGTGGTTGAGCGCGCACGAAGAGTTCGACGGCCTGCTGTTGGTGCGGCAGGAGAACCTGGAAGACTTCGACCTGCGCTACGTGACCGGGTTCACGGGCAGCTCCGGGTTCGCGGTGGTCAGCGCCGATCGGGCGCTGTTTCTGACCGACGTGCGCTACGTGGAACAGGCGGCCCGGCAGTGCCCGGGTTGGCAAATCGAACGGCATGGCCGTCCGGCGACCAAGGAGCTGGCGGCAGCATTGCAGGACGCCGGGCTGCGCCGGCTGGCATTCGAGCCGGCCGGCGTTACCGTGGAGTTGTGCGATCAATTGCGCGCCGGGCTGCCGGGAGTTGCCCTGCACCCGGCCGGCGGAACGGTTACCGCGTTGCGCGAGCGCAAGGACGCGGCGGAAGTTGCGGCCATTGTGCGTGCCTGCGTGATCAGCGACGCCGCGTTTGCGCAACTGCTGCCCCTGATTCGTCCGGGGATCAGCGAGCGCGAACTGGCGCGCCGCCTCGAGGAGCTGTTCTACCGGCACGGCGCCGACGGCGCCGCATTCGAAACGATCGCCGCGTCCGGACCCAACTCCGCGTTGCCGCATGCGCGGCCATCGGCGCGCGAGATCGTTCCCGGCGACATGATCACGTTCGATTTCGGCGCCGCGGTGGACGGCTACCGCGCCGACATGACCCGCACCGTGGTGGTGGGGCCGGCGTCGCCGCGCCAGAAACACCTCTACGAGGCGGTGCGGCAGGTGCAGTCGGACGGCGTCGCCGCGCTGCACGCCGGCGCGCGCTGCAGCGAAGTCGACGCCGCCGCCAAGGAGGGGATCACGGCCGCCGGCTACGGCGAGTATCCCACCCACAGCCTCGGCCACGGCGTCGGGCTGGCGATCCACGAGGCACCGGCGCTGCGGCCCGGCAGCGATGACATCCTCGCTCCCGGACACGTGGTGACGGTGGAGCCGGGCATCTACATCCCCGGCTTCGGCGGCGTGCGGATCGAGGACACGGTAGTGATTGAGGAGCATGCCGGGCGCGTCCTCACTACCACCACGCGCGACCTGATCGAGCTGCCGGCAACCGGCTGACCGCGCGGCACCCGCATGAGAGGCTAGACCATGCGGTGGGGAGGCGGCTCGCCGCGCAGCCATGCGGCCACCGCGGCGGCGGCCATGCGGGCGCCGGCGCGGGCGCTGCCGCGCGAGGCGCCGGCGATGTGCGGGGTGAGGGTGACGTTGGGCAGCGCCCGCAGGGGGTGGCCGGCGGGCAGAGGCTCGTCCGGGAACACGTCGATGGCGGCGCCTGCCAGATGCCCTTGCGCCAGCTCCCGCGCCAGGGCGTCGTAGTCGAGCAGCGGGCTGCGCGCGGTCTGGATCAGGTAGGCGCCGCGGCGCATCTGCGCCAGCTCCCGCGCGCCGAGGAGCGGAGCGGGTCCCGGGCGGTGGGCGGGGGGGAGGGGAGCGTTTCCGGGGCGGTGGCGGGCGTGCAGCCTTACCACGTCGGACCGCGCCAGCAGCTCCGCGAACGCGCACGGCTCCACCCCGGCGGCGGCCAGCACCTGCGCCGGAACGTAGGGGTCGCAACCCAGCACCCGGGCGCCGAACGCCGTTAGCAGCGGCGCCAGCAGGCGGCCGATGTGGCCCATTCCCAGCAGGCCGACGGTCAGCGCCGCCAAGTCCTCGCCCACCGTGTCGTGGCGGTACAGGTCGGTGCGCCAGCGCCCCGCCGCGGTCAGGTCGCGGTGGCCGCGGGCGAGGCCCTTGGTCACGTCGATGATCAGCGCCACCGTGAACTCCGCTACCGCCCGCGCGTTGCGCCCCGGTGCGTTGCACACCACCACCCCGCGCCGCTTCGCTTCCTCCAGGTTCACGTTTACGGCGCCGCTGCGCGCGCACGCCACCAGCCGCAGCTCGGGCGCCGCCGCCAGCACCTTCGCGCCGAGGGCTGCCATGTGCACCGCCGCCACCTGCGCCTCCCGCAGCACGGCGGTCACCCGATCCGCGTCGCCGGTGTACTCGCGGATCTCCCCGTCGTGGGCCATCGGCACATCGGGCCAGTCGTGCTCGTCGGTAACGAAGCGCAGCTTATCCGCAAGGCCGCCGGCGGCCTCTTCAATGGCGTCCTCAATGGCGTCCCGCAGCAGGGTGGTGCGGACAAACCGGTCGCCGATCACGGCAACGGTGGTGTGTGCCATGCCCTTGCCTCGTTACCGGTCCACGCTGCGCGGGCGGCGTCCCGGCGGCGGCTGCACGCCGTTCACGAAGCCGCGGCGTCGGTGACGTCGCGCACCCAGGCCAGCGCGGCCATGGCCGCCGACCAGCCGATGGAAGACACCGCCGGCCGCGGCCGCCCGACGCCGAGGCCGGGGCGTGGGTGGCGGCGCGCCCCGGGCCCCGCGCGGCCAGGGCCGCCGCCCAGCCGATGGAAGACACCGCGAGCAACGGCACCTGCAGTACTGCTGCCGCCGGGATGCCCTCGCGCAGGGCGCGGCGTGCGTGCGAGTGGACGGCGCCCTGCGAGCGGGCGCCAACCGCCAGGGCAAGCTTGACCAGCCGCTGCGATCGCGCGTCGAGCGGGCCGGCATTCGCGGCCGCATCGCCAAGCATCCGATACGCCCGCCACACCTCCGGGTAGTCGGCGATCACCCGGTCCAGAAAAGCGGGCAGCCGTTCCTCTCGCTGCGCCTTGCTACTGCTCGGCTTCACGTGATCTTGACTCACCATTGCCCTCCTCGTCACGGTATGCTGAATGGTGCAGGAGCAACGCGCCGGTGTCGAGGGTGTGACGCGCTGGCCGCGCTGGCAACCTTGCGGTTGAAAGCGGTCATGGTGCTAGTTATCTTCGCGGCGATTCCAATGCACGCAGGCAACGGCCTGATTTGATCGAAGGGAGTATTGCGATGTTCGAACGAATGACTATCGGTATTGCGGCAGCCGTGGCGCTGCTCGTGGCGGGAGCCGGCACGGCGCTGGCGGACGAGAGCGGAACCTTTTTCATGCTCAGAAGTTACCAGCACTCGTACATCACCGTGGAACATTCCGATGAGTCCTATACTGGCGGCGTGTTGAAGGGCACGCAGACGGTTCTCGACAGCAGCGGCGGTCCGTTTGCCGATGGCATGCACAGTACCTCCGAGTGCCTGGTGTTCTCGCACAGCTCGGACGCCGGCATCACGCTGGAGGCGCCGTGCGTGAACACCGATCTCGAAGGCGACCTTCTGTACACGACGGCAATTCGGGACCAGGGTACGATCGGCACCGGCGGTGGCGGCGAAGGCCGCTGGGAGTTGCGCGGTGGCACCGGAAAGTACGCCGGCATCACCGGAACCTGCCCCTACACGACCCAGTACCTGGCCGGCGATCGGTTGGTGACGACCGGCGAGTGTACCTGGAGCAAATCGTAGCGGCGCCCACGGCGCTCACTCCGAGAGCCGTCGCAGTACCGCCGACTGGTTGCGGCGGTTTGCTCCTGACCGCGATGCCGGGGTAGCCTGCCGTAGATGGATAGGACCGCAACAAGCACGGGAAAGCCGCCGCACAACCAGGTGCGCGATGACTTGGCGATGGCGCCGGAGCAGATGCTCGATCTGGCGCGCCGGGCAGCGGAACTGCTGGTAGAGCGCATCGGGGAGCTGCCGGGCGAAAACGCCTGGGACGGCGAGTTCAAGCAGGTGCTCGACCACCAGTTGATGGCCGCGCCCCCGGAGGCGGGCCGGCCGCCGGTGGAGGTAATGGAGCAGGCCGCCCGCGAAATCCTGCCGCTCGCAATCCGGTTGGACCACCCGCGCTGCTTCGGGTTCATCCCGTCCGCCCCAACCTGGCCCGGCATACTGGCCGATTTCCTGGCCGCGGGCTACAACGTCAACGCCTGCACCTGGCTGGTCGCGAGCGGGGCCAGCCAGGTCGAGTTGGTGGTAATCGACTGGTTTCGCCGCTGGCTCGGCTATCCCGACGGCGCCGGCGGTCTGCTGACCAGCGGCGGCTCGGCGGCCAGCGTCGACGCCTTCGTGGCGGCGCGCGAGGCGGCCGGCCACCCGGAACGCGCCACCGTGTACATGAGCGACCAGAGCCACAGCGCCCACGTCCGCGCGGCGCGCATCGTCGGCGTGCGCCCGGAACGCATCAGGCTGCTGCCGAGCGACGCGCAGTTCCGGCTGGACATGGACCTCCTGGCGCGCGCCGTGGCCGACGACCGCGCCGCGGGCTGCACCCCGATCGCGGTCTGCGCGAACGCCGGGACGAGCAGCACGGGCGCGGTCGATCCGCTGCCGGCGATTGCGGACTACTGCGCGGCCGAGGGCATCTGGATGCACGTCGACGCTGCCTACGGCGGCTTCGCAGTGGTTACCGAACGCGGCAAGCAGTTCCTGAGCGGGATTGAGCGCGCCGATTCGATCGGGCTGGACCCGCACAAGTGGCTGTTCCAGCCGTACGAGGCGGGTGCGTTGCTGGTCAAGGACGCACGCACCCTCGAACACGCGTTCGAAGTGCACCACGACATCCTGCAGGACACGGTGTGGGGGGCGAACCACCCCAACATGTCCGACCGGGGCCTGCAACTGAGCCGCTCGTTTCGCGGTTTGAAGGTGTGGATGTCGATTCAGACTTTCGGCATGGCGGCGTTCCGGCGCGCGGTGGACAAGGGGATGGAGCTGGCTGCGCGCGCCGAGGAGTACGTGCGGGAGAGCGCGGTGCTGGAGTTCCTGACGCCGGTGTCGCTCGGGATCGTGTGCTTCCGCGTCAACCCGGCGGACCGCGGCCACGACGAGCCGGCGCTGGAACAGGTCAACCGCAAGGTGCTGGCCCGCGTGTTCTGGGAAGACCGCGCGTTTCTGTCGTCGACGCTGTTGCACGGGACGTTCGCGCTCAGGCTCTGTATCATCAACCACAACACCACCTGGGACGACGTTCGGGAAACCTTGCAGGCGACCGAACGGTTCGGGATGGAGGCATCCGTTTCGCAGGCGGCGCCGACGTAGCTCAGGAGCATACCAGGGGAGGCGTAGTGATGAGCCCCGCAAAGCCGCACAAGATTCTGGTCGTCGACGACGAGCCGGACGTCGAGCCGCTCATAAGGCAGCGCATGCGGCGCGACGTCCGTGCCGGCCGCTACGAATTCGTGTTTGCCCACGACGGCGTGGAAGCCCTGGAGATGCTCGAGGTGCACAGCGACGTCGACATGGTGCTGTCCGACATCAACATGCCGAAGATGGACGGACTGACCCTGCTCGCGCAGATTCCGAAGGTCGACCCCAACCTGCGCTGCGTCATCGTCTCCGCTTACGGCGATATGGACAACATCCGCACCGCCATGAACCGGGGCGCGTTCGACTTTGTCACCAAGCCGCTCGACTTCGAGGATCTCAAGGTCACCATCGAACGCACGCTGCGCCGGGTCGCCGAGTGGCGCGAGGCGCTGGCGTCGCGCGACCGGCTGGTGGTGCTGCAGAACGAGCTGGACCTGGCGAGCAAGATGCAGCAGTCGATCCTGCCGACGCGCTTCCCCGGCGGCAGCGACTACCGGATTCACGGCCAGATGGAGGCGGCGCGCGCGGTCGGAGGCGACTTTTTCGACATCGTGACGCTCCAGAACGGTCTGGTTGGGGTGGCGATCGCCGACGTCTCGGACAAGGGCGTGCCCGCATCCCTGTTCATGATGTCCTCACGCACCCTGCTGAAGGGCGCCGCCGTGGGGCTCTCCGACCCCGGCGAGGTGCTGGGGGAGGTCAACAACCTGCTCACCGAGGACAACCAGGGGTTGATGTTCGTGACCGTGCTGTATGCGACCTTCGACCCGGCGACGGGAGCGTTCACCTACGCCAATGGCGGACACAACTCGCCGTTACTGGTGCGCGCGGACGGCAGTTCCGAACTGCTCCCGCTCACCGGCGGGGTGGCCCTGGGGGTGATGCCCGACTACCCTTACGCGCAATCCGCCATGACCCTCGAGCCGGGCGAAATGCTGGTGCTGTACACGGACGGCGTGACCGAGGCGATGAACGCCGACCAGGAGGAGTTCGGGGTGCAGCGCCTGCGCGCCATCTTTGCCGGCGGCGTCCCGGAGGGAAGCAGGGCGGCCAGCCAGGCGGTGTTCGATGCCGTGCACGCGTTCGCCGGAGACACCGCGCAGTCGGACGACGTTACCTGCCTGGTTATCTCGCGCGGCGAATTCGAGACCTGAGTCGGTGAAGCCGCGGCGTCACGCGTACAACGCGGCTGCCGTGTCCCTGGCCTGCGCCGTATCGCTGGCCGGGCTGCTGTCCTGTGATCGGGACGACTCTTCGGTACCCGCGCCGCCGGCGGCGGCCAACGAAGAAGTGGGCACGTCCGCGGCGGCGAGTGACATGCCGGTGCCGGGCGTGTCCGCGGCGCGCATCCTGTTTGGGCAGTCGGCCGCGTTCAGCGGCCCGGCCAGCGAGCTGGGCAGGAACATGCGGCTGGGCATCGAGGCGGCGTTCGACGAAGCCAATAGCAGCGGCGGCGTCCACGGCCGCCGGCTGCAGCTGGTTTCCCACGACGACGCCTACGAGCCGGAGGCGGCGATCGCCAACACCTTCCACCTGATTGAAGAGGACCAGGTATTCGCCCTGATCGGCGCGGTCGGCACCCCCACCTCGCGCTCCGCGACGCCGGTCGCCGCGCAGGCGGGCGTGCCCTACATCGCCCCGTTCACCGGCGCCGAGTTCCTGCGCGATCCGGAGTGGGACAACGTGCTCAACCTGCGCGCCTCCTACTACCAGGAGACCGAGGAGATGGTCGCCCGGCTGACCGAGGACCTGGGGGTGACCCGCATCGCGGTGCTGTACCAGGACGACTCGTTTGGCCGTGCCGGCTACCGCGGCGTGCGGCTGGCGCTCGACCGGCGTGCCATGCAGCCGGTGTCGATCGGCCTCTATCCGCGCAACACCACCGCCGTGAAGACCGCCCTGCTTGACCTGCGCCGCGGCGAACCGGAGGCGGTGATCATGATCGGCGCCTACCAGCCGGTGGCGGCGCTGATCAGGTGGGCGCGGCACGTGGGGATGGATCCGGCCTTCCTTACCGTGTCGTTCGTGGGCAGCAACGCGCTCGCCGAGGAGCTCGGTGCGGCCGGCGAAGGGGTGTACGTGACCCAGGTGGTACCGTTTCCCACCGACGACGCCCTGCCCGTGGTCGGCTCCTACCTGCGCGCCCTGGCGGCTTACGATCCTGAGGCGGAGCCCGGTTTCGTTTCCTTCGAGGGTTACCTGGCCGGGCGGCTGGCCGTGGCGGGGGTGGCGGGCTGCGGCGCCGAGGTAACGCGGGACTGCTTTCTGGGCAGCCTGCGCGGCAGCGACGTGATCGACATCGACGGCTTCGAGCTGCGCTACGGCGACGCCGACAACCAGGGCTCCGACGCGGTGTTCCTGACCCGGATCGGCGCGGATGGACGGTACCGGCCGGCGGCTGCCCTGGACCACGGCTCCGCACCGGGACGTTGAGCGAGACGGCGGTCGCGGGCACATGCCGGGAGTGAGAGAGCGCTTGCAGCAGTTGCTGCACTACCCGTCCCGCCTCTCGGGCCAGTTCTTCCTGGGCATCGGCGCCGCGGTAACGCTCACGGTCGCGGCGAGTCTGGTTGCCTGGCTGTTCCTGGATCGTGTCGCCAGCGTGCAGCGGCGGGTGAACGAAGGCAGCGTTCCCGAGATGGTGGCATCGTTCGGGGTTGCGCAGCACGCCAGCAGCCTGGTGGCGGCGGCGCCACGGCTCACCACCGCCGCGACGCGTGCGGAGTTCTCCGGCGTTGCCTCCCGCATCACCGACACCCACGACGCGCTGCAGGAGGAACTCGATGCGCTGCACCAGGTAGGCGCCGACGCGGCCACCATCGCGCGCGTGCGCGCCCATGCCGACACGCTCCTGTCCAATATCGAGGCGATCGGCGACGGCATGCTCGAACTGTTCCCGCTCAACGAACAGAGTGCCGAATTGCGCGCCGAGCTTGGCGCGCTGCGCAGCAGCCTGGAGGAACTGGTGGTGCCGGCGATCGACGACCAGCTATTCTACACCATCACCGGGTACCGTACCCTCGGCGAGCCGCCGGCGCCGCGCACCGAGCACCTGTCGGAGCGCGAACTCGGGCGCTACCGCCGGCTCGCCGACCTGCAGGCGGACGGCAGCATCGCCTCGCAGCTTCTGGCAAGCGCATTCAACCTGCAGGACGCCTCGTCGATCGAGCCGCTGCGCGAGCGCTTCGAGTCCGCGGCGGGCCGCATCGAGCGCAGCCTGGCGGCGCTGGAGGAATCTTCCCTGCGCGCCGAAGTGGTGCCGATCTTCGCCCGGCTGGTGGCACTGGGCCTGGAACGCGGCAGTGGCTTCGACCTGCGCACTCGCGAACTGCGCCTGGCCGAGCGCCAGCGCGACCTGTTGGCGCACAACCGGGACCTCGCCGTGGAACTGGTGGCGGTAGTGGATGAGTTGGTGGGCACCGCGCACGGGCACACGCGGGCGGCGACGCAGGCCTCCACGCAGGCGATCCTGACCGCCCGCACGCTGCTGCTGCTGATCAGCGCCATCAGCCTGGTCGGCGCCGTGCTGATCGCCTGGCTGTTCATCGGGCGGGTGCTGCTGCACCGGCTGGGCAAGCTGTCCGACTGGATGCGGCGCATGGCCGGCGGCGACCTGGAGGCGCGGGTGGAGATCGGCGGGCGCGACGAGGTGGCCGACATGGCCGCGGCCCTGGAGGTGTTCCGCCGCCACGCCCTGGAGGTGCAGCGCCTGAACCTGGTGGAGCGGTTGGCGGATGAGTTGAAGGGCAAGAACGAGCAGCTCGAGACGGCGCTCGAGGACTTGGGCCGTGCCCAGGACCAGATCGTGATGCGCGAGAAGCTGGCCGCGCTCGGCGAGCTGACCGCCGGCGTCGCGCACGAGATCCGCAACCCGCTGAACTTCGTCAAGAACTTCTCGGAGGCGTCGGCAGAGCTGATCGACGAGCTGAAGGAAGTGCTGGAGGAGGGCGGCGACAAGCTGGACGAGGAGCAGCGCTCGCTGCTCGCCGAGATCACCGGCGACCTGGTCGACAACCTGGGGCGCATCCGCTCGCACGGCGACCGCGCCAACCGCATCGTGCACGACATGCTGATGCTCGGGCGCCACTCCGCGGAGGTGCTGAAGGTCGACATCAACGGCTTGCTGGAGGAATACGCACGGCTGGCCTACCACAGCGCGCGCGCCACCGACCCGGATTTCCAACTCGACGTGCAGTACGACCTGGATGCCGGGCTGGGGGAAATGGAAGTGATCCCGCAAGACCTTGGCCGGGTATTCCTGAACATGGTGGCCAACGCCTGCGACGCCACCGACGACAAGCGCCGCGCCGGCGTCGGCAGCGAGGGCGGTTCCTACCAGCCGACCCTGCACATCTCCAGCAAGCGCACCGCCGACAGCGCCGTAATCCGCATCAAGGACAACGCCGACGGCATGCCGCCGGAGGTCGTGGCCAAGATCTTCGCGCCGTTCTTCACCACCAAGCCGGCCGGCAAGGGCACCGGTCTCGGCCTGGCGATGTCCGCCGACATCGTGCGCGAGCACGGCGGCACCATTGAGGTCAACACCGAGCCGGGTGCGTTCACGGAGATGGTGATCGAACTGCCGCTGCAGCCGCCCGCGAAGCTGGGCGCCGTCGACGAGCAGGCGTAGACTGAGCGCCGCCGCCAAGTAACGGCTGTTCGCGGCCATGGGTGGCTTTAACCCGCGCACCTTCGGCCAATAACGTACGTTTATTTCTTGCAACACGTACGCTATTGGGTCTACCATGTCCAAGATGGCGGCTATCAGCGCGACAAGACTGCGGCAGAATCTCTACAATCTTCTTGATTCGGTGGTGGACACCGGTGTACCGGTGGAGGTGGAACGCCGGGGCCGGCTGCTGAGAATCGTGACCGTGCAGCGGGCGTCGAAGTGGGACCGGCTGACCGCCCACAAGATCGTGGCCGGCGACCCGGACGACCTCGTGCACGTTGACTGGTCCCACGAGTGGCGCGGCGACCGTGTACCTTGATACTCATGTCGTCATCTGGCTGTACGAGAAGGATGAGGATCGTATCTCGCGCCGGGTGCGGGAGCTGATTGAGAACAGCGACCTCCTCGTATCGCCGATGGTGCTCCTCGAACTGGAGTACCTGTTCGAGACCGGCAGGATCAAAACCAGGGCGGCCGAGATCTACGACTACCTGCACGACACCATCCAGCTCGATGTCTGCGGCAAGCCGTTCGCGGCGGTGGCGAGGAAGTCGATCGGCGTGAAGTGGACCCGCGATCCATTCGACCGACTGATCACGGCGCAGGCCGCGGTCGACGAGTCGCCGTTGCTGACCAAGGACGACACCATCCACACCTACTACCCGGAGGCGGTCTGGTAGGTCATGAGCGGGTCTCGCTCCTGGAATCAGTAGCTGGGCGGGGTGGCGGATGGAGTGAGCTGCAGCTCGTGGGTCCAGCAGGAACGGTCCTGAGTATGCAGGTAGTAGAATGCCTCGGCGATCTTGACCGGGTTGATTACCGTCTCGGGGCGCTCCTGCGCGGCCGGCAGGGCGCGGGTGCCGGGTGAGTCAATCAGGCCGTCGATCACGACGTTGGCCACGTGCACGCCGTGCTCGGAGTATTCCTCGGTGAGCACCTGCGCGAGGTTGCGCATCATTACCCGCGGGTAGTAGAGCGACTGGCCGGTGAGCCGCTTGCGTCCGCGCAGCGACGACGCGTTGTTGGTGAGCAGGAAGGACCCGGAGCCGCGCTCGCGCATTGGCGGCAGCACCTCCTTGGCGACCAGGAACGGACCGCGGCTGGCCAGATTCTGGGCGGTCTCGAACATCTCGGTGGGGATGTGCTCGATCAGTTCCTGGCCGGGCGGCAGCTCGCGGCCTTCCAGGTAGCCGGCGTTGTACACCACCACGTCCGGCTCGCCGACCTCGCGGCGAACGGTCCCGAAAGCGCGCGCGATCGAGCCCTCCGAAACCAGGTCCAGCTCCACGACCATCGACTCGCCGCCCTGGGCGTCGATCGCCGCCTTGAGCGCGGCCGCGTTGGCCGCGCGGCGGGTGGTGAGTACGGTGAAGTAGCCCTCCGCGGCGAATTTCTGCGCCACCGCGCCGCCCACACCCCAGCGCACGCCCACCGGCAGGCCGCTGTCGTCGAGCGTACTGCCGTGCACCATCAGGGTGTTGCGCCCATCCGCCTGCCATTTGGAGGTGGCCCCGATCACCACCGCAATCTTTCCTGAATTATCGTTCATGTTCGCCGCCCATAGTAGCCGCACCCGGCCGGAGCGGCCATACCCTGACCCAAGCGGGCAACCGGCGGGCGTGCGCGGAATTCTTGACAGGTCTCGCGACCTGTGTCACGACAGGAGGCATGCAGACGACGACCGACACGGTATCCACTGCCGCCGCACTCGCGGACGCAAAGGCGCACCTGGACGAGCACGGCTATTGCATCGTCGAAAATGCCATCAGCAGGGCAGCGGCGGATGCGCTACGGGCGCGCCTGCTCGAGCAGGCCGAAGCGGAGGCGCAAATCGGCATCGAGCGCATCCTTGGCGACCGCAAGCAGCTCGTTTCGTTTCTGCTCAACAAGGGGCAGGGGTTTCGCGACCTGTTGTTCCACCCGGTGATGCGCCGGATCGTCGCACACGTGGTCGGACCACGCCACCTGCTGTCCTCCTACAACGGCCACCTCGCGCTGCCGGGGGGCGCCACCCGGTTCCACACCGACCAGTGGTGGATGCCGCCGCCCACCAACGCGGCCCGGCAGACCCTGCTGCGTCCCGGCGACATGGACCGCGACGACACGCGCGGCCACCACCGCACCGGCGGGGAGGGCATGCACCCCGCCGCCATCTCCCCGGCGTGCGTGTGCAACATCATGTGGACCATCGACGACTTCACGGCGCAGAACGGGGCCACCATCGTGGTGCCGGGCAGCCACCTGTGCGGGCGCGAGCCCGACCACGAACTCGACGAGGATGCCGGCTGGATCGCCGCGGAGGCTCCGGCGGGGAGTTTCATTGCGCTCGACGGGCGGGTATGGCACTCGACCGGCGAGAACCACACCGACCAGCCGCGCATCGGCCTTACCACCAACTTCTGCGCCTGGCAGTTCCGGCAGCAGGAGAACCTGGTGATGGGCGTCTCCGACGAGGTGCTCGCCGATGCCACGCCCGAGCTGCTCGACCTGATCGGCTTTCGCCCCGACTCCGGCTACGGCGGCATCGAAAGCCGCGAGCGCATCGCGCGCGGCCAATACGCTCTCGGCGAACTCAAGCCGTCGTAGCGCGCCCGCGGCGCAGATTTCAGCGGCGGTGGAGGGCGATTCCCCAGGGATCGACGAGACCGCTGTTCACGACGTCCTCGACCGCGGTGCCGTCCAGGTTGGCGCGCTGGATCTTGTCGGTGCCCCAGTCGGTCCAGTACAGCTTGCCGTCCTCGGCATCGAGCGCGAGGTCCTGCGGATTGGACAGGCCGACCGTTACCAGGTCGCGGATGCCGCTGCCGTCCAGGTTGGCGCGCTGGATCTTGTCGGTGCGCCGGTCGGTCCAGTAGATTTTGCCGCCGCCGACGGCGATGCCCTGCGGATTCTCCAGGCCGTCGGCGGCGGTCACCAGGTCCTGCACATCGCTGCCGTCGAGGTTGGCGGACCGGATGCTGGCCGTTCCCGGGTCGGTCCAGTACAGCCGCTGCGCGGCGGCGTCCACGGCGATGCCCTGCGGACTGACCAGGCCGTCCGCCACGGTCAGTAGATCCTCCACACCGGTACCGTCCAGATTGGCGCGTTGTATTTTGGCTTCTTCCCTGGGATCGTCGCGGTTGGGGGCGGTCCAGTAGATCTTGCCGCCGGCCACATCGAGCGCAATCGCCAGGGCGCCGCGCATGCCGAGCAGGGCGAGCACCTCGCCGTCGGTGCCGTCCAGGTTGAAGCGCCGAATCTCGTTCGGCTTCGCTTCGCTCGGGTACGCGTCGACCGCGTAGATCGCGCCGCCGCTGCCATCCACGGCAATGCCGCGCGGATCGTAAATGCCCATGGCCACTAGCAACTCCGCGCCGCTGCCGTCCAGGTTGGCGCGCTGGATTCCCCTGTTCAGGTCGGTCCAATACATCTTGCCGGCGGCAACGTCCAACGCGACTTCATAGGGTGCTTCCACATCGTCCGTGACATCCTCGATGTCGGAGCCATCCAGGTTGGCCCGTTGGATCCTGTCCAGCGTTTGATTGGTCCAGTACATCTTGCCGGCGCCCACATCCAGCGCTATGCCGTCGCGACGGGCGAACGACACTCCCGGCGCCGCCGGAGTCACCAGGTCTTCCAACTCGCTTCCGTCCAGGTTGGCGCGCTTGATCGTGCCCAGGCTGCGGTCGGTCCAGTACATCTTGCCGCTGCCAATGTCGAGCGCCAGGCCTCGCGGATTGTTCACGCCGAGGGTCACCAGGTCTTCCACCTGCGAGCCGTCCAGGTTCGCGCGCTGAATCTTCTCGGTGCCGGAATCGGTCCAGTAGACCTTGCCACCGGCCACGTCCAGCGCGATGCCGTAGGGATTGTCCAGGGAAGTGATGACTACGTCCTCGACCGCCGAACCGTCCAGGTTGGCGCGCCGGATCATGTTCGCGCCGTAGTCGGTCCAGTAGACCTTGCCGCCGGCGGTATCGACGGCGAGGCCGTTCGTGCGGGTGCTGCGCACCAGGGTCTCGATTCCCGAGCCGTCCAGGTTGGCGCGTTGGATTCCCACCTCCCAGTCGTTCCAGTAGATCTTGCCGCCGGCCACGGCCACCGCTATGCCGTACGGCTCAATCAGGCCGTGCGGCAGGAGATTCTCGACCTGCGTGCCGTCCAGTCTGGCGCGCTGGATCGTATTGGTTCCCGCGTCGGTCCAGTACAGGTGCGCCGTAGCCGGTGCGGGCGGCGTGGGAACGGAGGTCAATCCACCACAGCCGGCCAGCAGTGCGAGTACGGGAACGACGAGCAACGACCGGTAACGCCGCCGGGGCATGACTATGCGCTCGCCACGGCGGAGCGCGAACAAGGTGTCCATGAATGTAGCATCGGCACCGGTTAACGGTTTCCCGAGCCTAGGCAGCGGTGCGGCGGGGGACGGTTCAGTCCAGCCAGGTGGTGACTTCGGCGGCCGGCTTGCGCTTGGAGACCGGCACCCGCTCGGCGAAGCCGGCATACAGCAGGCCGACCACCCGTTCGCGTTCGGGATCGACGCCCAGGATCGACAGCGCCTCGGCATCTTCGATCAGGGCGCTGGTGCTCCACTGCATGCCGATGCCGTCTTCCCAGGCGGCCAGCATGATGTTCTGGATGGCGCAGCAGGTGGCGGCATAGTCCTCGCGGTCGAGGAACGGATCGCCCGATACGGCGCAGGTCACCGCCATTACCGTCGGCTTGCTCATCAGCTTCTTGACCGTCTTGCGGCCAATCTCGCGCAGCGCCTGCGGCTCGATGTCGGCCTTCACGTCGTCCTGCTTGATGCGCGCGTAGACCTGGCACAGCCGGTCCTTGGCCTCCGGCCCCACCACGATGAAGCGCCACGGCTCGGTGAGCTTGTGGTTGGGCGCCCATACGGCCGCCTGCAGGGCGCGTTCCAGCCGTTCGCGCGGCACCGCCGTGGGCTGGAAATCGAATATCGAACGTCGTTCGGCAATGGTTTCGAGCACCGACATCTAAGCCGCAATGTTATAGTCGCCGGTGAAATCCCGTCAACATACCAACCAGAGGATTCCGACATGTACGACGAGTTGCACCGCCCGCAGTTCCACTTCAGCCCGCGCCACTCGTGGATGAACGACCCCAACGGGCTGGTCTGGTACCGCGGCGAATACCACCTGTTCTTTCAGCACACGCCGGGATTCATGAACCACGCCGCCAACTCCTGGGGGCACGCGGTGAGCGCCGACCTGGTGCACTGGCGGGAACTGGACACCGCCATCGCGCCGAACGAGTACGGCTTCATCTGGTCCGGCTCGGCGGTGGTGGACACCGACGACAGCGCCGGGTTCACCGGCGGCGGCGAGCGGGCCCTGGTGGCGGTGTATACCACCGGCGGCTTCGGCGCGCCGCGGCCCAACCAGCCGGGCGCCACCCCGTGCGTGCAGGCGCTCGCCTACAGCACCGACCGCGGGCGCACTTTCCGGCGCTATTCCGGCAACCCGGTACTCGGCCACGTGCGCGCCGAAAACCGCGACCCCAAGGTGATTCGGCACGCAGCCACGGGGCAGTGGATCATGGCGCTGTTCCTGGACGGCAACGACTTCGCGTTGTACGGCTCGCCCGACCTGAAGCGGTGGCGCCATCTGTGCGCCCTGGAGGTGGCGGACACCGGTGAATGCCCCGACCTGTTCGAGCTGCCGGTGGACGGCGACCCGGGCGACACCCGCTGGGTATTCTGGGGTGCCGCCGGCGTGTATCGATTGGGCAGCTTCGACGGAACCACCTTCACGCCGGAGACACCGGCGCTGCGCTGCGAGCTGGGTGCCAACGGCTACGCCGCGCAGACCTGGAGCGACGTGCCAACGGAGGACGGCCGCCGCATCCAGATCTCGTGGATGCGCAACGGGCACTTCCCGGCGATGCCGTTCAACGGCCAGATGTCGTTTCCGGTGGAGTTGACCCTGCGCACCACGCCGCAGGGGCTGCGGCTGTGCCGGCAGCCGGTGAAGGAATTGGAACTCCTGCACCGGCGCACGCTGCGCTGGCAGGAGCACCGGCTCAGCCCCGGCCCGAATCGGCACGACCTGTACCATGTGCACGGACCTGGCTGGCAGAGCCGTATCGCCACCGAGTACCGCAACCTGGCGCCGGACACCACCTGGGACCTGTTCCACGTCGAGGCGGTGATCGATCCCGGCGACGCCGCGGCGTTCGGCATCGGCGTCCGCGGCCACGACCTGCGCTACGACGTAGCGGCCGCCCGCTTCACCTGGCTCGGCCACCCGTTCCCGGCGCCCCGCGACGGCGACGGCTGCCTGCGCCTGCAGCTCCTGGTGGACCGCACCTCGCTGGAGCTATTCGCCGCCGCCGGCCTGGTGTCGGCATCGTTCTGCTTCCTGCCCGCCGCCTGCGACATGCCGCTGGAGCTGTACGCCGAGGGCGGGAGCGTGCGCCTCGTCTCGCTGGCAATCCACGAACTGAACTCGGCCTGGCCACCGGCGGCGGCTCGAACCGGCGGATGAACGGGCCACACCTTCCGCTTGCCGGCCAGGTTGCCGTGGTCGCCGGGGCCACGCGCGGCGCCGGCCGCGGCATCGCCCGCATGCTCGGGGCGGCAGGGGCGACCGTCTACTGCACGGGCCGCAGCGTGCACGGCGGCCGCCCCGCGACCGCCGGACGCACCGAGACGATCGACGAGACGTCGGCCATGGTCACCGCGGAAGGCGGCCGCGGCATCGCCGTCCGGACCGACCACACCGTGGAGCCGGAGGTCGAACGGCTGTTCGAGCGCGTCCGCGCCGAGCAGGGGCGGCTCGACGTGCTGGTGAACGACGTATGGGGCGGCGACGAGCTGACCGAGTGGGGTGCGCCCTTTTGGGAGCTGTCCACGGCCAAGGGGCTGGCCATGCTGGAAAGAGCCGTACACAGCCACATCATCACCAGCCGCCACGGCGCGCCGCTGATGGTCGAACGCAACGCCGGCCTCATTGTGGAGGTGACCGACGGCGACACGCTCGGCTACCGTGGCAACCTGTTCTACGACCTGGCCAAGAACGCGGTGATCCGCCTGGCTTGTGCGATGGCGGCGGACCTGCACGCCCACCGCGTCACGGCGCTGGCGATCACGCCCGGGTTCCTGCGCTCCGAGGCGGTGCTCGACGCGTTCGGCGTCACCGAAGCGAACTGGCGCGACGGCATCAAGGCCGATCCGTACTTCGCCGAGTCCGAAACCCCCTGCTACGTGGGCCGCGCGGTGGCGGCGCTCACCGCCGACCCGCACGTTGCCAACAAGAGCGGCCGCCTGTTCTCGAGCTGGGCGCTCGCAAAGGAGTACGGCTTCACCGACCTGGACGGCCGCCGGCCCGACTGGGGCACCTTCTTCGCCCGCAAGGTACACGAGATCGTCCACCGCGACTCACCGCCCGACGAGATGGACGAATTCGTGGTCCGCACCCGGCTCCACCAGGCCGAACTCGACCCCGCCGCCGCCGCCGAGGCCGCCCTCCTGCGCACCTGGCTCGACCGGCAGCCGTGATCCGGCCCGCCTTGCTGCCTGCCGCCTCAGATGTACGGCCACGGCGGCGCACCGGATGGCCTACCGGTACGGGTCGGCGGCGTCGCGCAGGCCGTCGCCCACGAAGTTGAAGGCCAGCACGCTGACCACCACGAACAGTCCCGGGATCAGCAGCCACGAGTGGTTGGCCAACGACTGCAGGTTCTGGGCGTCCTGCAGCAGCACGCCCCAACTCACCACCGGCGGCTGCAGGCCGAGTCCGAGGAAGCTCAGCGCGGTCTCGCCGAGGATCATGTTGGGCACCGCAAGCGTCAGGCTGACGATCAGGTAGCTCATGAACGACGGCAGCAGGTGGCGGAAGATGATGCTGGCCTTGGTTGCCCCGGCCACGCTGGCGGCCATCACGAAGTCCTCCTCGCGCAGGCTGATCAGCTTGCCGCGCACCACGCGCGCCAACTGCGACCAGCCGATGATGCCGAGGATGATGGTGATGGCGAAGTAGATGCGCAGCGACGGCCAGTCGTGGGGGAGGGCGGCTGCCAGCCCCATCCAGAATGGAATTACGGGAATCGAGATCAGGAACTCGATAATGCGCTGGATGATCAGGTCCGGCACCCCGCCGTAGTAGCCGGAGATACCGCCGAGCAGGCAGCCGAGCACGAAGCTGACCGCAACCCCGATCAGGCCGATGGACAGTGAGATGCGGATCGCATACAGGTTACGCGAGAACAGGTCGCGGCCGAGCTTGTCGGTCCCGAACGGGAAGTACACGCCGTTCTCCACGCCGACCAGGTGCACGTCGCCGTCGAACAGCCCCCACATGCGGTATTCGTCGCCGCGCACGAACAGGCGCAGAGGATGGATCACAGCGTGGTCCTCGGTGTAGATCCGCTCCAGCGTGTCCATGTCCAATTCGCGCTGCAGGCCGTAGACGAACGGGCGCAGGTGCAGGCGGCCGGTGTGATCGACCACACGCAGCCGCTGCGGCGGGGTGAAGATGTACTCGGTGAAGCGCGTGTCGGGGCGATAGGGGGCGATCACCTCCACCAGTGCGGCGGCCACGTAGAACAGCACCAGCAGCAGCCCGGCCGCCATCGCCAGCTTGTGGCGCTTGAACTTTCGCCACATGAGCTGAGTCTGAGAGGAAAGGTAGTATTGCTCCTGTGCGTTGCCCGTGATCGGGGCCGCCTGCGTCGCCTCTGCCACCTGAAGCCTCGCTAACCCTCGGCGCGCTCGAAGCGGATGCGCGGGTCCACCCACATCAGCATCATGTCGGAGATGAATGCCCCCAGCACTGCCAGGATGGTGATCATCACGATGATGGTTCCGGCCAGGAACATGTCCTGGGTCAGCAGGGCGCGCAGCAGCAGCGGGCCGAGGGTCGGCAGGTTGAGCACCACCGCCACGATCACCGCCCCCGACACGATCTGCGGGAGTTGCCAGCTCACCGAGCTGATGATCGGGTTGATCGCCAGGCGGACCGGGTAGCGGAACAGCAGCGCGCGCTCGTCCAGCCCCTTGGCGCGCGCCGTGATCACGTACTGCTTGCGCAGCTCGTCCAGCAGCGATCCGCGCATTACCCGTATCAGGCCGGCGGTGCCCTGCAGGCCGATTACCAGCAGCGGCACCGGCAGGTGCTTGAGCATGTCGATCACCCGCGCCACCGACCACGGTTCGTTGATGAATTCGGACGAGAACAGCCCCACCACGGCGATGTCGAACACGGTGAAGAACAGGTACAGAAGAATCAGCGCGAACAGGAAGTTCGGCAGCGCCAGCCCCATGAACCCGACCACCGTGAATGCATAGTCGGAAAACGAATACTGGTGCACGGCAGAGTATATTCCGATCGGGATCGCCAGCAGGTAGGAGATGAACAGCGTGAGCAGGGAGATGGTGACGGTGAGTGCAAGCCGTTCGCCGATCAGCTCGCTGACCGGGCGGTTCCAGCCGAACGACAGCCCGAAGTCGCCGCGTACCAGGTTTCCGAGCCAGCGCAGATACTGCCCTAACGGTGACAGGTCCAGGCCATAGCGGCGGCGCAGATTGTCGACCGTGGCCTCGTCAACCACCTCACCGGAGGCCTCCAACTCCAGGATGTAAAGGGTGAGGAAGTCGCCCGGCGGCAGTTGGATGATCAGGAAACCGACCACGGTTACGGCAAGGACCGTAAGCAGCATGAACACGCCGCGACGGACGAACAGTGCGAGCATGGGCAATCACCACCTCCTACAACGTCACCGGCAGGTTGCCAAGCAATGCAATTGTGCAGCCTGCGTCACGCCACGCCCGGGTCCTTGCTCCTGGACAGTGTGAACCACCTACTATACGGTTTATAGCATACCCAAGCCGAAGGAGGCATCCGATGTTTCGAATCCGATCACTCCTGATACCTTTCGTGGCCTGTGCGCTGTGCACAGGATCGGGAATGCTTTTCGCTGGCGGCGACGCCGAAGCCGACTCCGATTCCGGCGCCATGGAGTCCTCCCCGGCGACGGCGGCGAGCCAGCCGGGCGTGCCCAATCCGGGCGTCGTGGTGTTTTACGCCACACTCGCGGAGTACGAGGCGCAGACCGGCAACCGCATCGAGGCGTTCAACGAAGCACCTGTCCTGGCCGCGCTGGTGGCCGCGGGAGAACTGCCGCCGGTCAACGAGCGGTTGCCCGACGAACCGATGGTCGTGGAGCCGCGCGACAGCATTGGCAAGTACGGCGGGCGCGTGCGGCAGTCCGCCACGTCGCCAACCACCGGCGGCGCCGAGTCGTGGACCCTGCGCACGCAGCCCCTGTTCCGCGTGGTGCCGAGCCCGAGCGGCGACTCGGTCATCCCCAACGTCGCCAAGGGGTGGGATCTGTCCGACGACTTCTCCATCCTCACCGTGCACCTGCGCAGCGGCCTGAAGTGGAGCGACGGCGCGCCGTTCGATGCTGACGACTTCCTGTTCTGGTACAACGACATCCTGCTCAACGAGGAGATCTCGCCCACCATTCCCGGCATCTGGGCGCCCGGCGGCGTCCCGGTCGAGGTAACCAAGATCGACGACGGTACGGTGCAGTTCCAGTTTGCCAGCGCGTACCCGAGCATCGTGACCTTCCTCGGTTTCGAGGGGCGCTCCTATCACCGCATTCCGTTCGCGCCGCGCCACTACCTGGAGCAGTTTCACCCCGCGCACAACGACGATGCCGGCAAGGTTGCCGGCGAGGCCGGCTACGACAACTGGGCCGACCACTTCCAGTACATCTATCCCAACGAGGTGCAGCAGCGCTGGGACGTGAACGTGCCCACCGTCGATCCGTGGACCATGAGCGAGGTGGACAGCACCGGCAACAAGTTCTTCAACCGCAACCCGTACTACTACCGCGTCGACATCGCCGGCAATCAGCTTCCCTACATCGACCGGCAGGACCGCATCCTGTTTTCAAACAAGGAGGCAATCAATCTGGCGGCCATCTCGGGAGAGCTGGACTACGCGCAGCAGGACCTGGTGACCGAGAGCTACCAGTTGTACAAGGAGAACGAGGAGCGCGGCGGCTACCGGGTGAGCATGTGGTACGACGGGCGCGGCTCGGTGCTGGTGGATCACAAGATCAACATGAACCACCCCGACCCGGCCAAGCGCGAACTGTTCGGCGACCTGCGCTTCCGCCAGGCGCTGTCGCTGGCGATCAACCGCGACGAGATCAACGAGGCGGTGTTCCAGGGGCTGGCCACGCCGCGCGCCGCCACGGTGCGCTCCGACGTCAGTTTCTTCGACCCGGCGTGGGAGACTCACTACACTTCGTACGACCCGGAAGAGGCGAGCGCGCTGCTCGATGATATCGGCCTGCCGATGGGCGACGAGTTCCGCACCTTGCCGGATGGCTCCGACCTGCAACTCGTCCTTGAATACGTGGAAATGGAGGGCCCGCGCGGCGACGTCGAGCAACTGGTCAAGGACTACTTTGAGGACGTGGGGCTGCAGGTGCAACTCAAGCAGATCGAGCAGAGCCTGTGGGGGCAGCGTTCGCGCGCCGGCGAGTTGGACATCAGCGTCTGGAACCTCGACGGCACCAACGAGAGCGGCTATCACTCCAACCCGTTCGCCATTCAGCCGTACGCACGGGCGTGGATGGCTTGGCTGAATTCAGGCGGCGAGGCCGGCGAGGAACCGCCGGAGGCACTCAAGGAGTGGTACGCGCTGTCGGGCGAGGTGCAGAAGTACCCGATGGGCTCCGCGGAGTACCAGGAGGCGGCGCGGCGCGCCAACCAGATCCTGCTCGACAACCTGTGGCACGTCGGCATCATCGGCAACATGCCCAAGCCCACGATCCTCAAGACCGCCCTCAAGAACACACCGACCGAGCCGGGGGTACGGATCTACCAAGGCTACCGGTTCTGGATGATCTACAACGGCGATCAGTGGTACTGGGACGAGTAGTCTGAGTCTGTTGATCGCGAAACGGCGGGGGCTGGCGAGATGAAGCAACCGGACATCGTGCTGTTCATGCTCGACCAGCTTGCCGCCAGGTGGCTGGAGTCGCCCTGCGACGGGGTGGTGCCGACTCCCCACCTGGACCGGCTGCGGGCGCGCGGGGTGACCTTCACCCGCTGCATCGCCGGCAACCCGATCTGCATGCCGGCGCGCGCCACCATAGCCACCGGGCTGTCGGCGCGCGGGCACGGGGTGTTGACCAACGGCTACCGCCTCGATCCGGCGCTGCCGACCTTCATGAGCCTGCTGCAGGGCGCCGGCTACCGCACCGGCGTGGCGGGCAAGGTGCACTTCCGGCCCCACTTCGCCGGGCTGTACCCGGACTACACCCGCTACGGGTTCGACGTCGCGCACGTCACCGAAGACGCGCGTGGCGGCGAGTGGCTGGACTGGGTGGCGGAACGGCATCCGGACCACTTCGACGCGGTGCTGGCCACCATCTGGCCGAGCCACGTACCGGAGTACGCTGCCTACGGGCCGCGGCGCGAGAACCTGAGGGAGCGGATCGAGGCGGTCCGGGGCGCGTTCCAGTGGGCCACGCCCGAGTACCCGCATAACACGCCGCGCGCCTACACGCTGCCGTTCCCGGCCGAGGTGTCGCAGACCGAGTGGATCACCGGCCACGGTATGGACTTCCTGCGCGGCGCCGCGCCCGACACGCCGCTTCTGCTGCAGGCGAGCTACGTGCAGCCGCACGGGCCGTTCTGTCCGCCGGCTGCCACCATGAACCGGGTAACCGCGGACCGCATACCGGCGCCGGCGCCGGTGGAGTGGGTGGACGATCCGCTGGCGCCGGAGTGCTTCGCCACCAGCGAGGGCGCACACCGCGCCATCCCGGACGACTGGCGCCGTACCCGCCACTACTACTTCGCCGATCTGGCTCACCTGGATGATCAACTCGGCCGGGTGATGGCCGCCCTGGAGCAGCGTGGACGGCTGGACGATGCATACTTCATCCTGGTGGCAGACCATGGCGAGCTGCTGCTCGACCACGGCTTCACCGGCAAGGGCGAGCGCCACTACGACACCGCGGTACGGGTGCCGCTGACCATAGCCGGCCCCGGTTTGCAGCGCGGCGCCACGGTGGACGGCTTCGTGCAGCACGAGGATCTGTTCCCGACCATCCTGGAGATGGCCGGCGTGGCGCCGCCGGAGCCGCGCACCATGGGCCCCTATCTGCGCGAGACGCCGGAAGCGCTGGCCGGGAGTTCGCTTCTGCCGCTGTGCCGCGGCGAGCAACCCAGCGGCTGGCGCGACGCCGCCTACGTCGAGAGCTACAACAACATCTCAACCGCCACGCCGCGCAACTGGGCGCGCTCGGTGCGCACCGCCGACTGGCGCTATACCCGCTACCCGAACGGCACCGGCGAGCAGCTGTTCCACTTGGCTGAGGACCCCGGCGAGCAACACAACCTGGCCGGCGACCCGGCACACGCGGCAACCCGCAACGAGTTGCGCGACCGGTTGCTCGATCTGGTCATCCTGCAGGACTACCCGCACACCCACCGCGACCTGTTCGCCCTCGGCGTCCACTGAGCGCCGGCCTCGCCGGCATGCATAGAGTGCTCAGTACGGTCGGCTCGCGCAGCTCGGACAGGATCATGGTTCCGGTCATCTGCGCTTGCCCTTCTCTGACTTGTCGGACTAACGTTAGTCTATGGAGATCCAGAACATTCATCAGGCCAAGACCAATTTCTCGCGTCTCGTGGAGCGCGTCCGGCGCGGTGAAGAGATCGTGATCGGCAAGGCGGGCAAGCCGGTGGCCAAGCTCATTGCGTACCAGGATGCCGGAGCGCCGAGGCGCGGTGGCCAGTGGCGCGGACGGGTTCGGATCGCCACCGACTTCGACGAACTGCCGGCCGAACTGACGGACGCATTCTCCGGCCGCCACGATTGAATCGCCAATCATGCTGTTGCTCGATACCCACGTTCTGCTGTGGTGGCTGGATGATCCGGCGTCGCTGCAAACGCCCTCCCGCAGGCTCATCGCCGACCCGCGCACCCGGGTGTTCGTGAGCGCGGCGGTGGCCTGGGAGATTACCATCAAGCGTCAGCTCGGCAAGCTGGAGGCTCCTGACGATCTCGAAGCCGCCCTTGAAGAGGAGCGGTTTCAGCACCTGCCGATCACGGTCCGCCACGCTTTGGCGGTTGCCGAACTGCCGTCGATCCATGCCGATCCGTTCGACCGCATCCAGATCGCGCAAGCTGGTCTGGAGGGTCTGACCATTGTGACCCGCGACGGCACGATCCCCCGCTACGACGTGCCATGCCTGCGCGCGTGAGCGCCTGCATCACGGCGCGACCGGCCGGAAGCAGGTCAGTCGTAGTTGCTCTGGGCGTGCTCGCCGAGCAGGCGGCGCTGGCGCGGGGTGGCACGGGCGACGATCTCGGGGTCGAACCGGAACTTCAGGTAGGGCGGGAACTTCTGGGCAATCATGCGGTGCGCGTAGTGAATCATGAAGGTGTGGCGGATGCGGTCGCTGCGGTTGGCGGCGCCGCGGTGCCACAGTTCGCAGCGGAAGAACAGGCAGTCGCCCGCCTTGCACAGCGGGCTGTGCTCGCCAACGCCGTTCCACTCCAGTTCCGGCTGTGACGGCGCCGCGCCGCCGTTGGCGCGGCTGCGGTCGCCTCGCCGGCTGGCGTCCTGGGCCGGGTCGGGAGCGCGCCCGGAGCGGTGGCTCCCCGGTACGATGGCGGTGGGCCCGATCTCGTCGGTGATGTCGTCCAGGTAGACGTGGGCGGTGGTGATGAATATCGGCAGGCGCACCCGGGGATCGGCCGCCACGTCCTCGGGCAGGGAGATCGGCAGCCAGTCGGTGTGCAGGGACTGGTCGGGACGGCCCGGGCCCACCATCCAGGTGTGCATGGCGATGATGTGGCAGTCGGTGCCGTGGACCGCTTCGGCCAGGTCGATCAGGCCCGGCTTGTCGAGGTACTTCAGGAACAGCGGGTCGCGGTTGAACGCGTTGTTGATGCACTTGTTCAGGTAGCCGTCGCGCTCCGGTGTCAGGTCGGTGTCCAGGTTCTCCGGCACCGGCGCGATGCGCGCGGCGGCGGCGCGCAACTCGGCCACCTCGTCCGCGTTCAGAAACCCGGGAATGTAGAGGTAGCCGTCACGCTCCAGCGCCGCAATCTGCTCCTCCAGCGTGGAGTGGGCAACCAGGGGCAGGGCAGTAGCCATGGGGCCCAGACTATGAGGTTGTCGGGCGCCCGGCAACCTAACTGACCAGGTTGCGGATCTGATCCCAGGGCACTACCTGGTCGGGGTCGCGGCTGGCCACGGTGATTGGGCGCATGCGGTAGTGGTCGTAGATGGTGGCGTAGCCATGCCGCTCGTCTTCGCTGCGCGCGGCGGCCGCCTCGGGGACGACGTAGCGGAGGTCGACGCTCCAGCGCATCTCGTTGGTGGTGTTCATCATGCTGGCGTGGCAGGTGAGGTTGCTGAACGCCAGCAGGCCGCCGCGCCGCATCGGCAGCACGACCGGTTTGGAACGTTGTTCCACGTCCTCGAACATGCGCACCACACGCTGGTCGTCCCGCGCGCCGTCGAGCAGACCCCATTTGTGGCTGCCGGCAAGCAAGTGCATGCAGCCGTTGTGCTCGTCCACGTCCACCAGCGGAATCCACACCGAGATCACGTGCAGGTGCTGGGTCGGGTTGCCGTAGTACTGGGTGTCCTGGTGCCAGGGGAACGCGGTCTCCTCGGTCTCCGGCAGCTTGATGCGCACCGCGAAGCTGCCCGTCCAGGCTACTTCCGGTCCCAGCAATGCGGTCAGAAGATCCAGCAGCGCGGGATGGCGTACGAAGTCGTACAGCGCGGGAGTAACCGAGGCGCGCGTTCGCAGCTCCCAGATCTTCACCTGCTCCCCGGCTTCCTCGCACAGCAGCACCAGGCGCCGGTTGAACGGCTCATCCGCATAGCGCGAGCTGACCTTGCCCTCCCGGTGGAACCGGTCGGCGAGCTGATCCACCTCGGCGTCGATGGCGTCGCGCACCGGCTGTAAGGCCGCGTCGTCGAACGCGTCCCGCAGCAGCAGGTAGCCGTCGTTGCGATACGCTTCCACTTGCGCTTGGTCGAACACCGTCGCGGGCATCGCTCGAATCTGCCACGCGCCCGTCACCGTGTCAACGAGCGCCGCCCGGCGTAACCGGCCGGAGGTCAGAATCCCGCCAGGTGCTCCCGGAGCCAGGCCGCGGCGAGACGGACCTGCTCGACGCGGTCCGGGTGCTCGCCCTCGTACACGATGGAGATGCAGCCGTTGTAGCCCGCGGCCTTGATGATCGCGACGATGCGCTCGTAGTCGAGCCACTCTTCGGTGCCGCTCTCGATGCGGTAGAACTTGGTGCGGATGTAGGAGGCATGCGCAATGGTCTGCGCCATGTAGCCGTAGAAGTCGTGCCGCGGATCGGTCTCGCCGCGCGGCTCGGAGCCCGGCGATCCCAGCCACTGCCCCGTATCCATGATGAAGTTGAAGTTGTCGCGGTCGACCTCGCGCCGGATGCGCAGCATCTCCTTGCCGGTCGACGGGTGGTTCTGCATGCCGATGGCAACGCCGCGGGCGGCGGCATAGTCGGCCACCTCGCGGTAGCCGGCGATCATCGCCGGCCAGGTGTGCTCGCCGTCGCCGTTCCTGGCCGGGACGGTGGCGCAGAACATGCGGATGAGGGGCGAGCCCAGGAACGCCGCCAGGTCGACGGCGCGTTTCGAGTCGGCGGCGTGCCGGCGGCGCTCCTCGGCGGTGCCGTGGAACAGCCCGCTGACGCCTATGTAGCCGATCGGCAGGCCGTACCGGAGGCACAGCAGTTTGATCGGGGTGAGGTAGGCCGGGTCGGTCGACTGGAACGCCTGCTGGTGGAAGTCGACCACGTCCAGCCGCAGGTCGTAGCAGATCCTGATGAACTCTTCGACGCCGGTGTCTCGGAGGCTCAGAAAGTTGCAGCCAAGCTTGATCATCGCTCCAGTATAGTGGAGCTGCGGGAGAAACGATGATCATCGACAGCCATTTGCACGTGTGGAGCGACGACCCGGAGCGTTATCCGTGGGCCGGTGAGGGGACGGCGGAGGCAGGCACGGTGGCGCTGCTGCTGGAGACCATGGCCAAGCACGGCGTCGACAAGGCGTGCATCGTGCAGCCGATCCACTACCTGTTCGACAACCGCTACGTTGCCGACTGCCTGTCCCGGTACCCTACCACCTTCGCTGGCATCGCGATCATGGACCGGCGTGCGCCCGATGCGGTGGAGCGGCTTGAGAGGCTGGTCACGGAAGACGGTTTCGAGGGGTTGCGCATGCACCTGGGGCGAGCCGACGACCCGGCGGAGTGGGCGGCTCCCGGCCAGGACCCGATCTGGGGCAAGGCGGAGGAACTGGGCGCCTGCATGCTGAGCTTCGGCCCGGCGGCGATGCAGCCGGCCATCGAGCCGATCGTCGCCCGCCACGCAGGGGGCAAGGGGGTGGGAGGGGGCCCCTGGCGTGGGGCGCTGGGCCGGGGGGGGAAGCCCGCGGGCAACGGAGCCGATCGTCGCCCGCCACGAAGGGGTCAAGGTGATTCTCGATCACCTCGGCGGCGCCGCGGTGTACGAGGAACCGCCCCTTCCGCAGTTGCGCAAGGTCCTCGCCCTGGCGCGCTACCCGAACGTGTACGTCAAGCTCACGCCGCAGGCGGCGCAGGCCGCGCTGCCGGGAGCGGGAGCCGACCGCTACCCGTTCCCGGATCAGCATGCGGTCTACGAGCGCATCTACGACGCCTTCGGTCCGCAGCGACTGCTGTGGGGCACCGACTTCCCACACATCTTCCGCAACATCGGCTACCGCGCCGCCCTGGACCTGTTTCGCCGCCACATGCCCTTCCTGAACGCCGAAGACCATGAGTGGCTGTTCGCCAAGACGGCGCTCAGCATCTGGAAATTCGGCGCCGCGGCTCCCGCCGCCGGAGGCCCCTGACACCGCTGGCGCCAGCCTATTCGGCCGGTTGTTCGCCGTGGGGGAGGGGGAAGTGGCAGGCTACGGGGTGGGCGCCGTCGCGGTTCTCGAGGGCCGGTTTCTCGGTTGAGCACAGGTCGGTGGCGTAGCGGCAGCGGGGGTGGAACGGGCAACCGGACGGCCGGTGGGCAGGATCGGGGATGTCCCCCTCCACGATGATCCGGCGGCTGGGCTGGCGCGGGTCGGGCTTGGGGATGGCGGCGAACAGCGCCTCGGTGTAGGGGTGGCGCGGGCGCTGGAATACCTCGTCGGTGTCGCCGAGTTCCACGATTTCGCCCAGGTACATGATCGCAATGCGGTCGCTGACGTGGCGCACCACGCTCAGGTCGTGGGTCACGAACAACATCGACAGGTGCATCTGTTGTTGTAACTGCAGCAGCAGGTTGATGATCTGTGCCTGCACGCTGGCATCGAGAGCGGAGGTGGGCTCGTCGGCCAGGATCAGCCGCGGCCGCGTGGTCAGGGCACGGGCGATGCCGACCCGCTGGCGCTGGCCGCCGCTGAGCGAGTAGGGGTAGTGGTTGACGTAGGCGCGGTCCAGACCGACCCGCTCCATGGTGTCGACGACGATGTCGTCGAGCTCGCCGCGGCTGGCGGTCACGCCGTACGCCTTCAGCGGCTCGGCGATGATGTCCCGGATCTTGAAGCGCGGATTGAGCGAAGACTGCGGGTCCTGAAAGATCACCCGTATCTGCTGCCGCACTTCCCGCAGTGCGTCGGATTCGAGAGCGGTGATCGACTTCATCTCGCCGTTGGTCCGGAACAGGATCTCGCCGTCGGTCGGCTCGACGGCGCGCACGATGGTGCGCAGGGCGGTGGTCTTGCCGCAGCCGCTCTCGCCGACCAGGCCCACGGTCTCGCCGGTGTTCACCTCCAGGTCGATGTCGTCCACGGCGCGGATCCAGCCCACGGTGCGCCGCAACACGCCCCGCTGGATCGGAAAGTGCTTGCGCAGGCGGCGCAGCTCCAGCAGCGCCCCGTCCGCCGAGTGGCTCACCAGTCAGCCTCGCCCCCGGCGCCGTTCGCCGCCAAGTTGCGCCGCCCCGCCCCGGCGGCGCCCGGCCCCCCGGGTGGCGCACCAGCCAGCCTCCCCCGCGGCGCCGTTCGCCGCAAAGTTGCGCCAGCGGTGGCATGGCGATCCGCCGGCCTCGCCGTGGCCGTCCGTGCGTCGGCGCCGCCGGCGCCGCTGCCCGCCCAACCTGCTCTGCGAGCCAGCCGCTCACGCGTCGACCTCGTCGTAGAGGAAGCAGCGTGCGTGGTGCTGTTCCTCCACCTCGTACAGCGGCGGCACCGCGGCGTCGCAGGTGCCCTGCACGAAGCTCGGGCAGCGGTCGCTGAACGGACAGCCCGGTGGACGCGAGAACGGGTCCGGCACCACGCCCTTGATCTGGGCCAGCGGCGTCTTGCGCGGCACGTGCTCGTTCGGGATCGACCGGAACAGGAGCTGGGTGTAGGGATGCAGCGGGCGCTCGTAGATCTCCTCCACCCGGCCCACCTCGACCACGCGGCCGAGATACATCACCACCACCACGCGGCTGATCTCGGCGATCACGCCCAGGTCGTGGGTAATGAACAGAATCGACATGTGGCGCTCGTCCTGCAGGCGCCCGATCAGGTCCAGGAACTTGGCCTGGATGGTGACGTCGATGGCGGTGGTGGGCTCGTCCGCGATCAGCAGCTCCGGCTCCGCCGCCAGCGCCACCGCCATCAGCGCGCGCTGGCGCATGCCGCCGCTGAGTTCGAAGGAGTAGGAATCCAGGCGTCCCGCCGGGTTGGGGATGCCCACCTCGGTCAGCAGCGCCACCGCCCGGTCGCGCGCCTCGCCAGCGGACACGTCGCGGTCGTGGATGCGGATCGACTCGGCGATCTGGTTGCCGACCGTGTGCACGGGGCTCAGGCAGGTCATCGGATCCTGGAAGATCATGGCGATGCGCTTGCCGCGGAAGTGGCGGATGGCCGCGCCCTTGGGCGCCATCGACAGCAGGTCGACCGGCTCGCCCGCGCCGTCGTCGCCATGGAACAGCACTTCGCCGCCGTCAATGCGCCCCGGCGGCTGCACGATGTTGAGCAGGGCGCGGGCGGTAACCGACTTGCCGCAGCCGCTCTCCCCCACCACGCCCACGGTGGTGCGCCGCGGCACCTCGAACGACACCTCGTTGACCGCCCGGATTACACCCGCCTCGGTCGGAAACGAAATGGACAGGTCCTTCACCTCAAGCAACTTCCCGTCCACCGCGCGCTCCCGTTGCAATTCTGCATGCGGGCATCACGGTGTCAACTCGCGCTGCGCGCCTGGGTGCATTCGCTCAATGTGCTTCCCGCGGCGAGGTTCGCTGGCGGCGACGGTATCCGGCCGCTGTCGCCGAGCGTCCGGCTTCGGTTCAGGGAGCGGCGGTGTCCGGTGGAGCGGCTGTCATCGATCGGTCGCTGACTGCTTCGCAGTACGCGAGCTCCCAGCCGTGAAACACCACCGCCAAGCCTGTGAAGCGCACCCCCGGAAACTGCCGCACCAGCCGCTCGTCGGTCAAGTAGCGTCGCAACTGGCCGGTCGCGGCGCGCACCGCAGCGGCCACTCCGGCGTCCGCCGGCTCCCTGCCGCCCCGGTACCTTCACTCCATGACGGACCCCCCCCCACCGCGCCGCCCACCCCGGCGCCCGCCGGCTCGCTGCGTCGCAGGGACTTCAACTCGATCAGGTAGCCGCGCCGCAGGTGCGGGTAGCGCGCGATCAGCGGTTCCAGGCTGATGTCGGCATGTCCTTTTCCCAGCTCCGCCTCCGAGCGGAAGACGAAGTAGTCGGTCACGCTCAGATAGGCGGCCAGGAACCCTTGCACCACCTTCTCCCCAGCGATGTATTCGCGGATCCCCGTCTGCCGTGCGATCGCCTCGCCCAGGAACGCCAACGCCTGCCGCCACTCTCCCTCGTTGGCCATTCGCATCAGCAACTGCTCGAACCGGAACAGGTCGACCGAGAACGCCTCGACATCGTGGTAGCCGTCGCGAAGATATCCGTACAGCAGCCGCTTCACCGTCTGGTTGGGGATCGCCAGCCGCGGAATGCCGCGCACGACCCCGCGGATGCTCAGCAGGCCGAAATAGTGCAGTAGCGAGAGGAAGTTCTCGGGTCGGGTGAGCCGTTTCACCGGGAAGCTCGTTTGGATGCGGGTGTCCACCTGCGCTTCGCCGATGATGTCCCGCAGCAGGTCGAAGTTGCCGTTCAGTTGCCGGCCGATCACCAGCAGATGACGCAGTTTGTCGTAGTCGATGCGGACATTCGTGTCGATGAGTTCGTCGGGTACGGGCCGATTCGGCATCGAATGCTTCAGGTAGTAGAGCACCATGTCGGTGTTGTAGAGATCGACATCGGCGGTCTTGGCGAATCGGTAGCCGTTGTACCACTCGCCCATGAGGGCCATGGCCTCTTCCACATCCTGGTCGAAGACGCCGTGGTTGCGGTAGGTCTCGACCAGGCGGCGCACCTCCGCCGCGGTGAAGCCGAGCATCTCGTTGAAGTCCGGGTCCATGCTGATGTTGACGCCAATGTTGAAGCCGCTGGTCACGTCGTCCATGGTCACGGGAGACACCCCGGCAACGAACAGGCGTTCGATGCCACCGCCGCTGCGTTCTGTGCCGGACTTCAGGGTGGCGAAGAAGTTGCGGAAGAAGCCGCCGCCGTGCGTGAAAGCCTCGTACGCATTGGCGCCGTGGTGCGCCAGCACCGTGTTGGCAAAGTTGTCGTACTCGTCGATCAGCACGTACAGCGGGATGTCGTGGTTGCTGACGTATCGAAACAGCTCGCTGAGTCTGGTGGCGATGGAGGGCGGCGCGAGAATGCGCCGCAGCGCCGATTCGGAGAACAGATCGGGATACCGTTCCAGAGCGCCCCGGAGCTCGATGTGGCAGTAAGTCTCGAACTCCCGCTCCAGGGTATCGAGATTATCGTTGACCGCCGAGAAGTTGAAGCGCAGGACAACGTAGCGATGGCGCTCCGTCGTCGGGTTGTGCCCGATGTCGGTCCCGGCAAACACGGCATCGAACTCGTGGCCCCACCAGCGGTCGTAGTAGTTTTCCAGCAGCGACACCCACAGCGACTTGCCGAACCGCCGCGGACGGATCAGGAAGGCGTAGCGCTCCTGTTCCAGACGCCGCAGGAAGCGGGTCTTGTCGACGTACAGCCATTGGCGCAGGCGGATGCGCCTGAAGTCGGCCTCGCCGTAGGGAATGCGCGGGTATGCGGGAGTCTCGTCCACCGCGGGAAGCCTCGTTACTACCGTACCCCGTTGGGGCCGTCCTCTCAAGAAAACGACCGGAGAATAGTGCTACCGGTAACGGCGGAGAACGTTCCCTGTGCCGGCTTACTTGTAGGGGTCGGCGGCGTCGCGCAGGCCGTCGCCAAAGAAGTTGAAGGCGAGCACGCTGACCACCACGAACAGGCCGGGGGTGAACAGCCACGGCATCGCCACCACCGAGTCGACGCTCTGCGCGTCCTGCAGCAGCACGCCCCAGCTTACCGCCGGCGGGCGCAGGCCGATGCCGAGGAAGCTGAGCGCCGTCTCCGCCAGGATCATGCTCGGCACCGCCAGGGTGGCCGCGGCGATGATGTGGCTCATGAACGACGGCAGCATGTGGCGGAAAATCACCCCGCGGGTACCCACCCCGTCCAGCACCGCCGAGGTGATGAAGTCCTCCTCGCGCAGCGACAGGTACTTGCCGCGCACCACGCGCGCCAGTTCCGGCCAGCCGAGCAACGACAGGATCAGGGAGATGAAGAAGAACACCTTCACCACCGGCCAGCGCAGCGGCAGGGCGGCGCTCAGCCCCATCCACAGCGGCAGGGTGGGGATGGAGGTGAGCACCTCGATGAAGCGCTGAATCACCATGTCCACCACCCCGCCGAAGTAGCCGGAGATCGACCCCAGCACGATTCCGAAGCAAAAACTCAACGCCACCCCCACCAGGCCGATCGACAGCGACAGGCGGGAGCCGAGGATGATGCGCGAGAGCAGGTCGCGGCCGTCGCGGTCGGTGCCGAGCAGGTACGCCCGTCCGCCGTCGGCGGTGCCGAACAGGTGGATCTCCCCCGCCAAGACGTCCCACAGCCGGTAACCGTCGCCGCGCACGAACAGGGCAATCGGATGGCGCCGGTCGGGGTCGATCTCGTAGCTCCGGGTGAGGGTCTCCATGTTGACCGTCTGCACCACGCCGTACACGAACGGCCGCTGCAGGCGTCCGTCGGCAAACAGGCGCACGCGCATGGGCGGCGCGGCCGGGTGCTCGACGTCGCGGAAGCGCGGATCGTAGGGTGCGCAGAACTCGGCGAAGGCGGCCATGAGGTAGCAGAGGACGATGGCGATAGCGCCGGCCACCGCCAGCCGGCTCTTCCTGAACTTGCGCCACACCAGCCGCCACTGCGGGATGCTCGCGCGCGGCGCGGCCAGTGCTTCGTGAGTCGCCAGTTCGGTCGCCATGCTGCTAGTGGTACCTGATGCGGGGGTCGACTACCGCCAGCAGGATGTCCGACAGCAGGATGCCGACCACCGTGCAAATCGAGATCAGCATGATGTACGCGCCGGCGAGCATCATGTCCTGCTGGCGCAGCGCCTGCAGGAACAGCGGCCCGGCGGTGGGCAGGCCGAGCACCACCGACACGATCACGTCGCCGGAGATCATGCCCGGCAGCACCCAGCCGATCGACGAGATGAACGGGTTGATGGCGATGCGCACCGGGTACTTCATGATCAGCACCGTCTCGCGCAGTCCCTTGGCCCGCGCCATCTCCACGTACGACTTGCTGATCTCGTCCAGCAGGTTGGCGCGCAGAATCCGGATCAATCCGGCGGTGCCCGCCACGCCGATCACGATGATGGGAACCCACAGATGCCCGAGAAAGTCGAGCAGCTTGCCCCAGCTCCACTCGGCGGTGACGTACTTCTGCGAGAACAGGCCGCCGATCGAGATGTTCAGGAAGCGGTTGGCGAGATACATCATGATCAGCGCCAGCAGGAAGTTCGGTATCGACAGGCCCAGGAAGCCGACGAAGGTAACGGCATTGTCGGACAGGGAATACTGCCGGGTTGCCGAGTAGATTCCGATCGGGAACGCGATCACCCACACCAGCACGGTCGCGGCCAACGCCACCGTCATGCTGAGTATGAAGCGCGAGGCGATGATCTCGCCCACCGGGGCCTGCCAGAACAGCGAGTAGCCCAGGTCGCCGCGCAGCAGGTTGCCGAGCCAGCGCAGGTAGCGCACGTACCACGGCTTGTCCAGGCCCCACATCGCGCGCAGCCCTTCCTCGACGCCGGCGCCGTCGAACAGGGCGCCCGCCTCTGCCTGCCGCATCATGTAGGAGGTGACGAAGTCGCCCGGCGGCGCCTCCATCACGATAAAGGCGAGCAACGAAATGAGCAGCAGGACCGGGACGATCAGCAGCAGGCGGCGAATCAGGTATTCGGTCATGATCTGCGCGCTCAGGCCAGCCGCGGCCAGTGGGCGGCAGCGTGCGGTACGCCTGCCGTCCTCTGGCCGGCTTCAGTTCCGACGCGCCCGGACTTTCGCCGCGGGCGCGTCAGCCCTTTCGCTACTGGCGGTAGAACCAGATTTCGGGGCGCCCCTTGTCGCCGCCCCGGTCCCACGGATGGGTTTCCTCCGGGTAGTTGGCGAGACTGGTGTTGAGCACCTTGAAGTAGCCGGGGTGTTGCACCGTGCCGATGACCCACAGGTTGTCGGCGGCCACGTCGACCATCCGGAACCAGATATCCTTGCGCAAGGCGGCGTCGGTGGTGCCCAGGCCTTCGCGGTACCACTCCATCACCTCCACCATCTCCGGCGGCGGTTGTTCGCCCTTCTCGCCGAACGACTCGTACCACTCATACCACAACTGCGCGTGCATGCTGCCGTTGGTGTGCACCGGCACGAACGCGGTGGCCGAGTTTCCGAGCCAGAAGCCGCCCTCGATGGTGGTCCAGGCGCCCGGCACCATCACCGCGTCCTGTTCGTTGGCGGTAGTGGTCTGCCGCACGACGCTGCTCTCCATGACCTTCAGGTTGACGTCCAGGCCGACCGCCTGCAGATCTTCGGCCATCATTTCCGCGATTCTGGCCGACTGCAGCCGCGAGTTGTCCCAAGTGAGCAGGTTGATCTGCAGCGGTTCGCCGTCGAGCCGCGTGCGGAAGCCGTCGTCGCCGACCGGCAGGCCGATCTCGTCGAACATCGCCCGCGTCTTGTCCGGGTCGTATTCGATGTAGGAGTGCGCCATGCGCTCATGGTAGTAGTCGCTGGCCTCGTTCGAGGCCACCTGCCACGGCGGCACCAGGCCCAGGAATACCAGCTCGCTGATGCGCTCGCGATTGAGCGCGTGCGAGGCGGCGATGCGGAACCGCTTGTCCATGAAGATCTCCCGCACCGCCGGATCCCGGTGGTTCAGGTTGAAGCTGAGCTGCGCCGAGTTCAGTCCCACGCCGCCCATGCGCTGGCCGCGGATCTTGCCCTCCGACTCCTTCTCCTTGATCAGCCGGTAGGTGTCCATCGGCACGTCGGCGAAGTCGAGCTCACCGGCCTGCGCCTTCAGGTTGCGCACCTCGGGTTCGAGCCCCGCGAAATAGTAGATCTGGTCGATATAGGGGAGCTGCTGGCCGGCCGGGTCAACCGCCCAGAAGTAGGGGTTGCGCTCCAGGATGTAGTCGCCGGGCGGCACCTGCTTCAGCGCCCAGGCCAGCAGGATGGGGCGTTCCGGGTTGGCGTTGCCGCGGATGTCGAGCTTGTGCTCGTAGAGTTCGATCCAGTTGCTGAAACCCGCCTCCTTCACCATCTCGTCCAGCTTGTCCTCGTCCTGGAACTCGGGATGGAACTGGCTGTAGTACTTCTTCTGGTGGGCGGGAACCGCCTTGCCGAAGTGCACCCAGAACAGGTTGTCCGACGGCTTGCTGTATTCGATGCGCACGGTGTGGTCGTCGATCTTGACGACGTTCTCGTACAGGCCGGTGGAGATGATGATGCGCGTGAACAGGTCGGGGAAGGTGGGGTTGGTCGGTACGATATGCTCCCACCAGAACATGATGTCGTCGGCCGTGAACGGCTCGCCGTCCGAGTAGCGCAGGCCTTCGCGCAGGTGCAGCGTGTACTTCTTGCCGTCCTCCTCCACGTCCCAGCCCTTCACCAGGTTGGGATAGGTGCCCTGGGTCCAGGTGTGCTCGGCGAGTCCCACGCCGTAGTTGCTGTACGGGGTGCCGGCATACTGGAATGCGGCGAAGTGGCCGCCGCCCACGTGCAGGGTGCCGCCGTAGGTGCCGATCTCGCGGCCCAGCACCAGCGGTTCCAGCGGCAGCCGTTCCTCGACCGGCGGCAGCGTGCCCTCGCTCACCATTTGCGCCAGTTGCGGCGCCTCCGTGAACGCCCCCACGGTACGGCCGGTCGCCTGCGTGAACGCCCCCGGGGTGACCCAGTGGTAGGTGCCGAACTCGTGTTCGTAGTTGTAGGCGCCCTCCGCGGACGCTTCGGGCGCTGCCGCCGTTTCCTCGTCGCCGGCGGCAAAGACCATTGCCGGCAGGATGCTCGCTGCCACGAAGAGCGCGCACCAAGCGGCTCCTCTCAGTGATTCAGTCATGCTGACCTCCTCTGTTGAACGGGAGCACCGGAATCCGTCCGGCGCCAACGATGTCCGTGACCGATACTACAACGTCTCGGTGTGCCGTCAAGCTTGCGCGCGGAGCGCGGCGCGCTATCGGGAGCCGTCGACTGAGGCGAGGGCGGCGGCGATGTCGAGCAGGTAGATCTGGCGGCCGCCGGCGTGGGCGGAGTCGATGGTGACCAGGTGGCCGCTCGGGTCGGAGCGCGGGTGCAGGTCGCAGCGCGACTCGTCGCGGTAGGCCGCCGGGGCGTGGAAGGCGCCCAACTCGACGCGGGTGGCTGTGGGCACGTGGTACAGGTACAGCTCCTGGGTACGCGTGCCTTCGCGCGGGTAGGTGTCGTTGAGAATCCAGTCCGGGTCGCTCAGGTAGGTGCAGTGGCCATTCAGGGTCATGGCGTGCTTGCCGATTACCTCCACGTGGTCGGTGCGGTCGCGATAGACGTAGAACGCGCCTTCGTGGGAAGGCTGCCACGACCACGCCAGGATGGTCTCCCGGTCGCGCCAGATGAAGTGCGACATGCCGCCGTAGTCGTCCACCACGTGCAGGTCCGAGCCGTCGGCCGCCGCGGTGAACATCCGCGTGCGCATGCCCGGTACGCCGGGAGTCCGCCAGCGGTGCAGGAAGATGAAGCGGGTGCCGTCGGGATTGAACAGCAGGTGGTTGAAGTAGTGCTTGGCCTGCGACAGGTCGCCGTGCGGGTAGGGGACCGCCGCGGCGTCCGCCACGGAGACGATCTGGCGGGTTTCGCCGGTGTCCAGGTTGACGGTGTGGATGCCGGTCTCCTCGGGCGCGAGCTGATCCGCGTACTGGTCCGGGATGCCCTCGTAGCCGTAGCCGGGCCGCATGTCGTTGAGACGCCGGAAGTCGGGGCCGACGGCGGTGCGGCCGTCGGGCGCCAGCGCGTACACCGGCGCCGGCACGGTGCGGCTGGCGCCGGTGGCGGTGTCGGTGATGCGCGCCACGTAGCGGTCGCCGTCGCGCTCGTTCCAGATCACCTCGCTCGCCGAGCCGGGGATCCACTGCAGCATGCAGCCCTGCTGCCAGCACCACGCCGTGGTGGTGCCGAGCGGCCGCCACGCGTCGCCGTCCTGCAGGTCGATCATGCCGATGCGGATCTCGTCGCCGGGCCGCGGCGCGCGATGCTCGAAATCCACCGCCATCGCCAGCACGTAGCGCGAGGTCGGATCGAACTGCAGCTTGTCGTAGTACCCGAACCAGTGGTAGCCGGGCCCCGTGGTGATGGCCCGGATCGGCACCTGCGCCTGCGAATCGCTCATGGGGTCTAGTTATGTGATACAGCCTGCCCGTTGCGTCAAGCACCTACCGGCGCGGCGGGCGAGGCGCGTCATGACAGGTGCAGGCGGCGGTGGATGAAGGTGTGCAGGATGCGGTGGTACAGGAGCATCGAGTTGATGTCGACCCACTCGTCGACGCGGTGCACGTTTCCTACTTCCGGGCGACTGAGGATGGCCGGAACACCGAGCGCGGAGAAGAAGCGGGCGTCGCTGGCTCCGGGGGTGCGCATCTCCTGCAGCGGGGTGCCGAGTACCTGCTCGCTGATCGCCCGGTAGTCGGCGTCGACCGCCATGGTCGTGCACTCGGTCACGTTGGGTAGCGACAACTCGGCCCCGGGGCTGAGGCAGCTCTGCACTTCGCGCAGCATGGTGGCGACCGTCCACGGCGGCGTGAAGCGCACGTCGACACCGGCGCGGGCGAATTCGGGTACGCGGTTGACCGACTTGCTCTCCGACTCCAGGGTGGTGATGGTGGCGGTGGGGTGCCAGTGGTCGGTCCGGTCGGTGGCAAGTGCGGAGAACCGGTCGCGGATCTTGGCCAGGTCGCTCAGCATGCTGTCCACCGGGTTGTTGCCGGTCCACGGGTAGGCGCCGTGGGCGGAGGCGCCGCGCCACAGTACCTCCACGTGCAGCAGGCCCTTTTCCGCCACCACCACGGTGTCGATCGAGCCGCCGTCGGGCAGGATCGCGAGGTCGCACGAAAGGCCCTGATCGATCAGGTAGCGCGTGCCGTGCTGGCTGCCGCGTTCTTCGTCGGCGGTAATCGCCAGACCGAGCGCCGCCTCCGGGAAGCGCCGTACCAGGTCGGCGAACAGCGTGACCATGATCGCCACCGCCCCTTTCATGTCGCCCGCGCCGGGGCCGTAGATGCGCCCGTCGCGCACCCGCGACCGGTAATGGCGGCGGGTGCCGTGGTCTACCACGTCGATATGCCCCACCAGCAGTATGGAGGGTGTGTCGACCGCTGCCGGAGTGACCACCAGCGACGGCACGCCTTCGCAGCGATGCTCGTCGATGCGCACGCCGTCGACCGGCTGGAGGCGGGCACGCAGCAACTCCAAGGCGCGCTCGATCGCCGACGGATGCGCCGCCGAACTCGGCACCTGGACCAGGGCGCGGGTCAGGTCGATCAGCCCCGTGCGCAGCTCGCGGTCCGCGGCGCCGTCCGGGGAGGCCGTCGTCGCCACCCGATCAGGCCCGCCCCGCGCGGGCGCTTTCCCGGCCGGTGTCCGCGGGCACTCCGCTTGCACCCCGTTCGCTGCCGCCGTTCCAGCGCTGCAGGATCGGTTCCAGGTCGGCGAGCGAGCGCAGCGCTGGCTGCGGCTGCGCGCCATGTGGGTCGGTACCGGTGCGGTCGATCAGCAGCGGCGTGATGCCGGCGCGCCGCGCACCGTACACGTCCCAGCGCGGGTTGTCGCCGACGAACAGGCAGTCCTCGGCGCGGCAGGCGAAGTGGTTCAGCGCCGCGCGGAACAGGGGCAGGGCGGGCTTGCGCCAGCCCACGTCGCCGCAGAACAGGGCCAGGTCGCAGCGCTCGGCCAATCCGTGGCGCTTCAATTCCTCATGCCACGCCCATGGCGGCGTGCCCCACGGCGCATTGGACAGGATGCCGATCCGGTAGCCGCGCCGCCGCCATGAGGACAGTGCGTCGAGCGTATCATCGTAGCGGCGCGCCGTGGCGAAGATTGGCCCCATGAAAGCGCGGCTAATGGAATGCACGAGTTTACCGTCCGCATCACCATGCAGCCGAAAGATGCGCGCCAAGCGCTGGTGTAGCGGGCGCACCCGGTAGTTGCGCGCCGTGTGATCTTCCTCCGCCACCCGGCATTCGACTTCGGCGTCGGAAGGAACCGAGTGCCCGGCCGCGCCGAGCGCCCTCCCGGCTAGGCGGATAGACTCCCGCAAGACCGGCGAAAAACCCGCCGGGCCGAAGTACTCGACCAGCGTATTGCCTAGATCAAACAGCAGAATCGGCGTGCGCATCGACTACGGATGAACGATATCGTCGGACGGGTCTACGTGGATCTCTAGTGGAAGCCTCCACCAATGCAGACGCCTGTCGCGCACCTCTGAGACGTAATGGTCATCGCTATAGGCGAACGGCTCTTTCGGAAAATCAGCGCCCTCTTCCAAAGCGTTCGCGATGGTTTGGCCAGTTCTTCCAGAGAATTCGACAACGCCACTTCGCTCGGACGCATAGACGATTCTTGCTGGGAGCAATTGTGACAGGCGAATAGCGGCAGAGAAGGCGGATGTCTTGCAGGTTTGTATTATACATCTATGAACTGTAGAGAGATCGTCCGTCGTTGACAGTAGTTCCATGATCCATAGGTGTGGCATAAGCAGTTCCGCTGCAAATGAATTCGCCTCAGTTTCCATGGACCAGCTGTGAGACGTAAAGTAGTTTGAACGGTGAGCAGGGACAGGAGCGACTTGATCAATCAACACAGAGCCGATATGCCACGGTATAAGTATATGGCCCAACTCGTGCGCCATCGTGAATCGTTGCCTTGAGGGCGGGCTCTGGTTATTCACGATGACGTGAGGAGACCCATGTTTTGCCTTTAGATTCAGAGATACCCCGTCGACACCATCAAACGGGATGTGTGTGAATGTGAGTCGTGCGTATGCTTCAACCATCGACCGAATATCGATCGGTGGAGCAAGAGAGTTCTTCGCAATGAATCTTCGAGCCAAATTGATCTCTGGAGTCATTTCTAATCCCACAATCCTCTGTCCTTTAACCATTCGAGAAGCCTGCTTGTTATCTCGCTGGAACGATCTGATCTCGCGGCGATCGCCGGCGCGGTCTGTGGCTTAGATGCATCTGTCAGTTCGCGTCCATGGAAACGAGCATGCACAATAAACGGAAGGCAGCTCGGATCCTGAACCCACAAGGAATACTCACTACGGGTCATACCCAAGAAGTCATACAAGGACAAACCGCCATCGTCTTGATGCCAGTTATCGATATAGTCGTCGATGTCATCAAGGAAAGCGTCACCAGTGAGACACTCATTAATGAAGTTAGACATCAATACTTCGTCCACTTACAGGTTCCTTCTTGAAGCGTCCAGTGACTGCATCGAGAGCACCCAAGTGTTTACCCCGTCTGTTGAAGACCTCAATCTCTCCGTGCAACGAATCCCAAGTATACAGCCTCTTTCTGTCAGGGGATCGCCATCGTTTTTGACCTGAGAACGCACCCAAATACTCACATGTATCGAGGAAGGACGGAACTGGGATGGGTGTCGGTGACATTTTGTGGGTCCTGCAGTTGTGAGCGCGTCCGCGGTTTCATTCGTTGGATTAGGAAGCGGGTGGATCATGATTGGAGCCTCGTGGGGTTCTCGACCGGTCGCATCAAGACGCCGCGCGAGGATGCTGAGCCGTCTTGGACCGGTAGTCCGAGTGGCCGGTCCTCTTCCCGATTGATCGCAACATTGGCATGGAGGCTAACTCGCGGTGTTAACCATAGGACAGTTCGGATCATCCGATGCTCCCTCCGCAGCGCCTAGTATAGGAAATTGACGGCCACAATACTATCACGTCGCAGGTGCGGCGGTGCTATGCGGATGGCACGGCGCACTCGACGACATGGACGCCACAGAGCTGCGCGAGTCCCTGCGCCGCTTGTGTTTGCCCTATGCAAGCATGGTCTCAGTGGGTGCCTCAGAGTGCGGCAGTCAACCTGGCGCCGAATTCGGGGGGATCGCTGTGTTCGACGGCGAGGTCGCGGGCGCCGTGGAAGCGCATGAAGTCGCGCAGGGCGCGCGCTACGGAGGCTGCCAAGCGGGCGCTTGGCCGGACGCCCGGCTCCAGGTAGAGGCGCTTGAGCCGCAGCAGGCCGGTGGTGCGCTCCAGCTTGGGGTCGAAGCGGCCCACCAGTCGGTCGCGGTCCAGGATCGGCAGGCAGAAGTAGCCCCACTCGCGTTGCGGCCCCGGCTTGTAGCACTCCAGCACCTGCCGGAACCGCCAAAACTGCAGGTCGCGCCCGTTGGCCCAGAGCAGGCTGTCGAACGGACTCAGGAAGGTGGTGCGGCGCGGGCGCAGATCGCCGTCGGCGGCGCGATGCAGCAACGGCAGGTTGTCGCGGTGCACGACCAGTTCGTGGTCGGCGCTGTCGGCCAGCCGCGCGGTCACGCCGACCAGGCGGCCCTCGGCGATCAGCCGGTCAACCAGCGGCCGCGCGTGGGCCTGCTTCGCATGGAAGTAGTGCGCTACCTGGGCGGGCGTGCAGACGCCGAGCGCTTTGCTCGAAACCTCCAGCAGCGTGCGCACCGCCTCCTCGCGATCCGGTTCGCGGCGGTCCACCCATGCCGGCAGCACTCGGTCGCTCAGGTCGTAGATACGCTGGAAGTTGACCCGGTTGCCGATGGCCAGTTCGCCGGAGTCGTACAGGTGCTCCAGGGCGATCTTGGCGTCGTCCCAGTTCCACCAAGTACCCGGCCCTTTATTGGCGGTGCGGATGTCCGCCGGCCGGAGCGGTCCGTCCTCCTTGATGTGCGCCATCACACGCTGCAACAGAGGGGCATTGGCGGCATCACGCACCCAACTGCGGTGCCATCCATCGCGGCCCTCCGCGCACTGCCGCATCCTCGGCATCGTCAGGCGGTAGTGCGCAAGGGGAATGATGCAGGCGGCGTGCATCCAGTACTCGAACAGGCGACGCCCGTTGTCCGGCCCGCTGTTGCCGCCGTCGAACAGTAGCCGGTCGAGGTGGCCGGTGTCGTAGCTGCCGAGCCTGCTCCACAGGGTCAGATACTGCGCCCGGTGCACCACCTGCAGGGTGTCGATCTGCACCCAGCCGACCCGCTCGATCTCCGCATACACGTCGTCCGCGGATGGACGCCGCCGCCGCCGCGGCGATTCGCCCAATCCCTGCGTGTGCAGAGCCAGTGCCCGTACCGCCGACAACGGATAGGCGGTTGCCAGTCGGGTCATACGATACTCGTGGTCATTGCACGTTGCATGGTGGGCCGTCAGAATACCGGAAATGGGACGCTGGAACTTGGCCAACCCCTTGTACAGAGGCAATGAAGGACACTATGAGATTCGCGCAGTACGGGATCTCCCATGACCACGCCGCCGGCAAGGCGCGGGTGATCCGGGAGAGCGGCCAGGCGGAACTGGCCGGAGTGTACGAGCCGTCGGCGCGGGCGCGGGAGGAACTGGGCGGCAATCCTGCCTACGACGGCGAGCACTGGTTCTCCCGCAAGGAGGAGATGCTGGAGGATAACGGCATCGGCGCCATTGCCGTGGAGGGCGAGATCTTCCAGAACGTCGGCTTCGCGCGCGAAGCGGTGGCGCACGGCAAGCACGTGTGGATGGACAAGCCCGCCGCCGGCTGACCGCCGCCCCGGTCTGCGCCGCCTCCGCTCAACCGCTGTGGGCCGACTGCAGCGCGGTGACCGTTTGCTTGAGCGATCGGAACTGTGCGCCGTCGTACGGTCCGGCTCCCCGCCAGTACACGGCACCCGACTGGTCGACCAGGAACAGTTGAATGGTTTCGGAGTGTGGTATGCGCAAACTCCGGTTGACGCGGTCGACGTCTGTGTAAACAGTAATGGTGGTGGCGCGGGCCAACGGGTCGGAGATGCCCTGCGACATGAAGAAATCCAACTGCTTGCGCCGTATCCACGACATGTTGCGGATGACCGGGATCTCGTATACCCGCAGGTGGCCGTTGCGGCGCTCAAGTTCGCGAGCACTCCCGATCCAGGAATCCACCAGCCGCTGGTGATAGCGTTCGTAGGCAACCAGCACCAGATTGTAGGTGCCGTCCAGTTGTGCCGGGATGATCAGCCTTCGGCCGTCGATGTCGTGGCCTTCGAGCGCGGGAAAGCGCGCGTCGGACAGTGGCGCCGGCGCCGATCGCTCCTCGCCGAACGTGGGGCTGAGCATCATCGGCAGGAGGATGGCAACCGCCGGCGCAACGACTCCACCGAGCCGACGCCGCCGCGGCACGGCGGCGCGATCGACGCGGGCGGGGACTGATGAAATGATTCGTGATGTAAAGCACCCCATACATCCAACATACCGGGGTTGGTCGGACCTACCAACGGCAGTGCCCGGGGGGTCCGACGGGTGGACAAAGTGGCGGGCTTGGCCCAATAATCTGGTCCGATGACGCAGTACATCGTGCGCCGGGTGCTCTACATGGTGCTGTCGCTGGGGGTGCTGTCGATGGTCGCATTCATGATCATCCAGCTCCCGCCCGGCGACTATGTCACCACCTTCGTACACATGATGCAGCAGCGCGGCATCGCCGTGGACGAGGCGATGATGCGCGCCCTGTACGAGCGCTACGCGTTCGACCGGCCGGTGCACGAGCAGTACCTCAAGTGGATCGGCAACATTGTCCTGCGCGGCGACATGGGCGAGTCGATGGCATTCAACGACTCGGTGGCGGACCTGATCGCCGAGCGGCTCACCCTGTCGGTGGTCCTGTCGCTCGGCACGCTGATCATCACCTACATCATTGCCGTTCCGATTGGCATCTACTCCGCCACCCACCCCTACTCGGTGGGCGACTACGCGGGCACGGTGTTCGGGTTCATCGGCCTGGCGACACCGAATTTCCTGCTGGCGCTGATCCTGATGTTCGTTACCCTGCGGCTGTTCGGATGGAGTCCCGGCGGCCTGTTCTCGCCCGAGTTCCTGGCGGCGCCGTGGAGCCTGGCGCGCGTCTGGGACCTGATGAAGCACCTGCCGGTGCCGTTGATCGTAATCGGCACCGCCGGCACCGCCGGACTGATACGCATCCTGCGCAGTTCGCTGTCCGACGAGCTGTCCCGCCAGTACGTGATCACGGCGCGCGCCAAGGGCGTCGCCGAGCGGCGCATCCTGTTCAAGTACCCGGTGCGCATCGCCATCAACCCGATCATCAGTGCCATTGGCTACCTGTTGCCGGGCATCGTATCGGGCGAGGCGCTGGTGTCGATCGTGCTGAGCCTGCCCACTATCGGCCCCATGCTGCTGGACGGGCTGCGTCAGCAGGACATGTACCTGGCCAGCAGCGTGATCCTGATGCTCGGCATGCTGACCATGGTGGGCACGTTGATTTCGGACATGCTGCTGGTCGTGGTAGACCCGCGCATCCGCTTCGAGCAGAAGAACTGACATGGCCGATCGCGTAAACACCGCCGAGCGACTCGAGGCCGCCGCCGCCGCCGCCGAACAGTACTACGTCGCGTCGAGTTGGACGCTGATGCGGCGCAAATTCGTCAAGCACCGCCTGGCCGTGATCGCCTGGTTCGTGCTGGCGATCCTCTACCTCGCCGCCGCGTTCGCCGGCTTCGCGGCGCCGTATGACCGGATCGCCAGCCGTACCGACTTTTCCATGGCGCCGCCGACGCGGGTGCGCATCCTGCACGAGGGCAGGTTGCAGGCGCCGTTCATCTACGGCCTGACGCGGCAGCGCAACCCCGAGACGCTGCTGATGGAATACCAGACCGACCCGGAACAACGGCACCGGATCAGGCTGTTCGTGAGCGGCGACAAATACAAGGTGCTCGGCCTGGTCACCGCCAACAAGCACCTGTTCGGCGTCGAGGAACCGGGCGTGATGTTCCTGTTCGGCACCGACCAGCTCGGCCGCGACATCCTCTCGCGCATCATCCATGGCGCCCGCATCTCGCTCTCCATCGGATTGCTCGGCGTCGCGATGAGCTTCGTGCTCGGCTGTATGCTCGGCGGGCTGTCCGGGTTCATCGGCGGACCGGTGGACATGGCGATCCAGCGCGCCATCGAATTCCTGCAGTCGCTGCCCACCATCCCGCTGTGGATGTCGCTGGCCGCCGCCATCCCGATCGACTGGTCGCCGTTGCGGCGCTACTTCCTGATCACCCTGATCCTGTCGATCATCGGCTGGACCGGGCTGGCGCGCATCGTGCGCGGCAAGATCCTGCAGCTCCGCGAGGAGGACTACGTGACCGCCGCCGGCGTCAGCGGAGCCACCCGCCGGAACGTGATCGTGCGCCACATGCTGCCCAACTTTCTCGGCTACCTCATCGTCCACCTGACCCTGGAGGTGCCCGGCATGATTCTCGGCGAGACCGCGCTCAGCTTTCTCGGCATCGGCCTGCAGCCGCCGGTGGTGAGCTGGGGGGTGGCGCTGCAGCAGGCCTCCAACATCCGCAGCGTGGCGCTGCACCCGTGGCTGTTGATCCCGGCGCTGTTCGTGGTGCTCACGGTGCTGTGCTTCAACTTCGTCGGCGACGGCATGCGCGACGCGGCCGATCCCTACAAGTAACCCCGCCTGCCTGTCTCCTGGCTGTTTGCGCATATTGCATTGCAGCGGCGGCATGGAATAGGGTGTCGCGGAATTATTTTCTAAAGGAGCAGCTATGCAGACTGCGAAATGGATGCCCGTCCTGCTGGGCGCGGCACTTCTTATGGCAACGTCGGCCTGGGCAAGCGGCGAAGGCGAAGATACCGCCAGCAGCGATGCCGCCATGACGATGGGTGGCGAGTACAAGGAAGCCCCGATGCTGGCGGCGATGGTCGCCGCGGGCGAATTGCCGCCGGTGGACGAACGCCTGCCGATCGAGCCGAAGGTGCTGGAGGCGATCGAGGAGATCGGGACCTACGGCGGGACGATCGAGGTGTTCGCCAACGCCAACCATCCGTGGAATGACCTGGCCGACTCCCCGGAGCGGAGCCAGTATCCCCTGCGAATGAACTTCGACGGGTCGATCGAGGCGGACCAGGCCAAGGCGTACGAGCTGGCCGACGATTTCATGACCTTCACACTCTACCTGCGCGAGGGGATGAAGTGGTCCAACGGCGACGACCTCACTGCCGAAGACTTCGTGTTCGTGAAGTACCAGATGGACGACCACGAGTCGATCGACACCTGGGGCTACCCGGGGCAAGTGGACACCGTGACCGCCATCGACGACTACACGGTGCAGCTCAACTTCAAGGTTCCCTACCCGCGCATTGTGTTGGACATGCTGCACTGGCGCGGCAGTGACTGGACCGTGGTTGCGCCGAGCACCTGGCTCAAGCAGTGGCACATCGAGTACAACCCGAATGCCGACGCCAAGGCCAAGGAGGAAGGCTTCGACAACTGGGCAGAGGCGTTCAACAATCACCACACCTTCTGCTGCCCGGCCAAGGACGTCAACAAGCCGACGCTGCATCCGTGGAAGTGGAAGGAGCACACCACCACCGTCCGCATCTGGGAACGCAACCCGTTCTACTACGCGGTCGACACGGCGGGTCAGCAGCTTCCCTACATCGACCGCATCGTCAGCCAGACCGTCAACGCCGAGACCTACAAGCTGAAGGTGGTCGCCGGTGAGGCCGACTATGCCGGCGCCATGACCATCGGCGACTTCCCCCTGCTGAAGCAGAACGAGGAAACCGGCAACTACACGGTCAAGCTGGTGCCGCACGTGAACGGCGGCGACGTGACCTACACCTTCGTGCTCGACAACCTCGACCCGGTGAAGCGCGAACTGTTCAACAACGTGGACTTCCGCCGCGCCATGTCGCTGGCGATCGACCGCGAGGAGATCAACGAGACCGTGTGGCTCGGCCAGGCCGTTCCGCGCCAGGCGACCCTGAACGCCGACGTGAGCTTCTACAAGTCGGAGTGGGGCGAGAATCACCCTTACAACCGCTACGCCCCGGATGAAGCCAACAGCATGCTCGACGCGCTGGGGCTGGATGAGCGCAACCGCGACGGCCTGCGGCTGATGTCCAACGGCGAGCCGATGAGCTTTACGCTCACCTACGACGCCGGCGCAGAGGGGGCGAGCGAGCAGGAGATCCTGACTCACGAGCTGGTCAAGGAGGACTGGGCCGCGGTCGGCGTGGAAGTCAATCTCAACCCGCTCGACAGCGACCTGATCCGCCAGGTGGAGACCGAGGGCACCATGGACGTGCGCGCAACCCGCACTTCCGGCATGGAGATGTACGACTTCCTGTCCGGCAACGGCGGCATGCTGGGCGTCGGACACCGCGGCGCCGGCCGCTTCTACTCCTGGTGGGGCGCGGAACGGGGCAACGTACCGGAGGCGGACCGCATCGGTGAGCCGCCGCCGGAGGATCTCGCCATGCTGTACCAGCTGGGCCGCGCCGACATGCAGTCAACGCTGTTTGGCAGCCAGGAGTACCGCGACGTGCGTACCAAGATCTTCGATCTGCACGCGGACAAGCTGTGGACCATCGGCGTCGTCGGCATGGCGCCCTATCCGCTGGTAGTGCGCAACAACCTCGGCAACGTGCCGCGCGTGCTGCCGCCGTGGGCGGAAGCGTGGCTGACCATGAACTACTACTCCAACATGTGGTACTTCAAGTAACCGCGCGCGACAGAAGGATTCGAAATGGCGCCCCGCTTCGGCGGGGCGCTTTTTTGTGGTGAAGGGCGCCGCGGCGGGTCAGGCGGGCCAGAGTTGGGCGCCGCCGTCGACGCGCAGTACCTGGCCGGAGATGTAGGAAGAGTCGTCGGTAACCAGGAACTCCACGGTGCGGGCGATCTCGGCCGGCCAGCCGTAGCGGGTCAGGTTGCCGCCCTCCACCTGCCGCTCCGCCTGCGGGGTACGGCTGGCCAGGAAGCGCGGCGTGACGATCTCGCCCGGCGCGATGGCGTTCACGTTTACGTTGGCCGGGCGCAGTTGCGCGGCGAGGGCGCGCGTGTAGTGGTGCACGGCCGCCTTGGCGCAACCGTAGATTACCTCCGAGGGGCGTCCGAGCAGGCCGGCGACGCTGCCCACGTTGACAATCCAGCCGCGCCCGCGCTCGGCCATCTCCGGCGCCACCTCCCGGCACGGCAGGATGCAGGTGAGCAGGTTGCGGTCCAGGACGGTGCGGATGTCGGCCAGCGAGATGCCGAGCGCGTCGTTGGACGCCGGCTTGCCGGCCCGCTCGCCGGTGGTGCCCTGGGTGCCGATGTCGCCGCCGGCGTTGTTGACCAGGATGTGGATGGCCCCGAACCGGTCGCGAATCTGCGCGCAGAGGTCCTTGACGGTGTCCTCGCGGGTCAGATCGCCGTGTACGGCCAACACTTCGGCGCCGGTCTGCCCGGCGACCTCCGCGGCCACCGCGTCCAGCGAGTCCGCCTCGCCGAAGGCGCGCGTGGAGGTGGGGCTGGTGCCGTGGATCGCCACCTGTGCGCCGAGTGCGGCCAAGCGGGCGGGCACCCCGCGCCCCATGCCGCGCGAGGGACCCGGGCCCCCCGCCCCCTTGCCGGCCACCACGGGGCAGATGCCGCGCGAGGAACCGGTCACCCACGCCACCTTGCCGGCCAGCCGCCCGGCGCCTGCTTCCTTATTCGTCGTCGCTGCCATCGTCGTCTCCAAGGTCGATTGATTGGTCCGCGTACTGTGCCACGACGGTGGCGCTTTGCGATAGACCGGTGCTTGATGAAAGAATGTGCCCGGCGAGCCGTATTATGTTTTTCCCTTATTATGGTAAATTGGGACGGGGAGGCCGCATGAATATCACGTTGAGCGTTTCCGATGAAGTCGTCCGGCAAGTGCGCAAGATCGCGGTTGATCGGAATACGACGCTGACCGCCATGGTGCGCGAGTATCTTGAATCCGTGGCGGCGCGAGACGCAGCAGCGCGGGAGCAAGCGGTTCGCGCGCTCGACGACTCGTTTGCCCGACTGAGCCGGCCGATGGGGCCTCACCGATGGAGTCGACAGGATCTGCATGAGCGTCGCTAGGCAGTTCCTGGATACGAATGTGGCCGTGTACGCCTACGATGCTGCCGAGCCGGCAAAACAGGCCGTTGCGCAACGCCTGCTGAAACACGGCATCCTGGAGGAAAACAGCGTCATCTCCGTGCAGGTACTCGGCGAATTCTTCAACGCGGTGACGCGTCGCATTCGGCATCCAATGACGGTCGCCGAGGCGAGCAGCGCGATTGACTCCATCAAGGCGTTGCCGGTAGTCGACCTTGACGCGCAACTCGTCGAGCGGGCCATTGAGACGCTCAGACGTTACGGCATCAGCTACTGGGACGCGCTGATCATCGCCGCTGCAGAACGGTCAGGCTGCAAAACGCTGGTCTCGGAGGACCTCAACCCTGATCAGCGCTATAACGGTATTGTTGTGGTGAACCCATTCGAGAGTGTCGAGGGCGGCGCGCCGTCCACACCCGGTACGCATCCCGAGGCGTAGCTGGGATGGCCGACGGAAGCCGAAGTTCGTACAGGGGCGCGCTGGCGGGGCTGAGGTCGGCGGGGATTCGGTCACGGACCCTGACCGGGGTGAACGGGCTTACCGTGCACTTCCTGGAGGCGGGCCGGCAGAGCGAGGGGCGCCCGCTGCTGGTGCTGCTGCACGGGTTCCCGGAGCTCGGCTACAGTTGGCGCAAGCTGATGCCGGCGCTGGCCGATGCCGGTTACTACGTGGTGGCGCCCGATCAGCGCGGCTACGGCGCAACCACTGGCTGGGATGCCTCATTCGACGGCGACCTGGCGCCGTTTCGGATGTTCAACCTGGTGCGCGACGTGCTGGGCGTGGTCGCCGCGCTCGGCTACGAGCGCGTGCATGCGGTGATCGGCCACGACGCCGGCGCCGGGGTGGCCGGCTGGTGCAGCCTGCTGCACCCCGACATGGTCTCGGCGGTGGCGATGATGAGCGCCCCGTTCGGCGGGCCGCCGGCGCGGCGTCCGGTGCCGGACGGGCGCCCCCCGATGGCGGAGTTCGACGGCCAGCTCGCCGCCCTGCAACCGCCGCGCAAGCACTATCAGTGGTACTACTCGTCGCGCGGCGCCAATGCCGACATGATGGAGTGCCCGCAGGGACTGCACAGGTTTCTGCGCGGCTACTACCACTACAAGAGCGCCGACTGGCCCGGCAACCGGCCCTACCGGCTGCGCGGCTGGACCGCCACCGAACTGGCCAAGCTGCCCACTTACTACGTGATGAACCGCGGCGACACCATGCCGGAGGCGGTCGCGCCGTTCACCCCGGCGCCGGAGGCGTCCGCCGCCTGCCGCTGGCTGACTGACGAGGAGCTGAACGTGTACTGCGCCGCCTACGGCGCCACCGGCTTTCAGGGCGGGCTGCAATGGTACCGCTGCGGCAGCGGCCGGGTCGGCGTGGACGAGCAGCAGATATTCGCCGGGCGCACCATCGACGTGCCCGCCTGCTTCATCTCCGGCGCCGCCGATTGGGGCGTGTTCCAGAGCCCCGGCGCCTACGAACGCATGCGCGACGAGGTGTGTACGCGCATGCTCGGCTGCCACCTGCTACCCGGCGCCGGCCACTGGGTGCAGCAGGAGCAGCCGCAGCGGGTCACCGAACTGCTGCTGGACTTCCTGCGCACCGCGGGCGCCGCCTAGCTGCGCGGATCCGCCGTCAAAGCCCCGCAGCGTGGGACGGCGCGCTGCCAGCCCGGCCCGGCTGCAATTGCCGCCGCCGGTCCCCGCGGTGCCGGCCCGTCTCGCCACGGCACAACCGGGTGCTCGCTCCTTGGCGTGCGGCGGGGGTACGCGCCTGCCACTTTCCGCGCTCCCCCGTACGCGCTCGGCCCGCTGGCCGGGGCGGCGGGCTATCCGGCCACTACCAGTTCCGACAGTGTCGCGTAGGCCGCGTTGATCTCCTGGCAGCGCTTCAGGCCGCGCGGATTCACGTCCGGGTGGAAGCGTTTCATCAACTCCTTGTAACGTGCCTTCAGACTGCGGGCGGTGAGCGGCCCCGGTCCGAGCCCCATGGCGCGGTGTGCCTGATCGACCGCACCGCGGGGACCGTCCGGCTCCTCGCGGCGGGCCCGTTGCCGGCGGTGCGCGCCGCTGTCGTCGGCGAAGCCGGCCTCCGCGGCTACACGGCGAAACGCTTCATGCAGCGAGCCGAAGATGCTGCGCCGACGCAGCACGTGGCGATCGAAGAACAGCCGCAACACCGAGCGGGCGTTGGCGAGGGCCAGGTCGGGCAGGGTGAACGTCCGCCCGGCGCAGTAGCGGCGCGCGGCGCGCTGCTGCAGGTCGTCGAGATCGAAGAAGTGGTCCAGGTACACCCTGCGCGCCTCCGGGAAGCGGCCGAACGTGCGCAGCATGGCGGCAAACTCGTCTGCCTGAAACTCGTGGCGGCGGACCTCGTTCGCTGCGCCGGCAAGGAACTCGGCCATGATCTCTGCCTGCTCGTCGTGGGACAGAAACACCCCGGCCCGTTGCAGGGCGCTCTCCGCCCCGGCGCCGCACAAGTGTTCCAGCACCGCAACCAGGGCCGGCGCCGAAGACTGCGAGAACGGCTCGAGGGCGAGCGACAGCTCGATCAGCGGATGGCCGGCCATCTGCGCGCCGTAGATCTCCTGGTAGTACCGGTCCGGAGTCAGGCCCAGGATGTCCTGCAACTGCGCGGGAGTGAGCCGCCAGGGGCCCCCCGCCTGCTCCTGCCGACCGATTTCGGAAATCAGATCGTCCAACGCCGTGCGCGCCGCCTGCATCCGGGGCATACCCCAAGTATAGCAAAGCCGCATCGACACGCGCCGGTTCCTGAGCTACGCTCACAGCCATCCTGACTGGCTGGAGAGAGGCCGGGCTCAAGAGGATATTGGATTGGATGCAAGAACGTTTCTCGGTGCGCTGATGTTCGTGTACGGCGCGGCGATGCTGTACATCACGCTGTTCGCACCACACCGGTCCACCAAGCTTGCGTTGATGAAGCAGCGGCTCGGCGAAAAGCGCGGCTATGCCATTTTCACCTTCTCGTATGGAGTGTTCCCGATCGGGCTCGGCGGTTTCCTGCTGTTGCGCAGTTTCTTGTGAGCAGTCGAGAGCCGGCGCCTCCGACCGGCCAGGGGGAGACGGTCGCGGCGGCGATTCGCGACGGTACCCTGCGCCGGCCCTCGCCCGCGGCGCCGTCGTTTGTCGACCTGGTGTGCGCGGTGCAGCGCGCCGCGGGTGCCTCGACCCCGGCCACCGCGCACAGCGGCGCGCTGGCCGGTTACCTGTTCGACCGCCCCCACCTGGTGCTGGTGCTGGTCGACGGCATGGGGATGAGCGCGCTTGCCGACCCGGAGGTGGCCGACCTGCGCGAGCGGGTCGGTATGGAACTCGATTCGGTGTTCCCGGCCACGACCGCCTGCGCCATGACCACCGTGGCGACCGGGCTGTGGCCGGGACAGCACGGCGTGCCCGGTTGGTGGGCCTACCTGTCGGAGCATGACCTCCCGGTAACGGTGCTGCCGTTCGAGGAACGGCGCAACGGGCGCGGGCTGCGCCGACACGACGTGCCGGTGCGGGACATCTGGCCGCACCCGTCGCGGTTCGGCGAAGTGGCCGGCGGCATGGAGCTGCACATGCCGTGGAAGTACCTGCTGAGCACCTTCAACCGCTACCTGAGCGGGCGCTGCCGCACGCGCGGTTATTGGTCGCTGCGCCACGCACAGCGGCGGATCCTGCGCCGCGTGCAGGCCGCACGGGGGCGGCGAGCGGAGTCCTCGGTCACGTTCTGGTACATCCCGGATTACGACTCCACCTGCCACACGTACGGCGTGGCCAGCGCCGAGGCGCGCGCCTCGCTGCGGCAGATACGCGACCTGCTGCAGGAACTCGCCGCCCGCGCGCCGGACGACGTGCGGGTGGCGGTTACCGCCGACCACGGCCTGATCGATCTGGGCGAGGGCGACCGGGCGCCGCTGTTCGACGGTGATCCGCTGCTCGACTGCTTGCTGAGCATGCCGAGCGGCGAGGGACGCACGCCGCACTTCCACGTCCGGCCCGGCATGGACCGGGAGCTGGTCGAGCGGCTGGTGGAGCGCGCCGGCGGGCGGATGGCGGTGCTCAGCCAGGGCGAGGCCGACGAGCTGCGCCTGTTCGGCCCGGAGCCGCTGAGCGAATTCGCGCGCCGTCGGTTCGGCGATTATGTCGGCATCGCGCTCGCGCCGTTCACGCTCGCCTACTTCCCGTCCGCCGACTCGACCAGCCTGCGCCACGTGGGCGTGCACGGCGGCATGTGTCCCGCCGAGGTGCGCGTCCCGCTGGTGGTGTTGTAACCCGGCTACTCCGCCGCGCCTCGATCCGCCGCCGCGCGCGCCGCCGCGGCGGCCTGCCGCGCGAAGTGGGCGGACAGCCCGGTGTAGCGGCTCGCGTCGAGCAACTCGCCGATCTGCTCCGCGTTGAGATGGGCGGCAACCTCGGGCTCGGCGAGCAGTTCTTCCGCGAACGTGGAGCCGGTCCGGTGGGCGCGCTGCGCCGCATCGTATACCGCGTCGTGGGCAAGCTGGCGGCCAATGCGGCCGCCGAGCACCATCATCACCCGCTCGGAGACAATCAGGCCGCGCGAAAGGTCGAGGTTGCGGCGCATGCGCTCGCGGTCGGTGTGCAGCCCCGCGGCCAGCGCCACGGCGGCCTGCAGCGCGTCGCCGGTGGCGGTCACCGCCTCGGTCATGGCGTGCTCCATCACGTGACACTGGCTGCCGTCCTCCTCGTGATCCGACTCCAGCGATTCCAGCGCCGGCGCCACCTGCGCGCGGGCGCGCGGCGTGAGCTGCAGGATCAGCATGCACAGCTTGGGGTTGCGCTTCTGCGGCATGGTGCTGCTGCCGACCGCTCCGGGCGGCACCGCTTCCTCCGCCTCGCCGTATTCCGGCTTCATCAGCGTGTACACCTCGCGCGCGATGCGGGCCAGTGTGCCGCACAGCATTGCCAGCGCGGCGACGTACTCGGCAAGGTGGTCGCGCGCGGTGCGCGCCGGCAGCTCCATCACCGCCATGTTCAGTTGCTCGGCAAAGCCGCGCTGCACGGCCGGCCCATCGTCGCCGAGGGAGGCCAGGGTACCCGCCCCGCCGCCGTACATGGCGCGGAAGGTGCGCGGTTCGAGTTGGCGCAGGCGCTCGTCGTGGCGCAGCAGTTCGTCGATCCAGGTCGCCACCTTGAAGCCGAAGGTGATCGGCAGCGCGTGCTGGCCGTGGGTGCGACCGGCCATGGCGAAGTCGCGGGTCGCGTCGGCGTGGCCGGCGAGGTGGCGCAACAGCGCCGCCAGGTCGCGCTGGATCATGCGGTGGGCGCGGCGCACCAACAGCAACAGGGCGGTTTGCGTGATGTTGACGGTGGTGGCGCCCCAGTGCAGGTAGCCGCCGGCGTCGCCCGCGCACAGCTTGTCGACCTGCCACACCAGCGAAACCAGGGCGTGTCCGGTCTGCTCCAGGTGGCTGGCGAAGCCGGCGCGGTCGACCAGCTCCAGCTTCGCCTTGGCGGCGATTTCGGCGGCGGCGGCGGCGGGGATGACGCCGAGTTCCGCCTGCGCGGCGGCCAGCGCGACCTCCACGTCGAGCCAGGTCTGGTAGATCGAGTCTTCGGTAAACAGGGCGGCAAACGGCGACAGGGAACTCATGGCGCCATAGTGACGTGTTCGCAGCCCCTGGTGGAACCCGGCGCCGCACCCGTACAGGCCGCGGCCCTGGACAACGGCCGGCTTCGCGTAGCACAACGAGGCATGCGATTACGGGACAAAGTGGCTATCGTCACCGGCGGTGGCGGCGGCATGGGGCGCGGCATCTGCGCCTGTCTGACCCGGGAGGGTGCCGACGTGGTGGTGTCCGACCTCGACCTGGAGCGTGCGGGCGAGACGGCCGCGGCGGCCGAGCAGGCGGGCCGGAGCGGCCTGGCGGTGCAGGGCGACGTGACCAGCGAGGACGACTGCGGGGCGGTGGTGCGGCAGGCGCTGGCGGCGTTCGGCCAGGTGGACATCGTGGTCAACAACGCAGGACATTTCGGCAGCAAGCTGTCGGCGCCGTTCACGACGCTCACCGGCGAGGACTGGGACGAAAACTACGAAGTCAACGTGAAGGGGCCGTTCTTCATGTGCAAGGCGGTGGCCGACCACATGATGGAGCGCCGCTCCGGCAAGATCGTCAACATTTCGTCGATCTCGGCCAAGCGCGACCCGGTATTCCTGCCCGCCTACGCCGCGGCCAAAAACGCGCTGCTCAACCTGACCCGCGTGGTGGCCAAGGATCTCGGTCCCTACAACGTCAACGTGAACGCGGTATTGCCGGGGCTGGTGTGGACGCCGTTCTGGGAGCGGCTGGCGCCGATGCTGGCGGCACAGGATCCGGACAACCCCCGCGAACCGCGCGCCGTGTTCGACGAGATCGCCGGCAGCGCCGTGCTCGGGCGCCCGCAGACCCCCGAGGACGTCGGCAACCTGGTGGCCTTCCTGGCCTCGGAGGAGGCGCGCAACATCACCGGCCAGGCGATCCACGTCGACGGCGGCATCGCCATGGGCTGACGCAAGGCCGCCGATCGGCGCGCCCGTGCGCTACGGGCGCCCGCCGGCGACGCGGATGTTGGCCGCCGCCACGAACCGCGCCTGCGGAGACAGCAGCCAGACGATTGCTTCGGCTACCTCCTCGGGCTCGGCGACGCGGCCCGCCGGGATGGCGGCGGCGGCGAGCGCCATGTCGGTGCGGCGCCCCATTGGCGTGTCGGTGAGGCCGGGGCTCACGGC
>MPNH01000061.1 GCA_002238925.1 Spirochaetaceae bacterium bin103 | reverse complement strand
ACGCCGACCGGCGATGAAGTGGACGAAGAAGACGAGACGGTCACGGTAGGCGGGACTGCATCCGGATTCACGGTGACGGCGGCCACCGTGACCATCACCGACGACGACACGCGGGGTATAGCGCTGAACCCGGCAACGCTGACGGTGACCGAGGACGACGAGGCCAGCTACACGGTCGCACTGCAGAGCGAGCCGACCGGGGAGGTAACGGTGACGGTAGGCGGCACCACGAACACCGACCTGAGCGTGGCGCCGGCGGCGCTGACGTTCAGCACCACCGCCTGGAGCACGGTGCAGACGGTGACGGTGGATGCGGGCGAAGACGACGACGCGGTGAATGACTCCGTGGCGCTCACCCACACCGCCGGCGGCGGCGACTACGGTGCGGTGAGCCGTAACCTCACGGTGACGGTGACCGACATCGACACGGCGTCTACCGGGATCACGCTGGCGGTGGCCCCGGCGGCGGTGGGTGAAAGCGCCGACGCCACCAATGTAAGGGTGACCGGAACGCTGAACCACGCGCCTGCACTGACCGACACGACCGTGACAGTGACCGTCGGGGCAACGTCGGACCCGGCGACCGAGGGCACCGACTACGGCACCGTGGCCGACCTGACGCTGACGATCGTGGCGGGTGCGAGCAGCGGCACCGCGACGTTCACGATCACGCCGACCGGCGATGAAGTGGACGAAGAAGACGAGACGGTCACGGTAGGCGGGACTGCATCCGGATTCACGGTGACGGCGGCCACCGTGACCATCACCGACGACGACACGCGGGGTATAGCGCTGAGCCCGGCAACGCTGACGGTGACCGAGGACGACGAGGCGAGCTACACGGTGGCGCTGCAGAGCAAGCCCACCGGGGCAGTGACGGTGACGGTGGGTGGCACCACGAACACCGACCTGAGCGTGGAACCTGCGGCACTGACGTTCAGCACCACCGCCTGGAGCACGGTGCAGACGGTGACGGTGGATGCGGGCGAAGACGACGACGCGGTGAACGACGCAGTGGCGCTGACCCACACCGCCGGCGGCGGCGACTACGGTGCGGTGAGCCGCAACCTCACGGTGACGGTGACGGACACTGACACGGCGTCTACCGGGATCACGCTGGCGGTGGCCCCGGCGGCGGTGGGTGAGAGCGCCGACGCCACCAATGTAAGGGTGACCGGAACGCTGAACCACGCGCCTGCGCTGACCGACACGACCGTGACGGTGACCGTCGGGGCAACGTCGGATCCGGCGACCGAGGGCACCGACTACGGCACGGTGGCCGACCTGACGCTGACGATCGTGGCGGGCGCGACCAGCGGCACGGCGAGCTTTACATTCACTCCGGTCGACGACACGGTGGACGAAACCGACGAGACTGTCACCGTCGGCGGCACGGCAGCCGGCGTCGCCGTGACCGCGGCCGCGCTGACCATCATCGACGACGACCCTGGTACTCCAGGCTCGCTGACAATCGATGTGGAACCCTCCTCTGTGGCGGAGCAGGCGGGGAGCACGCCAGTCACGGTCACCGGAACGCTGAGCCCGCCGGCGACGCAGGAAGTCGAAGTGACCGTGACGGTGACCGGTGACACGGCCACGGAGGGCGCCGACTTCGCCGCGGTGGCGAACTTCGCCCTGACATTCGCGGCCGGCCAGGCGAGCGCCGCCGCGAGCTTCACGCTGGTGCCGATCGCCGACGGCGTGACCGAGCGGATCGAGACCCTGAAGGTAGTCGGTACCCCGTCGGACGTGGCGCTGTCGCCGATCGAGGCTATTGTAACCATCACCGACGGTGCGCCCGAAAGCGACAGCGAGGCACCGCCAACGGTGAGCATAACCGGCACGGGGGCGGTGAACGAAGGTCAGCCCGTACGCTTCACGGTAACGCGCACCGGCACGGCAACAGCTTCGCTGACGGTACCGGTGGGGGTCAGCGAGCAGGGCAGCTTCCTCGCCGGCGCGCCGGCCGAGGAAGTGAGGTTTGCCGCCGGCGCCCGCTCGGCAACGCTGACGGTGGCGACCGCGGACGACGAGACCGATGAGCCCGACGGATCGGTGACGGCGACCCTCCGGGCCGGCTCCGGTTACGAGCTCGGCAGCGCGAGCGCCACGGTGGCGGTCGCCGACAACGATGATGCGCCGGAGCTTAGCATCGCCGACGTGCGCGCGGTGGAAAGTGCCGGGATGATCGAGTTCACGGTACACATGGCGGCGGCGAGTGCGTTCGAGGTGTCGGTTGTCTGTACCTCCGAGGACGTCACCGCGACCGCCAACGAGGACTACGAACCGGAGCTCGGTACGCTGGTGCTTGCACCGGGCCAGACCCTCGGAACGATCCGCGTACCCATCATGGACGACATGCGGGACGAGATGGACGAGACGTTCATGATGTTGCTGAGCGCGCCGGTCAACGCGACGCTGGCCGATGACGAGGCGACCGGCACCATCGTGGACGACGACGAGTCGGTGGCCGCCGCCTGGCTGTCGCGGTTTGGGCGCACGGTGGCAAGCCATGTCGTGGACGTGGTGGGCAGCCGGCTGGGACCGGGACCTGCTCCGGTGTCGCAGGCGGCCTTGGCCGGGCGGCGGCTGCAGTCGCCGCCGGGGCCGGTACCGACCGATCTGCTGCCCGTGACCTGGTCGGAGTGGGAGCAACCGGCGGAAGCCCGCCGCCTGGACTTCGCGGAACTGTTGGCCGGCAGCGCGTTCGACGTGGTGGCGGCTACTGATGGTGCGCGGAACGCGCCGGGCGGGCAGTGGACCGCGTGGGGCCGAGGGGGAGTGACGCACCTCGCTGGAGCGGACGAGCACCTGGCCGTGGAAGGACAAGTAGCTGGTGCGCTGGTGGGCGTGGAGTATGACTGGGGAAGCATCCTAACCGGCGCGTCGGCGGGGTACCACGACGGGCGTGGCCGGGTCGAGGTGGCAGGAGCGAACGGGCTGGCGCCGTACACGGAGGAAGTGGAGAGCTGGCTGGTGAGCGTGCACCCGTACGTGAGCGTGGAGATAAGCGACCGGGTTGCGTTGTGGGGACTGCTGGGCTACGGACAGGGCAGCATGTCGCTGGATGGTGGCGGTTCATCGCAGGAAACTCCGATCACAATGACGATGGGCGCGGTTGGCGGCCGCGGGCTGCTTCTGTCGCGAGCCGAGAGCGAGCGCTTCCGCGTGGCGCTGAAGGCGGACGCGCTGCTGGCGCGGATGGCGTCCGACGAGGCGGAACGGCTGCCGGCGGCAATGGCAGACGCGCAACGGCTGCGGGTGGTGCTGGAAGGATCGGTAGACGCGCTGCGCGGGCCACACGGCGTTTTGACCCCGAGTCTGGCGGTGGGCGCGCGCGTTGACGGCGGCGCGGCGGAGACCGGGGCCGGCCTGGAGGTCGGCGGCGGGCTGAGCTACGCGTACCCGCCGTGGGGCCTGACGGTTGCCGCAGACGGCCGGCTGCTGGTTGCGCACGAGGACCGGGGCTTCGAGCAGTGGGGTGCCGGCGGCTCACTCCGGGTAGCGCCCGGCGCGCAGGGAGTTGGACCATCGCTGACACTCGGCACCGCCTGGGGAGACACCACTACCCAGGTGGAGCAACTGTGGTCGCAGGGCGTGGGACTGGCCGGCGGCGTAGACGCCCGCAACGCACTCGGCACGTCGGGCAGCCTTGCGGCCGAACTGGGTTACGGCTTACCGGCGCCGGCCAGCGCCGTGGTCACCCCGTTTGTCGGGGTCGCCCTGGAAGAGAGCGGTTCCCGCACGTACCGTGTCGGCAGCCGTCTCAACGTCGGCCAGTCTCTTCGCCTTGCCCTGGAGGCCGAGCGCCACGAGAGCGGCGCCGCCCCGAGCTCCAAACACGTTCTGAAACTGACAGGCACTCTGATCTGGTAGGATGCACGCCGCGCGACACGGAAAAGCACCTTGCAATCAGGCAATCAGCAGAGGCGGTCGAAATGAGGCGATGCGGGCGGGGGTGATTGAGGTGATTGCCGGTGGTTGACAGCCCGTGTTCGTGCTGCTTATGGTTACAATTCACGGAGGTGCCGATATGCGCATCACGATAGCGGTGGTCGCCATGGCGGCGGTCACTCTGATGGCGATGTCGATGGTATTCGGCGACAACCTGCTTCCCTTCTCGTTGAACATCTCCGAGGTTGTGGCAGATCCGGTGGAGGAGCCCGCTCCGGTGGTCAACTCGTCTTCCAGCCTGTCCATGTCCACGGCGGTTCAGACCCAGAGTCAGATCCAGGATCAGACGTTCAGCAAGGGGTATGCCGGCGCCGGATGCTCGTCCGGGTTGGGTTACTAGCCCGAGCCAGGGCAGTCCGAACCACGGCGTTCGACACGTTTCCGGAGGGCTTCGCTGGCTGTAACGGCCTGCGAGGTCCTTTCTTTCTGTAATGTCCGCTGACCAAGCCCCACTGCACCTGTTTCATCCGGCGGTCGCCGGGTGGTTTCGCGGCAGCTTCGCCGCCCCGTCGAAGGCGCAGCGCGCGGCGTGGCCAGCGATCAAGGCGGCCAGCCACACGCTGATCGCCGCTCCCACCGGTTCGGGCAAGACCCTGGCCGCTTTCCTGTGCGCCATTGACGAATTGGTACGCGAGGCCGAGACCGGCGCGCTGCCCGACCAGACGCGGGTGGTGTACGTGTCGCCACTCAAGGCTCTCAGCAATGACATCGAGCGCAACCTGCAGGCGCCGCTGCGCGGTGTGCGCGAGTTGTTGGGCCAGGACAGCCCGGAAATCCGCGTCGGCCTGCGCACCGGCGACACCCCGGCAGCCGCCCGCACGGCCATGACCCGGCGCCCGCCGCACATCGTGGTGACTACTCCGGAGTCGCTCTACCTGCTGCTGACCAGCGCCGCGGGGCGCGCCATGCTGGCTACCGCGCGCACTGCTATCGTGGACGAGATCCACGCCGTGCTCGGCACCAAGCGCGGCGCCCACCTGGCGCTCAGCCTGGAACGGCTCGATGCGCTCGCCGCGGCGCCGGTGACGCGGATTGGGCTGTCCGCCACCCAACGACCCATCGAGACCGCCGCCGCCTTCCTGACCGGCGTTGGCTCCGGCCGTGGCAACGCCGGCGCGGGGGATACGCCGGAGTGCCGCATTATCGACACCGGGCACCGACGCACCATGGACGTCGGCCTGGAACTGCCCGGATCACCGCTGGAAGCGGTGATGGCGAACGAGGTGTGGGACGAACTCTACCAGCGCCTTACCGAGTTGATACTGGAACATCGCACCACCCTGGTGTTCGTCAACAATCGCCGCCTGTCCGAGCGCATGAGCCATGCCCTCGGCGCAGCGCTCGGCGAGGAGCAGGTGGCCGCCCACCATGGCAGCCTGTCGCGCGAACGCCGCCTGGATGCCGAGCAGCGCCTGAAGGCGGGTGAACTGCGGGTCATCGTGGCCACGGCGTCCCTGGAGCTGGGCATCGATATCGGTGAGGTCGACTTGGTATGCCAGTTCGGGTCGCCGCGTTCGATCATGACTTTCCTGCAGCGGGTCGGGCGTTCCGGACACCACATCTCCGGCACCCCCAAGGGCCGTCTGTTTCCGCTCAGCCGTGACGAACTGGTGGAATCTGCCGCGCTTCTGGCCGCCGCGCAGCAGGGCGAGCTGGATCTCATCGTGGTGCCGGAGCAGCCGCTTGACGTGCTCGCGCAGCAGATCGTGGCCGAGGTGAGTACCCGCGAGTGGGCGGCGGACGACCTGTTTGCCGTCTGCCGCCGCGCCTGGCCCTACCGCGCGCTACGCCGCGAGCAGTTCGACGCCGTGGTGACGATGCTCGCCGAGGGTTTTTCGACCGCCCGCGGGCGCCGCGCTGCCTACCTGCACCACGACGTGATCGGCGGCCGCCTGCGCGGGCGCCGCGGCGCCGGCCTCGCCGCCCTCACCAACGGCGGCGCGATACCGGACAACTTCGACTACCAGGTGCGCGCCGATCCGCAGGACCTGTTCATTGGCACCGTGCACGAGGACTTCGCGGTGGAGAGCGTGCCCGGCGACATTTTCCTGCTCGGTAACCGGTCGTGGGAGATCCTGAAGGTCGAAACCGGGGTGGTGCGGGTGGCCGACGCCGCCGGCAAGCCGCCCACGCTGCCGTTTTGGCTCGGCGAGGCGCCCGGGCGCAGCAACGAGCTGTCGCGCGCGGTGTCGGCCCTGCGCACCCGCATCCGCGGCCTGATCGAGGCGGCGGGTGCGCCGGCGGCGGTCGAGTGGCTGACGCGCGAGGTGGGTCTGGAGGCCGGCGCCGCCGACCAGTTGGTGGACTACCTGCACGCCGGGCTGAACGCGCTCGGCACGATGCCGACCCACGACACCGCGGTTATGGAACGGTTCTTCGATGAGGCCGGGGACATGCACCTGGTAATCCACTCACCGCGCGGCAGCCGGCTGAACCGCGCCTGGGGGCTGGCGCTGCGCAAGCGGTTCTGCCGCAATTTCAACTTCGAACTGCAGGCCGCCGCCAATGAGGACGCCCTGGTGCTGTCGCTCGGCCAGACGCACAGCTTCCCGCTCGCCGACGTGTGGCGCTACCTGAACCGGAACACCGTTCGCGAGGTGCTGATCCAGGCGCTGCTCGATGCGCCGGTGTTCCAGACCCGCTGGCGCTGGAACGCGACCTGCGCGCTGGCGATTCTGCGGCGACGCGGCGGCAAGCGGGTGGCGCCCTACCTGCAGCGCATGCAGTCGGAGGACCTGCTGTCGCTGGTATTCCCGGACCAGCTCGCCTGCCTGGAGAACATCACCGGCGAGCGCGAGATCCCGGATCATCCGCTGGTGAGTCAGGCCATTGCCGACTGCCTGCACGAGGCGATGGACATCGGCCAGCTCGAGGACCTGCAGGCGGCAATTGCCGGCGGCGGCATGGAACTGGTGGCGCGCGACCTGCGTGAGCCGTCACCGTTCGCCGAGGAGATCATCAACGCCCGCCCCTACGCGTTCCTGGATGATGCACCGCTTGAGGAGCGGCGTACGCAGGCAATCCGCAACCGGCGCTGGACGACACCGGAGGAGGCGCGCGAGTTCGGCGCCCTCGACGCGTCCGCTATCGCGCGCGTGCGCGAGGAGGCGCTGCCGCGCGTGACCGACGCGGACGAGTTGCACGATGCGCTCGACCTGGTCACGTTCTTTGATGAGGAGGACGGCCTGCAGGCAGGCTGGGGCGACCTGCTGCACACGCTGATCGCGCACGGCCGCGCCACCCGCATCCGTGTCTCCGGCGTGGTAGGCACTCGTTGGATTGCCGCCGAGCGGCTGCCGCTGTGGCGGGGGCCGTTCGGCTCGCCCCCCGGCCCCCCCCCGGCCCCCCCCCCGCATCCGTGCCTCCGGCGTGGTGGCCCCTCTTGGGGTGGCCGCCGAGCGGCTGCCGCTGTGGCGGGCGCTGTTCGGCTCGCTCGAGGCCCAGCCCGAGCCGGCGCTGCCGCCGGTGTTGACCGCGCGCGTGTGGCGGCGCGAAGAAGCGCTGCGCGAGGTGGTGCGCGGGCGCATGGAGGCGGCCGGTCCGGTCAGCTCCGCCACCCTTGCCCGGCAGATCGGCGTGGCCGGCGGCGACATCGAGACCGCGCTGCTCGCGCTGGAGACCGAGGGTGCGGTGCTGCGCGGCGAGTTTACCGGCAGCGGTGGCGAGGAGTGGTGCGAGCGGCGCCTGCTGGCACGTATCCACCGCTATACCATCTCCCGGCTCCGCCGCGAGATAGAGCCGCTTTCGTTCGACGACTTCGTGCGCTTTCTGTTCGCCTGGCAGTCGGTGCCGCCGCTCACCGCGGGCAGCCGTGACGGGGCCAAGCGGGGGCCGGCGCGCGGACCCGAAGCACTGCTCGCCGTGGTCCACCAGCTCGCCGGCTACGAGGCGGCCGCGGCTGCCTGGGAGGAGTGGATCCTGCCGGCGCGCCTGACGGACTACGACTCGGCCTGGCTGGACTTGCTGTGCGCTGGCGGCGAGTTGGCGTGGGCGCGTCTGCGGCCCCCGGCCCGGGCCGGTGCCGGCTCCCGCACCGGGCCGCTGTCCAGCAGCCCGATCGCCCTGGCCACCCGCGACGAGATGCCACTGTGGCGCAGCGCGGCGCAGGACCGCTCCGCCCACGAAGCGACGCAGTTGTCCGCCACCGCCGCCGCGGTGCGCGACTGTCTGGCCCGCGGCGGCGCCCTGTTCCGCGACGAGATTCAGCGCGGTGCGAACCTGCTGCCGACCCAGGTGGACGGCGCCCTGGCCGAGCTGGCGGCAGCGGGCGTGGTCACCTGCGACAGCTACGCCGGGTTGCGGGCGCTGATCCGCCCGGCGCCGCGCAGCGCTGGCGAACGGCGGCGCGAAACCCGCCTGCGCCGGGCCGGCGCCTCCTTCGCCGGCGACCTTGCCCGCCCCCGCTTTGACGCGGCCCGGGGCGGCGGCCGGGCGGTGCCGGGCAGCGGTGCGTCCGGCTCGCCGCGGCGCCTGGCCCGGTCCGGGCGCTGGAGCCTGCTTGGCGAACCCGATGCGCCGCATCAGGGGCTGCCGGACGCGGACGTCGAAGGCATCGCCATGCGGCTGCTGGAACGGTATGGCGTGGTGTTCCGTCGGCTGTTGGAGCGTGAAACGCTGGCGCCGTCGTGGGGCGAATTGGTCGCGGTCTACCGTCGGCTGGAGGCGCGCGGGCTGATCCGCGGCGGTTACTTCGTGAGCGGCGTGGGCGGCGAGCAGTTCGCCCTCGCTGAGGCGATTGCCAGCATGCGGGCCGTGCGCCGGGCGCCTGCCAGGGGCGAGTTGCGCGTGCTCAGCGCGGTTGACCCCGTCGCAAGCGCCGGCATCAAGGCGCACCCGTCGCGGGTCAGGCAGCGCATTGCCGGTGTGCGCGGCAACCGGATCCTGTACCGCGACGGGGTGCCCCTCGCGGTTCGGGAAGCGGGAACGGTACGCTTCCTGGACGGTGACGACGCGGCGCTGACCGAGGAGGAGCGCTGGCAGTTGGAGCGCCTGCTGCTGGTGCGCGATTCGCGGCGGGCGCGCCGCCTGGCGAAATACATGGCAGCGGCCGCGCCCGGCATCCGGCAATCCGCCGCCGAGTCGGTGTCCGCTTAGCGCCGTGGCCAGATGGGCCCGGCGGCGGGGCCGACCGCGCAGCGGGGGGGGGCGGGCGGACGGGGCGCCGGGCGAAATACATGGCAGCGGCCGCGCCCGGCATCCGGCAATCCGCCGCCGAGTCGGTGTCCGCTTAGCGCCGTGGCCAGATGGGCCCGGCGGCGGAGCTGACCGCGCAGCGGGGTGTGCCGGGCGTACGGGCCGTGCCGGGCGCGGCGCGTGCCGGGGGCATCCGGGGTCGCGCACGGTTGCAAAAAAGCGCGCGAAACCGTAGATTCTGTGGCGAAATGGCTCCGGTAGCGGGTACCTCCGGCGTGCCATTGCTGGTGCGTACACGCGCGGCAGATCGTATCGGCGCCATGTTCAATGGGCTTGCCCGGCGCTACGATCTCCTGAATCGTGTGCTGTCGCTGCAGCGCGACCAGCGGTGGCGCAGGCTGGCAGCACAGTTGGTATTGGCCAGCCGGCCCCGCACGGTTCTGGACGTTGCCACTGGCACCGCGGATCTACCCTTGATGCTCACCGATCTCAACCCACAGGTTCGCGTTACCGGCGTTGACATTGCCACCGGAATGCTGGCTCGGGGACGCATCAAGGCGCGGCACCATGCCGGCGGCGGGCGCGTCGAGTTACGGCCCGGCAACGCCTTGGCGCTGCCGGTCGCCGATTCCAGCGTGGATGCCGTGACCATTGCGTTCGGCATTCGCAACGTGGCCGACTACCGGACCGCCTTGAACGAGATGCACCGGGTCCTGCGGCCGTCGGGCGTCCTGGCGATCCTGGAGTTCGCCTTGCCGAGCCATCCGCTGGTGCGCCTCCCTTACCTGGTCTACTTCCGCCACCTGCTGCCGATGGTGGGCGGCTTGATCTCCGGCAACGCGAGCGCCTACCGGTACCTGAACCGTTCGGTGGAGTCGTTTCCGAGCGGTCCGGCATTCAGCCGCCTGCTCACGCAGGCCGGCTTCCAGCGAGTGCGCCGCCTCGCCCTGACCTTCGGCATCGCCGCGATTTACTGCGCGCGCAAGCCGGCCTGATCGATGCATCCGGCACCGCAGCCGCCGGCAAGTGCCACCGTCCGGCCCGCGCGCGAACTCGACCGCGCGCTGCAGAACCTGTGTCCGGGCGATTGGTCGGTCGACGGGCCGGACCACGGCGCCGCCTGGCAGCGCGCCGAGCTGCCGGTAACCGACACCGACCCGCTCCTGTTTCTGCGCAGCGCGGCTGTCGCCATACCGGCCGGAACCCACTATTGGTCCGACCGCCGGCACGCGCTGCAGAGTGCCGGGGTGGGCACCGCTGCCGAAGTGAGCGGCGATGCCGGTGCCGAGTTCGCCGACGTGTGCGGGAGAGTCGGCGCGCTGATCGGCTGCCGGCGGCAACGACTGTACGGCGGCTTCCGTTTCGGCCCGGCACCGGACAGCGCCCCCGAGCCGCTGTGGCAGCCGTTCGGCAGCTACCGCTTTACCCTGCCGCGAGTGGAGTTGACGCGCACCGAGGGCGGCACGGTCCTGGCGTGCAATTTCAAGCCTGGCGAACGCCGTACCCTGCCGCGGGAATTGCAGCCGCTGGCCGCCGTCTGCCGGGAGTCGCTGCAGGCGGCGCGCAGCGTCCCCGCCCTGGTCCGGCCGCGGCCGGTCCCGGTGCATTCCTGCCGCCATGAGCCGGACCGCACCCGCTGGCAGCAGATCGTAACCGAGGTCCTGCAACGCCTGGCGGGCGGCCTCAACGGCGGCGCGCTGGAGAAGATCGTGCTGGCACGCCGCACCACGTTCGCATTCTCCGGCCCGGTCGATGCTCTGGCTCTGCTGGCGCGGCTGCGCGGCGTCAACCCCACCGCGTTTCACTTCGCGATTCAGCCCGGTCCCGGCCTTACCTTCTTCGGCGCGTCGCCCGAGCGCCTGTTGCGTATCTCCGGATCCACGCTGGAGACGGAAGCGCTGGCGGGGACGCGGCCGCGCGGGGCGACGCACGAAGCCGATGAGCGCCTGGAAGCGGAACTGCTGCGCTCCGACAAGGAGCTGCGCGAACACGGGTTCGTGCACACCCGCATCGCCGAGTGCCTGCGCGAGTTGTGTACCGGGGTGGCCACCCAGGACGCGGTGCGGGTACGCAAGCTCGCCCACGTGCAGCACCTGCATACCTCGTTCAGCGGCACGCTGCGCCCCGGGCGGGGGCTGGCGGACGCCCTGCGCCGGCTGCACCCCACCCCCGCGGTCGGTGGTTACCCCACCTGCGGCGTGAGCGATCTGATCGCCGCGACCGAGGGTTTCGACCGAGGCTGGTATGCCGGCCCGGTCGGCTGGATCGGCGCCGCGGAGGCGGAGTTCGCGGTCGCGATCCGGTCCGGCGTCGCGGCCTCGGAGCGCCTGCATCTGTACGCCGGCAACGGTATCGTGCGCGGCTCCACCGCAGACGCGGAGTGGGCGGAGATGGAACAGAAGATCCTCCAGATTCTGGACGTGGTGTAACAGCCCGTGGCGATGGCTGCCGGCGACAGGAGAACCTTCGCCGCACGATGAGCGACGGCCGCGGTACCAACAGCCACTGGGCGCAGCTCATGGTCGAAGAACTGAGCCGTTGCGGGTGCCGCTACTTCGTCATCTCGCCGGGGTCACGCTCGACTCCCCTGGTGGTGGCCGCCGCCCGTCATCCCAGCGTGGTCGCGCACGTGTGCATCGAGGAACGAGGTGCGGCGTTCCACGCGGTGGGGTACGCGCGCGCCACCGGCACCCCCGCGGTGCTGATCTGCACCTCCGGTACGGCACTGGCCAACTACCTGCCGGCGGTGGTGGAGGCCGCCCAGGACCAGGTGCCGTTATTGGTGCTGAGCGCCGACCGGCCGCCGGAACTGCACGACACCGGGGCCAACCAGACCATCCTGCAGCGCGGAATGTTCGGCCAGTACGCCCGCTGGTCGACCGAGCTGCCGGTCCCGGCGCCGCGTATCGACCCGCGCATGGTGCTGACCACCATCGATCAGGCGGTGTTCCGGTGCCTGGCCGATCCTGCCGGGCCGGTGCACGTCAACGTGCCGTTCGGCGAGCCCCTGGAGCCGGGTCCGGTCCCGGAGCCGCCCCTGGACGGGGCGGCGGGCCGGCGCTGGCTGGCGTCGGAGGAACCGTTTACCACCTACCGGGCCACGGCCGACGCCATACCCGTCGGCGAACTCGCGTCGCTGATGGCGCAAACCACCCGCGGCCTGCTGGTCGCCGGCGGTATGGCGCGTGGTGCCGGGGCGGCCGTCGAAGCGTTGGCCGATCATCTCGGCTGGCCGCTACTCGGCGATGCGGCCAGCGGGGCGCGCGGCACCCGAGGCGTCCAGCTATTACTGCAGAGCCCCGCCGGGCGCCGCATCCTGCGTCCTGACACGGTACTGCAGTTCGGATCGCACGTGGTTGCCAAGCATTACCTGACGCTGTTGCGGGAAGCGGCTCCGCGCCTCGCGCAGGTCGCGCCCGGGCCGCGGCGCATTGACCCCAGCCACTCGGCGGCGCTGCGCATCGCCGCGGACCCGGGGCGAGTGGCGCGCGCGCTGACCGAGCAGGGTGCGCCGCGGGTTCTGACTGCGTACCTCGGCAAAGTAGGACAAGCGGGAGCACGCGCGGCGGCGGCGGTGGACGAATGGGTGGATCGGCACACGGGGCTGACCGAACCGGTGGTGGCCCGGCTCACCGCCGCGGCCCGAACCGGGGGGGGCCCGGCCCCCCCCCGCGGCCCCCGCCGGACCGCCGCCGGCGGGGCTATTCTCCGCCAGCAGCATGCCGATCCGCGACCTGGACACGTTCGCGACGCCGCTGCCAGCGGGAGTCTGCGTGGCCGCCAACCGCGGCGCCAGCGGGATCGACGGCGCGGTCGCCAGCGCCGCGGGGTTCGCCGCGGGTCTGCGGCGGCCGGTGATCGCGCTGCTTGGCGACCTTTCCCTGCTGCATGACCTGGCCTCGTTGAGCCAACTCGGCGCAAGCCGGCACGGGCTGGTGATCGTGGTGATCAACAACCGCGGCGGCGGCATCTTCTCCCTGCTGCCGTTGGCGCAGCTCGAAGAGACCGGATTCGACGCCTTGTTCGAGCGCTACTTTGCGACGCCGCACGAGATCGGCTTTGAGAGTGTGGCGGCGGGCTTCGCTCTCCACTACGGGCGCCCCGAGACACCTGCGCACCTGGAACATCAGCTCGCTGCTGCCGTGGCGCGCGCGGCGGGTGGTAGCACCAGCCTGTTGGAGGTTGCAACCGACCGCCGCGCCAACGCGGCGATTCACCGTGAATTGAGCCGGGCGGCGGAACGGGCGGCGTCCGGCGGCTGACCGCTGCCGATCAGTCCGGCGCCGGCAACATCGTCTCGACCTGGTCCACCGTGGCCCGCAGAACCGATTCGCGGACGCCGCTGCGAATCAACACGCACAAGCCGAGGTACAGGCTGAGCAGCGCGCGCGCGGTCTGGGTTGTATTCACTCCGCCGGCTACCTCTCCCTGGCTGGCGGCGCGTTCTACCGCCCTGCGAAAGCTGGCCTCCATATCCAGGAAGGCGCTCTCCACCACCTGGGTCACCTCGGGGTCGGTGGACATGAGCTGCATGGCGGTGTTGATGAGCAGGCAATGACCGTGCTTCGGCACTTCGCCCGTCCCAATCGCCAGTTCGAACACCCTGATCAAGGCGCTGCGCGGCGCCTCGGCGTTGGCCAGCTCACTCAGCCCGGGAGCGCGGCACTCGGAGCCGTAGCGGCGCAGCGTTTCCACGAATAGGGTATGTTTGTCGCCGAAGGTGGCGTAAATGCTGCTTCGGCTCAGGCCCAGATGATCGGCGATCTCGCGCATCGATGTACTCTGGTAGCCACGCTCCCAAAACAGCTCCATTGCCTTGTCCAGCGCGAATTCTATGGTAAACGTTTTCTTTCTCGGCATGGCATCACCTGCACTTTGAACCTTGGACAGGGCATAGTTTACCATACGTTCCAGATAAAGGCCAACAACTCAGCACGAAAAGATCGAAATTTCTATCAGGTGCCCGGTGGGCGCGCGAGCTACGAGATCAGGTCGCCGGCTTGATTCTTGATCGCCTGCAACACGGACACGTCCGGGTTGCTGCGGGTCAGGATGCGCAGACCTATGTACAGGCTGAGCAGGCTGCGTGCGGTCAGCACCGAGTCGACGGTGCGCGGCACCTCACCCTCTTCCTGGCCCTGTTCGATCAGCGCTCGAAAGGCCTGCTCGGTCTGCCGGAACATTGCGGTAACGACCTCGGCGACCTCGTCGTCGTGGGCGGCCAGCTCCACGGCGGTGTTGATGATGAAGCAGCCGTCGCGTGAACCCTCCACCACCAGCGCCGCGATGGCGCCCTCGAACACGTTCATGATCGAGTCCGCCGGCGAAGTAGACTTCGCCAGCGTCTCCTGGAACGTGGCCAGGTAGATCTTGAGGTAGTGGTCGAGCGTGCGCAGGAATAACCCGCGCTTGCTGCCGAACGTGTCGTAGATGCTGCCGCGCCCTATGCCCATGCAGTCCACCAGATCCTGCATCGACGTTGGATGATAGCCGCGGCCCCAGAACTCGCGCATGGCCTTGGTCAGCGCGTCGTCGATCTCAAATTGCTTTTTTCGGGGCATGATTCGAAACGTGACCTTGTGAGTGTCCTATACTTATCGCACATGGATTAATTCTGTACAAGGTGTCACAACACGAATCCTGAATTACTTTCGCGCTGCTCGGTGCGCACCCGCCGAACGGCGGTAAATCGACGCATCGGCGGCTCTGGTGCTGTGTGCACGGCTTCTGCGCAATACGGGCCTCCTGGACGGGTTACCCAAACGGCGCCGACGCTATCCTTGACGGAACAATCCGGGTATCAGTTGATGAGCCAGAGCCGGATGGGTGGGCGTGATACGCACCGTGGCGCCAAGCCGGCCGGTAGTGTGGCAGACCACCTCGGTATGGTAGGTGGCGGTTTCACTGTCCTGTTCGACCAGGTCCATCGCCGCGCACTCACCGCCCACTATGGCATCGGCGCCAGCATCATTGACACATAGTGTACCATAAAATAGCGAGACCTGCACCTCATCCGCGGTGAGGTCTCCCAAGCGTACGTCTGCGGTCACCTCGAGGCGTTCGCCGACCCGCAGCGTCGGCGGACTGTTGCTGGACAAGCGCTCGACCGCGGTGCCGGGCCAGTGCTGCTCCAACCTGGCCAGGTAGCGCGCCAGCTCGATGGCGTCGCCCCAGCCGCTGCCGGCCAGGCGCGCGGCCTGCGCCAGGGCAGGCGCGTAGAACATGCGGTGGTACTCGGCCACCATGCGCTGCGCGCTGAAGCGCTGGCCCACCCGCTTCATGGAGCGGCGCATCTTGGCGATCCACGCCCGCGGCAAACCGTCGATGCCGCGATCATAGAACAGGGGAATCACGTTTTGCTCCAACTCGGCGAACGCCGCGTCGGCCTCGATCTCATCCTGGATCTCTTCGTCGGCGTAGCTGTCGCCGGTGCCGATCGCCCAGCCGATGTCGGGACCGAACGCTTCGTCCCACCAGCCGTCGAGGGTGGACAACACCAGCGACCCGTTAACCGCCGCCTTCATGCCGCTGGTGCCGCTGGCTTCGTGCGGGCGGCGCGGGGTGTTGAGCCACAGGTCGCAGCCGGCCACCAGGTAGCGCGCCACGCTGATGTCGTAGTCGTCGAGAAACACCAGCCGGCTGCGCAGGTCGTGGTCGCCGACGAACTGGATGATGTGGCGAATCATCTCCTTGCCCTGGTGGTCGTTCGGATGCGCCTTGCCGGCCATCAGGATCTGCACCGGGCGTTCCGGGTCGGACAGCAGGCGCACCAGGCGCTCGGGGCGGCGGAACAGCAGGCCGGCCCGCTTGTAGCCCGCGAAGCGGCGCGCGAATCCGATGGTGAGGGCGTCCGGTCGCAGCGCTACCTCGGCGGCCTGCACGTCGCGCTCGGAGGCGTGCTCGCGGCGCAACTGCGCCACCACCCGCTGGCGGGCGAACCAGATCATGCGCTCGCGGCGGCGCTCGTGGGTATGCCACAGTTCCTCGTCGGCGATGTTGTCCACCTGTTCCCAGACCGACACCTCCGGCCCGAACTTCTCGTCCGGAGAACCCAGGTAACGCTCCAACAGGTCCTGGATGTCGTGCGATATCCAGCTGCGCGCGTGCACGCCATTGGTGATGTGCCGGATCGGCACCTCGTCTGCGGGTACGCCCGGCCACAGGCCGTTCCACATGCGCCGCGACACCTGGCCGTGCAGGGCGCTGACGCCGTTGCAGTAGGCGGCGAGGCGTAGCGCCAGCGGGGTCAGGCCGAAATTGCCGTGGCCGGCATCGTGGCCGGAGCGCCCCAGGGCCAGGAACTGATCCTCGCTCAATCCCAATTCGGCGCGCAGCGCGGACGCCTGATCGAGCACCAGGTGGTCGTCGAAACTCTCGTTTCCGGCCGGTACCGGGGTGTGGGTGGTGAACACGCTGGTGCTCCACACCGCCTGGCGCGCTTCCGCAAAGGCCAGTCCGTGTTCGCCCATCAGGCTCCGTATACGCTCCAGCCCGAGAAACGCGGAGTGCCCTTCGTTCATGTGCGTGACGGCAAATGGAACCTTCAGCGCGCGCAGCGCGCGGATGCCGCCAATCCCGAGCAGCAGTTCCTGCCGCAGGCGCTCGCGCCGGTCGGAGACGTACAGTTGCGTGGTAATGCGGCGCGCCGCCGGGTCGTTGGCCGCGATGTCGGTGTCCAGCAGGTACAAGGTCACGCGCCCCACCTGGGCTTGCCACACCTGCGCGAAGGCGCGTTCGTGGCCCAGTTCCACCGCCACCTGCACCGCGGCGCCGTCGGAACCGCTGCACAAGGTCAGCGGCAGGTTGAAAAAGTCGTTGGCCGGATACGACTCCTGCTGCTGCCCCTCCATGGTGACGTGCTGGCGAAAGTAGCCGGTGCGGTACAGCAGCCCCACGCCCACCACCGGCAGCCCCAGGTCGGAACAGCTCTTCAGGTGATCGCCGGACAGCACACCGAGCCCGCCGGAATAGATCGGCAGGGTGACGTCGAGACCGAACTCCATCGAGAAGTAGGCGACCACGGCATCGCGCGCGCCGCGGTACCACGGCGAAGCGTCGCGGTAGGCGCGGTAGTTTTCATACACGCGGTCCATGTGGGCCAGAAAGGAAGCATCCTGCGCCAGCTCGTCGAGCTGCTCCTGGGGTGCCTCTGCCAGCAGCCGAACCGGCGTCTGGTTGGTCCTGGTCCACAGGTCATTGCCGAATCGCATGAACAGCCGGATGGCATCGAAGTGCCAGCTGATCCAGAAGTCCTGTGCCAGCGCGGCCAGCGGAGCCAGGCGCGGCGGCAGGTTGGGTTTGACGGTAAAGGTAAGTTGTTGTGTCATCGTGTTGCAGTACGGTCCGGGCGGTGCCGGAGCGATGCGTATTAGTGCCCGGAAGCCGGCATTCTTGTCCATGGGGTTGGCCTGCGGCCAACCACCGCAGTTTGGCTGGCGCCAAACTGCATGGGGTTGGGATTGGCTGGCGCCAAACTGCATGGGTTGGGATTGGGCTGGCGCCAAACTGCATGGGGTTGGGATTGGGCTGGCGCCAAACTGCATGGGGTTGGGATTGGGCTGGCGCCAAACTGCATGGGGTTGGGGTTTGGCGTTGGCGTTGGGGCGGCGCGGTGCGGGTCAGGGTTGGAGCGTGGAGGATGGCATGGTTTCCTTGAGGGCGTGCAATTCCTGTTGGTAGTGTTGCGCGGCGCGGTCCCACCAGACGATGCTGCGCCGGGCGTTGTTGCGTGCGCGCCGGATCTGACTGGCGGTGGCATGGCGGAAGAACCAGGTACAGCGCGCCATGGCATCGAGAAACGCGCCGGGATGGTAGTCGCCGAACAGCACGCCGCAGCCGCGTACGGTGGCGCCGCTCACCTGCAGCGGGGTGACCGTGTCGCGCAGGCCGCCGGTAGCGTGCGCCACCACGACACACCCGCAACTCATCGCTTCCAACTGCGATATGCCGCCGGGCTCGAACTCCGACGGCATCAGGAACGCGTCGGCCGCCAGCAGCGGCAGGCTGATCTCCTGGTAGCCGATGCGGGCGGCCACCGAGCCGGGGTAGTACTCCATCAGCGTGCGAATCCCTTCGGCAAGCTGCTCGGCGCGGTGGTCGTTCGGGGCGATCGGACCGCCGAGAATGGCCTGCACGCCGAGGTCGCGAAAAATCCCCTGCGAAGCGTCCAGCAGGATCTGAAACCCTTTCTGGTCGCTGACGCGGTGGATCATCACGTACAGCACCTGGTCTGGGTCGACGGTCAGGCCATACTCGATCTGGGCGATCAGCTTGGTGCGCATGCGAATTACCTCGTCGCGGCGCGCCGCGCTGCGAAAGCGTTCCGGCTTGCCGTCCGCCAACAGTTCGGGAAACCGCCGCTCCAGCTTGGTGCGCAGATCGCGGTCGGCCTCGATGCGCTCCGCCAGGCGCGGCGCATGGCGCTGCTCGAGGCGCGAGCGCGCCAGCCGTTGCGTCACCCCGCGCCGGAAGTCCTTGCCGATGCCGTTGTTGATCCCGATCACGTCGTGCAGCAGCGCCTCCAGGCCGTCGCAGTCGTGCTCGATCTGCCTGGCGTAGGTGGGGCTTACCGTAAACACCTGGTCCGCGAAGCGGATTCCCGCCGCCATCAGGTTGAACAGGGCGTCATTGCGCGGGTCGGTGAACCGGGGCGCGAGCGCGGCGGGCAGGTTGAACAGGCCGAACAGGTCGGCGCCGTCCTCGTAACGGTCGTAGCAGTCGAAGTACTGCCAGCCGCCGTTGTGGATGATGTGCACGAAGCTGGTGTCGGCGAACGTGTCGCCGCCGGCGTAGTGGGTGTCGCCGCGCACAATGCCGCTTACCAGACTGGCCGCCGCATCGTTGGTGGCCACCACCTGCGGGTGGAGCCCGAAGCGTACCATCACCTCGGCGGCCGCCCGGCCCAGAGCCAGCCGGCGCCGGATGCGTTCGTTGGAGCGGTAGCCCCAGTACAGGCCGTCGAACAGGTCGTGATGGTCGAGCAGAAAGTAGGTCACCCCCTCCACCACGCCACGGTGGACGCCTACTTCCCAGTGTTCGGTGCCGAGCCGGAAGTGCACGTTGATGCCGGTGTAGGTCACTCCGAAACGGGCCACCGCGGCGCGCATCTTGGCCACCGCGCGCTCGTCGCCACCGCGGTACAGCGGCGTGATCACGTACATGGTCTCGCCGAGGCGGGCCAGTTCGCGCGGTAGCTCGAAGGTGACGTTGGCCAGGCCGCCGCTCTTGGAGAACGGCTCCGCCTCCGCCGACACGAACACGACCGGCCGGCTGCGCAGCAGGTCGAGCGCGCGCGCCATCACCTTGCCGGAGCGCGCCGCGGCCGGTGCCGCGCCGGCGTGCAGGAAGCGGAGTCCAGTGCCGTCGCCGGCGCCCGCCGCGCCATGGCGGTAAGCGTGGTACAGGGCACGCTTCAGTCCGAGGGCGACCGCCTCGTCCGCACCGGCGTCGTACAGCGGCAGCAGCGCATCGTCGAGAAACCGAGTCAGCCGCTCGCGGCTTGCGGCGGCGTTCGCCAGCGCCCGGTACGCGAACGAGGCGGCGACCTGCTCGCGCGAGCGCGCCACCAGCAGCCGGTCGAAAGAGTCGCGCAGCAGGTCCTTCCCGGCGCCCTCGCCCGCGCCGGTTGCGCCGCCTGAGGCGGCGACCAGGTCGATACGCAGCAGCTTTACCCGCTGCCGGTAGCTCACCGAGGTGGTCAGCGGGGTCACCCGCAACTCACGTCCGGTGTAGTGCGCATAGCCGCGCGTGACCGGCGAGTAGGTGGGATCGACCACCACGTAGCGCGCCGCGTCGTCGATCACCTGCGCCGCACTCAGGTCGACGCTCACCGTGGCGCTGTCGGCGGAGAAGCTGCACACCGCCAGCCACAGGCCGCGCGGCGCCGGTTTGATCGCCGCCACCACCTGGTCGTGGTCAGTCGGCACCAGCGTACCGCGTCCCGGGTTGCGGCGGTGGAAGGCATACGTCTCGCTGAACACCCGCTCCACGCTGCGGTCCGCGGCGCTGTCGAAGCGGTTCCAGTCAACGTACACGTTGTCCGGGAACACCTTCCATGCCTCGCCGTCGGCGTTGCCCTCGTAGTCCAGCAGCAGGTTGGCCAGGAACGAGGTCAGGGTAAGCACCGGGCGCAGGTTGTCGCGCCCGAAGGTGTTCACCGGGCGGCGCTCGTCGTGGTTGCCGAACATGCCCATCAGCTCGGTGCCGGGTGGCAGCGTGTGCCGGTAGTGGTTTTCGTACAGGTGGTAGATCTCGCTCACCGGGGAGGTGCCCTGCGCGACCCGCTCGCAGATCTTGAACAGCGCGGAGTTGTACGGCACCACGCCGACCCGGCTCAGGTACTGCTCGCGGCCCCAATAGGATTCGGCAAGAAACAGGCCGAACTCCTTGCCGGCGCCGCGGACGGACTGCTCCAACTCGCGCATCAGCAGGTAGTGCAGCGGACTGGCAATCAGGTCACGGCACGCCGAGTCGAAGAAGCCGGTGGTAATCAGGTGGTCGTCCTCCCGCTCGTTGACCACGATGGTGCCCTCCACCTGTTCCTCGTCGGAGCGCGGCCCGGTGGGCAGAGTGGGCGCGTTGTTGCGCTTCATTACCACCGGCAGGGCGTGGGCGATGTCGCAGCGCACGCCGTCGACGTCGAACCGCTCCACCATGGTGCGCACCGCGTCGGCGAGCCACTCCCAGACCGCCAGCCGGCGGTAGTTGAGCAGCACGCCGTCGTTCCAGCTTCCGTAACGGCCGTCGGTGGAGGCGCGCGGCACCAGGTTGCCGGCTTCGTCGTAGCAGTGCACGGTGAACGACTCCGGCACGTCGTGGACACGGCGGTTGAGGTGCGGGATCACGTCCACCACCACCTTCATACCGAGCGCGTGGGCCGCCGCCACCAGCGCGCGCAAACCGTCGTTGCCGCCCAGGCGCGGCTCCATCTCGACCAGGCTCTCCGGAGAAAACGGCGAGGCGGAGGTGGCGTGCGGCGACCAGTCCTGGCGGTTGCTGCCGCGCTTCTGCACGCCGAGCAGGTAGACGATGCTGAACCCGTGGCGGCGCTGGATGTGCGGCAGATGGGCAGCCACGTCGGCGAAAGTGCCGAGCCGGATTACCTCACCGTGCTCGTTGTAGACCAGCCCGGGATGCTCGCCGTCTCCCCACCAGGCGCGCGTGTGGCCGTGGATGTCGGGAAAGATCTGCAGCGCCAACTCGCCGCGCAGGTCGGGAATGACGTTGATGCGCCCGCTGCAGGCGGCATCCTTGTGCCATTCGCGGCGGCCGCTCGCATGGACCCGCACCACGCAGTAGTCGTAGTGGCCGAGTTCGTCGCAGGCGAACTCCGCCGCCAGCGGCTGCCCCGGCGCCGGGCGCCGCAGCTCCACCTCGTCGAAGTGGATGTCGGTCTCACCAGGGTAGCGGTGGTGCGGCGCGCCGCGGTAGATGCGCAGCAGGTAGCGCCCGCGCCGCGGCGGCAGGTCGAACGAAAACCGGTGCGTGGCGCCGCGAATGACGTTGGCGAAGGTACGCGCCAGCGGCGCGTCGAACTCCTTGGGTGCGAGCATGCGTTCCAGGAGCAGGTTGGCGTGGTTGCGCACGTCGTGCAGGTCGTGGCCGGCGGCGGCGACAAGCAGGCGCACCACCTCGCGGCGGGTCGCGGCATCGCCGTGCCGCTTGGCGCGCTGCGCGAGGCGTTCCAGACTGCGCATCGCCACGGTGCAGATGGCGGCGTCGAAGTCGAGCGGCGAGTCGGCGCGCCGCGCGTTCAACTGGCGCAGGAACGCCTGCCGGCGGGCGGCGGTAACGCGCACCGGGCGCCGCGGCGGCGGCAATGCCTGGTCGGGCGGTACGAATCCGCGCGCCGGCTCCCGCAGCACGCCGTACAGCGCTTCCAGGGTAGCGCGCTGCCGGTCGTCCAGGGTCTCGACGTGCGAGTAGCCGGTCTCAATGGCGCGCTGTTCCAGGCGCAGGATCAGCGCAAGCGCCTCGCGCACGGCGCCGTCGCTGTCCTGCTCGGCGGCCGCCAGGTCGAATAGCCGCAACCCGAGATAGAACGTCGGCACCCGGTTTCCCACCGGACCCTGCCCAACCCGCGCCAGCACGGCGGCATCGCCCTGTTCATGGAAAAAGGCTGCCCCCGCCGGCTCCCGGATCAGCACCACGCGGCGCGCCGCGGCGTCCGCGCTGCCGCGGTTCTCGTTCGCCGTGAGCAGCTCGTGGGTCAGGCGCACGGCATTGGCGAGCCGCTGCATGAGCCGCGCGTCGCGTTGCAGCCGTTCCCGCGCCGCCGCACTGCCGGGCGCCGCGGCCGCCACCGCCTCGACCCGAACCGCCTCCGCCAGCCGCTGCCTCTCATCGTCGCCCCCCCCCCCGCCCGGGCGCCCGCCCCCCCCCCCCCCCCCACCCAACCCCCCCCCCCCAGCCGCTGCCGCTCATCGTCGCCGGCGCCCGCCCAAGCGGCGCTCGGCACAAACCCGAAGGCGCGCTGTTCCCGAAACGCGGCGCTCAACGCCGCCTTGACCGCCGAATCGTCGACCCCGGCACCGACCGGCACGGTCAAACACGCACCGCCCCCAATGCCGGCACCGGGCGCGGTGCTCTGCCTATCGCGGTGCTGGTTCACGGTTTCCCATCGGGGTGCGAATCATGTGCGCCGGCGGGCGCTCGCCGGGGGCGCCGCGCCGGCGACTACCGCTCGTCGGCGAGGGTGAGCAGGTAGTCGCGCAGCACTTCGAGTTGGTGGTCGGTGTCGTCGTTCAGGATGCCCGGTGCGCCGAGCGGGTAGAACGCCGGCATGCGGGTGCCCGGCATCAGCGACTGCGGGTCGGCAAGCCAGTCGATAATCCACTCGGGCCGCAGCCGCTCGGCGGCGAGCGCGAAGTTGGGAGCCCAGCGGTCCGGCGTACCCGGCGGGAACTGGTCGCCCTGGATGTGACAGGTGGTGCAGTTGAAGTACTGCGGCGAGAACATTTTCAGCGCCGCGTCCAGCTCCTCGCCGGTCAGATCCGGCTCCACCGCCTCGGCGAACGGATAGTCCGCGTCGTCGAGCGCCGTGAAGTAGGCGATCAGGTCGTTGCGCTGGTCGGCGGTCATGCCGTAGCTCGGCATGCGCATCCGCAGCCACGGCCGGATCGGCGACGGTTCGTGAAAGAAGGCGAACAGCCAGTCGGTTTGCACCTTGCGGCCTTCGCCGAGCAGGTTGGGCGGCGAGAAGCTGGGCGCCAACGTTGCCGCGTCGGCGGCGTCGCGGCCCTCGAACCGCTGCAGCCAGTCGGCCACCCGGTCCACCACCGCGCCGCCGTCGTCCTCGATGACATGGCAACCCTGGCAGTTCATCTGCCGCACCAGTTGCTGGCCCTGCTCGGTACGCAGGTTGCGCGGCGTGCGCGGCACGATGAGGGTGTTGTCAGGGTCCACCTCGACGAATCCGGCCAGCGCGGTCACCACCGCCTCCACCTGCAGGTCGGTGAAGCGGAAGTTGGGCATCCGGCTCTTCAGCATCGAACTCAGGTCGCGATGGGTGTCGAAGATGCGCGGATCGGTGAGCTTGGCCGTCCACCACGAGGTGCGGCTGTGCTCAATGTCGACGAAGCCGTAGTCGAACTGGTGCAGCGCCTTGCGCCCGATGTTGGTCAACTCGGTGCCGATTGGCTGGGCGCCTTCGAAGCCGGCAATGTCATGGCAGGCGTAACATCCGTACTGCCCGATGAGACGTTCGCCGGTAAACTCCAGCTTTTCGCTCCGGCTCATGCCGGACAGCTGCTCGCGGGCGGTGATCATTGGCGCGGTGTTGGACAGGAAGTCGAGCGCGATCTGGTCGATGATCGCCTCGTCGATGCCCGGCACCGGGCGGTTCACGAACGCGGAATCGGTCGAGCCCATCAGGTAGGCGGTGATGTCGGCCGCCTCCTGGTCGGTCAGGCGCAGGCTCGGCATGCGCGTGCCGGGATGGTAGCTGGACGGATCCTTGAGCCAGTTGTACACCCACTGCTCCGAGGTCTTGCTGCCCAGGCCCTGGAAGTTGGGTCCGAACTGGCGGCGCAGGTCCTGGATGCTGGTGGCCGTGCGGGTGTCGCTGCCGACGGTCTCCTCCGGCGACTGGTGGCACGCCATGCAGCCCACCGAGGCGACCAGCTCTTCGCCGCGCCCGGCATCGCCGGCCACCGGGATTGACTGCATCGGATAGGCGGTGCTGTTGGCAAACAGGTAGCTCACCATGGCGCGCACCTCCTGATCGCCGCGCGCCGCGGACTCGGGATCGCTGTTGTTGCTTTGCCCGAAGTAGGACGGCATCCAGGTCTGCGCGCGGAACGCGGCCGGATCCTTGATCCACTGGAAGGCGAATTCCGGAGTGATCTTGTCGGCGACGTGGCGCAGTGACGGGCCACGCTGCAGCGAGCGCTCGAAGCTGTCGATCTGGTGGCACGAGTAGCAGCCCGCCTGCTCGACCAAGGCCAGCCCGTAGTTGAGCTGGTCTGCGCCGCGCACCTGCGTCTGGCCGCTGTGGCATTGGTAGCAGCCCGCTTCCGCGTAGCGCAGCGGATGCATCGGCTCCTCCCACAGGTGGTATTCCTTCCAGCCGAGCCGTTCTTCCCAGTCATGCTCCTGGTCGGAGGAATCGGGCACGTGCACGGTGCCGTAGAAGTCGGTGGCGCGCCCGCGCCCGCCCCCGCCCCCCCCCCGAGGTTGTTTTCCCCCCCGGCGGAGCCGTTCTTCCCAGTCATGCTCCTGGTCGGAGGAATCGGGCACGTGCACGGTGCCGTAGAAGTCGGTGGCGCGCCCGCGCCCGCCGTGGCAACTGGTGCAGCCGAACTGCTCGAGCGGGTGGGGCGAGTCGCTGGCCACGAACAGGGCCAGGCGTGGGTGGGCGCCGTGCGGGTTCTCCACCCCTTCCAGGTCGGCGCGCTCCACGCCGAGGTGGCAGGTCACGCAGCGGTCGACGCGCGGCACCTGGGCGAAGTTCAGGTTCTCCTTGATGTCGGGCAGCACCACCTGGTTCACCTTCAGGGACGGCTGCGACAGGTCGAGAATCGGCAGGTCGCGGATGACGTTGGCCACCTTCACGCCCATCGGCGAAAATTCGGGATCCATGCGCGTGAGCCGCCGCATCAGCAGGTCGGCTTCGCGGGACAACTGATCGCGCTCGCGGGTGGCGTCGCGCACGTCATCCTGGAACGCGGTCAGCGCTGCCTGCGCCTGGTCCAGGGCGAGTTGCGCCTCCTCCTGGGCCACCGAAACGCCGGTGAATTCGCCTTCCCAGCGCTCCAGGTCGCGCGCGGTGCGCTCGCTGTTCAGCGCCAGACCGTCGACGCTGGCGGACGCCTGCTCGTCGCGGTAGCGGGCCCGTTCCAGTTCCGCCTTCACGTTCTGGAACCGCGAGTTGACGATGTCGAACCGCGCCTTCAGACGGTCCACCTCGCGACCGGCGGCCGCCACGTCATCCTGGCGCGCGCTCAGCGACTCCCCGGCGGCAACCACCTGCTCGCGGGCCCGCGCCAGGTCGGCGTTGCCCTCCATCTCGGTGGCCATTTCGTCATACGCGGCGCGCGTCGCCTGCTGGTCGATGCGCCGGAACTCGCGCTGCCAGCGCTTCCACTCGCGCCCGTAATCCTGGGCAAACCCGGCGATGATGGTGATCAGCAGCACGATGCTGCCAATTGCAAACCACTTGTTCAGGGTGCCGATCTTGTAGTGCCGCTCTTCCGGCGGTGGTGCTTGAGGTCGGACTGCCATCTATACGTTGAGGAAGTATTCCGGAATCGAGACGATATACTTCAGGTTGAACAGCCAGCGTGTGTACATCTTGATCGGCAGCGCCAACCCCATCAGTAACAGCACGATGAAAAAACTGTAGCGAACCACGCCGAGGCGCTGGAACAGCCGTTTGAACACGGTCTGCGCCAGCAACCCGGGCACGATCGCGAAGTACCCCAGGATGAGGAGAATCCCAAACAGTTCGCGAACCAGGATGTTCTTTGGTAACCCAGTGCGTAACAGGAAAATATACACGTATTCGGACAGGTTTACGTTGTTCAGCACCTCCCGCTTGTTGACATCCCAGAACTCGAATGGTCCGAAGAAGTTCCAGTTCGGTCCGCGCAGGAAGGTGCCGACCAGAATCAGGAAGATCCACATCACCACGAACCCGAACAGAAAGATGCTGATCGACTTCATGCGTGGGCGAAAGCTGTAGAAGCCCTGGCCGCCGGCGTTAATGTCCATGTAGGGGATGGCCACCAGGCCGACGATGATCAGCGTCGGCAGCACCACGCCTGCCAGCCACGGGTCGTAGTAGACCAGCATCTCCTGCAGGCCCAGGAAGTACCACGGCGCCTTCGACGGGTTCGGCGACACCGTCGGGTTGGCCGGTTCCTCCAGCGGCGCCTTCAGAAACAGCGACCAGACGATCATCAACGCCATCGACAGGATCAGGCAGATGAACTCCACGTACACCAGGTCCGGCCACACCAGCACCTTTTCGTTGTCCAGCGCCTCGTGCGGCGGTTCGCCCTTCTCGGCGCGCAGATCGTTGTCGCGCGCCTGCTTCATCGAGTACCAGAGGAAGAACGGCACCAGGAACAGCAGCGCCGTGATCGGAATGTTGTCCGGCTTGAACACGATGAGGCGGAAGTTCTCGTCGGTAATCCCCCACAGGAAGAAGATTGCCAGCAGCGAGAAGAACACGATGCCGCCGACGGGAGTCCACAGCTTGTCGAGCTTCAGGCGGCGGTGCAGCCGGTACATCTTCTCGCCGGGCGGGAAGATGAAGAAAAACACGACGATGAAGATCGAGAACAGGATGGCGGGGTTGGAAACCCAGTTGAAGAATTGCTTGAGCACCTTTCTTGCGTCCTTGCCGCTTGGTCCTTGCCGCTTACGTGGGTCCGGAGATCCCGCCGTCCTTCCGGATGCGCCAGAAGTGGACGATCATCAGGATCATCACGATGAACGGCACCCCGATGCAGTGCAGCACGTAGAACCGCAGCAGCGTGGCCTCTCCCAGGAAACGCCCGCCAAGCAGAGCGAACTTGGCGTCCGCGCCGGCGTGCACGAAGTTCACGTCGCCAATCGACAGCAGTGAGGCGCCGGGGCCCTCGTGGCCGAGAAACGGCGCGGCGCGAGCCATGTTGGCGCCCACGGTGACCGCCCAGATGGCGAGTTGGTCCCACGGCAGCAGGTACCCGGTGTAACTCAGGAACATGGTGAGCGTGAGCAGCAGCACGCCGATCGCCCAGTTGAACTCGCGCGGCGGCTTGTAGGAACCGGTCATGAACACCCGGAACATGTGCAACCATACGGTTATCACCATCAGGTGAGCGCCCCAGCGATGGATCTCGCGCATGATGCCGAGCGGCACCTGCGAGCCAATGTCGATGATGTCGCCGTAGGCCGCCTCGACGGTGGGCCGGTAGTAGAACATCAGCAGGATGCCGGTGATGGTCAGCACCAGGAAGATAAAGAACGATAGTCCGCCCATGCACCAGGTGTATTTCACCTTGACCGCGTGCTTCGGCAGGCGCACCGGATGGAGGTGCAGGAACACGTTATTCAGCACGCCCATCATGCGCTGCCGCCGGGACCGCGGTATGCCGGTGCGGAATATCGACTTGATTACCTGCGACTCGGCGAGTTGTTGCAGGACGTTCGGGCCCTTGCTGCCGTTGGATCCCCCTCGTCCGCCGCGGGCGCCGCCGCCACGGGCGGATCCGCCGCGGCCGGCGGATCGGGTTTCGGTATCAGCCATGGGTCGCGTTACTCCTCGTGATCATCATGATGCTTGCCCGCTACACGGCCAGGAACGACTCGGGGTCGGTCCACTCGCCCTTCTCCCACTGGTACTTGCGCGTCTTGTCGACCAGGATCTGGCCGTCGTCGGACAGCGCCACCCGGTAGCGCTCCAGCGGACGCGGCGCCGGCCCCTCGAAGTTGATGCCGGTCTTGCGGAACCCGCTGCCGTGGCACGGGCACTTGAACTTCTGCTCGCCGGACAGCCAGTTCGGGGTGCAGCCGAGATGGGTGCAGACGGTGGACAGCACGTAGATCTCGGTCGGCGTACGCACGATCCACACGGCGAACTGGTCCTTGAAGCGGGTCGACACGTCGCCGATGGTGTATTCTTCGGGAAAGCCGGCGCGGAAGGTCTGCGGCGGCTCGAACAGCACGTTCGGGAACAGGAAGCGTACCGTCCCGATCAGGGTGCCGGTGGTGAGGGCGCCAAATGCCAGCCAGCCGGCGCTGATCCAGGACAGGAAGCCGCGCCGCGACACCTCGCCGGCCGCCGCAGCCGCGCCCCGCCCAACGGCGCTGACCGCGGCCGTGGAAGGTGCGCCGGCGCCGGCCGCGGCACGCGCGGCGCGTGCCTCCGCCAGCCCGTGCCCCCGCCGCTGCGCCGCGCGCCGCGGCAGGCCGCTCGCGTCCTTCACCCGCGGGTGCCGGTTTCGCGCCGCCCGATGCCGCCGGCTTGCCTGCCGCCGCCGGTTTGGCGGTTCCGGCTGCCGCC
>MPNH01000006.1 GCA_002238925.1 Spirochaetaceae bacterium bin103 | reverse complement strand
CACGCGGACTGCGAAGCCCGCCGCCTGCAGCAGGGCAAGCCGCTGCGGCGAGGCGGAAGCGAGGGTAACGGGCGGCGCGGCAGCGGTCACGTTAGCGGTGCACCGTGTAATGTTGCGCGGGTGCCGCGGCGCGCAGGGCGTCCGCTTCGCCGGCGCCGAGAGGATTGCTGGCCGCGGCGGCCACGTTGTCCTGCAACTGCGCGAGGCTGCTCGCTCCGGGGATCACGGTAGCCACGGCCGGCGCCGCCAATGCGAAGCGCAGCGCACTCTGAGCCGGCGTCCGCCCGGCCGCCGCACTGGCGTCGCCGAGCACCTGCTGAACCGCCGCGACCCGTTCCCGGTCATGGCCGAGGTCGGCGTGCGCCGGTTTGCCGGCCAGCAGCCCCTTGGCCACCGGCCCGCGTACGATCACCGAAATGCCGCGGTCGCGCAGCAGCGGCAGCGCCTGCTCCTCGGGCCGGCGGTCCAACACGCTGTACTGCATCATGACGCTGGCAATCGACGAGCGCGCCGCGTACTCGCGGATCACGTTGGGACGGATGGAGGAGATGCCCCAGGCGCGGATCTTGCCGGCCCGCCGCAGCGCTTCGAACGTCGCTATGACATCGTCGATGGGGTCATCGATGGTGCCGCCGTGCAGCTGGTACAAGTCGATGTAGTCGGTTCGCAGGCGGCGCAGACTCGCTTCGACCGCGCCGCGGAGATGAGACGGTGACGGGTCCCAGTCCCAGCCGGCGCCGCCGGCGCGCCAGCGGTTGCCTGCCTTGGTGGCAATTACCACGTCGCCGCGGCGCCCTCCGAGCGCGCGCGCGAGCCGTTCTTCACTGGCGCCCCGCTCGTAGAGGTCGGCGGTATCGAAGAAGTTGACGCCGAGGTCGAGCGCACGATGGACAATCGCATCGGCCGCCGTGCCGGCCTTCGCCAGCGACATGCAGCCAAGGCCAATCTCGCTGACCGCGAGGCCGCTCGCTCCCAACAGGTTCATTTTCATGCCCATAGTCTCCCATAGTCTATCATCCCGCCCATCCGGTCCGGTCGCCCCCGGATTGACAGCGGCCCGGCAGATGCGCACGATTGCCGCCGATGCAGCGCACCGCGGTTGAACCCCTGGAAGTACGGAGTACCCCGCTCGTGGTGCGCATGGTCCGATCCTACCAGTTGTACCTGCTCCTGCTGCCCACCGTCGCGCTGGTTTTCATTTTCCAGTACGTGCCGATGTACGGCGTTACCATTGCATTCAAGAATTTCAAGCCGCATCTCGGCATTATCGGCAGCGATTGGATCGGGCTGCGCCACTTCATCCGCTTCTTCGAGTCGCCGAGCTTCTGGCGGCTCATCCGCAACACCACTTTCCTGAGCGGCTACGAGTTGCTGGTCGGCTTTCCGATTCCGATCGTCCTGGCGCTGATGATGAACATGGTGACCGGCGCCCGCTTCAAGCGAACCGTGCAGATGGTCACCTACGCTCCGCACTTCATCTCCACGGTGGTGATCGTGGGTATGCTCGGCGTGTTCCTGTCCAAGAACTTCGGCCTGACCAACCACTTCCTGGACGCGCTCGGGGGCGAGCGGGTGTTCTTCCTCGGCAAGGAGCAGTGGTTCCGGTCGCTGTACGTGTTCTCGGGAGTGTGGCAGAACGCCGGCTGGGGCACCATCATCTACCTGGCCGCGCTCAGCGCTATCGACCCGGAGCTGCACGAGGCGGCGATCGTGGACGGCGCCACCCTCTGGCAGCGGGTGTGGAACATCGACATTCCCGGCATCCTGCCCACCATCGTCATCCTGCTCATTCTCAACGTCGGACAGATCATGGGGGTGGGCTTCGAGAAAGCGTTCCTGATGCAGAACGCGCTCAACCTGCAGGTATCGGAGATCATCTCCACCTTTGTCTACAAGGTGGGGCTGCTCGACGCCCGGTTCAGCTTCTCGGCGGCGGTGGGCCTGTTCAACGCGGTGATCAACTTCGTTCTGCTGGTATCGGTGAACCGGTTCGCCAAGGTGCTCGGCCAGTCTGGGCTGTGGTAGCGTGGCGGGGGTAGTGCAATGGCGGTGACCGCGCTGACGCGGCAGGACCGCATATTGAACGGCATCCTGTACGTGGTGCTGTCGCTGATCCTGGCGGCGGTGGCCTACCCGCTGTTCTTCGTGCTGATTGCCTCGGTCAGCGACCCGGTGCTGGTCAATACCGGCAAGGTGTGGATTATCCCGCGCGGCCTGACCCTGGACGGCTACGCGCGCATTGTCCAGCACGACGACCTCCTGCGCGGCTACCGCAACAGCCTCGCGTACGCCTCGGTCGGCACCCTGCTCAACCTCGGCCTGACGCTGACCGCCGCCTACGCGCTGTCGCGCCGCGATCTGCCGGGCCGCAACGGCATCATGCTCTACCTCACCTTCACCATGTTCTTCTCCGGCGGCCTGATACCCACCTTTCTGCTGATCCGCGACGTCGGGCTGTACAACACGTTCTGGATCATGATCCTGCCGGCTGGCGGCAGCGCCCTGCACCTGGCGGTGAGCGTGTTCAACATCATCATTGCCCGCACCTTCTTCATGAATACCATTCCGCAGGAACTGCTCGACGCCGCGGTGATGGACGGCTGCAGCGATCTGCGCTTCTTCCGCTCGGTGGTGCTGCCGCTGTCGGGTGCGATTGTCGCGGTGCTGATGGTGTTCTACGCGGTCGGCCACTGGAACGGCTTTTTCCACGGGCTGATCTACCTGCGCGAACGGGAGCGCTTCCCGCTGCAGCTCATCCTGCGCGACATCCTGATCCAGAACACGTTCACCGAGGAGCTGGAGATTGACGACGAGAACGCGCTCGCCGCCATGATGCTCGCCGAATCGATCAAGTACGGCATGATCATCGTGGCCAGCGTGCCGGTGCTGATTCTGTACCCGTTCGTGCAGAAGCACTACGTCCGCGGCGTGATGATCGGGGCGATCAAGGGCTGAAGGGGCTGGCGGCGCTGGCCCGGACGTTTGATCATTCCGCGGGACTAGCATAGGGTGCCGAGTGAATTAAGGAGGTGTTCAAGATGATGAACATTCGCAGTGCTGCCGCGGTGGCAGCCCTGATTCTGATGGCGGGGGCGGTTTGGGCTGCGCCGGAGTCCGAGGCCATGGCCTCGGACGAGGACCGGCTCACAGCGGTCGGATTCCACAATGCCGGCTACCCGATTGTCGATACTCCGATTACGGTGCAGGCGATGATCCGCGGCGCCGCCCACGTGAACTACGAGTTCGACGACATGACGCTGATCGCGGACCTGCAGGAGCGCTCCAATATCGACCTGGTGTTCGAGACGGTGCCGGGAGCACAGGCGGCAGAGAAGCGCAACCTGATCTTCGCCAGCCGCGAGTATCCCGACCTGATGCTCAACATGGGCGTGAGCGACCGCAATCTGTGGGGAGCGGCGCAGGCCGGCGACGTGTATGCACTGGACGAGATGATCGACGCCTACGCGCCGAGCTGGAAGCAGGCATTCGCCGAGCGGCCGATCGTACGCAAGGCGATTACCCAGCCGGACGGCAAGATCTACAGCCTGCCCTACTACCGCGAGATCCTGAACGACTACGGCATCCGCGACACCATGGCGATCAACGTGGACTGGCTCGGCAAGATGGGCATCGACAAGATTCCCGATACTACCGACGAGTTCTACCTGGCGCTGAAGGCGTTCCGTACCGGCATCGACAACGGCACCCTGCCGGACAACGGCGTGCCGTGGCTGGGGCGCTTCCACGCCTGGGGCAACGGCGGCGAGTGGGAGCTGTACAACGCCTTCGGCCTGTGGATGAAGGGCCAGGGCTCGGGTGCCGAAAAGTACCTGTCGGTGAACGACGGCGTGGTCGAGTTCGGCGCCACCGATGCCAAGCTCAAGGACGCGGTGAAGTTCCTGCACCGCCTCTACTCCGAGGACCTGATCACGGAGGAGTTTTTCACCAACCAGGGCTCCGACTTCACCCCGCGCTCGCGCTCGGTGCCGCCGATCTCCGGCTACTGGGGTTCCTACTTCATCACCTCGCCGGTGGAAGAGTTCTACGATCCCCTGCCGCCGCTGATGGGCCCCACCGGCGTACGCCGCTACCGCTCGCAGCCGGTGCGCCTGCAGAAGAACCAGTTCACGATTTTCAGCAAGTTCGAGGTTCCGGAAGCACTGGTGCGATTCATCGATCCGTGGGCGGACGACACGTTCAGCGTCGAGGCTTCCTACGGCGGACCGTTGATCAGGCAGGAGTCTGACGGGACGCGTACGGTAACCGGGCGCGGCGTGGACTGGTTCGAGCACGGACCGCACAACTTCTTCCCGACCTACGTGTCGAAGCGCGCCGCGGACAAGGTGAACTGGACCGGCGAGCAGGGCAACCGCGACTTGTACATTCGCGAGATCTACGAGCCCTACCTGTGGCCGCAGGAGCGCCACTTCGCCTATATCACCTACACCGACGAGGAACAGGAAGAGTTGGCGGTGAACAGCACCGAAATCGCCAACTACATCCAGACCTCGATCGCCAAGTGGATGGTGGACGGCGGGGTCGACGACGGCTGGGAAGAGTACCTGAACGAGCTTGACCGCCTCGGCCTTGATATGGTCATGGAGATTTTCCAGACCGCCTACGACCGCTTCCACGGGAACTAGCGGGCGGCGTCTCCAATTCAGCCACCGGGAGTCGAACGGGCCCCCGCCCGCGGCTCCCGGCGGCCACAATCGCGCCCGCCGCGTCGTGCGCTGCCGGCCGTCTGCGGTGTATGCTCCCGTCGATGGCAGTGCAGCTTGGTATCGCACCGATTGCCTGGAGCAACGACGACCTGCCGCAGTTGGGCGGCGACACGCCCCTGGAGACCTGCCTGCGGCAGAGCCGGCTGGCGGGGTTCACCGGGGTCGAGTCTGGCGGCAAGTTTCCGATGGACGCCGCCGTGCTCGGCGCACAGCTTGCCGCGCACGATCTGCGGCTGGTATCCGGCTGGTTTTCCGGGCAGTTGCTGTCCGGTTCGGTGGCGCGCGAGCGGGAGCGCATCGAGCAGCAACTCGCCACGTTCAAGGCGCTCGGCGCCCCGGTCCTGGTATACGCCGAGACCACCGGCAGCGTGCAGGCGCAGCAGGGCGTGCCGGTGAGCCGGCGTCCAGCCCTCGCCGACTCCGATTTTCCCGACTATGGCCGCGAGCTCACCGAGCTGGCCGACTACCTGGCCGAACGCGGCGTACCGATGACCTACCACCACCACATGGGCACGGTGATCGAGACCGAGCGCGAGGTGGATATGCTGATGGCGCACACCGGTCCGTCGGTGGGCCTGCTGGTGGACACCGGCCACATGGTGTTCGCCGGCGGCGACCCGCTGGCCATGGCGCGGCGCCACGCGGCGCGTGTGAACCATGTGCATTGCAAGGATATCCGCGCCGACGTGCTGGCCCGGGTGCGGGCCGAGGACCTGAGCTTTCTCGATGCGGTGCTGGCCGGAGTGTTCACGGTGCCCGGCGACGGCAGCATCGACTTTCGCGCGGTGGCGCGGCTGTTGGCAGAGATCGGCTATGCCGGGTGGGCCGTGGTGGAGGCGGAGCAGGATCCGGCCAAGGCCAATCCGCTGACCTACGCGCGTATCGGTTACGCGGAGCTGACCGCCGCCCTGGCCGGGGCCGGCATCGAGGTTGATTGACCGTGCTGGTCGGGACGGGGGCCGGGGCTGGCGTGGCTGACCGCCAGTTGCGCGGCAAGGTGGCGCTGGTCACCGGCGGCGCCCGTGGATTGGGGCGCGGTTATGCGCTACGGCTGGCGGAGCTGGGCGCCGACGTGGCCATTCTCGACCGCAACCTCGACGCCGCCGGGGTGTACGAGTTCGAGCGGAACCTGATGACCGCCGCGACGGTGCAGGAAGAGTGCGCCGCCCACGGCATTCGCGCGCTGGCGCGCGAAGTCGACCTCGCCGACCGTGGCGCCGCCGAGCGGGCGGTGGCCAGCGTGGCCGGCGAGCTTGGCGGTATCGACATCGCGGTGTGCAATGCCGGCGGGGGCACCACCCGGTTTGCGGACGAGATGCCCGGCGCCGGGAGCGTTGCCGGGGCGGATGGGCGGGAGCTTGCCGACACCAACACCGAGGCGACGGCGAGCGACTGTCCGCAGGAGGTGCTGACGCGGGTGCTGGACATCAACCTGATGACCTGCATGTACACCTGCATGGCCGTGGTTCCGCACCTGAAACGCCGCGGCGGCGGCAAGATCGTCACCGTTTCCAGCACCGCGGGCCTTGTGGCGTCAGGTGGCTACCACCCGTACGGCACCGCCAAGGCCGCTATCGTCCACTACACGCGGGCCCTGGCCCAGGAACTGGGACCGCACGGCATCAACGTCAACAGCATCGCGCCCGGCATTATCCGCACCGGGCGTCTCGGTGATCGCGCCCACCTCGGCCCGCGCATCCCGCTGCGCCGGGAAGGCACCATTGCGGACTGCGTGAAGGTGGTGGAGTTCCTGGTCACGGATCTTTCCGACTACGTGACCGGCTGCACGATCCCGATCGACGGCGGCCTGTACCACTGACCCCGGGGGCGGCGCTCAGCCGCGGGTCAGGGGGCTTGTGACGTCGCGAAACGTGACCCGCCTCGAGGTGACCACGTCGATGACGGTCGCAACCGGAGCGGCAAGGGCGTCCGCGAAGGCGGCCGGCAAATCGCCGGGAGACGTCACCCGCACTCCGTTGCAGCCCATCGAACGGGCCACCTCGGCGAAGTTGGTGGGCGCGAACTCGCTGGCTATTACCCGTTCCTGCTGGCCGTGTTTGACCCAGCCGAGGGCGCTGTTGTTGAGCACCACCACGACAATCGGGATGTTCTCGTCGCGCGCGGTCAGCAGGCCGTTCATCGCCATGCCGAAGCCACCGTCGCCGGTCACCGCCAGCACCTGACGGTCGGGGTGGACCAGCTTGGCTGCCAGCGCGGCCGGGATGGCATAGCCCATCGCCCCAATGCCGGGCATGATCAGCGAGCCGGCGCTGCGGGTCTGGAAAAAGTGGGTCATGAACAGGCGGTTCTCGCCGGCGTCGCAGGTGATGAAGGCATCCTCTGCAGTCGCACGGCCAATCTCCGTGAACAGACGCTGCGGCATGATCGGGCTCTCGTCGGAGTGATAGTCGGGATCGGAGAAGAAGTCATGCTCCCGCCTCGCCGCGTTCAGTTCTGCCTTGCGGGCGGTGCGCGTCGCCGCCGACGGTGCGCCGGCCGCGGCGACCGCGGCGTGCAGCTGAGCTAGTACCAGGGCGGCGTCGCCGACGATGGTGTGGTCGCACGGGAACGACCAGGCGGCGTTTTTCGGCTCCACGTCCACCTGGATGAGGGTTTGGCGGCGCGGGTCGATCAGCTCCGGATTCTCGTTGGCGGTGTCGGACGGGTTCAGGCGGGTGCCGACCGCCAGCACCAGGTCGGCCTGGCCGACAGTGACGTTGGCGGTGGCCTGCCCGAAGCTGCCGAGCACGCCGAGTGCGAGCTCATGCGTCTCCGGGAACACGCTCTTGCCGGAGGCGGTGGTGGCGACCGGGGCCGCGAGCAGCTCGGCAAGCGCGGCCAGCTCGGCGTAGGCGCCGGCGACACGCACGCCGTTGCCGGCCACGATCACGGGGCGTTGCGCGCCGGCGAGGGCCGCGGCGGCGGCCTGCACGTGCGCGTCGTCGCCGTGGGTTCTGGCTGGGAGGTAGCACTGCGTCGGATACAGGACGGGCCGGCTGTCCGGGCCCACGGTGCCGCCCAGCGCGGCGCTGTGATAGATCACCGCCACCGGGCCGCGCTCGCCGCTGAGTGCGTGCTTGACCGCGAGCTGGGTACTCTGCACCGCCTGCACGGGATCGTGCGCCACGGTAGCGTACTTGGTGACCCCGGCGAGAGCGCTGCGCGTGTCGAAGGAGCCGTAGTCGCCGGTGCCGCTCTGATAAGGCGAGTGGTGCGAGAACGGCGCCTGGTCGGAGAGATCGGTCAGCAGCAGCATCGGCGAGCTGCCCATGTGCGCCTCCAGGGTGCCGAGGAGCGCGTTGGCAAGCATGAAGGCGCCCTGGCCGATCGCCACGCCCGGCCTGCCGGTCAGCCGGCCGTAGACCTCCGCCATCACGCTCGCGAGCTGTTCGTGGCGTACCAGGACCGCGCGAATCGTGTCCTGGCGATCGTACAGGGCGTCGTAGAGGCGCCCCATGTTGCCGCCGATGATGCCGAACACCATGTCGATGCCGGCACCCTCAAGCGCGCGCACGATGCCCTCGGTGGCGGGGCCCTCTGCCGCCAGCAGCGTTTCGGTTGTTGCCATGGCAGCCATCCTACACCAAACGCGCCCGCAGGTTGGCATGGTGGCTGCGGGTGGCAGCGCCTTTGGGTGGACGTGGGCCCGGTCAACGATTACGATGCGCGCCCAGATATGAACGACAAACCACGGATCGTCGCCACGCTCCCCCTGGAGCCCGAATTCGAAGCACGCCTCGCCGCGGCCGGGGAGATCGTGTCGCTGGTGGGAGCTCCCCGCGAACAGGTGTTCGAGGCGCTGGCCACGGCGCAGGCATTTCTGGGTCATTACCCGGTAGACGGGGAGTTCCTCGACGCCGGGCCGGCGTTGCGGGTGGTCGCTACCTCGAGCGTCGGCTACGACTTCATCGACGTGGCGGCGGCTTCCGCGCGCGGCGTGGCCGTGTGCAACACGCCGGGCGTACTGACGGCCGCGGTGGCGGACCTGACCGTCGCGCTGATCCTCATGCTGTCGCGCCGCCTGCTGGAGTTCGAGCGCTACGCGCGCAGCGGTGCGTGGGCGCGGCGCGAGCCGATGCCGGCCCTGGCGGACGACATCGCCCGCAACACCCGCGGTGCGGGCGGCGCGCGGGCGGCGTGCCAGCCGATGCCGGCCCTGGCGCACGACATCGCCGGCAAAACCGTCGGCGTGGTCGGTTTCGGGCGCATTGGGCGGGAGGTGACGCGGCGCATGCTGGCGCTGGGGATGAAGGCGCTCTGGTATGACATCTTCGACAACCCGCCGCCCGACGCCCCGGCGGCGCCGCGCCGGACACTCGACGACCTGTTGCGCGAGGCGGACGTCGTGTCGATCCACATGGATCTGAACGACTCCTCACGCCACCTAATTGGCGAGCGCGAAATCGCCCTGATGCGCGGCAATGCCTACCTGGTCAACACCGCGCGCGGCGGCGTGGTGGACCAGGCGGCCCTGACAGCGGCGCTGCAGGAAAACCGCATCGCCGGCGCCGGTCTCGACGTGCTGGCGCCGGAGCCGCCGGACCCGGACGATCCGATTCTGTCGCTGCCCAACGTGGTGATTTTCCCGCACATGGCCACCGCGACCCACGAGACACGCAAGGCGATGCGCGGGCTCGCCGTGGACAACGTGATCGCCGTGCTGGCCGGGCAGCGGCCACAGGCAATCGTCAACCCGGAGGTTCTGGAGTCGCAGTAGGCCGGAAGCGGCGTACCTACGCGGGCACGCCGAGCACCTGGCGCAGTTGCGCGCCGGTGGTGCTCCAGTAGCCGCCCAGGATGCTGACGTCGGCGCCGATGGAGAAGTGGCGCACGCCCAGGTCCAGGTACTGCTGTGCCAGATCGGGGCTGCCGATTTCGGCGCGCGGGTGCACGCCGCACTCAAGCGAGCGGCGGAACACGAGGTCGTGGGCCTCTTGCACCTCGGGATGGTCGCGCTCGCCCATGTGGCCGGTGTTCATCGAATAGTCGGTGGCTCCCCACTGCACCATGTCCAGGCCGGGGATGGCCAGGATTTCCTCCAGCTCGTCGACGGCGCCCTTCTTCTCGATCATCACCGCCACCACGATGTCGCGGATCGCCTGCACGTAGGCGGTACTGCCGCCCGACCCCATCGGCACGTTGCGGCGCGCCGCGGCGCCGTACAGGCCGCTGTCCTCCGGCGTGTCGGGACGCGCGAAGCTCACGCATTCGCGCACGTCGTCGGCGGAACGGCAGTCGGTGAACAACACCGCTTCGAAACCGGCGCCGATGCCGCGCTGTGCCAGGAATCCCTGGTGACTCTGATCGATCTTGATCATCGAGCCGAGTCCATACAATTCGGCGGTCCGGCACACGTTGTCCAGGTCGTGCAGGTCGAACGAGCCGTACTCGGCGACGAACTCGACGTAGTCGAATTGTCCCGTCTGCCCGAGCACTTCCACGCTCACCGGGTCGGGGTTGAAGATGCGCGTACACACCGAAATCTCGTTGGCGTTCAGCTTGTTGCGCAGCGAATTGGTTCTCACTTGAATCTCCTTGTCGAGATGTGGTCGATCTCGGGGCCGCAGTGTAGCACGATTGGCGTGGTGCAATCGCTAACGGTGGCGGCAGTCCATTCCGTTGGTGCGGCGCCGGAAGCCGAGCCGCTCGTAGAACGGCAGCACATCGTCGGCGCAGTCGAGGATGGTCTTGTAGCAGCCGGCCTCGGCCGCGCGCTGCAGGAGGTAGCGAATCAGCACCTGCCCGATCCCCCTGCCCTGCTGATCGGCCGCCACCGCCACGTCCTCGATGTGGCCGGCACGGCCCCCCTGGTTGATGAACTTGTGCTCCACGAGCAGCGTCGCCGCGCCCACCACGCGGCCGCCAACCTCCGCCACCGCCACCACGCAGTCCGGGTTGCGGTCAAGGCGCCGGAATACCTCCACCGCCCGCTCCGGCGCCAGGTCGCTGGCTGGACGCAACGCATCCAGCGTCTCCAGAAACCCGTTGCTCAAGTCCGCCTCCCGCAACGTCCGCACCGCCACCGAAGCCACACAGCATGTTCTTGTTTTGGCCATCCCTACCGCTATAATGGCGGCTCACCGGGGATGGTGCCACTCCGTACGGCTCATGCTCCCGGCCAGTCGCGTCCGGCGGACGGTATTGAGACGATGAAGGTGGTTCCCAGACATGCCCGGGTCCTTCCTGTCGCGGGCGAAGGATCAATAGGCGTGCTTTCTGGCTCGGTCGCACTGCATGTAAAGGCGGTGTCGGCGGCCAAAGACAAGCTTGCTGATTTCGTGCGGTGGTCGCAGGACCATCCGGCCAACGAGTGGGTGTTTCGAGGCCAGCGCGACAAGGACTGGCGGTAGCAACCGTCGGTCGGTCGGGGCGATTCGTACAGCCTGCTCTGGGAGCGCCTGTTTGTCAACCAAAGGGGATTGTTCAGTATCCATGCGCAGCCCGATCGGTCCTGGGGGGTGCAGACCAAGGACATCAGCCTTGCACGGTTTGGTATCCCTAAGGAGTTGAAGGAGTTACTGTTGCGTGGGCTGCACAACCTCGGGATTGATGATGCTCACGCGATGCCGGACCTGGACGGGCTGGCACGGATGTTGAAGTGGCAATACGAGACTGGTACCCTACCCGGGTAATGCCATGAAGATTGAGTCTGCACGCGTCTGGTTCGCTGACCTCCCCCGTACGCTGTATGACGCTGCACGGGACTATCCGCTGGATGAGAAGCCCGAATGGGAAGAACTTGGGGATCTGGCCGACATCATCAAGTTCGAGGGGGTTACGGCATACTCAGAGAGTGCTGTAGTGGACAACGGCAAGTGTGTTGTTGCCGGACGCGTGGCGGTCAAGCTGATCCACGATCCCGACAAGGATCCTGATCCTGAGCCCGATGCAAAATACAGCGAAGTCCGCGACAGCCTTCCCGTGAGCATCTTCTTTGAGGTATGCCCGATAAAGAAGGAAGTGAGGATCACTCGGGTCCGCGTGGACACGTCACCGCTGCTGAAGTAGTACCAGCCGTCTATTTCGACGAGGATGGCAGTGGCGACGGAAGCTGATCGACCAGAGCATTCAATCCGGCGGGGTCGTTGGCGGTGCCGTAAAGGTATCGGTCGGGGCGGATGGCTACGGCGCGGGTTCCGAGTTCCGCCAGATACTCGGCGGCTCCGTCCAGTTCGCCAGGGGTCCAGACGTGGATCCCCTTCTTTGTGGCGCGTGCTCGCCCTTGCCACCGGGCCAGCAGCGAGCGGTCGGCGAGGAGGGCCGGCCCGTAGCCCGCGACTTCGTCAGAGAGAACGCCCTCTTTGCAAACAAATTGCGGCGAGATGTGGCCCGCGGCGGCACAGCCGGCCTGCCACAAGCCGGGGCCGAGTCGCGGTGAGATAGTGTCCATCTTGAAGGTGCCGTCCGGTTGTCGGAAGGCCGACTTCAGGGCCGCCTCGCTGTCGGTCGCGTTGACCAGCCGGCCGAGGGCGACGGCACCTTCGATGAAGGCCCGCACATGTGGATGGCGCTCGTTCTGGTAGCTGTCGAGCATGGCGTCGTCGTGCTCGTGGCGGATGCAGAGGGCGAGCTTCCAGGCCAGGTTCGCGGCGTCGCGAATCCCGGCGCACATGCCCTGACCCATGAACGGCGGGCTCTGATGCGCGGCGTCGCCGGCGATCAGCAGCCGGCCCCGGCGCCAGAATGACGCGACAACCGCGTGGAAGGGATAGACTGCGGGGGGGCCGGCCCCCGCAGCCGCCCCGGGCGCCAGAATGACGCGACAACCGAGTGGAAGGTATAGACTGCGGCGCGCTCGACCTCGGCATCGTCCCGTGTCAGCCATCGTGACAGGCGCTGCCAGATGTTTGCGGGTGCGAGCGCCTCGTCGTCCGGCAGTTCGCCTATTGCAATCTCCCAGCGCCGGCGCCGGCCCGGTCCGCGCACGTAGGTTGCCGGCGTGTGTGGATGGCAATACTGGATGGTGAAGTCACCGAGGTCCGGTCGTTCTCCGCGCAGCAGCAGATCGACTACCAGCCAGCGCTCGTGAAATCCCAAGTCTTTGGCCCGGTTCGCGACCTGCTCCCGGACCAGCGACCGCGCGCCATCGCATCCCACGACGTAGCTGGCAGCCAGTGTCTGTTGCCGGTCACCTCTGCGGAAGGTGACCGTCGCGGACGCCGTGTCCTGACCGAAGGAAGTCGCATCGGCGCCCAGAACCACGTCCACAATGGGTGCGCCGCGCAGATGATCGCGCAGGATCGCCTCCAGATCGGGCTGGTGGAAGCGGTAGCTCGGGTACCAGCCGTGCGGCCCGACCTGCTGCGGACGTGGCCAGTCGAGTATCAGACTGCCGTCGGGATCGACGAATCGCATGCCGGCATTGACTCGGGACACCGCGGCTACCCGGTCGGCAATGCCGATGGTCTGGAAGATGCGCATGACTTCTCCATCGAAATGGACGGCACGGGGCAGGCCGTGGATCTCCGCCTCGCGTTCCAGGACCACGACGCGCAACCCGCACAACCCCAGCAGACTGGCGAGCACCGCTCCGGTTGGCCCCAAGCCGACGACGGCGACGTCATAAGGCCCTCGACGTTCGGGTGGCACGGGAACGTTCAGACCGGCCGGTTGCCGCTCAACGCGCCCCACAGCCACGGGCAATCGGTGGGCGGCGGCGCCTGCAGGCCTTGCCTGGCGGTATCGAGCGCGAGCTCGCGGAATTCCCGGCGCTGCTCGTCCTGCAGATGCGGGCGGTCATGCCCCCAGAAGCTCGGTCCGTGCTCCATCACCTGGATCTGCCACTTGTCAGGCTCGATGATCCGCCCGCCCCACCCGGTCTCGACGAAGAACCCGGAGGGGGTATTGGTGTAGAACGAGGTCATCCAGTCGTTGGTGTGCCGGCCGAGCGTGTACGCGACGGCGCCGGCGGACTGCTGTGCGAGGTCGTAGCCCTGGCCGACATCGTCGAGGTTGGTGTACTCCACCATGAAGTGGTGGAAGCCGGTCTGCCCGGTGCCCAGCATGGCAAAGCTGTGGTGCCGGCCATTGACGTGAAAGAAGTAGAGCGGAATGGGCTGAAGTCCGTAGTCGCTGAGCCGGAAGCCGAGCAGGTCGCGATAGAACGGGAGCAAGGTGTCGATGTCGGTGGTGTGAAGCACCGCATGGCCCATGCCGAGCGGACCGGTCTTGAAGCCGGAGATGGGTCGTCCCGGAATGAACGGGTCTTCGGTCAGCATCGGGCCGTGAAAGAACTCCAGGCGATTTCCCGCCGGGTCTTGCGCTAGCGCGAGGCCGGTAACGAATCGCTGGTCGGCCAGAGCGCGGGTGCCAGGTCTGACCTCGACGCCGGCATCGGAAAGACGTGCACAGAGCCGATCCAAAGATGGAGCGTCCGCCACTTCCCAGCCCATGCAGGCCAAGTCATCGCCGGTTTCCGCGGTCACGATCAGGCGCTGTTTGCGGTCATCCATGCGGAAAGCCGCTTGGCCGGCAGCGCGATCGACCGCCTGCAGCCCGAGCTGGCCGCTCGCATAGTCGGACCAGTCAGACAGCCGGTCGGTGCGAATGCCGAGGTAGCCAAGTGCGGTGATCATCAACCTGAGCCTGCCGGTTGCTCGTCCGCCTGTCCACCTCTCATTGGCCGCCGAAAATCGGTCGCGGCTCGTTCCCGGAGGTGCCGGCGCGGCCGTATGCTATTGTGGCCACCGGTGCGGAATCCCGCATCCAACTCAATCACGGAGAATTAGATGATTTCTCTCGCCGTCAATTCGGTTCTGTTCGATGCGTTCGATTTCGCCACCGCCGCCCGCCATATCGCCGCCGCCGGCTACGACGGCATCGAGATCGCCGCGATACCGGGGATGTGTGAACACCTGGAGGTGGATCGCTGGCGCGAGCAGGCGGCGGACGTGCGCGCCATCCTGGCGGAGACCGGGCTCAAGCCGGTGTCGATGGAGACCGCCGACCGCGGCGACGACCGCTGCGAGCGCACCTTCGAGGCGAGTGCGGAGCTGGGCATCCCGGTGGTTGCGGTAGGATCCGGCGGCACCAGCGGCGATCCGGACGACCTGCGCGAGCGCATCGCGCGCCTGGCGGAGCTTGCCGACGCGGCAGCGCAGTTTGGCGTTACCGTGGTCTGCAAGGCGCACGTCGGCAGCGCCGTGTACGATACCCCTACAACGCTGGCGGCGATGGCGGCGATTGCGTCACCGGGGTTCGGCATCAACATGGACCCCAGCCACATCCACCGTGCCGGCGAGGTGCCCAAGGAGGCGCTGCAGCAGGTGGTCTCGCGTGTGCGCCACAGCCACATCCGCGACTGCAAGGGTCGCCAGCAGGGTCCCGGAGCGCCGCCGCTGCAGGCGTGCGGCCGCGGCGACATCGACCTGTTCGGCTACTGCAAGGTGCTCGCCGACGCCGGCTACGAGGGCGCCGCCAGCCTGGAGGTGATCGGAGCCGCCAAGGCGGGCCTGAGTCTGGCCGAAGTGGCGATCATTGCCGCCGAGAGCTACGGCTACCTGAACGCCTGCCTCAAGCAGCTCGGGGCGCGGTAGGGCGCCTGCAGAGTGGAAACGCGCGCGGGCGACCGGCGCGGCACTAACCGGTCTGCCGCCGTGAAGTTGAGCCCCGGCATCAAGCTGGGCATGCTCATTCCGCCGCAGCCAAGCGAACACGACCTGCGCTTTGCCAACGAGTTGGGAGTTACCCACGCTTACACCTGGGTGCCCGATGAGTTGAGCGGCGCGGCCGAGCTTGCCGCGCTGCGCAGGCGGGTCGAGAGCGCCGGCCTGACGCTGTTCAACGCCGGCCACGGCTCGCTGGCGAAGTGTGACCGGATCCACTTGGCACTGCCGGGCCGCGACGACGCGATCGGCCGGTTCGCCGCGTTCCTGCGCAACCTGAGTGCCGCGGGAATCCACACTACCACCTTCACGTTCGAGCCGGACGGCGTGTGGAGCACTTCCGCGGCGGCGGCACGCGGGGGCGCGGCGGCGCGCGCCGTGGACGGCTCCGAACTGGCCGAGCAGCCGCTCAGTCGCGGCCGCCGCTACGACGAAGAGACGATCTGGGACAATTTCGCCTACTTCATAGAGCGCATCATTCCGGTCGCCGAGGAGGCGGGCGTGCGTCTGGCGCTGCATCCCAACGACCCGCCGCTTCCGGAGATCGCCGGCATCCCGTGCATCATCCGTTCGTACCAGAGCTACCGGCGCGCGTTTGAAATCGCCGATTCGGACTGGCTGGGCATGGAGTTCTGCACCGGCTGCTGGCTGGAAGGGGGCGCGGCATTCGGCGACATCGAGACCGCGATCGGGGAATTCCTTGCACATGACAAGATATTCATCGTCCACTTCCGCAACGTGAGCGCTCCGCTGCCGCGCTTCCACGAGACCTTCGTCGACGAGGGATACCAGGACATGCACGTGCTGATGCGGCTGTTCCACGACGGCGGCTACCGGGGCACCATGGTTCTTGATCACACCCCGCCAATGGCGCACGACCCGGCAACGTTGCACAACGGCCCCGCCGACAGACCGGTGGCCACCGCGTACGCAATCGGCTATATGAAGGCGTTACTCGCCGTGGCAGACGGCTGAGCGGCGGCTCACGGTTGGACACAAGATGAACCTGCTGATCTTGCCGGGCGATGGGGTCGGTCCCGAGATTGCCGAAGCCGCCGTTGCCGTGCTCGACGCGGTAACCGAGCGGTGGCCGCTGGGCCTGGAACGGGAAACGGCGCGGATTGGCGTGGCCGCCCTGGCGGAGCACGGCACCACGATGCCGGAGGGAACCCTGGAGCGGGCGCGCGCGGCAGACGGCGTCATACTCGGGCCGATCGACCACATGCGTTACCCGGCGCGCGATCAGGGCGGCGTCAACGTCTCCGCCGCGCTGCGCACCGGACTCGATCTGTACGCCAATATCCGGCCGGCGCGCACCCGGCCCGGTCTGAGCGGCCCGGTTGGTACGTTCGACTTGGTGATCGTGCGCGAGAACACCGAAGGGTTCTACCCGGACCGCAACATGTACGCCGGCAACGGCGAATTCATGCCGGACGCGGACACCGCCCTGTCGGTGCGCAAGATCAGCGCTGCGGCATGCCGGCGGATCGCGCGCCGTTCGTTCGCCCTGGCGCAGCGGCGGCGTGGCAAGGTGACGGCAATCCACAAGGCCAACAACTTCATCTTGAGCGACGGCCTGTTCCTGCGCGAGGTGCGTGCGGTGGCGGCCGACTTCCCTGACGTGGCAGTCGACGAGGTGCTGGTGGATGCCGCGGCGGCGCTGCTGGTGCGCGAGCCGTCGCGCTTCGACGTGCTGTGCACCACCAACTTCCACGGCGACATTCTCTCCGACCTGGCGTCGGAACTGTCCGGCAGCCTGGGGCTGGCGGGCTCGCTGAACGCCGGTGACCGCCACGCCTGCGCGCAGGCGCAGCACGGCTCCGCCCCCGATATTGCCGGCCAGGACCGGGTCAACCCCACTGCCATGCTGCTGTCGGTCGCCATGCTCCTGGACTGGCTGGCCAAGCGCCACCAGCGCTCCGATCTGGCGGCCGCCGCGTCCCGTATTTCCGCCGCGGTGGACGGCACGCTGTCCAACCCGTCCACGCGCACGGCCGACCTGGGCGGCTCTCTCGGCACCGCGGCCTTCACCGACGCGGTGATTGCATCGCTCGACAAGGAATAGCCGGCACAACATGGGGCATCCGATCACCTACCAGTACAACCCGTTCGATCTCGACCAGGATCCCAACCTGCTCTACTGGCGATTCGAGAGCGCCGTCGTACGAGTGTTCGCGCGTGGCGGCGCGGTAACCCTCGAGGGGCTGCGCGTCCACGGGCTCGGTTCGGTCTGGGACCAAGCGTAAACGAGACGACGCGCGACCGACGCCAATGACCAACCTGCGCAGCGCACTACACCAGTTTCACGGCGACGTGTACCGGTACCTGGGAGCTTCCACCCTGGTGGGATTCAGCTACTTCGGGTTCGTTGCGGTGCTGCTCAACCTGTACCTGTTGCGCTTGGGCTACGGCACCGACTTCATCGGCCTGGTGAACGGGAGCACGGCACTCGCGTTTGCCGCCTCTTCGCTGCCGGCCGGTGCGATCGGCAGCCGCTTCGGCATGCGGCGCGCGGTGATGGGAGGCATGGGATTCCTGGCCGCCGGCGTGATGCTGGTGCCGGTGGTGGCGCTGTTGCCCGCCGGCGGGACGCGCGACGTCGCCATCATCACCATGCGCGTGCTGTCCGGGATCGGGTTCTCCCTCTACATGGTCAACGCATACCCCTATCTGGTGGTCGCGACCGATGCGCGCGACCGTCCCTACGCGTTCGCGCTGCTGGCCGCCATACCACCGGTCGCCGGTTTCGCCGGCAGTATCGTTTCGGGCGCACTTCCCGGGTGGATCGCGGGCGGCATGGGGCTGGATTCCGCGGATCCGCTGCCGTTCGGTCTCATCCTGTTCGTCGCGGGCGCGATTCTGCTGCCGACTCCGTGGATCGTGGCCCGGACCCGCGACCTGGAGCCTCCGAAACGGCGCCGCAACGGCAACGCACGGCGGCGCACCGCCCGGGAGGTGCGTAGCGCCCACGGCGCCCTCTTCCTGGTGATCTTCTTCCTGGGCATTACCGCGCTGCTGCGCATGGCCGGCGAGAGTGCGGCCCGCTCGTTCTTCAACGTCTACCTGGAACTGGACCTGGGCGCTTCGACGTCGCGCATCGGCCTGCTGCTGGCGTTCGGGCAATTGGTGGCCGGCCCGGCGGCGTTGTGCGCCCCGGCACTGGCCAACCGGCACGGCAAGATGCCGGTCATCGTCGTTACCACCGCGACAACCGCCGCCAGCCTGGTGGTCATGGCGCTGGTGCCGCATTGGGTGGCGGCGGGCATCGGTTTCACGCTGGTGGTCGGCATGCGCTCGGTCACCCAGTCGGTTACCAGCGTGGTGCACATGGAGATCGTGCCGGCGAGCCGGCGCGGGATTACCTCCGGGGTGGTGTCGATGTCGATGGGGCTCGGGTTTTCGTCCATGGCGCTCGGCGGCGGCTACCTGATTCCGGCGCTGGGCTTCCCGGGCCTCTACCTGTTGGCCGCCCTGTTGACCGCGTTAAGTGCGCTGATTTTCTGGCAGTACTTCCGCGTGCCGCAGGGCGAGTACCGGCTCGCCACGGCCGACGAACCCGCGGCCGCCGCGCCGATGCAGCGGTCGTGAAGCAGGGACCGTTGGCACCTGTATACCAGCGATGACCAATCTGAGCGAGGCGCTCCGCGCCTTCCACGCCGACGTATACAAGCTGCTGTTCGCGATGTGCATCATGGGGATGAGCTACTTCGGCTTCGTGTCGGTGCTGCTCAACCTGTACCTGCTGCGGCTCGGCTACGAGACCGACTTCATCGGTTTGGTGAACGGCGCCATTGCCTTTGCATTCGCGGCATCGTCGCTGCCGGCGGGAGTGATTGGCAGCCGGCTGGGGATGCGCCGAACGGCAACGATAGGCATCGGACTGGTGGCGGTGGGAATGACGCTGGTGCCGGTGGCGGGCTCGGTTCTGTCGGGTCCCGCGCGCGATGTCGGCATTATCGCCATGCGCGTGCTCTCCGGCATGGGGTTCTCGCTCTTCATGGTCAACGCCTACCCATACCTGGTTGCGGCCACGGGTGCACGGGAGCGGACCTACGCGTTCGCGCTCATGACCGGTCTGCCACCGCTTGCGGGCTTTGCCGGCAGCCTTCTCTCCGGCGTGCTGCCGGGCTGGGTCGCCCCCCTGCTGGGAGTTGACCTGACCCACCCGGCCCCCTTTGCCGTGGCGCTGATGTTTGCGGGGGCGGTCCTGTTGCTGGCGGTACCGGTGCTGGCGCGTGCCGGCGACCGCGAGCCGGCACCGCGCGCTCGGTCGCCTGGTGAGACACGACGCTCGCAAGGTGGCACCTCTCTCAGCGACGGCGCCTCCGGAGCATTGGCCGTGTTGGTTTTCCTGCTTGCGTTTACCGGCTTGCTGCGCTCCGCCGGAGAGGGGGCGGCGCGCTCTTTCTTCAATGTCTACCTGGATCTGGATCTGGCGGCTTCGCCGGCCCGCATCGGACTGCTGCTGGCGGTCGGGCAAGTGGCCGCGGCGCCGGCCGCGCTCGTGGCCCCGGCGCTGGCCGCGCGCGCCGGCAAGGTGGCGGTGATCGTGGCGACCGGGCTGCTCACTGCAATCGGCCTGGTGATTCTGGCGGCCATCCCGCACTGGGTCGCGGCAGGGATCGGTTTCACGCTGGTGGTCGGCTTGCGGGCAATCACCCAGTCGGTGTCCGCCGTGATGCACATGGAAATCGTGCCGGCACAGCGGCGATCGGTCACCTCGGGTGTGATAGCGATGTCGATGGGCCTGGGTTTCATGTCCATCTCATTCGGCGGCGGTTTCCTGATTCCGGCCATCGGCTTTCCCGCCTTCCACCTGTTTGCCGCCGCCATCACGGCCGCCGGCGCGCTGATCTTCTGGCTCTACTTCCGCCTCCCCCGCGGCGAATACCGCACATCCACTTGAACAAGCAGCGGCCGCCGGGGTGGCGGCCGCTGCCTGATTGCTTCGCGCCTGCTACTGGTAGAAGGCTCTACTTATAGAAGGCTCTACTTGTAGAAGAATTGCGCGGCGAAGTAGTTGAGGTTCAGGGCCTCCTCGAACCATGGATGCGGGGCATCGGGCGTGTTGCCGACGTTCGGGCGCGCGATGAACACCATCGGCGACATGCCGACCGTGCCGATCGTGAACAGATTGTCCGACAGCCAACCGAGGTATTGCGTGCTCGCGTCGAAGTACTCGTCGCTGTTGTAGACCAGGTTGATGCGGTTGCGGCCCATCGTGAGCATTTCCTTGATCTCATCCGGCGGCTCTTCGCCGGGCAACACGCCGCCCTCGAAGTCATCGAGACTTGCCACTCCCGACTCCACCCGGTCTTGGGCATCGAGCCACAACCACCAGAGCGGCGCACGGACGCTGAAACCGAACGTGTAGCGCGACAGGAAGGTGTACATCTCGATGCCGTGTACGGGTCCGCTGATCACGTCGGTATCCGGCGATTGCCGGCGCTCGCCCCAGATGTTGCCGCCCACTTCCTTGACCTGCACCTCGAAGCCCAGGTCTTCCCAGAACTCCTTGACCAGCTCGTGCGCCAGTGCGATGCCCTGGTGGATGATCGAGGAATATTCGATGGTAAGCAGGATGGTGCGGCCCTCGGAGTCACGGCGCAGTCCGTCCGAGCCGCGGGCCAGGCCCAGCTCGTCGAGCATGCGGTTGGCCTCGTCCGGATCGTAGCCGACATACGGGTTTTCCTCCGCCCACTCAGCCTGGTAGTAGCTGGTGCCGGGCAGCACCGAGGCTTGGCGCGGCGTTGCAAAGCCGGAGAACGCCACTCGGTTGACCTCGTCGCGGTCGATGCCGAGCGACATCGCCTGCCGGAACTTGATGTTGTTGTACAGTTCGCGGCGTACCGGGTCGGGGTGGTTGAGGTTGAAGCCATACGATGCCTCGTTGCCCTCGACGCCCGGAATCAGCGTGACGACGTAATTGCCGGCCTCCTCATTCTGCTTGTACAAGGTGTAATTGTCGAGCGTGGCGGAGAGGAAGGCGACGTCGGCCTCGCCGGCGATGATCTTGAGGTCGTAGGTTTCCTTTTCGACCAGCTCCGAAACGATCTTGTCCACGTAGGGAAGCTGGTTGCCGGCCTGATCCACCTGGTGGAAGAAGGGGTTGCGCACGAACGCGCGAATCGTGGTGGTCTGCTCGGTGAACATCCACGGGTCGACGCGCGGGCGTTCGATGTCATGGGTGGGCCGGAAACTGGCGTGATTGTTGAACGCCTCGCCCCAGTTCTCGAAGCCCTCCTCCTTGGCGAGCGTGTTGGCATCCTCATTGTACGTGATGTGCCACTTGCTCAGGTATTCCTTGGGGCTGTACAGCATCCAGTCGGAGGAGCGCCAGTGCACCATGTCGAGCAGGAACGCCGGAAACGGCCGGCTGAAGTCGTAACGCACGGTGTAGTCGTCCACCGCAACCACCTCGTCGACCTGAGAGCGAATGCCCCAGGTCTCCACCTCGTCCTGCTTGAACATGTCGTAGAACTTGAAGGTGAAGTCATGAGCCGTAAACGGCGAACCGTCCGACCACTTCATGCCCTCCCGCAGAAACAGAGTAAAGCTCATGTTGTCGGGGGCAAGCAGGTATCCCTTGGCCACGTCGGGCCCGATCTGTCCGTCGAGCCCCATGCGCAGCAACGTCGGGCCACGGCTCGGTTCCTCGGTCAGGTCGTTCCAGGGCGAGTTGTTGGTGGCGAACACGAAGAACGTACCGCCGTAGTTGCCTACCTCGGCCACCTCCAACACCATCGGCTCGACCGGCAGCCGATCGTCGACCGGCGGCAATTCGCCGCTCGCCACCATGGTCGCGAGCATCGGCGCTTCGTTGTAGGTGCCGCTCGCCACCGTGGCCGCGGCGGCTTCTCCGCCGCCGCCATCTTCCTGGCCGCCGGCCCACGCCGTGCCAGTAATCAATATCGCCGCCGTAACCAGCGACGCCAGGAACAATCGTGTATTCACGATGTTACTCCTTGTAGAATATCCGCAAGATCTGCGCGCGCCCGCCGCCCGCAACCGCCGCACACGGTAATGCCGTAAATCACATGTGTCGAGTGGCGTAGGGGTCCGCCACGTCGCGCAGGCCATCGCCGACCACGTTGAAGCACAGCACCGTGAACACCACAAACAGCGCCGGAATCAGCAGCCATTCGTTGAGCGCCACGGTGCGAATGTTCTGCGCCTGCTGCAGCATCACGCCCCAGCTTATCACCGGCGGGCGCAACCCGATGCCAAGAAAGCTGAGCGTGGTTTCGCCCAGGATCATGTAGGGAATGGCCAGCGTCATGTGGACAATCAGGTAGCTCATGAAGCCGGGCAGCAGGTGGCGGATGATGATAGTGAACTCCTTGGCGCCGGCGATCGACGCCGCCATCACGAAATCTTCGACGCGGAGTTGCAGAATCTTTCCGCGCACCACGCGCGCCAACTCGGTCCAGCCCACGATGGAGAGGATCAGGGTAATCATGAAGTAGGTACGCAGCACCGGCCACTCGGTCGGCACTGCCGCGGCCAGCGCCATCCACAGCGGGATCGAAGGCAGCGACTGCAGGAACTCGATGATGCGCTGCACGATCATGTCCACCGCTCCGCCGAAGAACCCGGATGCCCCGCCGAGCAGGCAGCCGAGCGCGAAGCTGATCGCCACCCCGACCAGCCCGATGGACAGCGACACGCGGGCGCCCTGCAGCACGCGCGAGTACATGTCGCGGCCGAGCCGGTCGGTGCCGAGCGGGAAGAAGGCGCCGGGTTCGTCCACGCCCATCAGGTGCAACTGGCTCGGGAACAGTCCGATGAAGCGGTATTCGTGCCCCTGCACGAAGAACCGGATCGGGTACACCTGCGTGCGGTCGATCACGTAGGTCTTGGCGAGCGTCTCCTGGTCTACTTCCTGGCGCAGGCCATACACGAACGGGCGCTGCAGGCCGCCGTCATGGAAGAAGCGCACGCGCGTCGGCGGCAAGAACTCGTAGTCGGTGTTGCGCTCGTGCGTATCGACCAGCGCGAAGAAGCCGGCGAACGCGGCCGTTACGTAGATCAACAGCAGTATGACGGTGCCGGCCACGGCAAGCTTGTGCTTCAGGAACCGGCGCCGCATCAGCGTCCAGCTCGACGCCAGGAAGTAGCGTTCCTCCTCGGCGGTCTCGGCGACGCCGACGCCGATGGCCTGATCGCCGGCAGGCGGCAGGTGCGCCTCCTGGGGACGGGAGTGGCTGCTCATGCCGGACGCCTCACGCGCGCGCCGCCGCGCTGAAGCGTATGCGCGGGTCGATGGTCACCAGCAGGAGGTCGGAGATAAGCGTGCCGATCATCGCCAGACCGCCGAGCATCATCACCATGCTGCCGGCCAGGAACATGTCCTGGTCGGTCAGTGCAAGGATGAGCAGTGGGCCGATGGTCGGCAGGCCGAGCACGATGGACACCAGCACCTCGCCCGACACGATGAACGGCAACAGTCCGCCGATCGAGCTGATGATAGGGTTGATGGCGATGCGTACCGGGTACTTGAACAGGATGCGCTGCTCGCGCACGCCCTTGGAGCGCGCCGTGACCACGTACTGCTTGGCCAGTTCGTCAAGCAGCGAGCCGCGCAACACGCGGATGATCGCCGCGGTGCCGGCGGTACTGATCACGATCAGCGGCACCGGCAGGTGCTTCAACAGGTCCACGACCTTGCCGAGGCTCCAATCCGCCATGATGTACTCGCGCGAAAACAGCCCGCCGGGACTCCACCCGAACAGCTTGACGGTCAGGAACATCAGGATCAGCGCGAGCAGGAAGTTGGGCGTGGCCAGGCCGATGAATCCGAACACCGTGAAGGTGTAGTCGGCGAACGAGTACTGGTGGGTGGCCGAGTAAATGCCGATCGGCACGGCGATCAGGTACACCAGGATCAGGCTGGAGATGGCGAGGGTGGTGGTGAGGATGAGGCGCTCGCCGATCAGCTTGGTTACCTCTTCGTCCCATTGGAACGATCTCCCCATGTCGCCCTGCAGCAGGTTGAACAACCAGGTCAGGTACTGGCCCATGAACGGTTTGTCGAGACCGTAGCGCTTCTTGAGGTCGGCGATGGTCTCGGCGTCGATGGTCATGCCGCGGTTTTCCATATTTATTACCAGGGTGGACAGGAAGTCGCCCGGCGGGAGCTGGATGATGACAAACGACACGAACGACAGAATGAGCAGCAGCACGAACATGTAGAGGATGCGGCGTACGATATAGCTGGCCATTTTTTCTGCGCAGTGTACGCGGCCGCGAAAAATGATGCCAGCCCCGTGCGTTGCAGGGTATGGTCGCGCCATGAAGCGCATGATCATCGACTGCGATCCGGGCCTCGACGACGCCATTGCTCTGATCCTGGCCCACCACTGCGCCGAAGTGGTCGGGATCACCACCGTGAGCGGTAACGTGCCGCTGGCCGCCACCACGGCCAACGCGTTGATGCTGACCGCCATGCTGGGCGTCGACACGCCGGTACACAGCGGCGCCGCCGGGCCGCTGGTCGGCGCGCCCACCTATGCCCCGCACGTGCACGGCGAGTCGGGCATGGGCGACTTCGAACCGCCGGGCCACGACCGCACCGCGGCCGGCGACGACGCGGTGTCCTATCTGCTCGACGCCGCTGAGTCGGACACGTGGGTGGTGGCGGTGGGACCGCTGACCAACCTGGCGCTGGCCATCGAGCGCGATCCGGACTGGGTAACGCGCATCGCCGGCATCTCGATCATGGGCGGCAGTATCGCTGGCGGCAACGTGACCCCGGCCGCGGAGTTCAACATCTACGCCGATCCGGAAGCGGCGGCGCGGGTGTTTGCCTCCGGCGCCGACCTTGTCATGTGCGGTCTGAACCTGACCCACCAGGTGGAGACCAGCGATGCGCTGGTGGCGGAACTGCGTGCCGCCGGCGCCCCGTTGGCGCACTTCGCTGCCGGTTTGTTGGACTACCTGCACGGAGTCATGGCGGAACTGCTCGGGCGGCGCGCCACGGCGATGCACGATCCGTGCGCGGTGCTTGCGGTTACCCACCCCGAACTGTTCGAGGTCGCACCGCGGCCGGTCGCCGTCGAGGTGGACGGCACGCTGACCCGCGGCATGACCGTGGTGGACGAGCGGACGGGCAACCAGGGCGCCGCGGCCAACGCCGGGGTTGCCTACCGCATCGACGCGCCGCGCGCCATGGCCCTGGTGCGCGGCGCGCTCGGCGCCTGAAGCGCCGGCTCCCCTACTGGTCCTTGAGGTAGAGCTGGTCGGCGAACTCGCTCAGGCCGCCGGTCCATACGTGGCGCGGCACGAACGAGGTCATCACGTTGCCGACCCGGTTCTGCGCCACCACCGGTACCGGCACCTGGCCCACGGTGCCGATCCAGAACAGGTTTTCCGCCTGCGCCTCGGCGATTTGGTAAATCAGCTCGCGGTACTCGTCGCTCTGCTCTGGGGTCTGCTGCGCCTTGTAGATGCGGCGGTCATGCTCCTCGATCCACTCCGGCGGCTGCTCGCCGGGCAGGTCGCCCTCTGACCCGGCCCCCGCCTCGCGGGCGTACACCTCGCTCAGCCACTGGTCCCACAGCGGCGCCCAGTTAGACTCGGTGCTGGCCGCCAGGTGCTGGATCAGCTTTTCGAACGCACGCACGGCGATGTCAAACTGGTCGGTGTCGGTCAGCTCCCAGAAGAACGCCGGCTCATGGCCGCGCAGCTCGATGCGGATGCCCACGTCCTCCCAGTATTCCTTGATCAACTCCAGCAACTCGCCGCGCGAGGAGCCGATTTCGATTACCTGGTGGTGAATCGTGAACTGCAGCGGGCTGCCGTCGGCGGCCAGCCGGAAGCCGTCGCGGTCGCGCTCGGTCAGACCCATTCCGTCCAGCAATTCGTTGGCCAGTTCGGGGTCGTACTGCGCGTGAGCCTGCGCCCAGGCGTCGTCATACACGGAGAAGCTCTCCGGCACCGTGGCCTGGCGCGGGGTGCCCTGGCCGAAGTAGATTACCTCGTTGATCTCGTCGCGGTTGATCGCCACCGACAGTGCGATGCGGAAGTCGCGGTTCTGGATCAGCTCGCGCTTGATCGGGTCGGCCACGTTCCAGTTGGGCTGCAGGCCCATCTCGGAGCCGAACAGCCCGGGCACCAGGTGCACGGTGTAGTCGCCCGACTCTTCGCTCTGCTTGTAGAGCGAGAAATTCTCGAAGGTAGTGAACAGGTAGGCGATGTCGGATTCGCCGGAGATGATCTTGAGGTCGTAGGTCTCGGCGTCGACGATCTCTCCCACCACGGTATCGATGTAGGGAAGCTGATTGCCGGCCGGGTCGACCACCATGTAATAGGCATTGCGCTCCATGACCTTGCGCACGGTGTCGGACGAGGTGAGCACCCACGGGTGAATGGTCGGCCTGGCGAGATCCTCGGAGGGATTCCACCAGTAGTGGGAGCGGAACGCATCCTCCCAGGTGTCGAAGCCCTCCTCCTTGGCCAGCGCCTCGGCATCTTCGTTAAAGTCGACGTGCCACTTCTTGAGGTAGTGGGCGGGCTGCAGACCGACCCACGCCCCGCCGGCAGGCCCGGCGAAGTCAGTGACGATATTGGGTACCGGTTCGGTCCAGGTTATCGAGAAGCTGTACTCGCTGATCTGCTGCGAATCCTGCAACGGCGCCCCCATGAAGTTCCACATTTCCACGCCTTCCTTCAGGTGCATGTCCTTGAAGGCGAACACGAAGTCCTCGGCATCGAGCGGGTCGCCGTCCGACCAGCGCATGCCGGGACGCACGTGCAGGACAAGGCTGGTGTAGTCGTCGGACTGCTCGTGGTCGACGATCAGACCGCTGTCGAAGGAGCCGTCGAGGTTCTGACGGAAAAAGCGGGGTGATATCTCGGTCATGTCGCCCACGTCCTGCCACGGGCTCGGATCGCGGTGGTACACGAACAGGGTGCCGCCGTAGGTGCCGATCTCGTCAAACACCGGACGCACCATCGGCTCGGCGGGCATCCGTTCGTCGACCGGTGGCAACTCGCCGTTCGCCACCATCTCGGCAAGCATCGGCGCCTCGTTGAAGCGCGTCGGCATGGCGCTGGTCGCGCTGCCGGTGGAGCCCTCCGGCTCCTCCCCTTCTCCGGCCGCGAATGCGGCAGGACTGACAAGGGCCAACGCCACGGCTGCCGCTACGGCGAAACAGTTCTTGAACATCGAATCCTCCTTGCGTAGGTGACCGCGATCATAACCGGCGAAAGGCACCGTGTACATCGCGCACGACGGCGCAAATGTAGTGGCCTCTTGTGGCCACCTATTGCTTGTAAGGGTCGGCGACGTCGCGCAAGCCGTCGCCGGCGAAGTTGAAGCACAGCACCGTGAACACCACGAACAGCGCCGGAATCAGCAGCCACGGGTGCAGCGCGACGGTGCGTACGTTCTGCGCCTGTTGCAACATTACCCCCCAGCTCACCACCGGCGGACGCAGGCCGATGCCGATAAAGCTCAACGCGGTCTCACCCAGGATCATGTAGGGCACCGCGAGGGTGATGTGGACGACCAGGTAGCTCATGAACCCGGGCAGCAGGTGGCGGAAAATGATCGCCCGCTCCGGTGCCCCGGCGACCGCCGCGGCCATCACGTAATCTTCCACCCGCAACTGCAGAATCTTGCCACGCACCACCCGAGCCAGCCCGGTCCAGCCGACCAGGGACAGGATCACCGTAATCATGAAATAGATGCGTAGCGGCGGCCAGTTCAACGGCACCGCGGCGGCCAGTGCCATCCACAGCGGAATCGTCGGCAGCGACTGCAGGAACTCGATAATGCGCTGCACGACCATGTCGGCAGCGCCGCCGAAGTATCCCGACACGCCGCCGAGCAGGCAGCCGAGCACGAAGCTGATGGTCACCCCGAGCAGCCCGATGGAAAGCGAAATGCGCGCCCCGGACAGCACCCGCGAGAACATGTCGCGGCCGAGGCTGTCGGTGCCGAACAGGAATACGTAGCCGGGCCGGTCGACACCCAGCAGGTGCAGCGTGCTCGAGAACAGCCCGATGACGCGGTACTCGTGGCCGTGCACCAGAAATCGCACCGGAAAGATCTGCTCGCGGTCGTCCTCGTACACGGGCGCCAGCGTCTCCGGGTGGCGGCCGACATTCAGGCCATACACGAACGGACGATGCAGCCGGCCGTCGTGGAACAGGCGCACCCTCGTGGGCGGCGCGAACAGGTGGTCGGGATGGCGCTCGTAGGTGTCCGCGACCGAGAAGAAGCCGGCAAACGCCGCCAGCAGGTAGATGATCAGCAGGATGACGCTGCCGAACACCGCCAACCGGTGTTTCAGAAAGCGTCGCCTGATCAGGGTCCAGCTCGACGCCATGTAGTAGCGCTCGCCGCGTTCGTCGGCGGAGGGTTCGGCCGGTGTTTCGATCCGGTAGCGGGCGATGCCGGTAGGCGCGGGCGCGTCGTCCTGGGATCGCCTCGAGCTCATGCCCGCGCCTCGTTCTCGAAGCGAATGCGTGGATCGATGCTCACCAGCATCAGGTCGGACACCAGCGTACCGAGCATCGCCAGCCCGCTGAGCAGCATCACCATGCTGCCGGCCAGGTACATGTCCTGCGCCTGCAGGGCGCGCAGCAGCAGCGGGCCGATGGTGGGCAGGCTGAGCACGATGGAAACCAGGGTCTCGCCCGCAACGATGGCCGGCAGAAGGTAGCCGATGGTGCTGATAATCGGATTGAGGGCCAGCCGCACCGGATACTTGAACAGGATAACGCCCTCGCGCAGTCCCTTGGCGCGTGCGGTTATGACGTACTGCTTGGCCAGTTCGTCCAGCAGCGAGCCGCGCAGGATGCGGATGATTTCCGCAGTGCCGGCCGTGCCGATCACGATCAGCGGGATCGGCAGATGCTTGAGCAGGTCGATAACCTTGCCGATGCTCCACGGCTCCAGCACGTAGTCGCGCGAGAACAGTCCTCCCACGCTCCAGCCCAGGTGGGTGAACGTCAGGTACATCAGGATCAGCGCCAGCAGGAAGTTGGGCGTGGCCAACCCTATGAAGCCGGCCACCGTGAACACGTAGTCGGCGGGAGAATACGGGTGGGTTGCGGAGTAGATGCCGATCGGAACCGCCAGGACGTACACGAGTATGAGCGACGCTACCGAGATGGTGACGGTGAGGGCGAGGCGCTCAAGAATCAGGTCGGTGACCTCTTCGTTCCATTGGAAGGAGCGTCCCATGTCGCCCTGCAGCAGGTTGCCGAACCACTTCAGGTATTGCAGCATCACCGGCTTGTCGAGGCCGTAACGATCTTCGAGGGCGCGAATCATCTCGTCGTCGACCGTCATCCCCAGGTTGCGCATGTTCTGAATCATCGTGCTCAAGTAGTCGCCGGGCGGGAGCTGGATGATCAGGAACGACACCAGCGACAGAACCAGCAACAATACCGCCATGAAGATGATGCGGCGCACGATGTAGTGGAGCATCAGGCCTCCGGCGGGTGAAACATGCTCAGTCGGCGATTACCGCGGGCGCGAGGTCGCCGATCGACGCGCCGAGCCGGTCGGCGCTGCCGTGGCCGTTTGCTTTCTGTTCCGGCTGTTGGGCCGTGGCCGGCAACGGCACGTCGTACTGGTAGCCGGGGTCGACCTGCTGCCGGCGCCAGGTGGCGCGCATCTCCCGCCAGGCGGCGAACACCCACTTTGGTTCGGGAGTGTCGGCGGCAATTGCCTCGCCGAGCCGGCGCAGGTTGTAACACGGCACGCCGGCGTACATGTGGTGCTCCATGTGCCAGTTCATGCGCCAGTACAGGAACGTGGTCAGCGGGTCGAGCTTGATGGAGCGCACGCACTTGCGGAAGTCGGCCACGTTGGTGCGCAGCCCGCAGTGCATCGGCAGGTGGGTGACGTAGCGCCAGAAGTTGGCGATGAAGATCGGCAGACTCACCAGCACCGGCAGCAGCCAGAGCTGAAAGACAATGGCGGCCGCCAGCACCAGCGCATGGAACAGCAGGACCAGGCGCGCCCAGCGCACCGACTTGCGCCGCTCCTCCGGGTGGCCGGCGTACACCGCGGACATCCACTCCTCCTTCGCGGATGCGAGGGCGCCGCGATTGTCTGGTCCCACTTTGTTCAGCGCCCGCTTCACGGTGTATCCGACAACCGGAATCAAGCCGGCGGTATGCGGGCCGCCGGTGAAGTTGAGAGTCAGAATCTGCACCAGGAAGAAGAACCGGAACGTGGGCGAGCGCGGCAGCACCTCCTCGCGGTCGCCGTTCGGGTGCAGCGTGTAGCGATGGTGGTACGTGTGGCTCATCGCGTAGTCGTAGAAGTTGAACCAGGTCAGCAGCGCGTAGAAGCGTTTGAACCCCTGGTTGAGGGCCTTGGTGCGGAACACGGTGCCGTGCGTAAGCTCGTGGTTGGCCGCCGCGTAGATGCTGCCCATGGTGCCGTGCAGGAACAGCGCGGCGGCGAAGCCGATCCACGCCTGCCGCGCGAACAGGTGCCAGGTCAGCAGACCGCTGGCCGTCAGCAGGACCAACGGACCCACGGATTGAAACCAGCCCTTCAGATCGCTGCGCTGCATCAGGCCGCGCAGCACTCGTGGATCGATCGGACTACGGTACCACCGGACCCGCATCGTGCGCCGCACTTGTTTTAGTGGTGGGTATGCCGCGGCGGAGCCGGTCGCCGGTGCCGCGGTTGCTGCCTGTGCCATGCTGTGTCAACTCCTCCTGGACGGGAGCATAGCACGATCCGCCGGATTGTCACCGGCGCGGCAGCAGCCGCAGCAGCCATGCCGTGCGCGATGCCGTGCGTTGACGCGGCGGGCGGTCAGTGCGAATCTGCCTACTGTGCTGAAGCGCGAGCTACGAATAGACCATCGCTATCTGATTCTTCCGGTGCGCCGGCGAACCGCGGCCGAGGCAAGGGGCCAGTGGGGCGGAAACATGCGCCTGTGCCGCGGCGGGCAGGTGCTGCGCCACTTCGACATCGACCTCGCGGACGGCGGCGGCGACTACCAGGTGTTCAGCGACCTGCAGCCGTTCATGGGCCAGCGGCTGACGGTGGAGTTCGAGGGCTCGGGAGCGGCCTCGCTCGACGGGGTGCGCCTTGCGGACGAGCCGGTGCCGCCGGAGTCACGGTACCGGGAGCGCCTGCGGCCGCAATTCCACTTCTCCTCGCGGCGGGGCTGGAACAACGACCCGAACGGACTGTTCTACTTCGGCGGCGAGTATCACCTGCTGTACCAACACAATCCGTACAGCGTCGAGTGGGGCAACCTGCACTGGGGACACGCGGTGAGCCGCGACCTGGTGCACTGGACCGAGCGCCCGGTGGCGCTGTACCCCGATGCCCTGGGCGCCATGTCCACCGGCAGCACCGTGGTCGACTACGCCAACACCTCCGGCCTCGGTAGCATGGATGCACCGGCCATCGTCGCCATCTACACCGCCGGCCACGCCTCCTGGACGCCGGGCTTCGTGCAGTGCCTGGCCATCTCCACCGACGGCGGCACCACCTGGAGCAAGTACGACGGCAACCCGGTGATCGACCACATCGTGCACCGCAACCGCGATCCCAAGGTAATCTGGCACCCCGAGACCGGGCGCTGGGTAATGGTGCTGTACATGGACCGCTTCGACTACGCGATCTTCACCTCGCCCAACCTGCTGCAGTGGGAGCGCACCAGCGACCTCGAGCTGCCGCGTTGCACTGAATGCCCGGAGCTGTTTCCCCTGACCGTGGACGGCGAGGAGAAGTGGGTGTTCTGGGGCGCCAACAGCACCTATCTGGTGGGCTCGTTTGATGGGCGCAGCTTCCAACCCGAGCAGGGGCCGCGCAAGCTGCAGCCGGACGGCAACGGCTACGCCGCGCAAACCTGGAGCGACGTGCCGCCGGAGGATGGCCGCCGGATCCAGATGGCGTGGCTGCGGCAGCAGATGCCCGGCATGCCGTTCGGCCAGTGCATGACCATTCCGCACAGCCTGGGGCTTCAGCGCCGCGGCGGCCAGGTGGTGCTGGCCGCGGAACCGGTACGCGAGTTGGTGGGCCTGCGGGCAGAGTCGTGGGAGACCGCCGACACGGAAGTCGCGCCGGGCCGCGGCATCGAGGCCGAGGTGAGCGGCGAGCTGCTGGACGTGGAGGCGGAACTGGAGCTGGGCAGCGCCGATTGCGTGGGAGTGGTGGTGCGCGGGGTGCCGGTGTTCTACGACCGGCTGTTGGGCGCGCTGTGCTGCGGCGGCTACACGGTGCCGATGCCGGAACCGAGCGGGCCGTTCACGTGGCGCATCCTGGCCGATCGCGCCTCGCTGGAGTTGTACGCCGATGGCGGGGCGGTGAACATTGCCGCCGGGGTCATCCTGCCGGAGTGGGAACGCTCGGTACGGCTGGTAGCGGCCGGCGGCAGCGCGGTGGCGCGGCGCGTGACGGTGGCTCGGTTGCGCTCCGCGTGGCCTGGCGCCGCGAGCTGAAGAGGCGCAGAGGTGGAACGACTCGAGATTTCCCCCCTGGCGGGCGCCCTTGGCGCCGAGTTAACCGGCGTCGACTTGAGCCGCTCGCTGGAAGCCGCCACCGTGGCCGCGATCCGGCGGGCACTCCTCGACCACCTGGTGATCTCCTTTCCCGGCCAGAAATTGACGCCAAACTCGCTGCTCGCATTTGCGCGCCGGCTCGGCGAGCCCCTCGCCTACCCGCAGTTGCAAGGCTTGCCGGAGGAACCGCTGGTGACCGCGGTTACCAAGCTGGAACATGAGCGGGTCGCGTTCGGCGAGGTGTGGCATACCGACACCAGCTATCTGGAACGTCCGCCAATGGGCAGCCTGCTGTACGCGGTGGAGCTGCCTCCTTACGGCGGCGACACCCTGTTTGCCAACCAGTATCTGGCCTACGAGCGGCTGTCGGAGGGGCTGCGGGAGGCGCTTGCCGGGATGACCGCCGTCTACACCTCCACCAAGCCGGCGGTGGCGGCCACGCGCGAGGACCGGTTGCGGGAGCGCGGCGTGCAGGCCAAGGTGATTACCAGCGAGCATCCGGTGGTGCGCACCCACCCCGAGACCGGCCGCAAGGCGCTGTACGTCAACTGCGGGCACACGTCCCACTTCAAGGGCTGGAGCAAAGCGGAGAGCCAGCCGCTGCTCGACTACCTGTTCCAGCATCAGGTGCAGCCGCAGTTCACTTGCCGCCTGGTCTGGCAGCCGGGTTCCCTGGCGATCTGGGACAACCGCTGCACCCAGCACCTGCCAATCAACGACTATGATGGCTTTCGCCGTGTCATGCACCGCGTCACCCTGGCCGGCGACCGGCCCCGCTGAACCCGATCTGGTCGTCCGCACAGCACTCCTGCTTGCGGTCGCTGCCACCACCTCGATGAATCAGTTCATTGCTACGATTTCGGCCACCGTCGGGAGATTCAGGGGTATGCTGACGTCGGCCTCGCGCGCGTGGTAGATGCGATAGGTTACCACCAGGCCGCCGCTATCGGTCATGTTGAGTTCGAACAGCGAGGTTCCCGTTGCAGGATTTACCTCGCTGACGGAAATAGTCTCTTCCACGCTCGCGGTAGCGTCGTCCGTGGTCCCCCAGGCGATCAACCAGCGGCCGTCGGCCGTTCCCGGGCCACCGTCAATTACTGTTACGCTGCCTTGCTCCTCCGAAAAACCCTGTCCGTCCGGTCTGCGGTATTCGCGTACGAAGTTGGCTTGCGTTCCCGATGAAATGTCATACTCCACGACCCGGCTCACGATGTCCATGTTGTTCTTTCTCGGTCCCAGGCACTGCACGCCATTGTCGAACAATACTACCGTTTCGGAGTCGGTCAGCGTCACGTGGTGCTGGGCGCAGAACTCCCCGAGACTGTCGCCGACTACCGGCAGGTGCGTGACGCCGGTGTTCGGGTTCGTGCCGCCGAGCTTCCACACCACGGACCCAGTGTCACCGGACCGATCGATTCGCAGCACCAGAGAGCAGTCGCGGAACGAGGCGATGATGTCTCCGTCGACGACCTGCAACGAGTTCAGATCCGTATACGCGGTCAAATTGTTCAGGTACCCCTCGACAAACCGACAGTCTGGATCTGGCGCGAGATCTTGCCAGGAGGTCCAGCGAAACAGCTCCGATTCGGCGAATGACACTTCCTGGATTACCGCATCCGCTACCGTCACCGTCGGGGGAAGCCTGCTTTGGTCGGCTGCGCTGAAGTGGGAAAAGTCGTCGTACGTCATGAAGAGATTCGAAATGAACAGGAATCCGTTGCGCGTAACCAGGAAGTCGTGAAAATCGGTGTGTTGCAGAGGTGCGATGACTTCGGCTTCCCGGATCAGCGCAAAGTCTCGATCGAGCACGCGGCCGTGTGTTGCGTACCTGACGGCCTTACCGTCGACGATCGGGCCGTCGGGAATGGGGCGAAAGTTCTCTCCGTGCCCGTCGAGAACGAGTCTCGGCACGCCGTTGTAGTCGATCAGGGCGCCTGAAACGAACAGCAGTCCGTCCGTTGCCGCCGCCGTCTTCTTCAGCGGCTTCAGGTCGGGAAAGTCGAGTGGGATGCAATGCACGATATACGTCTCCGATTGGCCGGAGTCGGTGAGTTGGATCACGACATCAGTAGAATCGCTCACGTCCACCTCCGCCTTCAGCGCGTCCGATACCGTCAGGTGGTCGTCGTTCTTGCGTAGCAGGTTCAGGTCGGCGCCGCTGCGCGCCGTCTCAGCCTCGACGACCAGCGTCGCGGAACTGCCGCACCTCAAGGCGTAATGGTAGATGTCGTCTGCGAACACGGGGTACATGGCGCCGCCGCCCGACACTTCGAGCTTGCTCAATTTCGGCGCCGGGCGATTCCGCGACGGCGCCGGTGAGTCCGATTGCGGCGAAGTGTCCTGGTTGTCGCCCTCCTGACTGTCTCCACCGTCATCGTCGGCGATGTAGCCGGTCGCGGTGGCCGAGGCCAAGATTGCATTGCGGGGGTCGAAGAGCGTTACGATGAACGACTCTCCGCTTTCCGCCGCGTCGTCATCGATCACTGGCACGGCCACGGTCTGTGCCGTGGCTCCGGCAACGAAAGTCAACGTCCCGCTGACTCTCGTGTAGTCTTCGCCTTCGCTGGCCGTCGAGTCGGCGCTGGCATAGCCGACAGTAACCGTAACGGAACTGGCAGGGTCGAGCCGCACCGGAAATTGCAGGCTGCCGACCGCACCCTCGCCGCCCGAGGCATCGAAGATGCTCAATTCGGCAGCGGGCCGGTCGCCGCTGTCCATGTCATCGCCGGCCGTTGCCGGCGGCCCGACCGGCCGTTGTTGTGAGATCTGGCACGCAGTCAGCAGGATCGCCGCGGATACGATTACCAGTTGCCGGAGGCGCCTCCGGCCGGGCCGCCTTCGGCGGAACGCTTGAACCACCTGATCTACCTCGTTGCCGCCCGTCCGCACCATTGCACTAATCACCGGCTGCGCCGTCCACCAAGAGACCTCCAGGAACACATCGACATCGCCAAACGTCGTTTTTCCTTTTGTGACGCACGTAATGTACGCCCCACCGAGGATATTGTCGCTCGGGTATCTGGAATGTGTAGTTTGGTGGCCGGTATGGTCAACCAGAGATGCACGAACAGCGCGGCAATTGCAGCATTGATGGCAGGGGGGCGAACGAACTCAACGTCGTGTGTGCCTGCATGGCACGGACTGGCGCACGCCGGGAATGTCGAGGTGTCTACTCGGTGCCGCGCAACGGCCAGATCGACACTGATGCGAGGTGCGCCGTGCCGCCGTCGGCGAACAGGTCGACCCCGGTGGCCGACGGATCCGCATAGAGGCGGTCGGTCAGCGCTGCGCCGCCGCAGTACACCTCCAGAATTGAACGGTCCACGAACACGCGCAGGACAACGGCGCCGTGGTGGGCGTGTGTGGTGCCGGCCGCTGCGAACAGTTGCGGTGCTTGCAGCTGCTTGACCGTGCCTTGCAGTTCGCGGCTTTGTCTGGCGGCGTCGGTGGCAAACTCTTGCTCCGGGCCACGCAAGCGGTCGACTCCGAACCGGTTGCCGGCCGGCTCGTACCAGATGCGCGCGCCGCGTCCGCCGTCGTCCACGCGTACGGCGGCGCCCACCCGGCGTGCTCCGGTACGGGTCCGGTCGATTACAAGCTCGATTTCCAGCGCATCGCCGGCGACCTCGTTCAGGTGCCCCTCGGTGCCGGGGTCGATGGTTACGTCGGACCGCTTATGGAGCCCGCCGCGCAGGATTGCGAGCTCCGGCACCGGGGTCTGAATCAACTCGTCGCCGGCCAGCTCCAGCACGCGCGGGATGCTGTGCGCGCCAATCCAGTACGGCACCGTGTCGACCGGCGAGCGAGAGCCGGTCACCCAGCCGTGCAGCAGGCGGCGCGGCGTACTGCCAGGGCCCTTGTCGTCGACCATGTGCGGGTTGACGCAGTAATAGAAGCCCGGGTCGATGTAGCGCGGTTCGCGCCGGTCGGGGTGGAAGCGGCGCGCCTGCCGGTCGTAGGCGCCGGTCCAGTAGGGGTTGCCGCGGGAGCCGACCATGAGCACCGCGCGCTCGTCGTCCGGAACAGCGAACGGCACCAGGTAGGGCAGCTCCCAGTAGCGGCGTCCGGGATCGTGGTCCTCCGCGATGGTGCCTTGGTGAGTCCAATACTCCAGGTCGGGCGAGGTCCACAGGTGGGCGGCGCCGCGCTGGCCGGCGCCCTCCCCCACCGCGCCGCCGATCAACTGCTGCCACAGTTCGCCCTCCTTCCATACCTGGGCGTCCCAGTGCACGGGCGAGGCGGCGTTGGGGCGTTGCCCGTTGTGCATCACGCGGTGCTTGTGCCAGGTGAGCCAGCCGTCGGTGCTGCGCGCCAGGATGCCGTAGGTCTCGTCGTGGCCGCCGACGTTGCCGGTGTACAGGGCGCACGGGAAGCCGTCGTCGTCAATGAACGTGTTGCCGGAGTAGACGCCGGCCACGTCGTAGCGGCTGTCCGGCCACATCGCCACCGGCCAGTCTTCCCAGTGCAACAGGTCGCTGGAACTGGCATGGCCCCAGCAGACTCGGCTCTCGCTGCCGTTGGCGTACACCGGACGGTATTGGTAGAACAGGTGGTAGGCGCCGTCGTGGTAGATCGGACCGTTTGGATCGTTGATCCACCCCTCCGGCGCGGTGAAATGGTATTGCGGCCGGTGCGGGTCGTTGGCGGCCATCCAGCGCCGCAACCGCCGGGCGGCGCTGGCGAATACTTTCCGTTCCCTGCTGGTTACCGCCACGCGGAAGTCGCGCACTTCCGCTGGCCACCGGGGTTGGTTCATCCCCGGTACCGCCCTACGATGTCGATGATCAGCTCGATGTCGTGGCGCGCCTCCGCGAGCGGCGTGCGGTTCGGGACGCCCGCCGCGATGCATTCATGGAAGTGGCGCAGCTCGCGGAGAAAAGCACTCTCCCAGTCCACCGCCGGCTCGGTTCGAAAGGCGCTGCCGCGTTCGTCCGTGCCGTGGACGACGACCCGCGACAGAATGCCGCGCGCGAACCCGGTCGGATAGGAGAGCAGTACGCGACGGCGGTCGCCGTACACCTCCAGGGTCTCCCGGAAGTCCCACAGGTCGGGCAGATCGATCCAGGTGGCCACGCAGCGTGCGCCGCCCGGGTACTGGAGCGTGAAGGTGACCGCGCGCCCGGCGCGCCAGATCTCGGTGCTGACCACCGCGTTCGGCACGCCGAGCAGGACGCGCAGCCCATACAGGTCGTGAATCCCGCTGCCGGACAGCAGGCTGAACGTGCGCTGCACCATGGGCGCGGCGTCGCCGATCGCCTGCCGTATCGAAGCGCTGCGCGCTGCCCGGGTGCGCTCGAGCACCTCATCGGGATAGTCGTCGAAGCGGCGAACATCGAACTGCCGCAGGTGGAGGGCGTTGTCGGGGTGCAGGTGGTTCACCTGCACGAAGCGGACCTGGTCGATGTCGCGCACCGCCTGTCGGGCCAGCTCGAAGGCCGGGTCGTACACCTTCATGTAACCGGCCTGGGCAACCGTGCCGGCGTCCGCCTGGGCGGCGATCATGGCATCGATCTCTTCGAGCGAGAAACAGACCGGTTTCTCGATGAACAGGTGCTTGCCGGCCTGCAGGACGGCGACGGCCGCTTCGGTCTTCGGGTCGGTGTGGCACAGCAGCACCGCATCAAGGTCCGCGGCCAGCAGGTCGCGCCAGTCGGTAACGTGGCGCGGCACATGGAACCGGCGCGCGGCATCGGCCGCCGCCGCCGGCGACACGTCGCACACCACCGAGACTTCGAACTGCTCGTCGAGCGCGGCAAGGTTGGGCAGGTGGTGCACCTGGGCGATGGCGCCGCAGCCCACGACGCCGATCTTGACCCGCTTCATGACGTGCACCGCGGCAGTGCCGTCCTGGGCGGGCGGTTGCAGGGCCAGCATCGCCTCGCCTCGGCTAGGTGCCGACTCATGGCGTGGTTCCGCCCGGTTGTGCGCTCTCGGCAGGTCCGTCCGCCTCGTGCGAATCCTCGCTGCGCGCGGCAAAGTTGTTCCAGGCGCCGGCCAGATCCATGGTACGGCCGAACAGCTCCGACAGCGCCTCCCACATCGCGTTGCGCGCTGCGTGGGCGGCGGCCTCGTCGCCGGCGGTCACCGCCCGTTGGTGGTTGGCGAGTTGTTCCCGCTGTACACCCTCGGCGGCGGCTGCCGCCTGCGTTACGGAGGCCGCCGCCGCTGCCTGCCGTGCCGCCAGCTCGGCCGTGGCGGTGGTCCGGTCCGGCTGCTGGTCGTACGCCGCCGCCGATGCAAACCGCGGCGGTTGCTTGCTGCCGTCTTCGTCCCAGAAGGTATGAGTGGGCTGGATGTGCGGCGTGACCGACAGGAACATCACCACTTCATCGTCGCCGACGTTGCGCACGGTGTGATACTGGTCGGTGAGCGCGATGCACAGCTCGCCCGGACCGAGCACCGCCCGTTCGCCGTCGATCTCGAATTCCGCCCGCCCCTGCAGGATCAGGAAGATCTCGTGGCCGAGGTCGTGGGTGTGGCCGGCGTTGAACTGCCCCACCGCCATCTTCAGGAAGCGGCAGCGAATCTGCGGCGTTACCAGCAGATTCGCGATGTCGCTACGGTAGTCGTAGACTTGCAGAGCCATGATTGCACCCGATCATGCTCCTGCTTGCCGGCGCGCGCAACCCCGCGCACCACGCGCCGTACCGGGTAGGCACGCGCGGAAGCAGGGAGTATCGTGCGGCATGGTCCGCTATCCCGACCATATGCGGCCCCCGGTGCCGATGACGGACGAGCAGAAATTCTTCTTCGACCTGCGCGGGTGGCTCGTGCTGCCGGCGGTGCTGTCGGCAGCGGAACTCGAGGCGATGCGCGCCGAGTGCTACGCGGGCGTGGATCCTCTGATGGAGCGTGCTGGCGGCGTCAAGGATGGCCATTCGGGCGTGCTGGAGACGCTGCTCGACCATCCGGCGGTGGTCGGGGTGTTGGCGGAGATCCTGTCGGAGCAGCCCTTCGACCGGGAGGAGTGCTACGGCTTCCGTTGCGAGGACTCGCACGTGATCATGCGACCGCCCGGCTGGCACAAGACCCGGCGCGGCGACAACGGAATCCCGCACGTGGTGCGGCCCCCGCAAATGGCCAACGCGATGCGCTACCAGGTGGCGGGCAACAGGATCTTCTCCGGCCTGACCCGGGTGGTGTGGGAGCTCGAAGAGGTGCGGGAGGGCCAGGGCGGCACCTCGTTTCTCAGCGGCTCGCACAAGGCGCACTTCAGCTACGGCGGCCCCGACCGGTTTGCGTCGAATGCCGAGGGATCGCCGTGGCTGGGGGGGCACTAAGCCGCCACTGAAAACTATGGCTGCCCGCCCGGTGGCGGGAGGTCATCTACGCCGCCATGGATACCTATGGCTGCCCGGCCGGCTCGGTGGTGATCTTCACCGAGAGCCTGCTGCACGCCGCCAACGACTGGACCAACCCCGATAACGGCCGCTGCGCCATCTTCCAGTGCTACAACTCGGTGTGTGCGCAGTGGCACCGCCCCAACATCACCCATGAGCAGGTGGAAACCATGCCGGCGAAGCGGCGCACGCTGTTCCGTGGCGTCTGGGAGCTTGGCGGCAACATCGCGTACGCCGCCGACAACCGCACGCTGATGCGCCCCTCACCGCACCCCCGCACCGGTTGACTGGCATACCGATCGGGGCTCGCATTCAGGTGACCGGAAACAGTGGATCCGGCAAAACCACGGTCGCGGAGCGGCTCGCGAAAGCGCTGGATGCGGACTTCGTCGACCTGGACGCCCTCAACTGGCAGCCAGGCTGGCGGGCGCTGAACGATTCCGATCCCGCGGAGTTGGAGCGTCGCTTCCTCGCGGCGACCGCCGGTGAGCGCTGGGTGGTCTCCGGCTCCTACACGCGGCACTGCCAGCGCACCTTCTGGCCGCGCCTCGAGACCATCGTCTGGCTCGATCTGCCCCTGCGGGTATGTGTCTGGCGGATCATCCGGCGTACCTGGCGGCGCTGGCGCTCGCGGGAACTGCTGTGGGGAACGAACTACGAGCGCCTGTGGTCCAATTTCATGATCTGGAGGAAGGACAGCCTGGTGAACTGGGCCGTGACCCAACACCGCCGCAAACGGAACGCCATGCTCGCCTACCAGACCGATCACCGCTGGTCCCACGTCCGCTTCGTACGGCTCACCTCACCCCGCGAAGTGGAAGCCTTCCTCGCCACAGTCGCCGAGCGCGCCGCACCGGTCCGACCACAGCAGGAGCGTCGCTAAAGCCGTCGCCGGCACGAAGATCCCCTCGCCCGCCTCAACCGGCGTGTAGACGTCGCCGGGTGCACGATGCGCCAGTTGCTGCCCTTGCCCATGCGGAACGCACGGCCCGCGAACAGGTCGAGGATCTGCATCAGGCCGGGTTGGCCTCGATCGCCGGGAATAGCGAGGCGGTCCAGGTGCCGGGGTTGGCCGGCTCCTGGAACAGGATCTGCTGGCGCGGCGTGAGCGGCACGGAGGCGGGTGGGCGCACGCGCCGCGCCGACCAGGCGAGGTGCGACTGGCAGTACTTGTAGAGCAGCGTGCGGCGCTGGTGGGGCCCCTTCCACGGTGCGGTGCCGTGGGTCAACGCCTCCGAGAACAGCACTACCGATCCCGCCGGCGCCTCCGGAATCACCACGCCGGGCGCAAGGGACTCGCCTTCCATCATCTCCCAGCGGCCCTGGTTTATGGTCGGGATCGGGTCCGGGCGCACGAAGTTGCTCTTGTGGCTGCCCGGAACGCAACAGAAGCCGCCGTGCGCCGGGCCGGTGTCCACCAGGTTCCACGACACCACGGTAAAGGCATTGTGAATCCTGCCGTTGCGCACGTGGTAGTACTCGGACGGAGAGTAAGGTGCGTTGCCGCCGTGCAATTGGTGGGCGCCCATGCCCGCCTCCATGCTGATGCCGTACAGGCGGTCGAGACGGAACCAGTCGCCAAGCGTGATCTGCAACAGCGGCATGATGCGCGGATGATCGAGCAGATCGCAGAACGGTTTGCCCCAGTCCAGGAACCCGGGACACTCCGGCGCGCCCCCGGCCGCCGAGCCGAAGCGGATTTTCTCGTGCGGCGGCGGCAATCCCCGGGCGTCGATGAGCCGGTTCAGTTCATCGATTTCGGACCGGCTGAGGACATCGGGAATCACCAGGTACCCCGCCAGGTCGAACAGGTAGCGCCGCATCTCCAGATCGTGATCCATCGTTCAGCTACTATGCGGGGCGAGCAATCCGGCGTCAATCCGAGAGCATCGCGGCATCGCGGCCGGCAGACCTTTTTCCAGGCAACTGCCAATATAGGATTGCGATGGCTGCGACGGTAGACCGCACACGGGGCTTGCGGCGCCCCAACCTGCTCTACATTCTTTCCGACCAGCATTGTCCGTTCGTGACAGGCTGCTACGGGGACCCGCTGGTGGAGACGCCGCATCTCGACCGGCTGGCGGCGGCCGGGGTGACGATGGACGCGGCCTACTGTCCGTCGCCGATCTGCGGGCCGTCGCGGATGTCGATGCTCACCGGCCTGCATCCGTTTCAGAACCGCTCCTGGACCAACCGCGATATCCTCGATTCGAGTATACCTACCATGGCCCATTCACTCGGAGCGGCCGGTCGCCGCCCGGTGCTGATCGGGCGCCTGCACTCGATGGGGCCGGACCAGCGGCGCGGCTATGCGGAGCGGCTGGTGGGCGATCACAGCCCCAACTACGCGGGCGCCGGTCCGGTGGCCGACCGCGGAGCGCTGGACGGCACCGCCGGCCCGGACCATGCGAGCCTGGCGAGGTCGGGCGCCGGCCAGAGCGGCTACGAGGTGCACGATGAAGAGGTGACCGCCGCCGCCGTGCGGTTTCTGCAGCGGGAGGCAGACCGGCGGCGCACCAACCCGGACTGCGAGCCGTTCTGCCTGACCGTGGGGCTGATGCTGCCCCACCCGCCCTACGTGGCGCGGGCAGCGGACTACCGGCGCTACGCGGACCGAATCGGGCTGCCGCGCAAGCCGGAGTTCCCGCAGCGCGCGGTCCCGGAGTACCTGCGCTGGTGGCGCGAGCACACCGGCCTGACCCGCACCACCGAGGCAGAGACGCTGCGCTCCCGCGCCGCCTACTGGGCACTGGTCACCAGCATGGACCGGATGATCGGCCGCGTCCTTGCGGCGCTGCGTACCGGCGGCCTGGAGGAGGACACGCTGATCGTCTACACCTCCGACCACGGCGACATGCTCGGCGAGCACGGCATGTTCTGGAAGCACACGTTCTACGAGGAATCGGTGCGGGTACCGCTGATCATGGCGTGGCCGGGCAGGATCAGAGCGGGCACTCGGTCTGATCGAGTGGTGAGCGCGCTGGACGTTACCGCTACCATCCTCGACGCCACGGACGCGCAGGCTCTGCCGGGCAGTCCCGGACGCAGCCTGCTGCCGCTTCTCGATGGCGGAAGCTGGCGTGACGAAGCGTTCAGCGAGTATTGTTCGGACGAGGCGTGGGGCCCGCCCGACGGGTGCTTCCAGCGCATGATTCGCCGCGATGAGTGGAAGCTGGTCTGCTACCACGGGTCAAACCGGGCTGCAGACATGCAACTGTTCAACCTGAAAGAGGATCCTCGGGAACTGGTGAACTGCGCTTCCGACTTGGGGTGCCGTGAGACCGTACGCAACCTGCGGGCGCTGCTGTACGCCGATTGGGACCCGGAACAGGTCAGGGTGCAGATGGCCGCCAACCGTGCGCGCCACGTCATCCACCACGGTTGGGCGCGCGCCACCGAGCCGCACAGCGAACACCTGTGGGATCTACGTGGCGAGATGTTCTATCTCGATCCCGCCTGACTAGGTCAGAGTCTCTGGAGATCTGACTACGTCAGAGTCTCTTTGAAGAATGCCACGGTGCGTTCCCATGCCAGGTTGGCGGCGGCGTCGTCGTAGCGTGGCGTGGAGTTGTTGTGGAAGCCGTGCCGGGTGCCCGGGTAGGTGTGCATTTGGAAGGTCTTGCCGTGTTCCTTGAGAGCCGTTTCGTACTCGGGCCTCGCCTGATTGACGAAATTGTCGTTCTCGGCGTAGTGGATCAGCAGCGGCGCCTGGATGTTGCCGACCTCCGCCGTCGGGGCCGCGGGTCCGTAGAATGGTGCGCCGGCATTGAGGTCGCCGCCAAGCCGCACCGCCAGCCGATTCACCATGCCGCCGCCCCAGCAGAACCCGACCGCGCCCAGCTTGCCGGTAGACAACTCGTGATTCTTGAGAAAGTAGGCGCTGTTGATCATGTCCTCGCGCAACTTCTGTTGATCCAGGGAACGCTGCATGGCGCGGCCATCGTCGTCGTTGCCTGGGTAGCCGCCGATGGGGGCCAGCCCATCGGGAGCCAGGGCCAGGAATCCCGCCACCGCGGCTCGGCGCGCAACATCTTCGATGTAGGGATTGAGGCCGCGGTTCTCGTGGATCACCAGAACCGCCGGGAATGGGCCGGCGCCGGCGGGCTGTACCAGGTAGCCGCGCATCTCGCCAGAGCTGCCACCCGGTGACGGGTACGCCACGTACCGAGCCTTGATGCGCTCATCGGTGAACGAGACCGTCTGCGCTTCGGCGTAGCGCGGCAGCAACGCCTGCGCCATGGCAAGTGCCGACACGCCGCCCGCCGTGATCGCCGCGGAGCGCGACAGGAACTGCCTGCGGCTAATGCGGTCATGGGTGTAGTCGTCGAACAGGTCGTATACGCGGGGATCTACCTTGTCCTGATCCATCTTCCCTCCGTTGACGGACGTTGCACGCGCCGCCGTGCCGATACCAAAGCCCGCTCACGGTGCCTGGTCAACTGCGCGCCGCGAGCGGTCGATGCAACTGCTGTGCGAATCAGTTCCGGTTGCCGCCCGCGAGCCTGAAGGCATGCTCCTCGGCTCGCATGGTGGCGTCGCCGTTGCCGTTGCCGTCGCCGGCGCGGAGCTGATCGACGCTGCGCACTTCCAGCCGTGCGGCGCCCTCCCACTCGCGGGTGGGCAGGCGGTCGCCGTCGCGCAGCCGCTCCTCGGCCGCGGCGATCGCCTGCCCGAACTGGGGCAGCCACTTGCGCTGCGCCAGCAGCATGTCGTCGACCAGTTGCCACACCTCCGGCGGCGTGGCCACGGCGCCCACCAGCGGGTCGAGCAGCATTGCCTGGCGAAGCAGCGTGTCGTCGCCGGCCACCGCCGCCGCCACCGCCAGGCGTTGCACGGAGATGCTGGCGTTGCACACCGCGGCGCAGCCGAGCGGCAGGTCGCCGACCAGCGGGATGCCCATGCCGTTTCTGTCCACGTAGCCCGGCACCTCGACCACCGCGTCGTCCGGCAGGTTGGCAATGGCGCCGTTGTTCTTGACGTTGAAGTGGCCGCGGTAGGTGCGCCCGGTCTCCAGGCCCTCCACGATGTAGGAACCGTGCTCGGAGGAGCGCTCCGCGGGCGTGAACTGCATCGGCGGCTCCGCCATCCAGCGCGGGAAGTCCTCCTCGAACCAGTTGCGCTTCTCGGTGCATACCCGCAGGTAGCCGCCGGTCTCGCCGTGGATCCACGTGTCGAGGCTGATCCAGTCGCGGATCTCGCCGGGCCGCTTGCGATACCACGGGACGTATTCGCTCAGGTGGCCGTTGGACTCGGTGGAGTAGTAGCCGAAGCGGCGCAGCATGTCGATGCGCACCTTCTCGGTTTCCCGGTACTTGGGATGGCGCTCGTAGGCGGCGAGCAGCTTGCCGGTCATGTCGTTGCCGTGGTGGCGCAGCTGGACGTACCAGGTCTGGTGGTTGATGCCGGCGGCGACAATGTCCAGCTCCTGCTGCGGTACGCCAAGCACTTCCGCGATCTGCCGGTGCCCGCCCTGCACGCCGTGGCACAGGCCGACGGTCTCCACCCCGCCATGGTCGTTGGCCGCCCAGGTGAGCATCGCCATCGGGTTGGCGTAATTGAACAGGCGGCAGCCCGGCTCGGCTACCGCACGGATGTCGCGGCAGATGTCGAGGATTACCGGGATGCCGCGCTGGCCGTACATGATGCCGCCGGCGGCCAAGGTGTCGCCCACGCACTGGTCGATTCCGTAACGCAGCGGCACGTCGATGTCGGTGGCGAACGCCTCGATGCCGCCGACCCGTACCGTGCAGAATACATAGCGAGCACCCGCTATGGCCTTGCGGCGGTCGGTGGTGGCGCTCAGCCTGACCCGGTCAAGGCCGTTGGCGCGGATGTCCCGCTCCGCCAACTGGCGAATCATGTCAAGATTCTGCTCGCTGATATCGGACAAGGCCACTTCGAGCGAATCGAACTCCGGGACGGTGAGAAGATCGCCGAGCAGCTTGCGGGTGAAGCCGATACTGCCGGCACCGATGAACGCGATCTTGAACGACATGCTGTGCTCCCGCACGTACCGTAGGCGATCCCGCCGTGTGCGACAAGCATATGGCCGCGCTGCGGGTGCAGCGGAAAGCGATCGTGGCGCGGTGTTGCTCCGCCCCGTTTTCAGATCACGTCGCGCTGCACTTCGGTTACCTTGCCGGCAAACGTTGTGCCCCGCACCCACATGATCCGCTGAGCCCCGGCGGAGCGTTCCGGACTCGCCCACTCCGCTTGCGCGCTCAGGTAGTGGGATACGTAACTGCGCCGGAAGCGGCCGCTGTGATTATCGGTACTCTTGTGCAGGAGATGGCTGTGGAACCAGGTCACCGCTCCCGGTTCTGCCTCCAGCGCCACGCCTTCTTCGTTGTGGGTGTTGCGAGCCAGTTTGAACTCGCTCTGTTGCGACCCCTCGAGTTCATCGTGCTCCACCACCGGTCCGAGATGGCTGCCGGGAATGACGTACAGGCACCCGTTGCCACGGTCGGCGGCATCGATGGCGGTCCAGGTGCCCACGGTGGTGTCGGTGACGAAGCGCTGGCGGAAGTAGAACTTGTCCTGGTGCCACGGAAAGCCAAGCCCGATCTCGGGCGCCTTCCAGATGTACAGGTTGTTGATGCCGAGAATGTCCGGTCCGAGCAGGTCGACGATCGGATCGGTCAGCCGGGGGGCGCGCACGCGCTCCAGGAATTCGGGAATGTGGCAACTGGGAAAATGCAGCTTGTGCATGGCATGGATCCCGGTGCGCTGCTCCTTGCCGTCGCGGATCAGCGCGTTCCGGTCAACATGTTCGGCGGGAAACGGGCGCGTGCCGGCGACGACCTCTTCAGCAGCCTTGTTCAGAACCTCGTTCTCCGCGCGGGAAAACACGTTCTCTCGAATGAAGAACCCATCACGCTGCCATCGCTCGCGTTCGGCGTCGGTCAGTCGAAAGGAGTGGTCGGGCGTACTCTCTGATATTTCACTATACATAGTATATTGATCGATATAAAAGAATTGTGCTAATGTCTAACCAGGTGGCTGAAACCCACCCAAAGCTTACCATGACCGAGACCAATCAAAAACCAGCACCGAAGCGGCGCCAAATCAGTTCACTGGTCAAAGGCGTTCGCATTCTCGAGGCTATCGTTGCCGCGGGCAACGGCATCAAAGTGTCCGAGATCGCCCGCAGCTTCGACATGCCGGCATCCAATCTCACCCTGTTTCTCAATTCGCTGGTAGACACCGGTTACGTGATCCGCAACCCAATGGACGGCAGGTACTACGCATCGGAGAAAATTGTCCACCTGGCGGCGGCCATCGATACGCGGTACAAGCGGCTGGAGATCTGTGCCCAGGAGGTGATGCAGAGATTGTACGCGTGCCATGACGAGAACGTCCTGCTTGCGGTGCTGAATCACAATCGCCTGCAGTTCATCTCCACGCTGCAATCCAGCCGCAACATCCAGATTCTCAACAACGACAACCGCTCGTTCATTCCTCACGTCACGGCGGCCGGCAAGGCGATCCTGGCGTTCCTGCCCGAAAACCTGCTGGAGGCATACCTCGCGCGCATTCGGCTCGAAGGCTTCACGAGCAAGACCGTCACCGACCTGGTGTTGATCCGCCGCGAACTGGAGACGGTGCGCAGCCGCGGCTATGCCATCAATCGCGGCGAATATGAAGTGGAGGTAATGGCGGTCGCGGCACCGGTATTCGTGCGGTCATCGATCGAGGGGTCGCTCGTAATCCAGTTTCCGACATTCCGGCACACGGAACAGGATCTGGCGGCGCACGCCGGCCCGATCATGGATGCGGCGCGCCAGATCAGCCGTCTACTGAACTGAGTCGGGAGTTACCCAGCGCAACAGGTTTGCCAGGTGCCGGTCGGCGACCGGATCACGGCCCAGGTGCGGGACGATCTGATACTGGCACAACACGTAGCGGCCGCGGCCGTGCGTGAACTCGGTGAGTTCGGCGCCGTCGAACGCGGCCGACACGTCCTGGAAGGTCTGCCGGTGCTTCTGCCCGCGGTACCACCCGCAGGTGATGTTGCCGCCGATCCAGCTTGACTTCGGCGCGACGATGCACCAGCTCGGCAGCACGTTCTGGTACTCCTGCTCCATGAGCCTGCCCGACGGGAGTCCGTCGAAGCAGACATGGCCGGTTACCACGTGCCCACACGGTACCCAGGATCCGATAGCCGGAAACAGGATCAGGTCGAACGGCAGCGCACGACCAGCCGGCAGACGGCTCAGAGTGCACGCCCAAGCTTCGCGCACCAAGCCCTGGCCGCGTGCGGCCTAGTAGCGGATAGCGCGCCGCCCACCGCTCCGCGTGGCTCAGTTTGCGGCACGGTGGGCGGCGGCGAGGTTTGCGAAGCAGCGCCGTGCAACGGGCCAGGGATCGTAGCCGGGCCGTCCCCAGATCTGCCCGCTCACCTCGGCCGTAATCGGCACGTCCAGACCGGCCGCGCGCACGGCACGGAAGTAGGCTGCCAGATCCAGTCGATCATCGCCCGGTAGCGCGAACCGTACTTCGCCGTCGACCATGCGGCCATCCTTGATGTGGGCGTGCACGGCATAGCGGGCGGTGAGCTCGAGGGAGTGAGCCAGTTCGATTCCCTGCACCAGGAAGTGGCTGAAGTCGAAGTTGAGACGCACGTGTGGATGGTCGACGGCTTGCATGAGCCAGTTTGCCTTTTCCGGAGTGTCCAACTCCTGGCCGATGTGAGGTTCCACCGCCAGGACACTGTTCTCCTGCGCGGCCAGCTCACCATACCCGCGCAACCGGCTGGCCACCGCGTCTTTCGACTCGTCCCACGAACCGGCTTGCGGGCCAAGGGTGGTGGTGACTACCGATGGGCAATCCTGCCACGACAGGTCGCGCGCAAGGCGGCAGGTCTGCCTGAGTTGTTCGGATTTCGCCGCCGGCTGCTCGGCCTCGGCGCACAGTCCGATCAGGTTCATTACCGGCGGGGGCGGGAACCCGGCGCCTTGCAGTACGTCGCGCAGCCGTGCCCGCTGCCCGGGTCCGAAACGCTCCGGCGCGGTCGGCCACGCCGCGCCGCAGTTGATCTCCAGCCCGTCGTAGCCGATCTCTTTGACCTGCACCACCGCATCGAACGGGTCGACGCCCTGCAGTGCGTAGGTGCTGTAGGCAATCCGCATGGGGCGACGCTAACAGACCTCGGGCATCCGCACCACCCTGGGCTACGGAAGCCAGTTCGGCAGGCGGCCGGTAAAGGGCGCCGCCGCCTCAGTGCCGGTCTCAGTGTCCCACAGCACGATCTCGGCCGGGGCGCCGGCGTCTTCCAGGGAGATGCGGTGAAACGCCAGGTAGCGTCCGTCGGCACTCCACTGAGCGGCGCCGTGGTCGAACGAGGGGGCGTCAGTAAGCTGCCGCGCGGGCGCCTGTTGCCCGACCAGCCACACCTGCCCGCCTCCGCGTGCCCCCGGAGCGCGCCGCAGCACCGATACCCGCTGCCCGTCCGGCGCCCAGCGCAGCGCCCACTCCTCGAAGCCGCTGTCGGTGGCGTCGAGGCTCAGTGTTGCGATGTCCAGGACTACCAGCCGGGTGCGGAAGTCGGTGTCGTCAATGTCCACGTCGGTCACCATCAGCTTGCTGGAGGTACGGTTCCAGACCGGCGGCTCGCCGGTGCGGCTGGGCACGAACGCCGAGGCGCCGTCGCTCAGGCGCACCAGGCGCACGCCGTTCTCCAGCGGCGCCACCCACGCCAGCCACTCGCCATTGGGCGACCAGCGCGGCTCGAAGCCAACGAAGCTGGCATCGTCCAGCACCGGCCGGGCAGCGCCGCTGGCGGGATCCAGCAGATATACGCGCGGCGGCCCGGGCAGCGTGCGCCGTGCGTACGCGATGCGGCCGCCGCCGGGCGCCCAGCGTGGTCCGAAGCAGTCGTCGCTGCCGCAGTCGAGCAGCAACCGCCCGGCGCTGCCGTCACGCGCGACGGCGAACAGGTCATTGCCGTGCTGATCGCGTGGCGAGGAATAGGCGATGGCCGATCCATCGCCCGCCACATGGAAATCCCATACACCACCGGGTTGCTCGGTGAGCTGTTGTTCGACACCCTGCAGGATACCCTGCAGTTCGGCGGCGAACAGCTGGGCCTGTCCGTTGCGGTCTGCGCGCAGGTAGACAACGCGCGGCATGTCGGTGGTGAATTGCCAGCTCAGCGGACGCAACAGGCGCCGGCCCTGGGTGCTGACGATGCCGGCATCGACGTGCACCGTGTAGGTAACGGCAGGCTGCAGCGGCTGCAACGGCCGCAGCGTAACGGCACGAGCCGACCAGACCAGTTCCGCCGCGGTCTCCGGGACCAGCCGAAGGGGCACGGTGGCGGCTCTGATCGGCGGCGACACCGGCTGATCGAACACCACGCGCGGCCGGATGAGGGTGGATACCGGTTCGGTTCCCGCCTCCGGCCATACTTCCACGACGCGTACGCCCACGCGGTCGCCGATCAACCCGAGCACCGCGACGGCCAGGGCAAGAATGGCGACAACCGCCCACACCCGCCGATCGAACCGGGTAAGGCGCGGTGTCGCAGAATCAGCAGCCACGGTCATTCCGGGACGCCGGTAAGCATTGGCCAGACACGATTCTCGATCAGTAGTACAGGTAGGGCTGTGGCGGTTGCTCCGCGGCGGTTACTTCCGCACCGACCAGCACCGGCATGCGCTCGCCCAGGAAGGTCTCCACCGAGAATACCCCGGTTACCCATACCCAGGCGTCATCTTCCAGGAATTCGGCCTCCGGCCATTGCACCGCCAAGCCGATCGGCGCCGCATCGGCGGCACAGCAACTCAGCAGAAAGCGGCTCACCATGAAGGTTCCGGCCGGGAACCGCTCATCCCGGTACACGAACCCGCGTACGCGGGCCGAATCGCCGGCGAACCGGCTCAGGTCACCGCCGCCGACAGAATCCTGGTCGAACATCACCAGCCAGTCGAGCACCGTGCGCGGGGCATCGGTGGCGGCGAGCGCCGTGTCGGAGGTAACCGCGAGACCTGCGGTGGCCGGTACGCGTCCGATCTGCAGGCTGCGGGTGGTCATGGCGTCGGTGCCCAGCGGGCGCGGCGGAACCAGTGCCAGCAAGGTGGGAACGGCGAGCAGCGCGGCGCCCAGCCACGCCACGGGGACGCGCTCTACCGCTGCCCCGTTGCCACGCATCAGCACCGTCGTCAGCAGGGCCGCCGCCAGCAGCACCAGGCAGGCCATGGCCACCACGGTCAGCCAGCCGTAGCGTAGGTTGATGAAATAGCCGAGCGAGCCGTCCAGGTAGCGCATTGCCAGCACGCCGGCCAGCGCCAGCACCACCGCGGCGCGCATGGCCGCGGCCACGCGCCGGCTTACCATGACCTGCATCAGAATCCCACCTGGGTGGCGAGCAGCAGGCATGCCACCAGGGTCGCACCGAGCGGCAGGACGATCAGGTAGGCCACCACGCGTGGGCGAAAGATGCTCCAGAACATCAGCGCACTCTTGATGTCGACCATCGGCCCGAATACCAGGAACGCGAGTATCGACGCCGGTGTGAAGGTGCCGACGAACGACAACGCCACGAACGCGTCGACCGTGGAGCATACCGAGATGATAAAGGCCAGCGCGCTGAGCGCCATTACCGAACTCACCGGCGCGCTGCCGACCGCCAGGATCGCCTCACGGGGCACCAGCGCCTGCAGGGCGGCGGCGAGCAGGGAGCCGATTACCAGGTAGCGGCCCACGTCGAACAGGTCGTCGGCGGCCGCGCTGACAGCGGCACGGATGCGCCCGGACAGGCGCTCGACGGAGGCGTCCGCATGGTGATGATGACCGTGGTGATCATGATCGTGGTGGTGATCATGATCGTGTCCGTGCCCCTGGTGCGGGTCGCCGGTGGCCGATTCTCCGCGCAATACCTCTTCCGGACGCGCGGTCCCGAACAACAGGGCGATCAGCGCCGCGATGGCGAAGCTGAGGATGAAGCGCGCCGCCAGCATCTTGCCGGCACCGAACGCGGTGAGGGTGCTGGCGAACACGATCGGGTTCACCACCGGGGCGGCAAGCAGGAACGCCACGCCCACGCGCAGTGGCAGTCCCTTGGCGAGCAGGCGGCGCACCACCACCACGATGCCGCACTCGCACACCGGCAGCACGATGCCCAGCCCCGCGCCGGCCAGCACGGCGAGCAGCGGGTTGCGCGGAATCCATCGTGCCAGCGTCTCCGGGCGCACGAACACCTCCACGAACCCGGAGGCCAGCGTACCGAGCAGCAGGAATGGCACCGCCTCAATGAAGATGCCAAGAAAGATCGTGGTAAAGGTGTGTAACCGGTCCGGAATCGATACGGGCGCGGCAAAGGCAGAATCAATGGAGGACTGGTTGCGGCCGACGGCCCAGATCAGTACCAGTGCCGCCACTACCAACACCGCGGCCACGACGATCCACGGTATGCGGCGGCGGTGCCGAGTCCTGCTCGCGGGTCCCTCATGCGCCAACTCCGCGACCCGGTGCTGCGATGACATCGCGCCCATTATACTGCGCCGACGGTACTTCGGCGCAGTATTGTCTTGACCGGGTGGGTGGGCAACGGTAGGTTTGCCGATCCAGAATCAGGAGTACCACATGATTTCAGACAACATTAGTAAGGCCCTGAACGAACAGATCACCAACGAATTCAACTCGGCGTACCGCTACCTGGCGATGTCGGCTCATTTTTCGTCGCGCAACCTGAACGGATTTGCGCATTGGTTTCGCGTCCAGTACAACGAGGAGCGCAACCACGCGCTGCGCATATTCGATCACATCATCGATCGCGGCGGAGAGGTCTCGCTGTCGCCGGTGTCCGAGCCGCCGCGTTCGTGGGAGTCGCCCACGGCGGCGTTCAGCGCGGCTCTCGAGGAGGAGCGGCGCATCGCCAAGTCGATCGACGAACTGATGGAGCTGGCAATCGGCGAAAAGGACCACGCTACCCGAATCCTGCTGGACTGGTTCGTCTCCGAACAGGTGGAGGAGGAACGGGTCACCAGCGAGATCGTCGACCAGTTGCAGATGGTGGGAGACTCCACGATTGGCCTGTTCATGATGGACGAGCGCCTGATGAACCGTTCGCCCGAGGAAGCCGACGCCGAACAGGAGTAACCGGCGCCGGCGGCGGCACCGCGATGGTCAACGATTGCTTGCCGCGGCCTGCGCGAGGGTCACCCGGACGCGGCTGCCCGGGCGGCAGCCACAGAGCGCCGACACGTGCACGGTGAGGTCGCGGAGCCCGGAGGCGTTGTCCATCCGGACCCGGATCTCGCGGTACTCTCCCATGAACCGAACACCCTCGATGGTGCCCGCCACGCCCGGAGAATGGTCTCCCTGGTCAATCCGGAGTTGCCACGGCCGCACCGAGACGGCGTCGACTCCGGCGTACTGAAACGGCGCCGCCACCGGAAGTTCGCCGAGCGCCGAGACCCAGGTAGCTCCCTGGCGCCACACCGGTATCAGGTTGACCGCACCGAGATAGCGAGCGACGAAGGCACTGGCTGGCCGGGCGTACAGTACCTCGGCGTCGCCAACCTGGGCGATGCGGCCGCGGTGCAGCAGCGCGATGCTGTCGGCTACCGTGAAGGCCTCGTCGCGGTCGTGAGTGACGAATAAGGCGGTGGCGGCAGTTTCGCTCAATACCGTTCGCAGCTCGTGCAGCATGTCCCATTTCAACACCGGGTCGAGGTTGTTGAACGGCTCATCGAACAGCAGCAGCGCGGGCCGCGGTGCAAGGGCGCGGCCGATCGCCGCCCGCTGCGCCTGGCCTCCCGACACCTCGTGCGGATAGCGGTCCCGCACGTCGGCGATGTGGACCAGCTCCAGGGTCTGCTCGGCGCGCCGGCGGCGTTCGCGCTCGGGCAGCTTGCGCAGTCCGAACGACACGTTCTGGAGGATTGTGAGGTGAGGCAGCAAGGCGGTGTCCTGAAACACCATGCCGACGCCGCGCTCCTCCGGCGGCGTGGTCCGCTGCGGACTGCTGAGCAGTGAGCCGGCCAGTGATATGCTGCCCGAGGTGGGCTGCTCGAAGCCCGCCACCATGCGCAACAGCGTGGTCTTGCCGCTGCCGCTTTCGCCGAGCAGCGCCAGCACGGCGCCGCGGCCGAGCTCCAGCGATACCATGCGCAGGGCGGGCCGGGGATTGCCGGGAAAGTACTTGGACACCTCAGACAGGCGCAGGTGGGGGCCGGCCTCCGCTACGGGCGATTCGTGGTGCGTTGGCGTTGGCGGTAGCGGCGGCGTGCGAAGACGGTGCCTTGCGGCCCGGCGCCTGCCGTTCGGTGCGGGACTGGAGTTGCGCATTGAATGCCGCGAACCGCGAGCGCCGCTCAGGTAGTCGCGCGCGCCTTCATCTGGGCCGATGCCACGCGCTGCAGAACGAATACCGGGATCATCCCTATCGCCACGATCAACAACGCGGGAACGGCTGCCTCCTGCATCATCTCGTTGCCCGCCATACGGAAAACCCGGGTTGCCAGAGTTTCCAGGTTGAACGGACGCAGAATCATGGTAAGCGGCAACTCCTTGAGCATGTCGACCATCAGCAGGACGACGGCGCCGATCAGCGCGGGCCGCAAGCCCGGCAGCGCCACGTGCAGCAATGCGTGCCGCGGCCGCATGCCGGAAGATCGCGCCACCTCGTCGAACCGGTTGGTGACGCCACAAAAGCCGGAGTCGATCGCGTGATATCCGACACCGAAGAAGCGCACCACGTAGCCGGCGAGCAACGCCAACGAAGTGCCGGTAATGATGAGGCCGGGAGACACCCCGAACAGCAGCCGCGAAGCGCCGATAATGCGATGATCGACCCAGCTGTAGGCGGTTGCGATGCCCACTGCGAGAACCGCCGCCGGTATCGCGTATCCGGAGGTGGCCAGGCGAGCGGTGGCGCTGACCAGGGGCCCCCGGCGAACGCGGGCGGCATAGGCCACCAGGGTTGCCAGGATCACGATTGCCAACGAGGCGGTGCCGGCAAGGCCGACCGTGCTCACCAGGTAGCGCATCAGGTTCAGGTTGCCGGCCCGCCCGTTACCGGCGCCGTCCACCGCCCACCAGCAGAGTTGGGCGACCGGCAGCACGAACCCGAGGACGACTGGAATCGCACACCAACCGGCGGTCAGCAACGCGTTGCGTCCGTTCAGTCTGACGCGAGGAATCGGGCGATGCAGCACGCTCGGCGCGTGGTAACGCGCACGATTGCGCTGCCAGCGCTCGAGCGCCATGATCATCGCGACGACCAGCAGCAGCACGGCCGCCAAGCTGACGGCAGCCTCCACGCTGCCCAGTGCGAACCAGGAGCGGAAGATGCCGATGGTCAGAGTATCGACTCCGAAGAAGTGCGAGGCGCCATATTCGCCGAGCGTCTCCATGGCCACCAGGCCGACGCCGGCCACGATGCCGGGACGGGCGAGCGGGAGTACGGCGTGGCGGAACGCCTCCAGCACACCGTAGCCGTGACAGCGCGCAATCTCCATGACGGCAGCGCTCTGCCGGGCGAACACGGCGCGCGAGGTCAGATATGCATAGGGATAGAGCGTGACGGTGAGCACGAAGCTCAACCCGGCGAAGGTCTGTACGTCGAGGGTCGGATAGCTGCCGGGTGCCATCGCCAGCCAGCGGCGGAACAGCAGTTGCGCAGGCCCGGTGTATTCGAACATGCCGGCGTACGAAATCGCGGCAATATAGGTAGGCAGCGCCAGCGGGAGCACCAGGAGCCAGCTCAAGGCGCGCCGGCCGGGAAATTCGAATGCCGTGGTAAGCCAGGCAGTGCTGACTCCGACGAGCGCCGTCAGGGCGCCCACCACGGTAACCAATCCAACCGTGTTGGCTACGTAGCGCAGCAGCACCGTTTGCGCCAGATGGCGCACTTCGGGGCTCGACAAGGCGCCGAGATGGGCGCCGACGACAACCAGCGGGACGCCGATCAGCACCGCCAGGATGCCTGGCGCCACCAGCCACAGCCGGGAGATCGTTTGCACGGCCGTTGCGCTGACGCGGCGCAACCGCCAGCCCTTCGACCACGGCGTGCGCAGCCACATCGCGCGCAGACGCTGCTGCCAGGCCAGAACTCTCTCGCCGGAATCGGCGAGATGTACCAAGTGCCCGCGCCCGGCAAAGTCAGTCATGACGTCGCCGGCCACGGCCGCGCACTATCCGCATCGCAGAATTCATCCACCTTTGGAAGCGTAATCTGGCTAAGTGTATCTAAAGGTAGATTAACCCTGTCAAGCGGAATGTACGAGAATCGCGAACTTTTTTCGCCGGCAGCGCTCCGTCAGTAGATGCTGTCCATCTGCCAGGCATTGAGCGACTCCAGCACCGCGGGAGCGCCCTGTGCGCGCAGCGATACGCCGAGGCTGTCGCCGCGCTCGGGATAGACCCGTTCCGACAGGCACTGGCGCCCGTTGACGAACACTTCGACCACGCTGCGGTCAACGAAGATCCGCAGTTGCAACTTCTCCTCCGGGGCGAGGCGCAACGAAGCCGTTTCCGGTGCCCGCGACAGCACGTCGGGGGCGGTCGAGGAATAGGTGTTGTCCAGAGTGACCAGACTGTCGCGCGCCGCGGTCTGGTGGACGCGGTCGCGAAAGCCGCGCTCGGGGTAGAAGCCGAAGCGGGTGAACTCCTCGCGCCCCGGCGAGCGCAGCACGTTCAGGTCTACCATCGGGGCACTGCCGGCATCGATCTCGGCCGCCAGCTCCATGGTGTTGCCGCTGATGCCGTCGAGCACCACCTCCCGGTTGGCGGGCAACTCGGTGCGGCCCACGTGCCGGTGCGCGCCGCGCAGCGACTCGACCGCGGCCACCGGATCCTGGCTGAGCTGGTCGCCGTTCACAGTCAGGCGCCGCGGCAGGGTCATGATCTGGTTCCAGCCGCGGGTCGGCTTGGCGGGGTTCATGTTGAAGATCACGATAACGCCGCCGGCGCCGTCCGGAGTAGCCGACGGTGCGTGCACGCCAGCCGGGAGCGCGGGTCCGTGGTTGAACTTTGCGCCGTGGGTCACCACGAACTTGTCGCGCTCGGTATCGTAGTCGCCGAGCAGATACTGGCCGCCGCTCATGTGGCTGAAGAACAGCAGGATGTGGCGCTGTCCGTCGCCGGAGCCGATCGGCCAGAAGTACGGGCAGGCGCCGTCATCGCCCACCAGCGTGTAGAGGTCGTCCTCCACGAATGGATGCAGGTATTCCCAGGTGGCGAGATCGTCGGAACGGAGCAGAAAGTTGGCGCAGATCGGCTTGCCGCCGGGGCCGGCCGGACGGGTACCGCCCGACAGCGAGTAGTAGCGGCCGTCCTTGCTCCAGATGCAGGGGTCGAACACCCGGTACGGCGGCGGTGAGCCGTCGGGCCGGCGCATCGGGATCACCGCCGCGCCGGTGACCTTGTGCCAGTTGAGCAGCAGCGGATCGCTGGAGGTAGCGACCATGTTGCCGACCTCGGTGCCGTGGTATATGGCGATCACGCGGTCTTCCTCCACCAGCGTGGCACCGGAGAAGCACTTGTCCTCCGGGCTCGGATAGATGCAGTACGGCAGGTCGCGCCAGTGAACGAGGTCATCACTGACCGCGTGGCCCCAGTGCTGGCGCGTGTCCTCCGGCGGATACGCCTGGTAGAACAGGTGCCAGCGGCCCTGCCAGAAGCACAGTCCGTTGGGGTCGTTGAGGCTGGCTTCCGGATTGACGTAGTGGTACTGCGGTCGATGCGGATCGGCAGCATAGCCGGCGCGCGCAGCGTGCAGCCGCTGCATCAGCGGGTTGTCGGCCAGCGCCCGCTCCTGCTCTTCCAAACTGGTGGGAAACGCGTGGAACGGAACCTTGGACTTGGGCCAGACCTTTTGCGCGGTACTCATGTTGGCGCCTACCATACGAGCACGGCGGCGCAGCATCAACGGGTGGGGAAAGGATTACGCACGGATTGGCGCCAATCTGGTACAGTGCGCCACGGAGTCCATGACAAGTGACAGGATATGATGCGATGGCGCAGGTTCTGGCGGCCGAGGGGGTAACATTCCTCTCCGCGTTTCCGCTGCAGAACCTGATCGAAAGCAGCGCAAAGATCGGCATTCGCCCGGTGATCTGCCGCCAGGAGCGGACCGGAGTCAACATCGCGGACGGGTATGCGCGCGTGACCAACGGAGCCGGGCTCGGCGTGTTCACCATGCAGTACGGTCCCGGCGCCGAGAACGCATTCTCCGGCGTCGCCCAGGCGTACGCCGACTCGGTGCCAATGCTGCACCTGGCCGGCGGCTCGCCGAGTGGCCGCCAGGGCGTGGCGCCGACGTTCGATCCGGTGCGCGCCTACCGCTCGGTTACCAAGTGGGCGGCACAGATCCGCACCGCCGGCGACGTGCCGGCCATGATGCGGCGCGCTCTCGGCCAACTCCGCAATGGCCGGCGCGGCCCGGTGCTGCTGGAGATGGTGCACGACGCCATGGGGCAGGATTACCCCGGCGACAGTGTCGACTACACGCCGGTGCGGGGCCACCGCTCGGCGGCGGCGGGCGAGGACGTGCGCGAGCTGATCGCCGCCCTGCTCGCGGCCCGCAATCCGATCGTGGTGGCCGGCCAGGGCGTGCTGTACGGCGAGGCCAGTGCGGAGCTGGTGGCGTTCGCCGAACTGGCGCAGATCCCGGTGATGACCACCCTGGCCGGTAAGAGCGCGTTCCCGGAGAACCACGCGTTCGCGCTCGGCACCGGCGGCCTGACCCGCACCCTGATGGTGTCGCGCTTTCTCGCCGAAGCGGACCTGATCGTCGGAATCGGCACCAGCTTCACAATCAACACCTTCACCACGCCGATGCCGGCCGGCACCCCCCTCGCCCAAGTCACCAACTGCGGCGAGGATATCGGCAAGGACTACCCGGTGGCGCTGGGCGCGGTTGGCGATGCGGCACTGGTGCTGGAACAGATGAGCGAGGAGTACCGGCGCCAGGACGGCCCCAAGGTGCGCGGCGACGGCAACGGTGCGGCGGCGCGGGTGGCGGCGGTGAGCGCCGAGTATGCCGCACAGTGGGAACCGCACTCCACCACCGACGAGGTTCCGATCAGCCCGTATCGGGTAATTCGCGAATTGCAGCAGGCGTTCGACGTCGCCAACACCATCATCACCCACGACTCCGGCTATCCGCGCGACCAGCTCGTTCCAATGTGGAAGAGTGAGGCCCCACGTGGCTACCTCGGCTGGGGCAAGTCCACGCAGCTTGGCTACGGGCTGGGTCTGGCCATCGGAGCCAAGCTCGCGGCCCCGGAGAAGAGCGTGGTCAACCTGATGGGCGAAGCGGCGTTCGGCATGTCGGGTCTGGACGTGGAGACCGCGGTGAGGTCAGAGATCCCGATCGTTACCGTGGTGCTCAACAACGGCGTAATGACCAAGTACGACAGCCACATGCCGGCGGCGTCGGAGCGGTACGGCAGCAATCGGCTGGGCGGCAACTACGCCGCCATCGGCGCGGCGCTCGGCGCGCATGCCGAACGGGTCAGCGATCCGGGCGAGTTGGCTGCCGCACTGCGCCGGGCCCAGGCCGCCAACCGCGACGGCAGGCCGGCCCTGGTCGAGGTGATGAGCAAGGTGGAACCGCAGGTCGCCACCTGACCCGGACCGCCGGGCTGCTGCTACCCGGCGGCCTGCGATTCGGTCGCGGTGGCGAGCCGCAACGCCATCCGGCAGGCCAGCTCGAAGTCGTCCAGGTTCAGGGTCTCGTTGATGGTGTGGGCGTTGCGCTGGCCGACGCCCATGGTCACCGTGGGGATACCGCGGGCGGTAAGCGAGTTGGCATCGAGCCCACCGTCGGCAATGTGAAACTGCGGAGTCGCGCCGGCGCTCTGCGCCGCGGCGGCCGCCGCGAGCACGCACGGTTCGTTGAGCGGCAGCTTGAACGACTCGTAGTCGAGCGTCGCCGAAACCTTGACCCGGCCGGTCACGCCGTCGACGTTGATCGCGCGGGCGGCGGCACGCCGGAACGCCTGCTCGAATTCGCGCACGATGCGCTTGCGGAACGTGGGATCGTGACTGCGCGCCTCGGCACGCACGATGGCGCTGTCGGACACCACGTTGGTGGCCTCGCCGGCCTGGATCACGCCAACATTGCTGGTACCGCTTCCGTCGTCCTTCTCCACCTTGCCGTGCCAACCGGCGCGGTCCAGGTCGGCGATGGCGCGTGCCGCGATGGCGATTGCGCTCACGCCGCGTTCCGGTGCGCCACCGGCGTGGCTCGCCACCCCGCCTACTTCCATGTGCAGGCGGTACGCGCCGGTGGCGCCCACCACCAGGCGCGCGGCGCCGCCGCCGTCCCAGTTGAAGGCGAGCCGGGGATTGCCCAGTGACGCCTTCGACACCCGCTGCGAACCCTGCAGACCCACCTCCTCCTGGACGAACCAGCAGAACGTGACCGGCGGATGCGGCAGGCCCCGTTCCACGATCTCCAGGGCAGCCGCCAGCAGCACGGCGCACGCCGCGCGGTTGTCGGCGCCGAGACCGGTACCGCGGCTCGCCGAGCGCACCTCGCGGCCGCGCAACAGCGGCTTGCTGCCGACGCAGATCGGCACCGTATCGAGGTGACCGGCAAGCAGCCGCCGCGCGCCGCGCCGTGTTCCCTTCAGCTTGAGAATCAGGTTGCCGGTGTCGCCGTTGAGCGGCGTACGGCGCTGCACGCGGTCGTTGACGATGATCTCGGCCGGTACGCCCGCCGCGCGCAGCTTGCCGCTGACATAGCGCGATACCTCCGCCTCTTCGCCGCTCTTGCCGGGAATGGCCATCAGTTCCATGGCCAGGTCGCGCGCCCGGGTCAGATCAGGTTCGCGATCGGTCATGCCGGGCGCTCGGTCATTGCGGGAGCCGGCAGCGCGGCTCGGTACTGGTAGGCGGGATCCTTCTTCTGGCGGCGCTGGATCGCAAAGATCTGCGACCAGGCGGCCAGCAAGCCGCGCGGGCTCGGCGGCAGGTCGTGGCGGATAAGCCTGTGCAGTTTAGCGAGGCGGTAGCAGGGCACTGCCGCATACATATGGTGCTCAATGTGGTAGTTCATGTGCCAATACAGAAATCGCAACAGCGGGTTGAGAATGATGGTACGGGTAGATAAGCGGAAATCGGACACATTGTCCAGTAACCCGACATGTTGAGTCGCGTTGCACAGGTACTGAATTCCGCCGGCGTAGAAACGGGTGAAGGTGGTGACCAGGGGCAGCGCCCACCACCCCATCGCAACACTCACGATCACGATAGCGCCATGGCCAAGCAGCAGGATGCGCGCCCAGTTGCCCAGCCGCCGGCGCAGCACCGGGTCGGATGAGGGAAACAGCATCCCTTCCCAGCCGCCGCCGATCCGCCCCGCACTCCAGCGGCTCGAGGTGCTGACCGTGTGCCAGCACCCGCGCCAGTCGAAAGTGGCGATGCGCAGCAGCGCGGGCAGCGTGACCGTCTGCGGCAGGATCACCTCCTGGTCGTCCGGCGGATGCAGCGTGTACTTGTGGTGCGCGGTGTGCGACGCCCAGAAGTGGACGTGGTTGTAGCAGCCCCAGAACGAGAACACCCACAGAAACGCGCGGTTGAGCCACCGGGTGCGGAACACCGAGTCATGAACCAGTTCGTGGAAACCGTTGACCAGGAAACTGCTGCACGTGCCGTGCACGAAGAACAGCAGCACCACAAGCGGCCACGCCAGACGTCCCACCGACCACACGGCCACGCCGCCGGTGCCGGCCAGCACCGCAAGGAAACCGACTGTCTGCACAAACCCGAGCAGATCGCTGCGCCGGTTCAACGCCACCAGCGTATCGCGGCTCAACGGCGACCGATACCACGAGATCCGCCTCCGATCGCCGCCCGCCCGGCCACCACGCACCTCACCCACATGCTCAAACCTACCACACCAGAGCCCCGTCCGCTATGCTCCAAGGAGCAATGCGGTATGTGATTCTGGGGGCGGGGGCAATCGGGGGGACGCTCGGCGGACACCTGCATCGGGCCGGTCGAGAGGTGGTGCTGGTGGCGCGCGCGGCGCACGTGGCGGCGGTCCGGGCCGGCGGGCTGCGGCTGCTGACCGGCGACGCCGACTACCGGCTCGACGTGCCGGCGGTCGACTCGGTTGCCGGTGCCGCGCCGTTTCGCGAAGAAGACAAGGAAGCGAAAAAGGATGTTGTGCTGCTGTGCTGCAAGGCGCAACACACGGTGGCCGCGCTCGGTGAGTTGCGCGGCGCCGGCGTGCCGGCTGACGTGCCGGTGGTGTGCTGCCAGAACGCGATCTGGAATGAAATTCATGCGCAGCGCGTATTTGGCAACGTGTACGGGGCGGTGGTGTTCGTACCTGGCGTCTTCCTTGAACCCGGTGAGGTAGTCAACGCGCGCGTCGGCCACTACGGCTACCTGGAGGTTGGCCGCTACCCCGCCGGCATCGATGAACTCTGCACAACCCTGGTGGAGGACCTGGAAGCCGCCGGATTCGCGGCCGCCGCCAACCCCACCGTGATGCGCGCCAAGGGCGCCAAGTGCCTGGGCAATCTGGCCAACGCCGTTACCGCCATCACCGGCGGCCATCGGGGGGCCGATGCCTTCATGGCGCAGGTTCGCGACGAGGCTCGCAGGGTGTGGCGCGCCGCCGGTATCGACTTCGAGGAGAGCGGGGAATTCGCCGCGCGCCGTGGCCCGCGCTACCAGGGCAACGACCGCTGGCCGCGCGGCCACGGCTCACCGAGCCGCGGCGGATCGTCCTGGCAGAGCTTGGTACGTGGTACCGGCAGCATCGAGAGTGAATTCCTCAACGGGGAGGTGGTGCAACTCGGCCGCCTGCTCGGCATTCCCGCGCCTTATAACGAGGTGCTGTGGAAGCGGGCGGAAGAGATGGCCCGCGACCGCTCGTCCCCCGGACGCTACTCGATCGCCGAACTCACCCGCGAAGCGCGACCCGCTGCGGTCTGATCGCCCGCGGTTCCACCACAATGAAGCTGGGCCGTCCCATCCGGAACGGCCCAGCGTAAGAAACGAAAGCTGTTGGACGGTCAGCTACTGAAGAGCGGCTGCCGCGTCCATCGCCGCCTGGAAGGTGTCCACGTACTCCTCGATGCCCAGGGCATCGAGGCCGGCAACGTAGCCGTCCCAGTCAGCGTCCAGATCCTTCTGGCCGGTGATGAATGCTGCCATGTTCTGGCGCACGTAGGTCTGTGTCTCGGCCTGAATCTGGGCGATCCGCTGCGCGACCTCTTCGGGAAAGTAGAGACCGCCGGTAGTACCACGGCCAATCGGAACGCGCATGTCCGGCGGCGGCACGTGCGGGATGTACTTGTCGCTCTCCACGACCAGGAACCGCTCGTAGCCTTCGATCGAGGCGATGTCCTGACTGGCCACCCAGCCGTTGAACAGGTCGAAGTGCCAGAAGATCAGCTCAGTTCTCCAGCGGTCCTTGCTAGGAGGTGCGTCCGCGGCATGCGGCGCGCCCCAGTAGATGCCCGGCTGGCCGTTCAGGCCTAGTTCGCCCTCCTCGGCATAGCGCCAGTTGACGGTGCCCTCGGAGTTCGTCGGGAGGCCAAAGATCTCCATGATCGTGCCTTCCTCGGTGTAGGCCCAGTTGGCCATCGCCATCGCCTTGCGCGCCTGGGCGTCGCTCGCCTTGTCGGTGATGGCGAACTTGCCGCGGCTGACGCCGGACGGCCAGTAAGCGGTTTGGCGCAGACCGGTGGGACCCATCACCGGCGGTACCGCCCGGTACTGGGGCCACAGGCTGTCGTCGGTGTCGCGCGGAAACATGCGGTTGTGACCCGCGGTGTAGGAGCCAACCACGGTCGTTTCCGCGTTCATCACTGCGCGTCCGGCATCAAGGTTCTGCGTAAACGCCTGCGGGTCGATCAGCCCCTGCGCATACAGGCGGTGCATGTAGCGCAGCCCCTCACGCCACTCCGGCTTGTTGGCATTGAAGTCCACTTCCTTGTTGTCGTTCATGTACAGGTAGCTGGCGCCGTCGTTGTAGATGAACGGGTTCATCGGGTAGTCGTACACATCCGCGGACCAAGTGCCGGTGGCGCCGGTCAGCGGGATCTCGTCCGCCTCGCCGTTGCCGTTGGGATCCTGATTCTTGAAAGCCAGCAGCACCGCCTCCAGGTCGTCGGTTGTGTCCGGCATCTGCAGGCCCAGGTTGTCAAGCCAGGTCGTGTTCATCCACAGCTTCTGCCGTACCGAGCAGTGATAGCACTCCTCAAAGTGGGGCAGCGTGTAGATGTTGCCGTCCGGCGTGGTAATCTCGGGCCGGAAGTACGGTTTGAACTCGAATGCCGCCAGAATGTCCGGCGCTTGGGCGATCAGGTCGTTCAGCGGCTGCAGGAGGCCCTGGCCTCCGTAGCGCATCTGCTCGGCGTTGCTGAAATCGCCTGCCCAAAAGATTTCCGGGTAGTCGCCGGATGCCAGCAGCAGGTTCTGTTTCTGCTTGCGCTCCTGGTCCGGCACCGCCACCCACTCGATCTGCACGCCGAATTTCTCTTCCATCCAGACGGTGTACTCATTTTCCGGCGAGTCCAGGGTCTCGACTCTCGGGGATAGTCCGCCGAACATGGTAAGCGACACCGCGTCTCCCGGGGCCGCGCCCTCGCCCTCGCCCGCGGCGAAGGCCAACGTGCCGGCCAACAGCAGTACGGCCAGCGTCAATAGAGTCTTTCTCACTTGGAAAGCTCCTCCTTGCATTTTTGATTTCCCGGTGCAACGCACCGTAGTGGAATCCATGGTTAACCCTTCAGCGACCCGATCATCACGCCCTTTACAAAGTGTTTTTGGGCAAAGGGATAGAGAATCATTACGGGAACGCTGGCGATGACGATGACGGCGTACTTGAGGATGTCGATCAGGCCCTCGCGGGCGATTTCCTCACTGGCACGCATGGTGGCGCGGGTGGCGTCGTTGAGAATGAGCACGTTGCGCAGGATGATCTGCAGCGGAAACAGGTCGGTCTGGTGCAGGTACACCAGTGCGTCGAAATAAGCGTTCCAGTGCCCGACCGCGTACAACAGGACCAGCACCGCGATGATCGGCTTCGACAGCGGCAGCACCACCGACCACACAAAACCAACGTCGCTGCAGCCGTCGATGTCCGCCGCCTCCACCAGTTCATCGGCGATGGTGGACTGGAAGAAGGTGCGCGCGATGATTACCTGCCACACCGCCAGCGCCTGCGGCACCACCATCGCCAGGCGCGTATTCAGAATGCCCACGGCGCGCACGGTCAGGTAGGTAGGGATCAGGCCACCGTAGAACATCATGGTGAACACCAGGCCCATCATGATCACCTTGCGTCCGTAGAAGTCGCGCCGCGACAGTGGGTAGGCGATCAGGATGGTCATGACCACGTTGATCAGCGTTCCGAAGGCGGTGTAGATGACGCTGTTCTGGAAGCCGCGCAAGATCTGTGGGTATGCGAACGCCGTCCGGTAGCCATGCAGCGTCGGCTCGACCGGAAGCAGCCACACCTTGCCGGTGGTCACCGCTTGTCCGGAACTGAACGAGGAACTGATCACGTAGATGAGCGGATACAGCACCACGAGCAGGATGATGGTGAGAAACGCGGTAACGCAAATCAGGAACACCCGGTCGCCGAACGACTCTCGGATATGGGGGCGCGGCAGCGGCGCGGCGGCGGATCCGGCTACCACAGGCTGTGCTCCGAGACGCGCCGCGCAATCGAGTTGATGATAATGATCAGGAAGAAGTTGATTACCGAGTTGAACAGGCCGACCGCGGCGCCGAAGCTGAAACTGGCGTTGATCAGGCCGATCTTGTACACGTAGGTGGCGATCACCTCGGAGTTGGGCAGATTGAGCGGATTCTGCAGCAGGAACACCTTCTCGAACCCGAGGTTCATCACCTCCCCGGATTGCAGGATGAGCAGAATGATGATGGTGGGCAGGATGCCGGTCAGGTCGATGTGGCGGATTTTCTGCAGGCGCGAAGCGCCGTCGATGCGCGCGGCCTCGTACAGCTCCGGGTTGATGCCGGCCAGCGCGGCCATGTAGATGATGGCGCCGAACCCGGACCGCTGCCAGATCTCCGAGAACACGTAGATCCATGGGAACGCGGCCGAAATGCCCATGAAGTCGACCGGCTCCCATCCCAGCAGGCGTGCCAGATTGCCGGCGAAACCGACCCGCGGGTTGAGGAACAGGATGATCATCGACGCCATCACCACGGTGGAGATGAAGTGCGGGAAGTAGGTGACCATCTGCACCGTACGCTTGAATGCGACGTTGCGCAGTTCGTTGAGCGCCAGCGCCAGGATGATCGGCGCCACGAATCCGAGCGTCATCACCAACACGTTGATCGAGACCACGTTGCGGATCAGCGGGATGAAGTTGGGGGACTTGAAGAACAGCAGGAAGTGCTCCAGGCCCACCCATTCGCTGCCCCAGATGCCCTCTACCGGCGAGAAGTCGCGAAACGCGATCTGGGCGCCCACCATCGGGATGTACTTGAACACGACGAGGTAGGTCAGCGGCAGCGCCGCCATCAGGTAGTACTGCCAGTGGCGGCGGATCTTTACCCACGGCGTCTTGCGCTTGACCACGGACTGGGTGCCGGCAGCCTCCACGCGCAAGGCGCCGGCGGTTTCGACGTTGCCCATCAAACCTCCGTTTGCGATTGATGATGGTGAAAGTGGTGAGCGGTCGGCTATATATACAAAAGCCGCGATGTAATGTCGAGTCCCGGTCAGTCGGCGAACGTGCGCAGCGTGATGCGCGTCTGGATGGTACGCATCGAACCATGGCAGACTCGCGCCGTATTGTCGCGTTGCGCGTGGTTCGGCAGTGCAAGGGAGATCTGATTCAATGTTCGACACACGACGACGCCGGGAGCGATTCGAGTGAGCGTTCGCTCAGTGATCTGCGTACATCGGAAGTTTGAGCTCACCGAGGCGACGTACGGGTTGATCGGCGCGGAACTGATCGACGCGCTGCCGATGCACGGCCTTGTAGTGCAGGTCACCCGCGCCGCGGTGTGCGACACCGGCGCGCTGTACCGGCGCGTGTTGAACGACGAGTTGGCGCTGGCCGCCGACGTGTTCGCCGAGGAGCCTCTGCCGCTCGATTCGCCACTGCTCGGCCGCCACAACGTCGTGCACACGCCGCACGCCGCCGGGCGCACCCGGGACGCCAACCGCGCATTCGCCGACGACGCGATTGCCCGCTTCCGTCCGCGCTGAGGGCGTGGTGGCCGCCGCGGACGGACTCGACACGCGCGCACGCGATGCACGCGGCGCACGCACATTGCAGCGGCCCAACGTGCTGCTGCTGTACACCGACCAGCAGCGCCTGGACAGCCTGGGCTGCTACGGATCGGCGTTCGCCTCGACGCCGCATCTCGACGCGCTGTCGGCCGCGGGGCGCCGATTCGAGCGCTGCTACGTGCAGAGCCCGGTGTGCGTGCCGAGCCGCTTCGCGTTCCTCACCGGGCGTTACTGCTCGTCCACCGGCGTGGGCAGCAACGGCCCCGAGTTCCCTGCCGACCTGACGCCGGTCAACCAGTTGCTGTCCCCGTACGGCTACCACGGCGCCCAGATCGGCAAGCTGCATTTCGTGCCCCACTCCAACCGCGATCACCGCGACCCGGCGCCGACCTACGGGTTCGACACCTGCATCCTGTCGGACGAGCCGGGCTGCTACGACGACGCCTACGCGCGGTGGGTGGAACGGGTCGCCCCGGACCAGCTCGCACGGATCCGCACCGCCCTGCCGCCGGCCGCGATCTCCGGGCCGCAGGACCTGCCCGACTACCCTGCCCCCGGCCGCAATACTCATGAACCCTACCTGTTCGAGGCCGACGAGGACCTGACCCACAGCGCCTTCGTGGCGGCGGAAACCTGCCGTTTTCTGGAGCGAATCGGCGACACGCCGTTCCTGGCCATCGCCGGCTTCTACGCGCCGCACCCGCCAATCAACCCGCCGCGCCGCTTCGTCGACCTGCTCGCCGACCGCGACCTGCCGCTGCCGACGATCAGCGCCGACGAGCAGGTCAGGCCGGAAGTCGCCGGCCTTGACGGCGCGGCCCGGCGGCGCATGGTGCTTCACTACCATGCCCTGGTGAGCCACGTCGACGACCAGGTGGGCCGCATCCTGGCAACCCTGGAGGCGACCGGCCTGGCGCGGAATACCATCGTCATCTTCACTTCCGACCACGGCGAGTACCTCGGCGATCATGGGCGCATCCAGAAAGGCATGCCGCACAGCGTGATTACCAACGTGCCCTGCATCGTGCGTCTGCCCGGCGACCCGCGCGCCGGCGAGGCGGTCGCCGAGGTGGTGGAGCAGATCGACGTGACGGCCACCATCCTGGACTACTGCGGCGTCCAGGTGCCGCGTTTCGTGCAGGGCAGCTCGCTGCGGCGGCTGCTCGACGGCAGCGGCGAGTGGCACAAGAGCGCCGCCCTGACCGAGGCGTTTTCCGAGTACGGCGGCCCCGGCAGCGTCACGCTGCAGACCGCCCGCTACCTGTACGGCTCCGACACCGGCGGTCGCGAGGTGCTGTACGACAAGCGGGAAGACCCCGCCGAACTGTGCAACGTGATCGCCGAACAGCGTTACGCCGCGGTGCTCGGCGACCTGCGCCACCAGTTGAGCGTGCGACTGCAGCAGGCGCGCTTCAGCGCCCGCCCACGCACCGCGCGCTACTGAGCAGTCCCGACAAGGCCGGCCAGCGAGAAGCACCGGCGTGCGATTGTCACGATCGCGCAACAGATGTGACAGTGGATGCGACGCACGGTACAGTGCGCGCGTGGCCCAGATCAGAGATCTCGAATATATCCCGGTGTACCGGGATCCCGCGCATGCGGCCAACCAGGTGAGCCTGGTGCAACTTGCCAATGGCGAATTACTGCTCGGCTTCAACGAGGAACGGGGACCGATCCACGCCGACAGCGGGCAGTCCTGCCTGATCAAGTCCGCCGATGGCGGCCGCACCTGGGCCCCGGACCGGCGGGTCGTTTGGCCGTACTCCGAGCACGCCGGCAACTGGGACTGCGCTTTCGGCCAACTCCGCGACGGCACCGTCGTGATGCACACCCGGGTGTGCAGCTTCATCGACTCCGCCGGTTCCGGCGCACGCGCCGACGCCCAGGCGCTTGGCCCTCCCGGCGCCCGTGCCGAGCGCCTCAAGCGGCAGACCGGCTACGCCGTGCTCAGGTCGCCCGACAACGGCACCACCTGGTCCGACCCGGTCGAGGTAAACACCTTTCCGATCACCTCCGCGTCGCTCGGCCGTTACGCGTGCGGCAATTCCGGCGCCGGGCATGTGATCGAGCTGCCCGACGGCGTCGTGCTGATGCCGCTGTGCGGGACCATCAGCAACAACGACACCACTGGTCCGGTGGGCGAAACCGGCCGTAGCTTCCTGCTGCGCTCCGACGACGGCGGCGGCCACTGGGAGTACTGGTCTACCATTGCGTACGACCCGGCTCACATCATCCACTTCCACGAGCCGGGGGTGACCCGCCTGCGCGATGGCCGCCTGATCGCCCTGCTGCGGGTGTCGCGCCGACCGAATCGGTACGACAACATGTGGTTCGCGTGGTCCGCGGACGACGGCGCCAGCTGGAGCCTGCCGCGGCGCACCAACATCTGGGGCTACCCCGCCGACGTGACGCAGCTCCAGGATGGCCGCGTGCTGGCGGTGTACGGCTACCGGCGCCCGCCGTGGGGCGTACGCGGCTGCCTGTCCGAAGACGGCGTGACCTGGGACGTGGCCAACGAGTTCGTAATCCGCGAGGGCGGCGCCGCCGCCCCCGAGGTGCCGTTCTACTGGCACATCGGCTACCCGAGCGTGGCACAGACGCCGGACGGCACCATCGTCACCGCCTATCACGAGCACAGCAATGACCCAAGCCCGGTGCAGTTCCTCTGCTGCACCCGATTCCGCCTGGACTGAAACCGTGCACCTGCCGGCGCTGCCGGCGGGCGCTGGCTTGCGGGTGCCGTGCAGCGGCCGTAGGCTGATAGTTCATGTCACCGATGACCAGCAACTCCCACACCAGCGAGCCCCTGCTGCACCGGGATCCGACCCAGCACTACCCCGTCATGGTGCGCGGGGAAGGCATCTACCTGTACGATGCCGACGGGCGCCGCTACGTCGACGGCACCGCCGGCGCCACCAACGTGACCCTCGGGCACGGGCGCGGCCGCATTGCCGACGCCATGGCGCAGCAGGCGCGGCAACTGGCCTACTGTTTTTCCACCCAGTTCACCAATGAGCCGGCGCTGCAACTCGCGCAGCGCCTCGCGGCGCTGGCGCCCGGCGATCTCAATCACGTCTATTTCGTGTCCGGCGGCTCGGAAGCGATCGAGACCGCCATCAAGCTGGCGCGCATGTACCACCTGCAGCGCGGCGCCGCCGGCAAGCACAAGGTGATTGCGCGCTGGCGCAGCTACCACGGTGCAACACTCGGGGCGCTCTCTCTCACCGGACTGGTGGGCATGCGCACGCCGTACGCGCCCTGGCTGGCGCCGTTTCCCCACATCGCTTCATGCTACCCCTACCGCTGCACGTTCGCCGGCTGCGCGGGAAGCTGCAACCTTTCCTGCGCTGGCGAACTGGAACGTGCCATCCAGCAGGAGGGTGCGGAAAACGTGGCCGCCTTCGTTGCCGAGCCGGTCGTGATGGGTGCGATCGCCGCCGGCGCGGCACCGCCGGAGTACTTCCGGGAGATCCGCGCCATCTGCGATCGCTACGACGTGCTGTTCATTGCCGACGAGATCATCACCGGCATGGGCCGCACCGGGACCTGGTTCGCCATCGAGCACAGCGGCGTGGTGCCCGACATGATTACTTTCGCCAAGGGCATCAGCAGCGGCTACTCACCGCTGGGGGGCGTGCTGTTCGGCGACCGCATCCGCGCCGAGCTGACCGCCCGCGGCGGGCCGTTCCCGCACATCTTTACCGCGGTGAACAACCCGGTCGCGGCGCGTGCGGGACTGGAGGTGCTGGACATCCTGGAGGAGGAAGGCGTTCTGCGGCACGTGCAGGAGCTGGGCCGTTACCTCGCCCCGCGCTGGGAACAGTTGGGCAGCCATCCGCTGGTCGGCGAAACCCGCGGCCTGGGCCTGCTGTGGGGCCTGGAGCTGGTACGGGACAAGGCCACCCACGAACCGTTTCCGGCCGCCGAACGGGTCTCTCCGCGGCTCTCGAAGTTGCTGCTGGACCGGGGTGTCTCGCTGGCCGTCCAGGCCGGCTGCCACGACTTCGTGAGCGGCGACGACGTGCGCTTCTCGCCGCCCCTGATCATTACCCGGGAGCAGGTGGACGAGGTCCTCGCCATCCTGGCAGCGTGTCTCGACGAGTTGGCCGCCGAGCTGGCCGCCTGAGCCCGGCCCCCGCCGCCGGCCGGCGTTGACGCCGCGCCCTCCGGGGCGCATGCTGCCGGCATGGGTGGCGGTCCACCTTCCGCCCACCCGGGGGAGCAACGCAATGCCGCGAGTGGTATATCTGAATGGCGACTACGTCCCGGAAACGGAGGCGCGGATCTCCATTTTCGACTGTGCTCTGATGTACGGCGACATGGTGTTCGAGATGACCCGGGCGTTCAATCAGCGCCCGTTTCGGCTGCAGCATCACCTCGACCGGTTGTACGGGTCGCTGCGTTACGCCGGCATCGACTGCGGCCTCGACCAGGCGCAGATGCTCGCTGCCACCCTCGAAACCATCGAGCGCAACCTGCCGGCCGTGGGCGACCTGGACTTCCAGATCATGCACAACGTCACCAGGGGCGGCATGGACCTGTACGCGGAGATGGTCAGGGAGGGCACCGGGTCGGTAGTTACCATCAACGTGTTTCCGCTGGTGCGCCACATCGGGCGCAGCGCCACCGTATACGATACCGGGGCGCACTTCGTCACTCCCCGCCAACAATCGGTGCCGGCGCGTTTCATCGACCCCAAGGCCAAGAACCGCAGCCGCATCTTCTACAAGATTGCCGATCTGGAAGCGGAGCGGATGGAGCCGGGAGCGATGGCGCTGCTGACCGACGAGCGCGGCTTCGTGACCGAGGGCACCGGCAACAACTTCTTCATGGCGCGCGGCGGCGAGATCTTCACCCCCAAGCCGCACGACATCCTGCGCGGCGTGTCGCGGCAGTACTGCATCGAACTGGCGCGGGCGGACGGAATCCCGCTGCACGAGGCGGACATCGAACCCTACGACGTGCGCGAGGCGGACGAAGCGTGGTACACGAGCACCACCATCTGCATGCTGCCGATCACGCGCTACAACTTCGATCCGGTGGGCGACGGCAAGCCGGGGCCAATCTACCGACGGCTGCTGGCCGCCTGGTCGCAGAGCGTCGGGGTCGACATCAAGGCGCAGGCGAAGGCGTACGGCACGATGACGGACTGGACTCCGTAGCGAACGCCGGCGGGCTCCCGCGGCCAGCTCGCGGGAGTGCGGCAGGTCAGCCGCTGCTGCGCAACCCGTTCCAGGGGGACTGCTCGTGCACCTCGTCCAACTCGTAGCCCTCCGCACCGATACACGGTGCAAGAATGGCCAGCACCTTGGCCGGCGCCGCCGACACGTTGAACGAGGCGTGCACCATGGCGGCGGGAATGAACGCGGAATCGCCGGCGGTCAGCGTCTGCTTGCGGCGGTCGACCCACTGCTCGATTTCGCCGTCGAGCACGTAGATCACCTCTTCCTGGTTGGGATGCCGGTGAAAGTTGTGGCCGCCGCCGGGATCGAGCTTCACCTCTATTACCACGAGCTGCTCGGCCGCGGTAGTCTCCGGACGGCTGTGCCAACCGAGCTCGAAACCATCCAACGCATCGCGCTGTACCTCGTCGCGCGCAAAAAACTGACCTTGACTCATGGTCTGACCATAGTGTCAGCGGCATCGCGTGTCGACCCTGCGCCGCCGCCGAGGCGCTCTGCATGACCGTGTACCGCGGTTACCCGATCGCCGTGGTGATGTTTCTCTCCACCGGCCTGACCATCGGTACCAGCCAGTACGCGTTCGGCGAGTTCGCCGCGCCACTGCGCGACCACTTCGGATGGAGCCAGACGGCACTCAACCTGTCGCTGAGTCTGGCTGTGGTCTCGGGCCTGGTGGCCCCCCTGCTTGGCCGCGTGCTCGACCGGTGGGGTGCGCGCCCGGTGGCAGTGATCTCGCTGCTGCTGGTGGCGGCGGGATTCCTGCTGCGCCCGCTGATCAGTTCGTTGTGGCACTGGTACCTGTTCAGCGCGCTGGTGTACGCGGGCTTTCCCGGCGCCACGTCGCTCGCATCGGGCAAGCTGGTGGCGCTATGGTTCCCTGCCACGCGCGGCCGCGTGATGGGTGCGGTGACGTCCGGCAACAACGTGGGCGGGCTCACTATGCCGGCGCTGGCGGCGGCCATGATTGCGGCCGGTGGCTGGCAATGGGGTTATGTAGCCTTTGGTAGCCTCATTGCGTTATTGGCCGTGGTTGCCCTGTTCGCGATCCGCGAGGACCCGGATCAGGTGGACCGGGAGATGCACGCCACCGGGCGCGGCGCCACCGCTGCTGCTGCGCGCGGGCTGGCCGGCAGCGGCATTTCGCTGGCCGAGGCGGTGCGCAGCCGGCGCTTCTGGCTGGTGCTCGCCGGCCTGTTCGGGGCGACGTTCACCTACCAGGGCGTGCTGACCCAACTGCGCCAGCACTTCGGCGAACACGGCTTTCCGCCCGCGCTCGCCACCACCGGCCTGGCCGTGATTGCCGCCATGGGCATTGCCGCCAAGATCGTGTACGGGCGCGCCAGCGAGCGATGGACCGCGCGCCGCGCCTGTATCGTGTCGGTGGCGCTGCAGACCGTGGGGCTCGTGATAATGGCTCTGGCTACGTCGGTGCCGGCCATGTGGGTGGGCATTATCGTGTTCGGGATGGGGTTTGGCGGTCTCGGCGCGCTGCTGCTCCTGGTGGTGCAGGAAGCGTTCGGCATGAAAGCGTTCGGCAGCATCATGGGGGTGGTGCAGATGGTGATGATAGGTTCATTGGCGGGCGGGCCGGTGCTTGCGGGCTGGCTGCACGACCGCTCAGGTTCCTTTACCTCCCCCTTCCTGATCATTGCGGTCCTGTTCGTCGCCGGCATGCTCTGCCTCGCCGCCGCCGGCGACGCATCTCCCCGCCGCCCGCCCCGCCAATGATTATCCTCCCCAGGGTTCATCGGTACCGGTCTGCCGCCACAGGCGGCGCAGGTAGGCGCTGCTGTGCTCCAGGTGGTCCCACAACCGGGGGTCGCTTGCCATCTCGAACAGGCCCTGGCGGAACAGGCGGCGGGCGACGATCAGCGGTACCAGGCGCGGCCAGTCCACCGCACCCTCCGCCACGGTGACGTCGAGCGTGCCGGCGCGGCGCTGCTTGAAATGCAGCATGCCGACCTGTTCGGGGGTGAGGGTTTCATACACGGAAGCGGGGTCGGTGCGATCGCCCATGGCGGCGAAGTTGCAGGGGTCGAAGCAGACCCGCAGCGACTCGCCGTTCGCACCCAGCTCGGCGCGGGCGGCGTCGATGGCTGCCGCGAGCAGCGGCCACGGCTGCCGGGAGTTCTCGACGGAGAGGATCGCGCCGTCCTCCCGCAGCGCGGCGGCAAGGCTTGCGATGGTGCGTCCCGCGGCCGCGGCGCCCCACTCGGCAAGCTGCTCCGCCGACGTGCGCAGGTCGACCAGGCGGACGTGCGGCCGGCGTCCGTTGGCAACCGCGCGGGACAGCGCCGCCGCCGCGGCGAAGTACCGTTCATCGGGCGCCGTGCCCGGGTCCAGGAACGGCACCTCGTAGGCGGCGACGAAGTGGAGGTTGGGAAACTGTGCCGCCAGGGCGCCGAGGGCTCGAACGTCCGGCAGCGCCTCATCGGCAGATTCGTACCGGCCGAGCGACCTCTGGCGCAGTTCAATCACGCGAAAGCCGCGCCGGGCGGCGGTGCCGACCAAATCGCACAGATCTTCGCCACCGGCAAGCTGTACGTTCCAGACGTTTGATACCAGACCCAGCCGCACTTCGTATTCCCCGGCGGACTCTAGGACCCGTACCGGTTCCCGTCAACCACGCCGGCTGGCCGGTACGCTGACGCTACCGGTTCACCACGGGGGGCAAGCTCGCTACCATCAGGAGCATGAGCAACACGCCGTCCGTCAGCGGTCTGGGATTCGCCCTGAGCGATTCCGAGGTGGAGCGGTATCACCGCGATGGCGTCGTCGGTCCCTACTCTCTGCTCGGCGAGGCGGAGATGGGGGTGGCCCGCAGGATGATCGAGCGGGAGATCATCGAACCGGCCGCACATGACGATCCCACGCTGCACTACCACGACCGCCATCTCGACCACCGCACCGTGTGCCGGATCTGCCGACGCCCCGAATTGATCGATCGCGTGGCGTCGCTGCTCGGCCCCGACCTGATGATCTGGCGCTCCAACTTCCAGGTGAAGCCGCCGGTTGTGCAGGAGTCCGGTGACGCGGCGCGCTACGCCGAGGTGCCGTGGCATCAGGACGGCGCCTACTTCGGCCTGCAACCGCTGGTGCTGGTGTCGGCATGGATCGCCATTACCGAGGCCACCGAAGAGAACGGCTGCATGCGGGTGGTCGCCGGCTCGCACACGAAGACATTCCATCACGAACATGATCCCGAGCGCCGTTCGTTCGGACGCTCGGTCCCTGCAGAGGCAATCGACCCGCACGCCGTGCGCACAATCCTGCTGCGTCCCGGCGAATTCGTGCTGTTCAACGAGAATACGCTGCACGGCTCGGGTCCCAACCAGACGCCGCTTGCGCGGGTCGGCCTGACGCCGCGCATCAGCGTGCCGTTCGTCCGCGTGACCGGCAATCCGCGCGGCGCCGGGCGCGACCGCGCGCGCCATGCGCCCGACGAACCGCGCGAGGTGGCGATGCTGCGCGGCCACGACTACACCGGACGGCAGAAGGTGGTTCCCCTCCCCTGCGGCGCCGGCTGACAGACCGTCCGGCTACGCTGCGGCGGGACGCAGGATAGTAAAATCGCTGTCCTTGCCGGCGCCGGCGGCGGCTTCCATGTAGGTGAGGATGAACGCCCGGCGATGGCGGCCCGTGTGGTTGCCGAGCGAGGAGTGGAAGATCTTGTTGGAGAACAGTACCGCGCTGCCCGCGGGTATCTCGCAGTACACCGTGTTGCGCAACTCCCGCTCTCCGGGCAGGAAGCTGAGCCGGCAGGCGCCGTGGTCGCGGGACGAGCGCGGCTGGTGTGGAACGATGCGGCGGCGGTGACTGCCGGGTACCACGCGCAGGCAGCCGTTGCGGCGGTGCGTGTCCTGCAGCGGCAACCAGATCGACATGCGCCGGTCGCTGGCTCCGTAGATGTTCCAGTACGCCTCGTCCTGGTGCCAGTGGCACACATTATGCGGTTCGTGCGGGCCCTTCGAGATCAGCTTCGCCGAGAACAGGGCCAGGCCGGGATACACCAGGTCTTCCACCAGGCCGAGGATGCGCGGATCGCAGGCCAGCCGGCGCGAACTCTCCGAGTCGGTGCCGAGCCGGTGAATCTGGTTGCGCCGCTGGTCGTCGGCGGCGATCGCCGGGTCGGCGATCCGTTCCCGGTAGGCGGCTTCGAACTCGGCGTCGAGTGCGGCCAGTTCCGGTACCGGCAACACATCGGCCACGACCAGGTAGCCGTGCCTGGCGAATTCCGCCTGCTGCTCCGAGGACAGCCGACCCGACCAACGCGGCCGATCCGGCCCGCCGGTGCCGGGATCCGGCGCGACACCCGCCAGCGCCTCCGCGGACGGGTGGCGCCGCGTCATGCCTTGCCGCCGGCAGCGATGCGTGCGTTGTGGGCACGCAACTGCATCGTCGCGTCGAGCCACTCGTCCCAACTCGGAAGCGGCGACGCGCTGAGCACCGGCAGCGGCACTCTCCCGCCCGCCCGCTGGCGCGTGCCGAATTCCTCCATCACGTCGCGCGCCGGCCCGGCAAGCGCCGTTGCCGGTACGTGGTAGCGGAAGTCGATGCTCCAACGCGCGTCGCTGGTGCGGTTCATCTTGCTGGTGTGGAAGGTGAGATTGGTCAGGTACAGCACGTCGCCGGCAGCCATCTCCACGGCCTGCGGCGTACCGCGTTGCTCGATTTCCTCATCGGTGCGCACATTCATGTCTTCGCCGCGCGCCGCGTCCAGCAGTCCCCAGCGATGGCTGCCCGGCATGACCCAGATGCAGCCGTTGGCCACGGTGGCGTCGACCAGCGGCACCCACACGGTAACGATGTGCGCCGCCTCGGTGTGACCGACCCGTTTGCCCTTGGCCGGCTCGTTGTAGTAGTGGCTGTCCTGGTGCCACGGAAAGGCGGTGATCTCCGCCTCGGGAATCTTGGTGCGGACGTTCAGCCCGCCCAACTCGCACACTTCCGGCCCCAGGATCGCACCCAGCACCCGCACGATGCCGGGATGGCGGTACAGATCGAAGTACGCCTTGTCGAGCGTGTTCCCGATCCAACCGCGCGGCGAACTGTTCATTGCGGTGCAGATCGCGGCAAAGCGGCGCGTGAAGGGCTGCTCCTCGAACAGCGAATCGATCTTGCCCTCCGTATGCATCTGGCAGGCGTACTCGTCGACGTGGCCGGCCAGAAGCTCCCGCACCGGATCGAGATCGGCAGCGCTCAGCACATTGCGCGCCACCAGGTAGCCGTCGCGCTCGTAGGCGGCGCGGATTGCAGCATCACTCATGACCCTCACTGTACGCCCCCGATACGGGCAGTGCAACGCCGCGGTGACAGGGCACGCGAGATTGAGGTACAGTCCCGCAGGTTACCTGATCAGCACAATGAAGATACCCGAGCACTCTCTCCATCACACCACGTTCGACATCTGGCGCAGTCCCGGACGATTCACCAAGAACCCCGACATCGTGCGTCTGCCCTCCGAGCGGATGCTGCTGGTATACGCCGATACCGATCGCCATTGGGCGAGCGATTTCGTGATCCTCACCCTGCTGGCCAGCGATGACGGCGGCCGCACCTGGAACAAGCAGGCCGAGGTGGCGCGCGCCGACTTGCAGGCCGGGGAAGAGCGCCTGGTGACCCCGCGCCTGAGCCGCCTCGGCGACGGCCGGCTGGTGGTGCTGTGCGACCGTGACGACGACGGTCACTTCCACCCCGACCAGCCGCCCGCCAACCTGGCGTGGTGGAGCAGCGATGACGGGCGTACCTGGGGGCCGGCCGTGGAAACCGGCATCATGGGCTTCGAGCCGGACCGCATGCTGGAGTTGGGCAACGGCAAGCTGGCCGTGCTCACGCACATCATGCGGCCGGACAGCCAGGAGTTTGCCGAGATCCTGTCGCTGTCGGACGACGGCGGCACGACGTGGCGCGAGGCGGCGGAGGTGGCGCACGATGGCTACCATCGATTCTGCGAAGGGGCGCTGGTGTTTCTGGACGGCGGTGCCGACGGCGGTGCGGGCGCGGGCGGCGAGCTGGCCTGCGTGTTGCGCGAAAACCACTCCGCCGGCATCCCCAGCTTTGTCGCCTTCTCCAGCGACCACGGCGCCACCTGGACGCCGCCGCAAATGTGCCCGTTCGCGCTGCATCGTCCCTATGCCAAGCGTCTCGCCGACGGGCGCGTGCTGGTCACCGGCCGGCACGTGAACGGCGGCCTCGGCACCTACGCCTGGTGCCGCGATCCGCGCGCGCAGGCCGCTCCCCCGCGGCGGCGTGCTGTCCCCCGGCCGCCAGGTGAGCGCCGGCCTCGGCCCCTACGCCTGGTGCGGCAATCTGCGCGCCGAGGCGGGCACCTACCAGGTCGGCGGGCCACGGCGCAAGTTTGCCGCCGAGCTGACCGCCGACGCCCTACGCATCGACAACCGCCCCGACCACGAGTGCCGGTTCAACCTGCTGCCGCCGGAGGGTGGCCGCAGCGAAATCGTGTTCGAGGCGGAGGTGAAGGTGGAAGGCAGCGAGCCGGCGGCGTTCCTGTCGATTTCACGGCTGCGGTCCAACCGGGGGCCGGTGGTGCTGTCGCTTGCCGGCGACCACCTGTCGCTGGCCGACCGGCGGCCGGCGGCGGTCGACTTCTCCCACTTCCGCACCGTGCGGATCTCGCACCGGCGCGGGCTGCTGGAGGTGCGGGTGGACGGCGAGGTGGTGCGCTCGGCGAGCGTGTTCCACGAGGAGCTGGCCATGAGTGAATTCATGCGCGGCGGTCCGCTGTATGCGCGCACCATGTTCGGGCAGGTCGGCGACGCGGGCACGAGTTGGTGGCGGCGGGTGCGCTACGAGACGCGCAATCCCCGGCTCACCGACTGGCGCTGGAGTTGGGCGGCGGCGGACGGCATCTGGCCCGACCAGTACCAGCGCGACCGGCTTACCCAGGTGCACGGCAACCATCCGGACCAGAAGCCGGGCCCGGACCACGGCTACTCCTCCTGGCTGCAACAGGAGGACGGCACCATCGTGTTCGTGGATTACACCAACTTCGGCGACGACGGCGGCAAGAGCCACCTGGTCGGCGCGTTTATCGATCCCGGAGATCTGGCCTGAAGTCGACGCGGCCCACGCGGCCCACGGGGGTTTATTCGGGCTATTCGTCCGGCTGCATGATGACGTTTACCGACTCGGTGTCGAGCATGAACCAGTCGCCCGTCGCGGCGTCCACGATGATGGGCACCAGACCGGCGAGGACGTCCAGAACCACCCATCCAAAGCCCACGAATCGCGAGACCTGAAAGGACTTGTCCTTATAGCCTTCTTTCCGAAACGTGATGACGTGCTCCTTGCGGATCGACATGTCGACTGCCACGGGAGTGGTCCCGAAATAGTGGCCGTCCACGTATACCTCGACATCCGCGGGATCTGACGCGATATCGACGGACGGAGTCTTGTTGTTGAACAATGTTGCGCAACCGCTCATCGCCAGTACCGCAAACGAGCCAACCAAGCACAGAAATACCTTTGCGAGCCTCATGTGTGCCTCCCCAAAACGACCACCCGGTCGTCACTCTGATGACCAGTTTGGGAATCCTGGAACGGAGAGTCAACCATTTTCTTTGCCCTTTCTCCGCCCGGCGCGGTATTCTGCTTGGCGACGATGACGCTGCGCGAGTTGTTTGCCGCCGTCGACGGGGCGCGTGTTCCGCTGCTGATCGGGCTTGGCGCGGTGGTGGTGCTGACGGCGTTGATCGGGGTCCTGCACGGACGCGACAACGGCGGGCGCCCACCGTGGCGGCACTTGTACGCGGTCCTGGTATACGCGGCCTGCGCGCCGGGCATCTTCGCCGCGGTCACGGTGGTGTACGCCCTTCTGTTCAGCGGCGACAATCTGCTCGACCTCAACGCCGCTACCTACCTGGCGCCGATCGCCGCCATGGTGCTGACCCTCGGGATCATGCGCCGCAACGTCAGATTCGACGAGGTGCCGGGCTTCGGGCGCATCACCGGGCTGATGACCATGATCGGCGCCGTGTTCGCCATCGCCCTGATCCTGAAGAGTCTGCGCGTGTGGCTGTTCTTCAGCGCTTCCCTCGTGTGGTTCTTGGTGCTGGTGGTGGCAATGTTCGTGCTTGTCAAATGGGGCGGCCGGTTGTTGTTCGGCCGCGGCCGGCAACGATGACCGGCTCGCATCGGTAGCCGCCGGTGTCCGCAGCAGCACTCGTTCCCTACCGGGAGGCCGTTGAGCTGATCCTCGCTGCCGGCGCCCCGCCGGCGCCGGTCACGGTGCCGCTGGCGGATGCGGTGGGCCGGGTTACCGCGCGCGCGGTGGTGAGCGCCGAGACCTCGCCGAACGCCGACCTGGCGGCGATGGACGGCTATGCCGTGCGCACCCACGATCTGCGCGGCGCCACCGTTGCCGTACCGCGCCGGCTCACCGTTGCCGGCTCGGTGGCGGCCGGCGATCCGCGGCCGCAGCGATCGGCCGCCGGCGCCGGTGTGCTTCGGATTGCCACCGGAGCACTGCTGCCGGCGGGCTATGACGCGGTGCTGCCGGTCGAGGACGCCGTCGAGGCGAACGGCACCATCGAGGTTACCGCACCGCCCGCGGCGGGCGCCAACGTGCGCCGGCGCGGCGAAGATCACCGGCCGGGCGACGTCGTGCTGGAGACGGGGCGGCGCATCGAGCCGCCGCACCTGCTGCTGCTGGCCAACCTCGGCTGCGCGCGGGTGGCGGTCGCGCGCCGGCCGCGGGTGGCGGTGCTCGCCACCGGCAGCGAACTGGTCGAGGATCTCACCACCGATCTGCAACCGGGCCAAGTGCGCAACTCGAACGCCCGCTACCTGGTGGGAGCGCTGCAAGCCGCCGGCTGCCGGCCTGCCCTGCTGCGCGCCGCCGGCGACCACCCTGCCGTGATCGGCGATCGGCTGCGGGGCGGGCCCCCTGGCGGCCCGCCCGCCGCCGGCGCGCCCCCTGCCGTGATCGGCGATCGGCTGCGGCACGCGCTCGCTGCCGCGCGGCCGGCGGCGGACGTGATCGTGACCATCGGCGGTGTCTCCCGCGGCACGGCGGACCATGTGCCGGCGGCGCTGGCTGGACTCGGGGCCGAGGTGCTGTTCCACGGCGTGGCGATGCGGCCCGGCAAGCCGGTGTTGGCCGCCCGCCTGCCGGAACGCGGCGTGGTGCTGTTCGGCCTGCCCGGCAACCCGCTGGCCGTACTGGCGACGTTCCGTGCCCTGGTCGCCCCGTTCCTGCGCGTTCAGCAGGGCCAGCGGGCGCTCGATCCGGTCGCCGCCCGGCTCGTCGCCGCCGTAACCGGGCGCCCGGGGCTGACGCGATTCGTGCTCGGGTACCGCACTGCGCCGGCCGGCGGCGTCGAACAGGTCACTCCCGTGGCGCGCCAGAGGGCGTCCGAGGTGGCCGCCCTGCGCCGCGCCGACCGCTGGCTGGTTGTCCCGCCAGAGACCGCCGCGGTCCCCGCCGGAGCCATGGTCGCAACACTGCCGCTGTAACGGCCGCGCCGGCCGCGCGGCAGTCGGCGACCGCCTTGCAGAAGCCGTCCTTTTCGCGGAGCATGGCAACACCTGAGGAGGTCTCTTCTATGAAACGAATTCTGTTTGCGGCAGGGATGGCCCTGCTGCTGGTCGCCGCCGTCGGGGCGGAGGAAATCAAGCCGGCGGTGGTGTTCGACATGGGCGGCAAGTTCGACAAGTCGTTCAACGAGGGCATCTACAACGGTGTAGAGAAGTTCCGGATGGAAACCGGCATCGAGTACGGCGAGTTCGAGGTAACCAACGAGGCACAGCGCGAGCAGGCGCTGCGCAACTTCGCGCGCCGCGGCTACAACCCGATCATCGCGGTTGGCTTCGGCCAGGCTCCGGCGCTCGACAAGGTCGCCGCCGAGTTTCCCGACACCAGCTTCTCGATCATCGACATGGTGGTGGACCAGCCCAACGTGCAGTCGATCGTGTTCAAGGAGCATGAGGGCTCCTTTCTGGTCGGCATGATCGCGGCGCTCGCGTCGGAAACCGGCAAGGTGGGCTTCGTCGGCGGCATGGACATACCGCTGATCCGCCGCTTCGCATGCGGTTACGAGCAGGGCGTCATGTTCGTCAACTCCGATGCCCAGGTGTACCAGAACATGACCGGCACCACCCCGGCGGCGTGGAACGACCCGGTCAAGGGTGCCGAGCTGGCCAAGTCGCAGTTCGACCGGGGCGCCGATATCGTGTTCGCCGCGGCCGGCGGCACCGGGCTGGGCGTACTGCAGGCGGCGGCCGACGGCGGCAAGCTGTCGATCGGCGTCGACTCCAACCAGAACTATCTGCATCCGGGCTCGGTGCTCACCTCGATGCTGAAGCGCGTCGACGTGGCCGCCTACGACGTGTTCAAGACTGCCATGGACGACACCTGGGAGGCGGGCATCAAGGATCTGGGACTGGCCGAAGACGGTGTCGGTTGGGCGCTCGACGAGAATAATGACAGCCTGATCACCGATGAGATGGCGGCCCGGGTGGAGGCCGCCCGCGCCGCCATCGTCGCGGGCGAAATGAGCGTCCACGACTACATGGCCAGCAACTCCTGCGCCTACTGACCAAAGCACCTGCGGCCGAGCCGACCGCTGCGCCGCCGGCCGTTGCGCTGCGCGGCATCAACAAGCGGTTCGGCTCGGTGCAGGCCAACAGGGACGTCTCGGTAGAGGTCGTCAAGGGCTCGATTCACGGCATCATCGGCGAGAATGGCGCCGGCAAGTCGACCCTGATGAGCATTCTGTACGGCTTCTACCGGGCCGATTCCGGCAGCGTCGAGATCGACGGCCGGACGGCCGCGATCCACAGTCCCGGCGATGCCATCGCCGCCGGCATCGGCATGGTGCACCAGCACTTCATGCTGGTGGAGCCGCTTACGGTGCTGGAGAACGTGCTGCTCGGCGCCGAGGGCGGGCCGTTGCTGCGCGACGGCGTGCGCCAGGCGCGCGATGACCTCGACCGCCTGGAGCGGGATTACGGGCTGGAGGTGGACGTCGACGCCGCGGTCGGCGGCCTGCCGGTGGGCATCCAGCAGCGTGTCGAGATTCTCAAGGCGCTGTACCGCGGCGCCGAGACCCTGATCCTTGACGAGCCGACCGGCGTGCTCACCCCGCAGGAGGCAACCGACCTGTTCCGCATCCTGGCCGCGCTCAAGAAACAGGGCCGCACCATCATCCTGATCACCCACAAGCTGCGCGAGATCATGGCGATCACCGAGCAGGTCACGGTGATGCGGCGCGGCTCGGTGGTGGCCGACGTGCGTACCGCGGACACCTCGCGCGAGCACTTGGCGGAGCTGATGGTGGGCCGCAAGGTGCTGCTGCGCGTCGACAAGGGGGCGGCGCAGCCGGGCGAGGTGCTGCTGGAGGCGCGCAACCTGGAAGCGGTCGACGACACCGGCGTGCGCCGGCTCAAGGACGTGAGCCTGACCGTCCGCCGCGGCGAGATCCTGGGTATCGCCGGGGTGGCCGGCAACGGCCAGTCGGAGCTGCTGGAGGTGCTGTGCGGCATCCGCAAGCCGGCATCCGGGGAGCTGGAAGTGAACGGCCATGTGCTGTGGTCGGGACAGGAACGCACCGACGCCCGGCGCGTACGCCGGATCGGACTGGCGCATATCCCCGAGGACCGGCAGCGCATGGGACTGGTCACCGCCTTCACCGCCGGCGAGTCGAGCATCCTCGGCTACCAGGGCGACGCCGCCTTCAACGGGCCGATCCTGCTGCACCGCCGGCGCGTCGTGTCCGCCTGTCAGCGGCAGATGCACGAGTACGACGTGCGCCCGCCCGACCCGCTGCTGCTCAGCTCCGGGTTTTCCGGCGGCAACCAGCAGAAGATCATCGTGGCCCGCGAGTTGGACCGCGACCCGGAGGTGCTACTCATCGGGCAGCCCACGCGCGGCCTCGACATCGGCGCCATCGAGTCGATTCACCGCCGCATTATCGAACTGCGCGATCGCGGCAAGGCCATTCTGCTGGTGTCGGTGGAGCTGGATGAGATCCTGTCGCTCAGCGATCGCATTGCGGTGATGTTCGACGGCGCCGTTGCCGGCGAGGTGGCGGCGGAAGACGCGACCGAGCAGTTGCTCGGCGGCCTGATGGCCGGTCTCGGGAACAACTGAGATGGCAACCGCCGACGCCGGCTTCGGCCTGCCGCGCTGGGCTGTCAACGGCCTGTTGCCGCTGGTCAATCTGGTAGCCGCGTTCGCGGTGTCCGGGATCGTGATCCTGATCCTCGGCGAGAGCCCGGTCGAAGCGGTGGTGGCGCTGGTGCGCGGCGCGTTCGGGTTTCGTGAAGCGTGGGGCTATACGCTCTACTACGCCACCAACTTCATCTTCACCGCCCTCGCCTTTTCCATAGCCGCGCATTGCGGACTGTTCAACATCGGCGGCGAGGGCCAGGGTTACATCGGCGGGCTCGGCGTGGGGTTGGCGTGCCTCTACCTGGACGTGCTGCCGTTCTTCCTGCTGGTGCCGGTGGCGATTGTCGGCGGCGCCCTGTTCGGTGCGGCGTGGGCGTGGGTGCCCGCCTACCTGCAGGCGCGGCGCGGCTCGCACGTGGTGATTACCACCATCATGTTCAACTTTATTGCCGCTACCGTGATGGTGTACCTGCTGGTCAACGTGTTGATTGAACCGGGGCAGATGTCGCCGCAGAGCCGCGACTTCGCCGAGCACGCGCGGCTGCCGGCGATGCACGACATGATGGGCTGGCTCGGGATCGACTTTCCGCGCACGCCGTTGAACGCGGCGTTCATCTGGGCGCTGGCATGCGCCGGGCTGGTGTGGGTGTACGTGTGGCACACGCGCTGGGGATACGAACTGCGCACCGTCGGGGCCAACCCGGATGCCGCCGTGTACGCCGGCATCTCGCCGGCCCGCAACATCGTGCGCGCCATGGTCATCTCCGGGGCCTTGGCCGGCATGATGGGATTGAATGAAGTGATGGGCGTGAACCAGCGCCTGCTGCTGAATTTCACTGCCGGCTACGGATTCGTCGGCATCGCGGTATCGCTGATGGGCCGCAACCACCCGGTCGGGATCTTGGTGGCCAGCCTCCTGTTCGGAGCTCTCTACCAGGGCGGCGCGGAGTTGGCGTTCGAGATGCCGCGCGTAAGCCGCGAACTGGTGGTGGTGATTCAGGGCCTGGTGATCATGTTCGTGGGCGCGCTGGAGTTCCTGTTTCTGCCCGCCTTCAGGCCCTGGCTTCAGAAGCGGCGCCAGGCGGCGAGTGCGGCCGCCGCGGCGGCGGAGCAGGAGTAGGAATAGCGGCGCGATGGAACAATTCGGCTTCTTCATTCTGCTGCTCGACGCCACGCTGCGCGTGTCGGTGCCGCTGGTGCTGGCGGCAATCGCCGGGCTGTTCTCGGAGCGCTCCGGCATCGTCGACATCGGACTGGAGGGCAAGATGCTCGGCGGGGCGTTCGCGGCGGCGGCGGCCTCCTACGTGTGCTCCGAGCGGCTCGCCGCGGCCGGGCTGGAGGGCCTGCTGCCGGCGGCGGCATGGGTCGGGCTGGCCGCGGCCGTGTCGTGGTCGGTGCTGTTGGCCCTGTTGCACGGCGTTGCGTCGATCCGCTACCACGGCAACCAGATCGTATCCGGCGTGGCGATCAACATCCTGATGTCGGGCCTCACCGTGCTGCTGGGCATTGCCTGGTTCAGCCAGGGCGGGCGCACGCCGCAGCTCCCGCCGGGCGGCCGCTTCCGGCCGGTCGTCTGGCCCGGGGCCGAGGCGGTCGCGGAGGTGCCGATCCTCGGCCACCTGTACAGCGAGCTGCTGTCGGGCCACAACGTGCTGGTCTACTTGGCGTTCCTGGCGGTGCCGCTGGCGTTCTGGGTGGTATACCGCACCCGCTTCGGGCTGCGCCTGCGCGCGGTCGGCGAGAATCCCGAGGCGGTGGATACCGCCGGCATTTCAGTGGCCGGCATGCGCTACCGGGCGGTGATCGTGTGCGGCGCGCTGTGCGGAGTGGCCGGGGCGTACCTGTCGACGGCGCAGTCGGCGGCGTTTATCAAGGACATGACCGCCGGCAAGGGGTTCATCGCCCTGGCGGCGCTGGTGTTCGGCAAGTGGCGCCCGGTGCCGACCCTGCTCGCCTGCCTGCTGTTCGGGTTCCTGGACGCGGTGGCGGCGCGCCTGCAAGGGTCGTTCGACCTGGAGGCGACCACGCCGCTGGTGCGCGCCCTGGTCGATGCCGCACCGTTCGTGATCGAGGCCCTGCCCTACGCCCTGGTGGTGCTGCTGCTGGCCGGCTTCGTCGGCCGCGCGATCGCCCCCAAGGCCAGCGGCATCCCTTACGTCAAATCCGGCTGACCCCGCCTCGATGCGGCGTCCGCCACGTGCGGGATCAGCCTCGCTCGGGGCGACTCCCCGGCTTGCGCGTACGGCGAGCGCCGTACTGCCGCAGCCCACAGCGGCTCGCGGCGGGCGGCTCGGGTGGCCACCATCAACTGCCCCGGGTAGGATGAGCGGTAGTGAAGCGCAGACTGCCGCTCGGCATCCAGACCTTCCGCGAGATTCGCGAGCGGAACTGCTACTACGTGGACAAGACCGGCTACCTCGACCGGTTGCTCGACGAGGGCAAGCACTGGTTTCTGTCGCGGCCGCGGCGGTTCGGCAAGAGCTTGTTTCTGGACACCGTGAAGGAGTTCTTCGAGGGCAACGAGGAGCTGTTTCGAGGCCTGCACATCCACAGGCGCCGGGACTGCGCGCAGCCTCACCCGGTGGTGCGGTTGAGCTTCGCCGGCGGCAATTTCGCGACGCCGGGCTACCTGCCCAAGAACGTAATCGCCCAACTGGGCGGCATCGAGCGGGCGCGATCGATCAGCGGGCGCTACGACACCGCCGCGGACCGTCTTCGGGATCTGCTGGAGACCCTGCACCGGGACACCGGACAGCGGGTGGCGGTGCTGGTGGACGAGTACGACAAGCCGATCCTGGACGCGCTGGAGAAGCCGGAACTGGCGCGCGCCAACCGTGACGAGCTGAGCGGCGTGTACGGGGTGATCAAGGACGCCGACGCCCACGTATGCTTCACGTTCCTGACCGGGGTGAGCAAGTTCTCGAAGGTCAACCTCTTTTCGGGACTCAACAACCTCACCGACCTCACTCTCGATCCGCGCTACGCCGCGATCTGCGGCTACACCGACGAGGATCTGGATACGGTGTTCGCCGCGGAACTCCCCGGGCTGGACCGCGAGCAGATACGCGACTGGTACAACGGCTACAACTGGCGCGGCAGCGAGCGAGTGTACAACCCCTACGACCTGCTGCGGCTGTTCCACAGCCGCGAGTTTGACGCCCACTGGTTCGAGACCGGTTCGCCGGCGTTCCTGGTGAAGACGCTGTTCGAGCGCCGCGTCACCTCGGTGTCACTGGGGGAGACGGTGAGTACCGCCGATCTGCTGTCGGCGTTCGACGTCGGCGGCCGCTCCGCCGCCGAGCACATCGGCACCGAGGCACTGCTGTTCCAGACCGGCTACCTGACCATCGATTCCGAGGAGCGGCTCGGCGGTGAGACGCTGTATCGGCTGGCCTATCCCAACCGCGAGGTGCGCGAGAGCCTGAACCGCGTGCTGCTGCGCCACCTGGTGCAGGACGCCAGCCGCCAGACCGCCAACAGCATCCGCCTCTACGGCCTGCTGGAGGCGAATGACTTCGACGGAATGCAGGCGTTGTTCCAGGCGTTTTTCTCCAGCATCCCGTACCAGTGGTATGCCGCCCAACAGTGTGGGCGGACGAACAATGACATCGCGCAGTACGAAGGCTTCTACGCGAGCGTGTTTTTCTCCTATTTCGCGGCCCTGGGATATGAGATCACCGTAGAGGACTCCAGCAGTCACGGGCGGCTGGATATGGCGGTGCGGGCCGGCGGGCAGGTGTACCTGTTCGAATTCAAGGTGGTGGAGATGGAGCCGGAGGGGACCGCACTGGCGCAGCTTCAGAGCCGCGACTACGCGGCCAAGTACCGCCACCTGGACGAGCCCATCCACTTGGTGGGGGTGGAGTTCAGCCGCGCCACGCGCAACGTGACCGCGTTCGCTGTGGCGCCCGGTTGACGAATCCGCCCGCGGCCTCATCCGAACAGCGACCAGCGGTCGATGCCTGGGCATCGATGACGCATCGTAGACGATCCATTCGTGAGACGGTCTCTTCCCAAGCGCAGGTGGACGGAGGTGGACGGTGTGGACGGTTGACGGCGGCGGCGAACGGCCCTACCGTGCCTGACGATGGGCCAGGTGAGCAGCGAACGGGAGCGCGGCGATGCGTTCGGCGAAGACGGCTTCGTGCAACTGGAAGGATTCTTCTCGCCGCCCCAGGTGGCCGAGGTGCTGGCCAACATCGAGCGCTATATCCGCGAGGTGGTGCCGTCCGCGCCGGCCACCGACGTGTTCTACGAGGACAAGGCGCGCCCGGAAACCCTGAAGCAACTCATCCGCCTGCATGAGCACGACGCCTACTTTCGTGCGCTCCTGGAAGAGGGCCCCTTGCGTGACACCGCGGCCCGGCTGCTCGGCGAGGCGGTGCGGCCGGTCAATCAGCAGGTGTTCATCAAGCCGCCGGGAGGCGGCAGCCGCCCCACTCCGCCGCACCAGGACGCCTACTACTTCCACCTCGAACCGTGCATCGCCGCCACGCTGTGGCTGGCACTCGACGATGTCGATGCCGAGAACGGCTGCCTGCGCTACGTGCGCGGCTCGCACCGGCGCGGCGTGCGCCCGCATCAGCGCACCACGACGCTCGGTTTCTCGCAGGGGGTGAGCGATTACGGCACGCCGGAGGACCTGGCCAACGAGGTGGCGTGCACGGCGCGCGCCGGCGATCTGGTCGCTCATCACGCCATGACCATCCACCGCGCCGACGCCAACCGCGCCCCCGACCGGCCGCGCCGCGCGCTGGGCCTCATCTACTACGGCGTCAGCGCCCGCGAAGGCCGTGACGAACACGAAGCATACCAGCGCAAGCTCGCCGCCGAGATGAAGCAGGCCGGCAGGATCTGAGGGGCCTATGGCAGCAACGGTCGCACGTTCGGCGGCGAAACCGGGCGCTCCCGAAACGCGGTGAAGCTGGCCCTCCTTGCCGACATTCATGCCAACCTGCCGGCCCTGCAGGCGGTGCTGGCAGATCTCGACGCCTGGCGTCCCGACCTGGTGGTGGTCCTTGGCGACATCGTCAACCGGGGTCCGCACCCACGCCAATGTCACGAGCTGATCCACGCCCGTGCCCGTGCGGAGGGCTGGCGTCTGCTGGCCGGCAACCACGAGGAGTACGTGGTGAGCAAGCATCTCAAGCCCGCCTCACCCGGTACCCCGGCTTTCGCGATCCACCAGCACACCTACTGGACCGCCGGCCAGCTCTCCGGCCTGGTAGCAGCGCTGGGCGCGCTTCCCGACCGCGTCGACCTGGACTGCGCCGAACCCGCGGGCCGCGCGGCCTGTGTCCACGCCTCGCTGCTCGGCAACCGCGACGGCATCTACCCGGAAACCGACGACGCCGAACTGGCCGCCAAGGTCGATGGCGGCGCGCGGCTGTTCGCGGTCGGCCACACGCACCGGCCGTTCATTCGCGAGCTGGGCGGCACGCTGGTGGTCAACGTAGGCTCGGTGGGTCTGCCGTTCGATGGTGACCGGCGCGCCGGATACGCGCGCGTCGTGGCAGGCCGCGGAGGCTGGCAGGCCGCCATTCGCCGCCTCGCCTACGATTGGCGGCAGACGCGGGCCGACTGTGTTGCCGGAGAGTTCGTCGCGGGAAGCGGTGCCGTGGCACATATCATCCGCCGCGAATTGGAGATAGCGCATCCCTTGCTGGCCAAGTGGACATACGGCGTCGAGGCGGCGATCTTGTCCGGCCTGATCTCCGTCGAACAGTCCGTCACCGAGTTCCTGGCCGATTGGCAATAGTTTCGGGGGGCGGGAGGCGACCCCACCTTCATCCGCTGTGATGTCAGCGACAACGAGGCCGTCGAGGCGGCAATAGCGCAAGCCGTCGAGACCTGCGGAGCGATACGTTTCGGCCGCGTGGCTCAGCCGACTGGCTCGGCCGAGTGGACATGGCACATGACGGATGCGACCTTGACCGCCAATGGGCCGGGTCGTATAGTCCGCCGATGCATCGGTTCACGGCGAGTCATCTTCACTCGATCACGCGGCGGACGTTCTCGGCCGCGGGCGCCACGCACGCCATCGCGGACGAAGTGGCGGGGATTCTGGTGGGCGCCAACCTCGCCGGACACGACTCCCATGGGGTGCTGCGTATTCCGGAGTACCTGCGGCAGGCGGAACGCGGCAACCTGAAAATGGATGCCGAACCGGCGGTCCTGGCGGAGACCGCCACCACCCTGCTTATCGACGGCGACGACGGTTTCGGCCACTACACGGCGCGCCGTGCCATGGCGCTGGCCATCGACAAGGCGCGCGGCGCGGCTGTCTGCTGCGCGAGCCTGGTGCGGACCGGACACATCGGCCGGTTGGGCGAGTACGCGGAGCAGGCCGCGCGTGCCGGCTGCATCGGCATCGTTACCGTCGGCTGGGGCCAGACCGGGAGCGGCAGCACCACGCCGTACGGCGGCGCGCGAGGTGCATTCGGCACCAACCCGATCGCGTTCGGCGTGCCGACCGGCGACGATGCTCCTTTTGTCGTCGACTATGCCACCAGCATGGTCGCCGAAGGGAAGCTGCGCGTCGCCCGCAGCAAGGGCGAAGACCTGCCGGACGGCTACATCGTCGACCGCAACGGTGTCCCGAGCGTCAAGCCGGGGGATTTCTACGACGGCGGCTTCCTACTGCCGTTCGGCAACCACAAGGGCTACGCACTGTCGATGCTGACCTGCCTGCTCGGCGGGTTGTCGGGCCGCTTCGACGTCGAGCGGGGCACGATGGGCGGGGCGTACCTGCAGGTGATCGACGTAGCCGCGTTCACGCCCCTAAAATCCTATCAGCAGGGGGTTCGGGCATTCCTGGACGGCATCAGGCGGACGCCGCCGGCGCCGGGATTCGACGCGGTGCTGGTGCCGGGCGATTTCGAGCATCGCTCCCGGGCGCAGCGTCTGGTGGACGGGGTCGAGGTGCCGAATACGATCTACCGGCAGATCGAAGAGTGCGCCGGCAAGCTCGACGTACCCCTCGGCGAGGACGCGATCTCGGCGTCGGACTTGGAACGCTACGCGACGGAATAGGAGCCGACCGTGCGTCCCACGAAACCGTGGGATGGAACCGGCGGGAAGTGCGCTGGCGCAGCTTCAGAGGCGGGACTACGCCACGCGCAACGTGACAGTGCTTGAGGTTGCGCCGGGCTGACGGTTGACGCCGGTGGCGAACGGGCTATCGTGCCTGAACGACGAGGCATCCGGCGCCGCTGGGGCGGGCTCACGGGTTCAGGCCGCGTTCAGCGCAACGGGTGCGGGCGGGTTGGTGGATCTACGTCGGCCGGAATCGGACACACGTAGGGGGTGCCGTTGGTCGCGGCCGCCAGTTCCGCGCGCGCCGCGCGCAGGTGTTCCGGATCCAGGTACAGGTCCAACGCCGCGACCGCCATCACCTTGGCAGAGTGCATCATACCCTTGTGACCGATTGACGTAGCTCCGGTGGCCACGATGCCCCAACTGTGGCCGGGGGCGCCGGTGGCCCAGCAAGCGGTGCGCAGCATGCTCAGCGGCGTGATCCAGCTTACGTCGCCGACGTCGGTCGAGCCGGTGCCGACCCAGTCCGCGTCCCACGCCGGGAAGTTGTCGCCAATCAGCGGTTCGCGCGCCAGCTGCTCCAGCCTCGGCCGCTCCTCCGGCGGGGGCTGCCAGCCAGCGAACATCTCGTCGGCGTTGCGCGCGGGGAATGCCGCGTTGACCTGCGCCGCGTACGCCTTCTCCTCGGCGGTGAACTCGATCGGCCCGACCCGTTGCATCGCCTCGTACTGCAGTTCCGCCAGGTGGGCGTTGTTGAGTACCCGCGAGCAGGCGCCGCGCACCCGCATCTCCACGGTGGTGTCGGTCATCAACGCCGCGCCGCGGGCGCAGTTGCGTACCCGTTCGGATACCTCTTCGATCTCCGCCCGTTCCAGGGCGCGCACGAAGTACCACACCTCCGCGGTGTCCGGGACCACGTTCGGCAGCTTGCCGCCGTCGGTGATCACGTAGTGGATGCGCACCTTGTCGGTGACGTGCTCGCGCAGGTAGTTGACCCCGACGTTCATCAGCTCCACCGCGTCCAGCGCCGAACGCCCCTCGTGCGGCGCCCCGCCGGCGTGCGCGGTGCGGCCGTGGAAGCGGAAGACCAGGTCGTTGACACCGACGCAGGTACCCTTGGACGCAGCGTTGACATTCGCCGGGTGAAAGTTGAACGCGGCATCCAGATCGTCGAAGGCGCCGGTCCGCGCCATGAACGCCTTGCCGCTGATCTGTTCCTCGGCCGGGCAGCCGTAGTAGCGCACGGTGCCGGCAGTGCCGGTCGCCTGTAGCCAGCGCGCCACCGCCACCCCCCTGCACCCACCCCCCCCCCCCCCCCGCCGGGCCCAACCCGCCGGTACCGAGCAGGTTGTGCCCGCAGCCGTGGCCGGGACCGCCCTCCACCACCGGCTCCTGGGTCGGCTGGCGCTTCTGCGACAGCCCGGCCAGCGCATCGTACTCGCCCAGGTAGCCGATGATCGGGGCGCCGGAGCCGGCCTCGGCGCAGAATGCCGTGCTGATGCCGCCGAGATCCCAGGTGATGGCGAACCCCTCGGCGGCCAGGAAGTCCGCCTGCAGCTTGGAGGAGGCAAACTCCTCCCATGCCACCTCCGGGTTGGCCCACAACGTGTCGGCCATGTCCGTGAACCGCCCCTGGTTCCGGTCAAGCCACGCGATAACGTCCTTTTTGCTCTGCATCAGCGGCTCAGGCGTAGCTGACGCCGGTGATCTGCGGCCAGTCCGCGACCGGCGGCGGTGGTCCGTTGCCTGCGCCGGGCACGGTCTGATCGAAGTCGACCAGGGAGCCGGTCATCATGCCGGACTCGCCGGACGCAAGGAAGGCTACGGTGCGGGCGATCTCGTCCGGCTTGAGGAGGCGTCCGAACGGCTTGGATGCCTCGGCTGCCTGCAGCCAGCCGTCGCCGGCGCCGTGGTAGCGGCGCTGGATGGTGTCTTCGGCCGGGGTGTCCATGGAGCCGACGTGGATGGCGTTCACCCGGATGCGGCTGTGCATCACCGCGTTGGCGACATTCTTGGTGAGCACATCGAGGGCGCACTTGGACATGGCGTAGCTCATCAGGAACGGCGGACCGCACCGCGTTACCACGCTGGAGATGTTGACGATCGATCCGCTCACCTGCTCGCGCTGCATCAGCTTGATGGCGTCCTGCATCAGCAGCAGCGGCGCGCGCGCGTTGACCGCCATCATGCGGTCGAACTCCTCGGGGCTGGCGCTCCAGATGCTGTCGCGATCGGTGACCGCGGCGGCGTTCACCAGCACGTCCAGGGTGCCGAACCGCTCGTCGGCGGTGGCGATCAGGCGCCGGCAGTTGGCTACCTCGGCGAGGTCGCCGGGCACGTAATGCGCCTGGCAGCCGCCGGCTTCCAGGTCGGCCGCTACCGCCTCACCGCGCGCCACGTCGCGGCCGCTCAGCACGATGCCGGCAGCCCCGCGCGCCGCGAACAGGCGTGCAACCGCCTCGCCCAACCCCTGGCTGCCGCCGGTTACCACGGCATGGCAGCCGCGCAAAGAATCATCACTCATGGCATCGCTACCTTAGCCGGGCGCCGGCCCCCTCGCCTACCACGGCCACCGCATGTGCCGGCAACCAGGCGCGGCGACCGTCGGCGAGCGTGACCTGGTACCAATCGTTGCGCCGCTCTACCACCACCAGTTCAGTGCCGGCATGCAGGGCCCCGTCGAAGCTCGCTTCGTAGGCGGCTCCGTCGCCGCGCCGGGCCACGACCTCCGGCGCCACCACGACCGCGGCGGCGGTCTTTGAGTCGAGCAACTCGGCCGCCACTGAGCCGCCCATCGCGACCGCTGCAATCGCCCCCACGGCAACCGCCGCCCCGACCACCGGACGGCGCCCGTGCTGCCAGGTACGCGAGGCGCGAAGCCGCTCGCGCAACCGCCGGGCGCACGCGCTGACAGCGGCCAGGGCCGGCAGCAGCGCGAGCAGCCACAACAGATTCCACGCGGCCAGCAGCACGGCCACGCGGGCCCGCAGCGGCATCGTGAAGTGCCAGAAGAACAACAGGCGCACCACGCCGCCGGCTGCGGTGGGTTCGATCCGGTCGCGGCGCAGGGAGCGTGCGTGGCGCAGGCTTTGTTGCAGGTTGGGGTCCGCCGGGATGAATTGCTGCGCCTCGCGGTAGAACAGGATGGCGCGGCCGATATCGCCGAGGCGGAAGTAGGTGTTGCCGATGTTGTACAGCAGGTAGCCGTTGCCGCCGCCGAGCGCCGCGGCCGCCGCCTCGTAGCGCAGCAGCGCGGCGCGAAACCGCTCCGCCGCCTGCGCCGGGCGGCGCTCGCCGGCCAGCCGGTTGCCTGCGGCGAAGTGACGGTCCGCCTCCGCCAGCAGCACCGAGGGCAAGGCGGCGGGGTCCGGTGTTGCCGCCGCCTCCTGCGCCGCCGCCGGCAAGGCCGCTCCCAGGCCGCATAGCACGGCAAGCAGAACCGCCCGACACGACGCAACCCCGTGGCCACAACACCGGTCCAGAAAAGGGCTCATCGACGCAGCGCCTCCTCAACATCGGTAGCCCAGGCGCGCAGATCCGCCGCCACATCGCCGGTGGCGCCGGCGCCACCGTAGCGGGACGCTTCCAGGCCGGCGAACAGAGCGCGCAACTGGTCGACATGGAGCTCCGAAATACCGCGTTCACGGAGGAGATCGGCGACGTCGGCGAAGCCGTGCACCGGACGCCCCGCGGTGAATCGCTCGGCCAGGTAGGTGCGCAGTACGTGGTGCTGTTGCGCGGGATCGGCATGCGGCGGACCCGCGCCGGCCTCCAGCGCACGGCGCAACCGGTTCAGGGCGGTACCGCGGCTGCCGCTGTGCCGTCGGCGGCGGCCGACCGCGGTCCAGGCGGACAGTCCGGTCAGCAGCAGCGGCGCCGCCAGCAGGGCGGCGAGCCCGCCCGGCGTCGCGGCAAACGCGGCCGCGTCGAAGCGCTGCTCCCCGAGTAACAGCGCTCCGGTGTAATTGTGCGCAATGCCCTCCTCGCGGCTGGCCACCGCGGCACTCGGCACCGCTGCTTCGCCGCCGCCTTCCACGTCCAGCATGGTTACCTGGCGGGTCGGCAGCACACGGAGTGGTATCGCCTCGCTGGCCAGTTCCACGTAGCGCTCGTCGGCGGCATCGAACACCACAATTCGCACCGGCGGGATGGCGGCGGTGTCGTGACTGAGGGCGCGCACGGTGCGGCGAATCGTGGCGCGATTGAAGGTGGCCGGAGCGGCCGCAGCCGCACTGACGCGAAACGCCTCGAATCCGTCCACTCGGCTCAAGTCGAGGGGCGGCAGGCGACGCAGGTCGCCGCTGCCGGATATGGTTATCGTGAGGTCGATCGGGTCGCCTACCTTCACTTCGCGCGGCTCCGCCTCGGCACTGATGGCGAACGTGCCTACCAGGCCGGAAAAGGCTCCAGGCCGGCCCGCTTCCGGCAATGGCTTCACCTGCAGCGTAAGTTCGTTGGACGGAAGCACGAAGCGCTGCATGACCGGCTGCCGCTGGGCGCGCCCGAAAACGTCCCGCGTATTGCGAAAGCCGGCGATGCCCTCGAACACCAGGGTGGCCCGGTCAATGGCGATCGCCCCGGCCCGTTGCGGGACCAGCGTGGTGGTGAAGCTCAGGGTCCGGTAGCTGTCGCCGTCGACGCCGGCCTCGCCGCGCTGCCAGACCACTTCCTGGCCGGACACCTGAAGGCGCACCGGATCGTCCACCGTCGTGGCGGGACGGCGATGTTCGTAACTGACGCCGGTGTCCGGCGCGCCGTCGAACAGGGGGAAGCTCAACTGGTGGAACCGCTCCGGCCCGAGGCGCGGGTCCCACATCCAGCTGGTGGTGAGAACCACCGGTTGGCCGACCCAGACCTGGCGTTGATCCAGGGCCAGGTGCAGGCGATATCCGTCCGCGGTGCGCGGCTCGTTTACCTGCACGGCGATCTCCGGCGTGTACCGCTGCACGCCGCCGGCGACGACCGTCAGCGCTGGGATGGTGAGCGTGCCGGCCCGGTTGGCGGTGAGTTGGTAGGTCATCACGTAGCCGCGGCGCACCTCGCGCGTGGTGTTGCCGTTGATTACGGTCACGCTCTCGCTGTTGTTGGGGCCCGCCGCCAGCGGGCGCACGGTGAAGCCGCGCAACGAGCCGAGGTCGGGTGGTGTTACCTGATCGGTGCCGCTCACGGCGATCTGGTAGCGGAACGGGTCGCCCACGTCCACCGACCGCCGGTCGACGCCGGCCTGCACGGAGATCTCCTGAGCGCCGCCGGCCACCGCGACCACGATCAACGCCAGAATCGCCCCGATGCGGGCGCACCACGGCTCGGGTCCGCGGCTCACCGTCGCGGTTCCGACTCGCCGGCGAACCTTGCGCCAGCCCTCGCAACAACCCACCGCTACTACCAATCCCGCGCCACCGGCTCCATCTGCCGTCCGTTGCGTTCCAACATGGCGGCCAGCGCCTCTTCGGCGGCGATGATCTGCCGCGCCACGGCGTCCGCCTCCTCATCGGAGCGCGGGCCCTCGGCCGCCTGCGGCGGCGTGCCGGTGTTCTGCTGCCCCCGGTCCGGCGGCGCCTCCTGCTGCGGCTGTTGCTCCTGCGGCTGCTGCTGATCCGAACCCTGCCCGGACCCGTCCTGCTGGTCCTGTTGCTGCCGCGGCTGCTGTTGCCGTTGGTCCTGCTGTTGGTCTCCCTCGTCCTGCGCGTCGCCGCTCTCGCGAGCCGCTTGCCGGCGCAGTTCGGCGAGCAGCGCGCGCGCCCGTTCCAGGTGGTAGGCAGCCTCCTCGGAATCGCCATCCAGCCGCAGCGTTCGCTCGTAGCTCTTGATTGCCGCTTCCAGCGCCGGCATTGCAGCCGCCGGATCGGTCTGCGCGAACTGCTCCGCCTCCGCCATCCAGGTATGCCCCACCGCCAGGTGGCCGGCGGCGGCCAACCGATCGTCGCCGGCGCCGTTGATCGCCGCCTGCAGCAGGCGGCGCGAGGCGCCGTAGCTGCCGAACCGGTATGCCGCCGCTCCGGCGTTGTACCACAGGCCCGCGTTGCCGGGCCGCAGCTCGGCCGCTTGGGCGAAGGCGCCGGAGGCAGTCTCGAAATCGCCGGCACGGTAGGCGGCCATGCCGGTCCGCGCGGCGCGCTCCGGCTGGCCGAGCGCCGCCGCCCCGCCGCTGCCAACTGCCAGCCACACCGTCACCCCCAGCAGCCCGCCCCGGCCCCGCGCCGCCAAAGTGCCAGCCACACCGTCACCGCCAGCAGCCCGCCAAGGCCCGGGATGATGCAGATTCGCGGCTGCCCGCTGCAGCGGTTGGCCGGTCCGCTCATCGCGAGGAGGCCCCGCGTACCTGGCGGCCAGCCGAGCTCCGGTCAGCACGGCGCAGCAGGCCACCCAACGGCCCCACGCGCGGCCTAGGCAGGCGCAGCCGGTCCGGGACGGCGGCCGCGGCCGTGAACAGCAGCAGCGCCAGGCCGAGGAAGATCTGAAACCGCTCGTCGATCAATTCGAACGCCTCCGCCTCCAGCATCCGGCCGGGTGCGGCGGCGATCACCTCCCGGTACAAGCGCCCCAGATCCAGATTGCCGGTGGCCCAGTGCACGTAGCGCCCCGCCGGGGTGGCGCCGGCCACGGCGCGCAGCAGGTCGGCGTCCAGCGTGCTGAGCACGATTTCGCCGTCATGCTCCACGTAGGCGGCGGCGCCGGTACCGGACCGCGGTACGTCCGGGATCGGCTGACCGGCGGCGTCGTCGCCAAGTCCGATGGCCAGGATCCGCGCCCCGCTCTGGCCGAGCGCCTCGGCGGCCTCGACCGGAAAGCTGTCGTGATCGCCGCCGTCGGTGATCAACAGCACGTCCTTGAACTCGCGCACCTGATTGTCGAGCACATCGTCGTGCACCGTGCGCAGTGCGTCGCCGAGCAGCGACCCGCCGCGGCTGACGCTGGTCACCGACAGTTGCTGCACGGCCATGCGGAAGAATCCGTAGTCAAACGTGAGCGGGCTCTTCACCACCGCGCTGCCGGCGTACGCCACCAGTGCCACCCGGTCGCCGTCCAGCACCTCCACCATATCCAGGATCGCCAGCTTGGCGCGGTCCAGCCGGTTGGGCGCCAAGTCCTCGGCCAGCATGCTGCGCGAGGTATCCACCACGAACACCACGTCGCGGCCGCGGCGCTCCACGGTGGTGGGACTCGACTCCCAGCCGGGCCGCGCAACGCCGATCACCAGCAGAGCCAGCCCCGCCAGGGTGAGGGCAACCAACAGCGGTCGCACGTTGAGCGCCGTGCCGGCCACCGGGTCGGGCACGGAGCTGAACCGCCGGGCATCGCGCCGCCGGGCGCGCCCGGCCAGGACCAGCGCCGCCGCCAGCGGCAGCAGCAGCCACAGCAGCAGGAACGCCTCCGGATGCACGAAGCGCAGCGCGCCGTCCGTTGCAAAGGGCGCCATCACGGGCTCCGGCGCAACACCGTTGCGCTCAGCAGGGTGGCCGCGAACATGCACGCCGCGGCGGCCAGCGCCCAGGGCACGAAGCGCTCGCGGTAGCTCACGTAGCGCACCGACTCGATCTCGCTGCGCTCCAGGGCGTCGATCTCGCGGTACACCTCGTGCAGCGCGCGCGCGTCGCCGGCAATGCGAAACAGGCCGCCGGTGGTCTCGGCGATGGCGCGCAGGGCCGCTTCATCGATCTCGCGCCGGCCAAGCCGGAACAGCGTGGTGTTTCCCGAGGAGCGCACCGTCTCGTCCGCGGCAATGCCGATGGCGTGCACGGTAATGCCCCAGTCGCGCGCCAGTTCGGCGGCGGCGAGCGGCTCGCGGGTGCCGGTGTTGTTGATGCCGTCGGTGAGCAGCACGATCACCTTGCTCTTGATCTCGTAGGTGGCGGCGGCACCGGACGCGCGCAACTCTTCCTCGGCGGTGTGCAGGCGGGCCGCGGCCAGCGCTATGGCGTCTCCGATCGCGGTGCCGTCTTCGGCACTTCCCTTGCCGGCCAGCTCGATGCTGCGCAGAAAACCGCCAGCGGCGTCGTGGGCCAGCGTCAGCGGCAGAATGGTCTCCGCATAACGGGCAAAGGTAATGAGGCCGATCAGGTCGTGAGAACGTCCTGCCAGGCCGGAGTCGTCGCCCCGGATGAATCGCGCGAGCACTGCCTTGGCGGCCTGCAGACGGCTCGGGCTGTCCTGTCCCGGCGCCATCGGCACCCGCATGCTCGACGATCGGTCCACCACCAGTTCGATCGCCACCCCCCGGCTTACGTCCACCACTTGCTCCTGTCCCTCGCGCGGACGCGCCAACGCCACCACCAGGAGCAGCAGCGAAGCGACCTGCAACGCCAACGGCAGCCACGCCATCCGCTGCCGCCACGACGGAGCCACCGACGAAGCCAACGCGGCGGACGAGAAGGTCAGGCCGGCCTGCCGGCGCGCTGTCCAGTGGCGCAGTAACGGCAGCGCCGCCGCCACCGGCGCCAAAAGGAACGCCCAAGGTGCGTCAAACTGCAACAGCATCCCCCCTGGAGTCGTCCTCCCTGGCGTGCTCCTCCTCAGGGTTCTCCTCCACCACCAGCCGCAACGCGGTCACCAGATCGGACGCCGTGTCGATCAGGCCGCGGGCGACCGGCGCCGGGGGACGCGCGCCGGCAAACTTGACCTGATCGCAGCGCGCCAGGAACGCATGCAGGGCGCGCCGCTGCACGTCGTCCAGCCAGTCCGCGCCGGCGACGATCAGCATCAATTCCTCGGTAGTGCGTTCCGGGGCACGCACGGCAAACCGCCGCTCCAGGTAACGGCGCAGCACGTCCGCGACAGCATGGTGAAACGCCAGCGGATCGCGCTCCGGCAGGTCGCCGGCGGCCAACTCCCGCAGGGCGCCCAGGGCCGCCTCGTGAGGTGGCACGAACGCCTCGCGGGCGCGTATGCGAGCCGCCCGGCGGCGCCACCAGAACAGGGCCGCGGCAGCGGCGCCGGCCACCGCCAGACCCAGGCCGGCAAACAGGACAATCTGCGTGGCCCGCGGCGCCACCGCCACCGGATCCGGCACGGCGCGCGGCCGCGGCGCCGGCTCCGCCGCATCGATCACCGACACCACGGTTACCGGGATCGGCTCCGTGGTCAGGTTCGTGTCCGCCGCCGGCTCCGTACCGGCGCCGGGCACCCCCGCGACCGACACGTGCAGGGCGGGAACGGTATAGTCGCCGGCCAGAAACGGCTGCAACTCGAACCGCCGCAGCCAACGCACCGTGCCGTCTTCGACCAGCTCCGGCGGCGCGGTGTGCACCCGCTCCACGCGCAGCGCGCCGCCCTCCACCGCCGCCGGCGCGGGCAGCCGTACCGCGCTGCCCTCGGCGGCGTGCACCTCCACCTCCAGGGTCACCCACTGGGCGGTGGTGATGCGATCGCGGTCCAACCGAACCGCCAACGCGGCGCCGTCCGCGGCAGCCGACCCTTGCACCTGCCACTCAACCACTGCAGCCGGGTCGCCGCCGGTGGCCCCGCCCGCCCCCGCGCAACCGGACAGCAACGCCAACCATGCGCCGACCACGCAAAGCAGCCGGAGGCGATAGTCCAGCCGTGCTGGAGCGGTGCAGCGCCGGCCCACCATTACCTCCCGCCCGCGGCGCGCCGCTCGCGCGCCTTGAAGAATCGCACCAGATCGCGCGTCCACGACTGGTCGGTGTGGATCGGGATCTGGTCGACGCGCAGTCTGCGGAATTGCGCGGTGAGCGACTCCTGCCGCTCCCGCGCGCGCCGCTCGTATTCCGCGCGCACCCGGCGGCTGGAGGTGTCGACCAGCACGCGCCGCCCGGTCTCCGCGTCCTGCAGGTCGAGCAGCCCGGCGCGCGGCAACGCCATTTCGTGCGGATCGACGATCGACGCGGCGATCAGGTCGTGCCGCGCCGCCGCCAGCCGCAACTCCGGCTCATAACCAGTGGCGAGAAAATCGGACACCAGGAACACCGTGGCCCGGCGCCGCTGCACACGGCTCATGAAGCGCAGCGCGGCGCCGATGTCGGTACGCGCACCCTCCGGCTCGAAGAACAGCAACTCGCGAACCAGGCGCAGAACGTGCGTTACCCCCTTCTTGGGCGGGATGAACAGCTCGACGTCGCCGGTAAAGGCCACCAGGCCAACCCGGTCGTTGTGGCGGATCGCCGAGAACGCCAGCAGCGCGGTCAGTTCCGCCGCCACCTCGGTCTTGCTCTTGACCGCCGATCCGAACGTCCCGGAGGCGGAAAGATCGACCACGAACAACACCGTGAGCTCACGTTCCTCCACGAAGCGCTTCACGAACGGGTGTCCCATGCGCGCCGTCACGTTCCAGTCGATGGAGCGAATCTCGTCGCCCGGCTGGTAGTCGCGCACCTCCTGGAACTCGATGCCGTGACCGCGAAATACGCTGGCATACTCGCCGCCGAAGACGGTGTCCACGGCACGACGGGCGCTGATCTGGATGTAGCGAATCTGCCGCGCCAGCTCCGGGGAGATCACGGCACCGGGACAGCGTCCAGAATCTGCGCCACCAGGTCGTCGGCGGTACGCTCCTCGGCTTCCGCCTCATAGCTGAGGATGACGCGGTGGCGCAGCACGTCGGGGGCCATGGTCTTGACGTCTTGTGGCGTCACGTAGCCACGCCCGTGCAACAAGGCGTAGGCCTTGGCCGCCAGGGTCAGGTAGATGGTGGCGCGCGGTGAGGCGCCATACTCTATCAGGCCGTCCAGTTTGAGGCCGAAGCCGCCGGGCTCGCGCGTTGCGTACACCACGTCGACCACGTATTCCTCCACCTTCTCCTCCATGTGGATCTGCTCCACCAGAGCGCGCAGGCGGCTGAAGTCGGCGGGCTGCAGGATTGGCTCCACCTGCGTCTGCGCGGTGGTGCGCGCCATCTGGCGCAGGATGCGCAGTTCCTCGTCGCGGCTGGGATAGCTGACCTGCACCTTGAGCATGAAGCGGTCCACCTGCGCCTCCGGCAGCGGGTAGGTGCCCTCCTGCTCGATCGGATTCTGCGTGGCGAGCACCATGAACGGATCGTCGAGCGCGTGGCTGTCGTCGCCGATCGTCACCTGCCGCTCCTGCATCGCCTCCAGCAGGGCGCTCTGCACCTTGGCGGGGGCGCGGTTGATTTCGTCGGCGAGGATGATGTTGGCGAAGATCGGCCCGCGCTTGGTGGTGAATTCGCCGCTGCCGGGGTGGTATATCAGCGTGCCGATCAGGTCGGCGGGCAGCAGGTCGGGGGTGAACTGGATGCGCCGGAAGCGGGCGTCGATCGCCTGCGCGAGCGTGGTGATGGACAGCGTCTTGGCCAGGCCGGGAACGCCCTCGATCAGCAGGTGGGCGTTGCACAGCAGCCCTATCTGCAGCCGTTCGAGCAGATAGCCCTGCCCGATGATCACCTTCTCGAGCTGCTGGCGGACCCCTTGCAGCAGCCCGCTCTCGCGCTCCACCTGCGCGCCAATCTGCGTGACGTCCACGATCCCTCTACCTTCCGAAACTCAGTGTTGTTACCGCGGCAGCGGGTTGCGCTCGCGGCCGGGCCGCCGTGCGGGACCATCCGTCCTGTACGGCGGCTTGACTACTTTCAATGTAGTTGACCGCCACCGGCGAAATCAACACGGCACGGCCTCGGCGGCGTCCCTGCGACGGTGGACGAGTGGCGGCACTCCGTGGTTGGGTAAGGCATGCACACGGCAACACTCGGGCGCACCGGCGTTGGACTGACCCGGCTCGGGCTTGGCTGCGCGCCGATCGGGGATCTGCTCGGCACGGTCGGCGACACGACCGCCCAGGAAGTAATGCAAAGCGCTTGGGACGCCGGCATCCGCTATTTCGACACCTCGCCGTTCTACGGCCACGGCAAGAGCGAACACCGCCTCGGCGAGTTCCTGCGCGGCCGTCCCCGCGACCAGTTCAAGGTGTCCACCAAGGTGGGGCGGGTGCTGCGCCCCACCACCCGCCCCGATCTGCTCGACCAGCAGTACTGGCACGACCCGCTGCCGTTCACGCTGCACTTCGACTACAGCTACGACGGCATCATGCGTTCCTACGAGGACAGCCTGCACCGCCTCGGCCTCGGCTCGGTCGACCTGCTGGTGATCCACGACCTGGACCAGATGTTCCATCACTCCGAGGCGCGCATCGCGGCGCTGATGCAGGAACTGGCCACCAGCGGCTGGCGTGCGCTGGACCAGCTCCGTGCCAGCGGCGCCGTCGCCGGGGTGGGCGCCGGCATCAACTTCGTCGGCCTGATTCCGCGCTTCCTGGACCTGGTCGAGCCCGACTTCTTCCTGGTCGCCCAGGACTACAACCTGCTCGACCACGACGTGCTGGACCACGACTTTCCGCGCTGCGCCGAGGCGGGCGTGGCGATCATCGTTGGCGCCCTGTTCGCCTCCGGCATCCTGGCCACCGAGGGCCGCGGCAACGCCACCTACCGCTACGCCGACCCGCCGCCCGAGGTAGTACAACGCGTGCAGGCGATGGCGGCGGTGTGCACCCGCCACGGCGTCGACCTGGCCACCGCCGCGCTGCAGTTCCCGCTTGCCCACCCGCTGGTGGCCGCCGCCATCCCCGGCGCCGCCCGCCCCGAGTACGTCACCGGCAACGTCCAGCGCCTGCAAACTCCCATCCCCGCCGACCTGTGGGCAGAACTCAAGTCCGAGTCCCTGCTCCGCCCCGACGCCCCGGTACCCGGCAACTGACGCCGCCGCCCGGGGCCCAGGTCAGGAGTCGTCGGGGGGGCGGATCCAGAACTGCTCGAGGTGATGGGCGGGTTGCCAGCCGAGGATGCGGGTGATCTTTTCGCTGGAGAACTTGCGGTGCGGGCTGCGGGCGAAGGTGAAGTAGGTTTCGCAGCGTGACGGCAGGCGGGTCAATTCCACCTCCAGGGCGGCGCGCACCGCGGTCCCGGTGTCCGGCCAGGCGATCACGAACGGATTCGCCAGGTCCTGGCCGAGAACCGCCTTGTCGCCGGGTTGTTGGCGGTTCCACAGCCAAGTCCCGGGGTAGAGCATGCCCATGAACAGCAACGTCTGCACGTACAGGTCATGCCGCTCGCTGAACACGCGCAGCACCTCCTGACCGAGCGCCTTGGTGAGCGCGTACAGGCGGGTGCCGGGCTGCGGCGGCATGTCCGGGTTCAGGTCGAAGTCCCACTCTTCATACTGCCGGCCGGCGAGCTGGTAGTGCGGGCCGGTGTTGACGATGCGCCGGATTCCGTGCCGGACCGCCGCCGCCGCCAGGTTGTAGTTGCCTTGCACGTTAACCTCGAACGCCTGCACCCGGTCTTCGCGCAGCACCGACAGGTTGACGATGGCATCCATCCCTTCCGCGGCCGCAACGACGCCGTCCCGGTCCGCGATGCTCAGGCGCCGGTATTCATGCGCGGAGCCCGGCGGCGGTTCGTTGATGTCGGTGACGCGCAGGGTATGACGGCCCTGCAGCGCTTCGATTACCCACGGACCCATCATGCCGTTGCCGCCGAGAATGAGCACGTTCACGATGCCGCCCCTTCGCTGTCCGCGCCCGGAAACGCCAACAGCCTTCCGGCCTCGCGCATCAGGTAGCGGGCACCGTGCACCGGGGACTGCACGTGCACCTCCTGCCACTGCGCCAGATCCGCCTGCAGGGCGCGTCCAATAACCTCGGCAGCATCCGCCGCGGCAATCGCCGCCCGGCCGTGCTCGCCGCGCAACGCATGCCGGTCGCCAGGTACTTCCGGGAACCCCAAGCGCAGGGTGAGCACCCGCAGCAACCGGTCCCGGGCGCACTCCTTGGCCACGATTTCGCCAAGATGGCACGCCAGCAGCGCCGGATCGTCGCTCGGCGGCCTCGACTGCCACTTTTCGGTTACCGCAAAGTGCGCGGGCAGCGCCTCCAGCAGGCGCAGGGTGCTCACGAATATGCAGCGCTCCACTCCGGCCTCGGCAGCCGCCAGCAGCAGGTTGTAGGTGCGCCGCGCGGCGTGATCGATCAGGTCGTGCGCTTCGCCGCCGGCGCGCGCGTAGCCGAAGTGGACAACGGCCTCGATGCCCGCTACCAGTTCATCGGTTGTCGAGTCTGCATCCAGCCGTTCCGCCCACCCGATACGCCGCACCTGATGGCGCCCGGCGAGCAGGTCCGCAACAGCGGCGGCGAACGGGTAGTCGGCGTTGGTTACCAGGACGTTCACTTCTCTTGGCCTCCATGGCGGCACGGCGTGTTACTTCACCGGCTCCATTTCCGGGTTTCGCTTCCGCGGCACTGTACCGGATACGCAGCCGTGCCGCCACTATCGCCACAGGACCGTACAGGGCCGATTCCGCAACCCGCGCTATTGGTGTAATCTCCGCGCCAACATGCACACGCTGGTACTCTGCGACGACAGCGCTCACCCCGCTTCGCTGACCCGAGGCGGACTCGCTCCGCTTGCCGGCAACGGCTACACGTTCGACTGGGTCGAAGATCCCGGCGACTGGTCGGCGGAGCGGATGCAGCGCTACCAACTGGTGGTTTTCTCCAAGGCCAACAATCGGTCCACAACAGACTCGACGCCGTGGGCAGCCGAGCGGGAGGGACGCGCGTTCGCCGACTACGTGGCCGCCGGCAACAGCATCCTGTTCCTGCACTCCGGCACCGCGCTGTACGACGACTCGCCGTCGCTGAGCCGGCTTATGGGCGGCACGTTTGCAGGCCATCCCCCGCAATGCGACGTAACCGTCGAACCGGCCGCCGGGCATCCGCTCAGCGCCGGCTGCACGCCGTTCACCGGCCGCGATGAACACTACCAGATGGCGATGAACGATCCTCACGTCAATCTGTTCCTGCACTCATCATCCGAACACGGGACACAGCCGGCAGGATGGACTCGCAGCCACGGCAAGGGCCGCGTCTGTGTGCTCACGCCGGGCCACAACCTGCCCATCTGGCTGCAACCATCCTACCAGCGCCTCTTGCACAACTGCCTTGCATGGTGCGCCGGCAATACCGGCACAGGAGCTACCACATGAACACCCCCGCCACCCCCGCCGTGCCGCGCCGCGTGCTCGGCAAGACCGGCCTCTCGATCCCGGTCATTCCGTTTGGCACCCAGGGCTTCGGCAATCACTTCGGCTTCGTTGCCGACGAGGACGCGGTAGCGCTGGTGGAGCACGCGGTAGCGCTGGGCGTGAACCACTTCGACTGTGCACGCTGTTACGGCGACTCGCTGCGCAAGCTCGGCCTGGCGCTCAGGGCAATCCCGCGCCAGGACGTCATCATCACCGGACGCCTGTGCTGCCACTCCGGGGCCTCATGGGGCGGCTACGGTGACGGCGCCCCCGACTTCTCTGCGGAGCGCGTGGTGCGCGACGTGGAGGACCAGCTCGCCATACTCGGCATTGACCACTTCGACGGCATGCTGATCCACGATCCGCCCAGGATGGAGCCGGCCCTGGCCAAGGACGGCACCCTTGCCGGCCTGCTGAGCCTCAAGGCACGCGACGTGGTGCGCAACGTCGGATTCGGGATGCGCCCGCACGAGTTTCACCGGCAGGCGATCGCCACCGGCGACGTCGACTTCCTGCTGTGCTTCAGCGACTACCACCTGTTGCGGCAGAGCGCCGCCGACGGGGTGCTTGCGGCGGCGGACGCAGCCGGCGTCGGCGTGATGAACGGCTGGTCGATCCTGCGCGGCCTGTTTACCGGCGGCGACCCGGCAGAGACCGCGCGGCTCGGCAACTACCGCAACGAAGAGGATATCGCCGCGGCCCGCGAGCGCTGGCTGTGGTGCCGCGACCGCGGCATCGACCTGCTGCAGCTTGCCCTGCAGTTCTGCTTGCGCGAGGCGCGCATCCACGGCAACCCGATCGGCAGCCTCAACGCCGCCCAACTGGAGCAGAACATCCGCGCCGCCGCCACCCCTCTCGACGAATCGACCTGGACCGCCTACGAGGGGGCGTTCCCAGCTCATTGATGGCGCAGCGCATTCGGAGCGCGGCCGGCTGAGAACCCTTCCGTGCTGAAGATCGAAATACGGCGCATGCTCGCGACAGAGGTGGCCTTTGTGGCCGACTTGTACGCGCGGAGCATTTCCGGCCTTCTGCACGGTATCCTCAAGCCGGAACAGATTCGGACCGACGACGAATACTGCGGCTACTTCGCGGGCGTCGTCTCCCACGAACACGAAGTGTGGGTGGCAGTTCTGGATGGCCCGCCGGTCGGCGTGCTGGCGATGGCCGACGAGTGGATCGAACAGCTCTACGTCGACCCCCCGGAGCAGCGCCGCGGTGTCGGCTCCGCGCTGCTCGCGCATGGCAAGGCGTTGTCTCCGGACTGCCTTCGCGTACTCACCCTGCAACGCAACACCGTCGCCTGCCGATTCTACGAGCGCCACGGGTTCGCGGCCTACGCCCACGGCCTAAGCCCGCCACCGGAAAACGAGCCCGACGTCAGCTACCAGTGGCGCCCGCACCAGACGAGCAAGGCGGGCACGCGGCGCCGCTTACCTACAGGTTCTTGATCCGTCTTATCAAGTCGCGGAGCGGGCTGGTTGCGGCGTGGCTGAGGTGGCGATCGAGGGCGGTCAATAGTTCGCGTTGGAACGCGGTTACTTGGCGGAATACAGCGGCCGCGGACACGCCGAAGTCGACGGCGAAACCGCACGCTTCGCGCTCCAGGCTGCTGCTTCCGACCGCCAGCGCGGTGCCGCCCACCAGCATGCAGCCGCTGACCCGTTGCGCGAACACGTGCCTGAGCGCCTGCAGGAGCGACGGCGGCAGCACGCGGACGGCTAACGACGGCTCAAATCGTGGTGAATCTTCCATACGGCATCGACCACGGTGCGCCTCGCGGCCGGCAACCGCGGGCGGAGATCGGGATAGGTGTCCCATACCTGTGCCCCCAGTATCGCGGCCGCCTCATAGATTCCACGGCTCTCGATCAGCCGCGCCACCGCCCGGGGCCGGCCCGCTGCCAGAGCCGCCAGGAAGCGATAGATATCGGGAAAGGAGCGATCCGGCTACTCGGGGCGGTACTCCAGCCAGCGCCGGCGAAGGCGGGCGCCCCACTGGTCGACGACCTTGCGCGGGCGGCCGGGAGCGAGCGGACGCCTCTGGAGGCTGCGCTCCTCGGTGACGAGCGCCGAGCGCAACGCGGCCAGGGTTGCCGCGTGCGCCGGGTCGGTGGCCAGGTTGCGGGTCTCGCCGGGGTCGGCCTGCAGGTCGAAGAGCTGCTCCAGCCCGCGCTCCGCCGAGTCCGGGCCCGGCGGCACGTAGTCCTCCACCTCCTTGGGACGGTACTCGGTCACGTACTTGTGGGTGGCGGTAACCAGGGCGCGGCCCCAGTAGTTGGACTCGATGTAGACGCCGTCCCGCCACGGCACGCTGCGGCCCTCGACCAGCGGCCGCAAGCTGCGCCCGAGGCAGCGCGGAGGAACGGGGATGCCGGCGTAGTCGCACATGGTGGCCGGCAGGTCGACGCCGGATACCAGGTGGTCGAGCCGCCTGCCCTTCTCCACCGGCAACCGGTCGCCGAGGCTGGCCACCACGAGCGGCACTCGCACGCTCTCTTCGTACAGGGTGAACTTCTGGAACATCTGGTGCTGGCCGGCCGCCTCGCCGTGGTCGACGGTGAAGATCACGACGGTGTCGTCGCGGAACCGGCTGGCGGCCAGCGCATCGAGCACCAGGCCGATCTCGGCGTCCACCTTCTCCACGAAACGGTACAGGCTCCAGGCGAAAAAGCGCCAGTCCAGGGCGGAGAAGCGGCGCGTCTTGCGCAGGATCTTCCAGTGGATGAGGCAGTCGTCGTCGCGCCGGATCACGCGGTGCTGCAGCGGCTCGCGCGGGTCGTATTCGAAGTTGTCCGGCAGCGGCGGCAACTCCTCCTCGCGCAGGATGCCCTGGGCGACCGCGTGGGGAATGTCCTTCTCCTCGTAGTTGTGGCCGTACTCGCACACGTCGTGCGGATTGACGAACGCCAGTTGCAGGTAGAACGGCTTCTCGCCCTCGTAGGTGGTCAGGAACTGCAGGGCCGCGTGGGTGATGGCCGGGTCGTAGAACTCGCCGGTGCTGGCACCGATACGGCGCGCCCCGTAGTACAGGTTGTGAAAGCTGCGGGTAACGTCGCGGCCTTCCACGTGCCACTTGCCGGCGTGGAAGGCGCCGTAACCGCCGGCGCGCAGGAGCTGCCCGAGGTCGGGAATGTCGTTGTGCAGGTGGCCGCCGTTGAACGGCACGCCGGCCTCCGAGGTGTAGCGCCCGGTGGCCCAGCTGGTGCGCGCCGGGGCGCACACCGGGTCGGTGCAGTAGGAACGCATGAACGAGGTGCCGGACGCCACCAGCCGGTCCATGTTCGGGGTGTGCAGCCACGGGTTGCCATACGCGGAGACGGCGTCCCAGGTCTGCTGGTCGGTATTGATGAATACGATGTTTGGCCGCGTGCTCATGCCTCGTCCTCCTCGCCGCCGGGGCCGCGCAGTACCAGGGTGTGGAACATGCTCTTCACCACGCACGCCGTGCCCCGGTCATCGAGCCACCAGTAACTGGGCAACATGCCGGCGCCGTGTTGGCAGTACCCGCGCAGGCGGTGGCCGGCTACCTCGATCGGCCCTTCGGCGAGCGCGCGGACCGTGCACGGCACCCGCACCTTCTCCAGGTCTTCCAGCACGGCGAACGGTCCCGTCTCGGACCCGCCCCCCATGACCGCCGGCAACGCGTCGAACAACGTCCACCAGGAAGTCAGCGGCAGCGCGGCATCGAGCTCGCCGGCGCGCAGCACGACGCCGTTGACCGCAAGCAACACCGCCCGCCGGCCCGAGACTGCCTCGGTCGAACCCGTGACATCGATCCCACGGTGCGCGTCGCCGGCGGCGTTGACCGCCGCCACACGCCAGCGGCCGGTGAGCCGCGGCAGCGGATCGCCGGTGGTATGGAAGTCCAGCGCGACCTGTTCGCCGCTGGTGGTGTTGTCGTGCCGGACGCGGTAGTGCGTGCCGCCGGAAGCGTCGGGGGTGCGCACGATTTCGGCGCTGCCGACACCGAGCTCACCGCCAGGGTCCAACCACCGCTGGTGCCAGCCGGCGGCGAAGTTGGGCAACATCTTGTAGCGGCGCACGGCGCCCTCGTGCGCGCTGCCGGGAGCCCAGCCTTCCAGCACGGCGCGCAGCGCGTTCCCGAAGTGCGGGCGTTGCAGCCCGGTGTCGTGATCGAACGACCAGTGCAGTCGCTCGGCGGCGGTTGGCATCGACTATCCTCCAGACGTCGCGCGAGGCTTCAACTGAACCCGGGTAGTGCGCGACGCGGCCAGTGTACCCCGGTTACCGCCGCCCGCGTCAGCAAGTGTCGCGGGCAGGCCGGTTGCTCGTCGTTCCTTGCCGGCTGCCGCGCCGTAGTGAACTCAGTTGGCGTAAGGGTCGGCGGCGTCGCGCAGCCCGTCGCCGACGAAGCTGAACGCCAGCACGGCGACGATAATGAACAGGCCCGGCAGCAACAGCCACGGCGCCAGGGCGATGGCATGCAGGTTCTGGGCTTCGCTCAGCAGCACACCCCAGCTCACCACCGGCGGGCGCAGTCCCAGCCCAAGGAAGCTCAGCGCCGTCTCCGACAGGATCATGTTGGGTACCGCGAGCGTCAGGCTGACGATCACGTAGCTCAGAAATCCGGGTATCAGGTGGCGGGAAATGATCTTGCCCGAGTGGGCGCCAGCGACGACCGCGGCCATCACGAAGTCTTCGTGGCGCAGGCTGAGCAGCTTGCTGCGCACCACCCGCGCCAAGCCGGTCCAGCCGATCAGCGACACGATCACGGTGATGCCGAAGTACACCCGGATGGTTGGCCAGTTGGCCGGCAGAGCCGCCGCCAGCGCCATCCACACCGGCAGCACCGGCAGCGAACGCAGAAAGTCGATGCTGCGCTGCACCACCGCGTCGGCGAACCCGCCGAAGTATCCGGAGACGCCGCCGATGGTCAGCCCCAGGATGAAGCTCAGTGCGACCCCGATCAGCCCGATCGACAGGGAAATGCGCGTGCCGTACATGATGCGGCTGAACACGTCCCGCCCCAGGGTATCGGTGCCGAGCAGGAACACGTAACCATCGTCCACCCCAAACAGGTGCGCGCGGGTCTTGAACAGGCCCCAGAAGCGATACTCCTCGCCGCGTACGAACCAGCGGATCGGGAAACGGGTCTCCGGGTCGTCCGCGTAGACCTTGCGCCAGGTGACCGGATCTTCCGCGACGGTATACGCGTATACGAACGGACGCGGCGAGAAGCTTCCCTGGCCGAAGAAGTGGATGCGCTGCGGCGGTGCGGTGAGCAAGTCGGTGTTCTTGGTCGACGGATCGTAGGGCGCGACGAACTCGCAGAAGATGGCGACCAGGTACAGCACCGCCAGCACCACGCCGCCGAAAATGGCCAGGCGATGCCGGGTGAGCCGCCGCCACATGAGGCGATACTGGGAGGCGACGTACCACTCTTCCGCACGGTCCTGCTCCGCGGCCGCCGCCGGGCGCCCTCGCGCCGCCGTGTCAGCCGCCATCCCGCTCCGCTCCGAGGCGAATGCGCGGATCGAGCATCGCCAGCAGCACGTCGGAAATGAACGTGCCGACCACGGTAAAGGTGCACAGCAGCAGGATGAAGGTGCCCGCCAGGTACATGTCCTGCAGCAGCAGCGCGTTGATCATCAGCGGGCCGGTGGTCGGCAGCGACAGCACCATCGCCACGATCGGCGCGCCGGAAACAATCGCCGTGAGTTGCCAACCGATGGTAGCCACGATCGGGTTCAGGGCGATCCGCACCGGGTACTTGAAGATCAGAGACCGCTCACTGAGCCCCTTGGCCCGAGCCGTGACCACGTACTGCTTGCGCAGTTCGTCCAGCATCATCCCGCGCGTCACCCGGATGATGCCGGCGGTCCCCGCGGTGCCGAGGACGATCGCCGGCACCCACAGGTGTCCGAGCATGTTCACGATCTTGGCCAGCGTCCAGGGAGACTCCATGTACTTGGCATCGAACAGGCCGCCGACACTGGCGCCAAAGTACTTGAAGCCGAGATACATCAGCAGGATGGCGAGCAGGAAGTTCGGCGTTGCCAGCCCGACGTAACCCACCGTGGTGAGGGCGAAGTCGCTGACCGAGTACTGGCGCAGCGAAGAGTAGATCCCCAGCGGCACGCCCACCAGGTAGGTAATTACCAGCGCGCTGAGCCCGACCACGGCGGTAAGCACGAACCGCTCCCAGATCAACTCGTTGATCGAACGCCGGTAGGCAAAGGAACGGCCGAAATCACCCTTGGTAACGATGCGCCCGATCCAGCGCAGGTATTGCATGTGGACCGGCTTGTCGAGGCCGAACTCGCGCACCATCGAGTCGATCTCGCCCTGCGACACCTCGTCGTCGCCCGCCGCTTCGCGCGCCGCGACGTACGAAGAAATATAGTCGCCGGGCGGAAGCTGAATCAGAATGAACGCCACAACCGACACCAGTGCGATGGTGACGGCCATGGCGACGAAGCGTCTCAGAACGTACGCCATGGTGAGCCGGCGGCGGGGGCGCAGGTTCCGTCAGTTGACGGGCCGCACGCCCCTCGCCTTCAAGCGGCTAATTCTTCCAGAACCACTGCTCCGGAAGCGTGTTGTTGTGCCACAGCCCCTCGGGCGCCCACACGTCCACCTCGGTGAAATTGGTCATCAGGCCGTTTTTGACAATCACCGGCTGCGGGATGTAGTCGATCGTCCCGATCCGGTACAAGCCCTGCACGTGCTTGGTGAGCAACTCGCGGCCCACCGCGATCGATTCGTCAGAGCCGAGCGGAACCTGCATGAGCCGATCGATCAGCGAGAACACCTCCTTGACCTCTTCCGACGGCTCTTCGCCCTGGGCGCCCTGGGTGCGGTACCAGTCCTCCCACAGCCGCCCGATGCCGGTCTTGTAGTGCGGCGCCTCGCGCCACACCATGCCGAACGGCCCGCGATTGTCGAAGTGGAAGTTGTATACCTGGATTTCGTTCGCCGCCACGCGCTGCCCGAACAGCGACCCGGCGATCTCCTTGAGCACCACCTTCACGCCAACGGCTCCCCAGTAGTCGACCGTCAACTGGTGAATCCGCTCCTTGGCGCCCTCCGTGCGGAAGTACTCCATGAGCAGCTCCAGCGGTTGACCATCAGGACGCAGCCGGACTTCCTGGTCGGCGTCCCACTTCAGGCCCATCTCGTCCAGCAGCGCGTTCGCCTTGTCCGGGTCGTACTCGGCGTAGTGCTCGCTCATCCAGTCTTCCGTGAACAGGCCCTCCGGCTTGATCGGGCCGGTCGCCTGGCGCGGAATGGCTCGTCCGAGCGCCACCACGTCGTTTATCTCGGCGCGGTTGATTGCCAGCGACATGGCTTGGCGGAAGCGCAGGTCGCGGAAGATGTCGCGCAGTACCGGATCGGCGGCGTAGGTCTGGTTGAACCCGTAAGCGACTTCGTTGCGCGGCAGGCCCCAGACCAGCGTGCGGTAGCCGCCCGCGTCCTCGCCTTCCTTGTACAGCGGGTAATTGTCGAGGGTCAGCGAAAACGTGGCCACATCGAATTCGCCGGCAATCGCCTTGAGCGTGACCACGTCCATGTTGCCACTGTTCACGGTAACCTGGCGATCCAGGTAGGGAAGCTGCTGGCCCTGGCTGTCCACCTTGAAGTAGTACGGATTGCGGACGTAGTAGCGGTTGCCGTAGTCGTCAATGTTGCCGAGCCGCCACGGCTTGATCTCCGGGTAGTCGGTATCGAGACGGCCCTGCTCGTCCGGACCTACCACGCTCATGAACCACTGCCACCAGGTGTCGAAGCCCGCCTCGGCGGCCTGCTCCGCCGCCTTGTCGTTGTAGTCGATGTGGAATTGCTCCATGTAGTGCCGCGGAAGCAGCGGCAACGTGTTGGAGTTGCGTGAGTAGGGACTGAAAGCGAACTTGTCCACCACCACCGGGTAGGGCACCGCGAACGAGTACTGCACCGTGTAGTCGTCGATCCTGGTGACCTGCATCACCTCGCCGCCGGGCCTCCATGCAACGTTCGGGCGGGTTACCAACTCCTCGTTGGTCAGGAAGTCCTTGTACCAGAACAGGAAGTCGTCGGCGTCGAGCGGATCGCCATCGCTCCACCGGAGTCCCTTGCGCAGGTGCAGGATGGTCGTCTTGTTGTCATCAGACACCTCCCAACTGCGCACGAAATTGGGAATGGTGGTAGTGCGGTCGGGGGTGAGCGTGAGCAGATTCTGCAGGCGTGCAAACATCGCGTCCTGGTTATGAGTGGGCGACAGGGACGGGCTGCGGTAGTCGCCGCCGTACGTGCCGATCTCGTTCTTCGGGTCGATCACCACCGGCTCCTCGGGCAGCCGCTCCGCCACCGGCGGCAACTCGCCTGCGGCTACCATCTCGGCCAGCACCGGCGCTTCGGTGTACGCGGGCAGCGTCATGCCGGTGGCGCTCGTGAACTCGGCGGGCGAGGCATAGATGACCAGTTCGCCGGGCACCACCACCGCGGCCGCCGATGCGGCAGTGGCGGTCCCGCCGCCCTCCCCTTCACCGGCGGCAAACAGAGCCGTCCCGGTTACGCATGCAAGTGCCAACGCAAGCGTAGCAATCTTATTCATAGTGTCCTCCTGACCAAATGGATCCGGTGCCTTGATCATGGAACGGCCCTCAGCCCATGTCAACGCCGCGCGACCCGAGCCGGCCGCGCCGGGACCGTAGGGACCGTGGGAGCGGGCTGTTGACCTTGATCGAACGTTCGTAATATTATCCTACATCTAACTTTACGGTGAATCATGCTAGGCCGCTCCAACGCCACATACGATGCCGGGATCGACGACAGTGCGACACACTCCTCGGGAATTATTGCGTGTCTGCGATATGCGCATCACGAAATACTCGATCCGAGCGTAGTTGCGGTATCGGCGGCCGTGATCCTGATCGGTGCCGTGGCGCTTGCCGTGTTCGGACCCATCGGCATCGACGACAGTCTCGGCCCGGGAAGAAGGCTGGCCTTTGTGGGAGCGTGTTCCGCTCTGTGTTGGCCGCTGTGCCACTCCCTGGGCGCTTGCATATTGAGACTCGGCCAGTCGCGCCCACCCGCACAGATCGCGCTGGCGTGTGCCGCCGGGGTCCTGTTCACCACCGTGCCATGCACCGCCATCGTCTTCACGACGTATTGGATGTTCGAGCCGGACGTTGCCGCTCACCTCGCGATTGGCGACATCTATCTCAACGTAACGGTCGCAGTCGTGCCATACAGCCTGCTGATCTATTACGCCGCCTGTTTGCGCGTCCGGCTGCGAGCCGCTGCGAGTTCCAGCGCCGGCACGGCGCCCGCGGCACGCATCGCGGACCCAGCCGCAATATCCGCGGCCGATGCGGGTCGCGAACCCGGCCACGAGCACTCCACGGAGCAACTGCTGCAGCCCGCCGTCGCAGAGGCCCGGTTTCTCGCCCGGCTGCCCGAATCGGTAGGCCGCGACGTGGTGTATCTGCAGGTCCACGGGCACTACATCAACGTCGTCACCACCACCGGCACCCACTCGATTCTGATGCGCTTCGCGGACGCAGTGGCTGAACTCGGCGACCTGGGCATCCAGGTACATCGTTCGTACTGGTGCGCACTACGTCACGTCGCGGCGGTGTTGCGCGAGGAGGAACGGACCGTGTTGCGCGTCACCGGCGGCCACAAAGTACCCGTCAGCCGCACGTACCTGAACACGGTGCGCGGAGCCATCCCGCCATCCGTACGTTGACGTTTGCTCCGGCCGTGCGCTACGGTTGCATCACATTTTCCCTTTACGGAGGAAGTAGATGAGAGACAAGGCGGCTCGTATTGACTGCCCTGGTCGCAGGTTTGGCGGCGGCTGCCGCGTTCGCCAGCGGAGAGGGTGAAGGCGACGTACAGATGTCCGCGCCGGCGGCCGAGATGATGGCCGAGTACGGCGACGTGTGGCAGTGGGACACCTCGCAGGAGTACGAGGCCGACACCGGCAACAAGATCACCCGGTTCGGCGAGGCGCCGATGCTGGCGGCGATGGTGGCGGCCGGCGAGCTGCCTCCGGTAGAAGAACGGCTGCCCGACGAACCGCTGGTGTTCAACGTGTTCGGCTCCGCCGGACAGCAGGGATCAACTGCATCTCTCAAACCAGTCGACTGGGCGACTGGCCTCAATGATAGGGGTCCGCTGCATCCCGGAGCCCATCGCCCATGAAATTGAACAGCAGCACCGTCGCCACCACAAACAGACCCGGTATCAACAGCCACGGCTGAAGGGCAACGGTGCGGAAGTTCTGCGCCTGATTCAGCAGGACTCCCCAGCTCACGACCGGCGGCTTCAGCCCGACGCCGATGAAGCTCAGCGCCGTCTCCCCAAGGATCATGCTCGGAACCGCAAGGGTTAAGCTGACGATCAGGTAGCTCATGAATCCCGGCAACAGATGCCGGGTGATGATACGCCGCTCATTGGCAGCGGCAATCCGCGCCGCAACCACGTAGTCCTCCTCCCGCAGCTGGATGATCTTGCTGCGAACAACCCGCGCGAGCTCGGTCCAGCTGACGATGGAGAGAATGACGGTCACGAGGAAGTACAACCGCACCGGCGGGAAGCGCGGGGGCACGGCCGCGGCGAGGGCCATCCACAGCGGAATCTGCGGCAGCGACTGCAGGAACTCGATGAGGCGCTGGATGAGCAGATCTACCGTTCCTCCGAAGAACCCGGAGATTCCTCCAAGAATAGCGCCGATCACAAAGCTCAGCGCCACTCCCACGAGTCCCACCGAAAGCGACACCCTGGCGCCGGTGAGAATACGGGAGTACACGTCACGACCGAGGTGATCGGCACCGAACAGGTACAGCTTGCCCGGCTCATCCACACCGAAGAGGCGCGTGCGAGCAGGGAACAAACCCAGCAGCTTGTACTCCTCCTCCCCGCGGACGAAGAGGCGAATGGGATAGACCTGAGACTCGTCTATCTCGAACAATTTGCGCAACGTCTCAGGATCCCTGCCGGGCACAAGCCCATAGACAAAGGGCCGGACGAGCCTGCCGTCGTGAAAGATCCTGACCCGTGTCGGCGGTGCAAAAACATGATCCGAGCTGCGCTGAAAGGTGCCCCAGACGGAGAAGAAGCCGGCAAATGCAGCGACGAGATAGAGCACAGCGAGTCCAGTAAGCCCCACCAGAGCGAGCTTATGCTTGAAGAACTTCCGCCTCATCAGCGTCCAGCTGGACGCCGCGTAGAGTTTCTCCTGCTCCGCAGTCTCCTTCCGCCCGGCGGTGATGATCTGATCCGGTTTGTTCACCCTGCGGCCTTCTTCTCGAACCGGATCCGTGGGTCAATGGCCACCAGCAGCAGGTCCGAAATAAACACGCCGATGATACCGAGGGCCCCCAACATCAACAGAAAACCGGCTGCCAACAGCATGTCCTGTCTTAACAGCGCATTCAGCAGCATGGGTCCCGTCGTAGGAAGCGCCAGCACAATAGAGGTCAGGGCTGAGCCGGAAAGCAGGAACGGAAGCAGGCCGCCGAGGGAGGCCACGATCGGGTTGAGTGCCACGCGCACGGGATATTTGAACAGCAGCGAGCGTTCGGGCGCCCCCTTGGCCCGCGCTGTGATCACGTACTGCTTGCGCAGTTCGTCCAGGAGCGATCCACGGAAGACGCGGATGACTGACGCGGTACCGGCAGTCGCCAGTATGAGCACCGGCGCCGGGAGATGTTTTAGCATGTCGATGACTTTGGCAAAGCTCCACGGTGCATCGCTGAAACGAGTGGAAAAGAGCCCGGTGATGTTCCACCCGAGGTAACGAAATGCCAGCCACATGAAGATCAGTGCCAGCAGGAAGTTGGGTGTCGCCAGACCCACAAACCCCAGCGTCGTAAAGGCATAATCGCCAACCGAGTATTGGTGGGTGGCGGAGTAGATACCGATGGGTATCGCGATGGCGTACACCAGAATGATGGTGATAAAGGAGATCGTCGCCGTGAGGGCGATGCGCTCTCCGATCAATTCGCTTACCGGCTGCTGCCAGAAGAAGGAGACGCCGAAGTCACCTTTGAGCACGTTTCCGAGCCAACTGAAGTACTGAACGATCAGCGGTCTGTCCAGACCGTAACGGGCGCGGATCAGCGCCTCCTGTTCCTCACTAAACGCCATATTTGGCGATGCCGTCCGCAAGCTGTTGACGACATAATCTGCGTAGTCCCCCTCCGGGAGCTGGATGATGGCAAACACGGCCGCTGACAGCAGCAAGAGCGTCACCACCATGTACAGAAGCCGTTGCAGGACGTAGTTGACGGGCATCAGCTTTGCTGCCGGTGTGCGCGGCGCAGGAACGGTGGGACTCTGGACGCCAATGGGCCTAGCGTCAGCGGCTGCGTACTATCCGCACGCAGCCGCTGACGATAGCTTGCGCGCCCGACGCTTACGCTAGCGCCGCGACGCATCCTTGAAGTAGAGCTGGTCATTGAAGTAGTTGAGCTCTCCAACCCAAGTCATCCACGGTAGCAGTCCCGTTGGCGTATTGCCGAGGTCATTGTTGGCAATGTAGAGCTGTGGTGCCAGCCCCACGGTGCCGATCAGATACAGTTGCTCGGCATGATAATCGTAGAGCTTGGTGACTGTCTCGATGTACTCCGGGGAACCGACAACCATATTCTTGGCGGCCTCATAGTTGCGAGACCACTCCTTCCAATGCTCGGGCGGCTCTTCTAGCATGTTCGGGAGGCTGCTGTCATTGACTGTTCCCTCAGGGCGCTGAATGCTGGAACCTTGCGGGGTGCCGCCGTTCTGAACATAGAACCAGTGATTCCATCCCATTGCCCAACGGAGGTCAGCTTGCCGTTCGTTATGCATGGGATTTGTGGCGCCGAACTCGCTCGCCTCCCGAATGAGCCCAAAGCTCGCGTCGGCGGTGTCTGGGTCGATATCCCACCAACGTTCTCCTGGCACCGTTGTAGGATAAACGGGTTTCAGGATCAGTTTCACCCCCACATCCGCCCACTGATCGATCAGCAACTCTACAGTGCCGACTGCGGTGGGTTGATCTTGCCTGGCGGCTTCTACATACATCACAATTTCCAGCGGCTCGCCGTTTGACATCAGGCGGGTCCCATCGCTGCTTCTTTGGGTTAGTCCAAGCTCGTCGAGCATGCTGTTCGCCCGGTCGGGGTCGTACTGCGCCCACGCCCTCTCCCACTCCGGATTGAACCAGCTGACGGTCGGACCAATGGTGAACTGTCGCGGAACTCCCTGGCCGGCGTACAGGACCTCGTTGATGTCCTCGCGGTCAATGGCGATCGACATCGCCTGGCGAAATCTCACGTCCTGGTAGAGCTCCTTCTTGACCGGATCGCCGTTGTTTACGTTGAAGGCGAACCCCCCATCACTGGCGTTGAAGCCGGGCAGAGCGAAGACACGGTACCCGCCGGCGGCCTCGTTTTCCTTGAACAGCGTGAAGTTTTCAAAGGCAACGCTCATGAAGGCAACATCCGATTCACCTGAGAGGATGCGCGCCGTGTACACCTCCGGGTCGGCCACGACGCTGATCACCACACGGTCGACATATGGCAGTTGATTGCCATCCGCATCCACGCGGAAGTAGTAGGGATTGCGGACGAAGCGCTTTACGGTGGTGTCCCGGGACTCATAATTCCACGGATAGGTAACCGGTCGCCAAACGCCATCGGCCGAGGGATTTCTCGGCGCCCAGTAGTAGTGGTGCTGCGCGGCAGCCTTCCAGTCGGCGAACCCCAGCTCTTCGGCGAGCGCCTCTGCGTCGGGGTTGTACTTTGGGAAGAACCGCTCCAGGTAGTGTTTGGGTGCGTACATCTGCCAGTCGGTGCCGCGCCACTGGCCCATCATTTTGTGGTCGCTTAGGGCACTGCCTTCGGAATGCAGCTCGACGGTGTAGTCATCGATCCTGTCGATTGACTGGAACGTCAGTAGGCCCTTCCAGGATTCGATACCCTCCGTCGGATGGATGTCTTCCCACTTGAACACAAAGTCGTCCGCTGTAAGCGGCGCGCCGTCGGACCACTTCATGCCCTCACGCAGATGGAGAATAACAGAGGTCTGGTCGGGGCCCAGTTCAACCGACTTCACGATGTCTCCTTGCAGCTGCATGTTCGCATCGTAGTAGCCGAGAGAACCTCCGGCGTCCGGCATCTCGCTCAGATCACCCCAGGGGTTTATGTCGGTCATCGCCGAATGCAGCGTGCCGCCATAGAGGCCGATCTCATCAACCCCGCCTCCTATCAACGGCCGTACCGAAGGTTCCAGCGGAAGCCGCTCATCCACCGGCGGCAGCTCGCCCGCGGCCACCATGGCGGCCAGCATCGGCGCCTCGCCGTACTGGCCTGTCCGTACCGGAGCGCCCGTCTCAACCGGGGCGCCCGTCTCATCTTCTTCTAGCTCTCCCCCTGCATAGATGGCTCCGCCGACCAGCACAGTCAGCACGAGAGCCAAAACGATTGTCCTATTCATACTAGTGTCCTGTATCCTAAATCCTTTCACAGTACCTCTTGACTGATTCAAGGATTTGATCGGCGCTTTTGGTCCAGATGAATGGCTGAGGCTCCTCGTTGTAAACGGCCAAGTAGTCCTTGATCGCCTTTTCCAACGCGCCGGTGCTGCGATGGCTGCCGCGTCGGATCTGCTTCTCGGTGAGGGACGCGAACCAGCGTTCCACTTGGTTGAGCCAGGAAGCACTGGTGGGGGTGAAGTGCACGTGGAAGTGCGGTCGGCGGGCCAGCCAGTCATGAACCATCGCCGTCTTGTGGGTACCGTAGTTGTCCAGCACCAGATGAACAT
>MPNH01000060.1 GCA_002238925.1 Spirochaetaceae bacterium bin103 | reverse complement strand
ATCGCGGCGTGGCGCTGGTGAGTGCCCCGGTGCCCGCTCGATCGGCGCAGCGTGCACCCGGTTCCGTCCGTTCGCCGGCGAAGGGTGGCCGGCGCGCGCCGGCACAGCGCCGCGGCGCCGAGCCGTCTCCGCTGCGCGCCGCGCTGGCCGGCCTGGCGCGGCGGCCGGCGGCGCTGGTGGTGGTGGCGGACGGCATAACCGATCCCGCCAACCTGGGCAGCATGACGCGCAGCGCCGAACAGTTCGGCGCCGACCTGTTGGTTGTGCCGCGGCGGCGGGCGGCACGCTTCGACGATACGGTGATGCGGATGTCAGCGGGAGCGGCGGCGCATGTGGCAACCGCCGCGGTACCCAACGTGACGGCTGCCCTGGAGCAGCTCAAGGGCACCGGCTTCTGGATCTACGGGGCCGACCTCGGCGGCGAGCCGCTCCACGAGGTGCGGTTTGCCGAGCGCACGGCGCTGGTCCTGGGATCGGAGGGTGGCGGGCTGCACGAGCTGGTACGCCGCCGCTGCGATCACCTGGTCCGAATTCCCACGACCGGGAAACTGGACTCCTTGAATGTCGCCGTGGCGGCGGCGATCCTGATGTACGAGGCCGCACGGCAACGGCAGAGCCGAACCTGATACACTGTCATGAATTGCGCGGCGGCGCAGCGTTGAACAGGTGTGCGCCGATATCGGTGCGCCACCAGCCTCCGGGGAAGCGCACCTGCTCCAGCAGCGCGTAAGCGTTGGTGCGCGCGCTCGCCAGGTCGCTGCCAAGCCCAGTTGCGGAAAAGCAGCGCCCGCCGCCGGTGTACACGTGGTCCCCGGTGCGCTTGGTGCTGGCGTGGAACACCTCGCCGCGCGGGTCTCCCGACGGCGGCAGCGAGGCCACCCGCAGGCCGCTCCGGTACCCGGCCGGGTAGCCGTCGGCGGCGGCTACCACGGTCACGGCGGTCTGATCGTGCCAGCGGAGCGGAGCTTGCGCCAGGTTGCCGTTGGCCGCCGCCCACAGCAGTTCGGCCAAGTCGGTCGCCAGCAGCGGTATTAGCACCTGCGTTTCCGGATCGCCGAAGCGCACGTTGAACTCCAGCACGCGCGGGCCGTGTTCGGTGACCATGATCCCGATGAACAACACGCCGCGGTAGAGCAGCCCTTCGGCGCGCAGACCGCGGATGGTCGGTTGCACGATTTGCGCGTCGATCGTCGCGGCCAGCGCAGCGTCGACCCAGGGTACCGGACACACCGCTCCCATCCCGCCGGTGTTGGCGCCGGCATTGCCATCGCCGGCCTTCTTGTAGTCGCTGCAGATCGGCAGCATGGTGGCGCGGTTGCCGTCCATCAGCAGGAACAGCGACAGCTCGAAACCGTGCAGGTATTGTTCGGCGAGCACCGGTCCGCTGGCCAGTGCGGCGGTGCCAAAGCGGAGCAGCGCCTCGCGATCGTCCGACTCCAGGACGCCCTTGCCCTGCGCGAGGCCGTCCATCTTCAACACCAGGGGGCCGGCGTGGTCGGCCAGCAGCCGTTGCAGCGCGGCGCGGTCATGCACCTCGCTGGCGTGCGCCGCCGGAATCTGGTGGCGCAGCAAGAATGCCTTGCAGAACGCCTTGCTCGACTCCAGCCGGGCCGCGTGCGCTGATGGACCCACTACCGCCACGCCGTCGTCGCGCAGGAGGTCGGCGGCGCCGGCCGCCAGGGCGTCTTCGGGACCGATCACCGCCAAGTCGACGGCGTGGCGCCGTGCCGCATCGCGCACGCATGCCGGGTCGCTGGACGAGACCCGCGGAAGATTGCGCCCGAGGTCTGCGGTAGCGGCATTGCCGGGCGCAACCAACACCTCCTCGACCCGCGAACTGGCCGCCAGCTTCCAGGCCAAGGCGTGTTCGCGGGCGCCGCTGCCAACTACCAATACGCGCATTGGATTGCTCATGCCGTGCCGGCTTGTTCGGCCGGCGTGCAGATGGTAGTGTCTTGTCGGTTACGGAGAATCAGGGCCACCACGGGCATGGATGTCGATTAGTCGCATGAAAACAGAGGTACCGAACCGCGGTGCATCCCGCATCCCGCCGCGCGGGGCCGAGTTGCGGTGCGCGACGCTGGCGCACCGGACGTTACACCCAACGTCCGGCGAGTTCAACGTAGCGTCCTGCCACGCGGGCGTCAACACGGGCCGGTGAGCGAACGCACCCCAGCTCGTTCGGGAGATGCGCGCACGGCGCTCTCCTCCGCGGATCGAATCAAGAATTCGGAACGGCGAGCCCTGGCCGGAACGCGGCGGCTGGCGGCCCGGCTGTTCCGTCCGGTAATCGACCTGTGGCACCACGGCGCGCGGATCGGACGGCAGAAACTCACCATCATGATCGTTCCGCATTCGCAGCGGAAGGTCGTGAACCTGCAGTTCTCGGTCTTCGGCCTGGCATTCGTATGCGTACTACTGGCGACCCTGCTGGTGGTGTCGGTTTCCCTCTCTACCGGTTTCACGCGGACGCACGAGCGATTCCTGGATGCGAGCCGCGCGCTGGCGGCGAGCGAGACGACGGTCGAGAGCATGACCGACGAGGTAAAGGAGCTGCAGCGCGTGGTGATCCAGTTCCGTCAGTCGCTGGAGCGAGTGCTGGGTGTGGTGGGCACCGAGAACGCGCGCGGCTACCTGACCACGGGCGTCGGCGGCGACCTTGCATCGTTCGTGAGCGAGTCGCTGGTAATTGCCAGCGACGTGCGCAGCCTGACCGAGTTGCGCAGCTTGCGCACCTACCTGGAGGCGTCCCTTGGACCGCTTCAGGAAATCGAAAACGCCCTGCTGGCGCAGCGCGAGCTGCTGGTGGACATTCCCAGCCTGTGGCCGGTGTCAGCCGGCAAGGGCTACATCACCACGGATTTCGGTCCTGCCATCCATCCCTTCAACCGCCGCTGGTATATCCACAAGGGTATCGACATCGCCTGGCTGCGCGGCACCGAGATCGTCGCCACCGCCAACGGCCGAGTTCAGCGGGTAGGTTACGAACCGTACAACCTTGGCCACTTCGTTATCGTCAAGCACAAGTATGGGTTCGCCACCGTGTACGGGCACCTGAACCGGCGGCCGCTGGTCAAGCCGGGGCAGCAGGTGGAGCACGGCGAGGTGCTCGGATACCTCGGCAGCACGGGACTCTCCACTGGCCCGCACGTGCACTACGAAGTGTGGATCGCGGAGCAGGTGGTAAATCCGCGCCAGTTCCTGTCGATCGTCAACAGCTCACGGCGCGGCGCCGCGCCGCGCTGACCCGGCCGGCGCCTGCCAGGCATCGACCTGCCGCGCAATGATCCGGTGCGCGTCATCGAGCACCGCTGCCACCGCGTGCCGATCGGTGGCGGGAGGATAGATTGCCAACACTTTGATCCGGTAGTGGATTCCCGACAGGTTGCCGAACGCGCCGAGCCGGGAGATCGCGGTGCCGCCGTCGAGCGCCACCGCCACGATCGGCAGGCCGGTCTGTTCGGCCATGACCCGCGTGCCGGCGCGGTAGAAGCGAGCCACGCTGCCGTTCCGTGACCGGGTGCCCTCCGGAAACACGGCAATGCTGCACGGTGGATAGGGCGAGTCCGGGTCGGGGCGCCGGTCGAGTTGCGCCAGCCGGATCAGCGCCCGGCGAGTGGGACGGAACGGGCCGCGGCGGTTGATTGCCGCATGCTCGCCGTAGCGCAGGCACTTGGACAGCGTCGGGATGCCGCGAAACAGCGAGCGCTTGGCGATGAACTTGGGCGGATGGTCCGGGAAAGCCGCTACCAGCATCGGGATGTCGGCCAGGCTCTGGTGGTTGCTGAGCAGGATGAAGCGCCGCGGCAGCGGGCCGGCGGCGCCGGTCTCCGCCGTGTAGCGCAGGCCGCAGAAGCGGTGTACGGTGGCGATCATGCGGCGGCCCTGCACGGTCATGAATCGTTCCACCACCTGCCGCCGCCGGCGGCGCCAACTCATGGTAGCCAGGATGCGCAACTCGCTGAACAGGAAGATCGCCACCAGGTAGATCAGGGCGGCGGCAAGGCCGCCCGGTACCGGTCCACTGAAGCGGCGTGACCGACGCATGAGGCGCTGCCGTCAGGTTATCCGGGCCGCGGGAGACGAGGCGTGGTCGAACAGCCCGGGCATCCGGTCGGCGCCGACTACCCGTACCTGCTCACGGTGCAGGAGCCGATGGTCCGCGAACCACTCAGGCAGCACGTAGCCCCAGTCGGCGAGGCAGGTGGTGATGCGCGGGTCGGCATTGCCGAGCAGGTGGTCGAGCTGATCCTCCACGAACAGGGCGTGCGTCCCTGGTACGCGGTCCAGGTGACCGGCGATCATGTCCAGCTTGCGCATGTCGGTGCCGTCGGGGTTGCTGGCGGCATGAAACACGGCGTGTTCGGGAATGGGTATGCGGTGAGCGCGCAGGATCTCGCACACCAGGGGCGCCGCCTTGGTGGACAGGATGCGCACGTTGGTCAGGTCACGGTCGGCCAGCAGCCGGTGCATGTGCGGGTACAGGCGGTTGAGCGCCAGCCACTGCGCCTTGTCGCGCGCCAGGAAGTCGTTGCGGGTGGCCGCCATCGCGTTCTTGTAGCGGGCCATGCATTGGCTGCCGAGCCGGTCGCGGTAGGCGTCGAATGTGGACTGGGTGGCGGGGCCCTCAAAGCCCTGTTCGGCGTCTTCGCGGGTCAGAATCTGTTGAATGACCACGTAGTCCTCGCCGGAACGGATCAGCGGACGCATCTGCCGGAACCTGTGCCGTGTCCTCAGGTTGATGCGCGGTGCGCCGACGTCGGCGCCGCCCGCGAGCGCGCGGTAGGTGAGCCAGCTGCTCACGAAACACTCGCGCTCCGAATCGCACACCACGCCGTCGAAGTCGAGGTAGAGCAGCACCGATTCGGCGTGCGTCATGGCAGGCGTCAGGCGTCGACCAGGTGCAGCGTTTCGCCGGCGTGGTCGACGTACAGGATGCCCTCCGCTTCGCGGTCGCGGTAGTCGTCGGGATTTACCGAGGCGGGGTCGAGATAGCCGAGGTTGATGCGCTTACACAATTCCGGACCGAGCCCGGTGGCCAGTACCACGTCGATGCGCGGGCGCTCGGTGCCGTCGCGGTAGCTGCCCTCGCCGCGGACCAGGGCGGAATGCGCCAGCACGCCGCGCGGCACGTCGCGAAACTGCGCCATGCGGCTGCTGAAGTACTCGGCGACGTGATACCCGACCTGCTCCAGATAGCTGCCCCAGGTGCGCGAGATCTCGCCGATGTGCGGCCCGTACACGATCAGGGTGCCGCCGTTGGCCACTACCGGCTCCAGCTTGTACATCACCTTGCCGCCGACCCACATCTCGTCATACATCTCCGGGGCGCGCCCAAACACGGTGTGGTAGGCGCGCGGTTTGCGCACCACGTGTACCCGCTCCGAGTGGTCTACCGCCCGCTGCCACGCCTCCTCGGGAGATCCGACGTACAGGCCCTCCAGTCCGCCGCCGGAGGTGACCACCATGGCGGCCAAGTGGCGCGGTACGTCGACCATCTCCGCGGCGCGTTCGACCACCGCCCGCGCCGGCGTGGCCCGGTGCCCGATGGTCTTGCGGCAGGTAATGACGGCGGACAGCCAGTGGAAGAAGTCCAGGAACTCGCCGCCCGATATACCCGGGAACAGGTACTTGTGGCCGCCCGAGAAGCCGACGATCTCATGCGGGAATACCGGGCCGACGATCAGGATCAGGTCGTAGTCGAAGATGGCGCGGTTGATGGTGACGTCGATCGCCTCCGCGAACAGGCCGCCGGTGATCTCGGCGATCTCCCGTTCCTGGAAGCGTCCAATCCGGACCAGGGTGTCGGGCCGGTCCCAACGGTGGTTCATGAACCGGGAACCGGCGAAGTCCGCCTCCCGCTGCTCGGGCGTCAGGCCGTACAGCTGGAGGATCTCGGCGTCGCTCATGACGGGGTGAGTGCCGAGCGCAACCATGTAGTCGAGCTGCGCGGCGCGCGAGCCGATTACCTGCTGCACGGCCCGAATCAGCATCGGCATCGGTGCGCTGCGGGTGGCGTCCGGGGTCACGGCGAGCACGCGCCGGTTCTCCACCAGGTGCGCGGGCGTGCCGGCCTCCAGGTGGGCGCAAACGGTGGCCAGATCCCACGCGCCGGCGGTGGCCGATCCGGTCGCTGTTGCGGTCGCCCCCGCCGCTCCGTTCTGTGTCACGGTGCAACCTCCTGCACGGCCCAGGGGGGATCCTCGGGCAGTATCGCCTGGAACTCCTCCAGCAGCGCGTCTTCGTACGCGCCGGCGAAGGAGCCGTCGAAGAAGCGCCGCAGCCCTTCCTCCTGCAACTGCTGCCACGACCCCTCTTCGCGGCCCGGTGCGATCGGGAAGAACAGCGCGTCGATGCTGCGCGCCGCCCGCCAGTCGCCGGGGGCGTCGCCGATCATCAGGACGTGGCCGGCCGCGTACCTGCCGCCGGCGGCCTGTTGCAGCATCTCGCTCTTGCTGCCGACCTCCTGCCCGGCGATTGCGCGCACATAGCCGTCGAGCCGGTGTTCCGCCCATTCGCGGCGCAGGGCCTCGCTCGGCGTGGCGGACACCACGATCGCGTCTGCCCGGTTCTGCAGTTCCTGCAGAATCGTCTCGACGCCGGGAAACGGCGGCACGCCCTGTACCATGCGGGCGATCGAACTGTTTACCGCGGTGGACCAGTCCAGCACCCGGCGCAGTTCGGAGTCATTGCTGTCGCGCACGGCGTCCATCAGTTCGGGGTTGGCCAGGCTCGGTGCGTGCTCGGCCCACGCTCGCAACGCGCGCAGCGGCGGGACGGTGACCGGTGAGCGCTGCACCTCCGGACGCTCGGCGAGCAGGTCCATCACCTTCATGAGCGCCGGAAACCGGTTGGCGCCGCGCATCTGCGAGTACAGGTTGACGAACTCGGCGGCTTCGCGCGCGTACTTGGAGATAGGCTGCAGGCCGAAGTGGCGCACGATCTCGGGGATGAAGCACTCCTTGTGCTTGACCTCCATGCTCGGAAAGGCGCAGCCGTCGGAGTCGATGCCGACGAAATAGGGATGTTGCGGTTGCAGGTCGCTCAGCGACACGGATTCACTCATTGCTTGTCTCATACATTGTGGCTTGTCTCACACATTGTGGATCAGGTAGCCGCCGTCGATTGGAATGGTGACGCCGGTAATGAATCCGGCCGCCTGGTTGCTGGCCAGGAACAGGGCTGCGCCGGTCATCTCGGAGGCGTCGGCAAAGCGCCCGAACGGGGTGTGGTCGATAATCTGCTGGCCGCGCTCGGTGAGCTTGCCGGTGGCATCGTCCTCGATCAGCAGGCGCCGGTTCTGATTGGCCACGATGAAGCCGGGCGCGATGGCGTTGACGCGGATGCCGTGCGGGGCATACTCCTTGGCGCACGCCATGGTCAGGTTGACCACGCCGGCCTTGGCGGCGTTATAGGCCCACACCCCCGACAGCGGGACGTAGGAGGCCATCGACGCCACGTTGATAATGCAGCCGCCGGTGCCGCGGTCGATCCAGAACGCGGTGGTGCGCTTGGTGGGCACCACCAGGCCGGCGACCAGGTTGAGGCTCAGCACTTCCTCGAACAGGGCCACGTCGATGTCGTTGAAGGCGCCCTTGCCGCGGTTGCCGCCGACCCCGTTGAGCAGCACCGTGGGTGCGCCGAGCGCCGCTGCGGTCGACTCCAGGGCGGCATCTACCGCCGCCTCGTCGCCGGCGTCCGCCTTGACGCCGCACACGCGCCCGCGCCGTTCGGCATCGCTGCCCAGCTCCTGCAGGGCCGCGTCCACCGTTTCCTGTCGGCGGCTCCAGATCGCCACCCGGGCACCGGCATGCAGGAATGCGTCGGCGAGGGCGAGCGCGATGGTGCCGCCGCCTCCGGCAAGCGCGACCACCTGGTCGTGCAGTCCGAATGTCTCGTCGAGATAGCTCATCTCGTTGTCTCCTTTATCCGACCAGGCGCGCGGGCGGGGTCTGGCCGGCCAGCCACTCGGTGTGGAACACGCCGTCGCGGTCGACGCGCCGGTAGGTGTGGGCGCCGAAGTAGTCGCGCTGCGCCTGCAGCATGTTGGCCGACAGCGCGGCGGAGCGGTAGCTGTCGTAGTAGCTGAGCGCGGACGAGAACGCCGGCACCGGGATGCCGATGGTGGCCGCGGTGGCCACCACTTCGCGCCACTGCTTCTGGCCGCGGTGCACGATGTCGGTGAAGTAGGGGTCGAGCAGCAGGTTGGCGAGTGCCGGGTCGCGCTGGTAGGCGTCCCTGATCTTGCTCAGGAACTTGGCGCGGATAATGCAGCCGCCGCGCCAGATCATGGCGATGGCGCCATAGTCCAGATCCCAGCCATGCTCCTCCGCGGCCGCCCGCATCAGGCCGAAACCCTGGGCATACGAGCAGATCTTGGAGGCATACAGCGCTCGGCGCAGCGCCTCCAGGAACGCGGCACGGTCGCCGGAGAAGGCCGCCGCCGGGCCGTGCAGGCGGGCGGCGGCCGCGACCCGTTCTTCCTTCAGGGCCGATACGAAACGGGCGAACACCGCCTCGGCGATGGTGGGCGCCGGCACCCCCAGATCGAGGGCCGACTCGCTGGTCCACTTGCCGGTGCCTTTCTGGCCCGCCTGATCCAGGATCACCTCGACCATCGGCGCGCCCGTCTCCGGGTCGCGTTTGGCGAGGATATCAGTGGTGATCTCGATCAGGTAGGAGTCCAGCTCGCCGCGGTTCCACTCCGCGAAGGTGTCGTGCATCTCGGCGTGGCTCATGCCGAGTGCCAGCTTCATGAAGGAGTAGGCCTCGGCGATCAGCTGCATGTCGCCGTACTCGATGCCGTTGTGCACCATCTTCACGTAGTGGCCGGCGCCGTCGGCGCCAATGTAGGTGCAGCACGGGGCGCCGTCCACCTTGGCGGAAATGGCGGTCAGAATCGGGGCCACCGCGTCGTACGCGGCGCGGTCGCCGCCCGGCATGATGCTCGGCCCGAGCAGGGCGCCCTCCTCGCCGCCGGACACGCCGGTGCCGATGTAGCGCAGACCCGACTGCGACGCCTGCTCGGCGCGACGAATGGTGTCGACAAAGTAAGAGTTGCCGCCGTCGATCAGAATGTCGCCGGGCTCCAGGTGCGGCTGCAGGTCGGCAATCACGCGGTCCACCGCCGCGCCGGCCTGCACCATCAGCAGGACCTTGCGCGGCCGTACGAGGGAGGCGGCGAACTCGGCGAGCGACGCCGCCGGCACCAGCTGCTTGGCGCCGGCGCGCTGCACGAACTCGTGCAGGGTGCTCTGGGTACGATTGTAGACGGCGACGGTGTGGCCGCGGCTTTCGATGTTGAGGGCCAGATTCTGGCCCATGACGGCCATACCGACCACGCCGATATCTGCTTGCGTGTTTGTGCTCATGGTTGGAGGATTCGGTAGCCGTATTGTGGCCGGAACCCACTCCCGTCCGCAACCACCGGGGACAGCAACGATTTCGTGTACTGGTAGTCTCCCTTGGCAACGACCTGAGCGAGATCGCCGGCGCAGCCGCGCAGGTCGCCGAGTTCTGCTCGGAGCACCAGTTGATTCCGACTACCGCCGCGAGGAAGGCTGCAACGTCGTTACCCTGGTCAAGGACGTAAATCCGGTGCCCGTGACGACAGCGGGGAAATCACGCCGGACGCCTGACCGCGCCGCGATCGCCCGCGGGGCGCGTGGGGCGCGGGTGGGGCGCGACCGCCGGTTGCGGCGCCGCGAGCGTGGCATGGTAGGATGCGTGCCGCCGTGCAAGAGTGGAATGCGGCGGGCGGTCCGCCGCCGTTTGTCAGCCTGGTCGCCGGCCTGGACGCGGCCAATCCGTTCGTCGGGCCCGAGGCGCTGGAGCGCACTACCGGGGCCCGGTTTCGCGTACGGGTGGGCGCCAACGAAAGCGCGTTCGGCATGTCGCCGCGCGCCCGCGCGGTGGCGGCCGGCGCCCTTGATCGATTGTCGTGGTACGGCGATCCGGAAAACCATGACCTGAGGGCTGACCTTGCCGCCTACCACGGGGTGGACGGCGGCCAGGTGCTGGTGGGCGCCGGCATAGACGACCTGCTGGCCCTACTGGTGCGCGCCTTCGCCGCCGGGGGCGGGCGGGCGGTGATGCCGCACGGCTCCTACGCCACCTTCGCCTACCATGCCGCGACGTTCGGCGTGGCGCTCGATACCGTACCGTACCGCGCCGACGATCACGTTGACCTGGCCGCAATGGCGGCGCAGGCGCGGGCAAGCGAGACCACCCGGCGGCGCAACCTGTCCGGCGACGGGAACGGTGGTGCCACGGTGGTATACCTGGCGAACCCGGACAATCCCTCCGGCACCTGGCAGCCGGAGGCCGCGGTGCGCAGGTTTCTCGCGGAGCTGCCGGACCACTGCATCGTGGCGCTCGACGAGGCCTACATCGACTACGCGCCCACCGCTCCCGCCCGCGAACTGCTCACCGGCGACGCGCGCGTGGTCACCATGCGCACCTTTTCCAAGGCGCACGGCATGGCGGGGGCGCGCGTCGCCTACGCGGTCGGCGACGCGCGGGTGTGCGCCGGCCTCGACCGGCTGCGCCTGCAGTTCGGCGTGAGCCGGGTGGCGCAGGAAGCGGCGCGCGCCGCGCTCGCCGACCAGGCGTTCGTGGCGGACGTGGCGCGCCGGGTGGCGGCCGGACGCGACGCATACCACGAGGTCGGACGCGCGCTCGGCCTGCCCACGGTGCCGTCGGCGACCAACTTCGTATGCTTCGACCTCGGCAGCCGCGCGCGGGCCGAGGCGGTCATGGCGGCGCTGCTCGGGCGCGGCGTGTTCGTGCGCAAGCCGCCGGCGCCGCCGTTGGACCGCTGCATCCGCCTCGGCGTGGGTACCGAGGCGGAACGGGACATCGTGGCCGCGGAACTGCGCAGGGCGCTGGACGTGCTGACCGAGTTGCCCGGAGACGGATAGTAGGCGTCAGCGGGTCAGGCAGACTGCGGTTCGTGCCCGAAGATCGGGGGCGGGTTGGGACTGCCGCAGGAGGCGGCCGCGCTAGCGGGCCCGGGCGTCGAGTGCGGTGCGGAAGCGGGCGATGTGCGCCGCGGTGGTGCCGCAGCAGCCGCCGACTATGCGGGCGCCGGCTTCGAGCACATCGTCGAGGCCGACCAGCATGCCTTCCGGTGTCTGCCGGTATACCACTTCCATGTCGACCAATTCCGGCAGCCCGTTGTTGGGCTGCGCCATCAGCGGCAGGTCGGATGCGGAGCGGTAGCGCTGCAGGATGCGCGCCGCCCAGGTCATGTCGATGCCGGTGCCGCAGTTGATTGCCAGGATGTCGGCACCGGCCTCCTGCAGCACTTCGGCGGCCTGCTCCACCCTGACGCCCATCATGGTACGCACGTCCTTGCCGTTGCGGTTCATGTCAAACGCCATCGAGCCGATAACGCACGGTGCTTCGGCTTCGCGGGCGGCGGCGATGCCCATGGTGATCTCTTCCAGGGAGGTCTGCGTCTCGATGATGACGGCGTCCGCGCCCGCTGCGACCAGCGCCGCCGCCTGCTCGCGGAACGCGTCGCGCACCGCGTCCTGAGCGATGTCGCCGTACGGCTCCATCAGCCCGCCGAACGGTCCGATGTCGCCGATCACGAAGCCGGGCCTGCCGCCGAATGCTTCGCGTGCCACCGCCACTCCGCGCCCGTTGATCTCCGCCACCCGGTCGTCGAACGAGTGGCGTTCCAGCATGATGCGGCAGGCTCCGAACGTGTTGGTGAGCAGGCAATCCGAGCCCGCCTCGACGTAGGCGCGCTGAATGGCCAGGACCGGGTCGGGGTTGTCCACGTTCCAGATCTCGCCGCAGCCGCCCGGCTCCAGGCCGGCCTGTTGCAGTTGCGTGCCCATTGCCCCGTCGGCCAGCAGCACGCGCTCCGCTACCGCCTCGAGCAGCGACTGTCTCACTACACCCGGCGCCGCCTCGCTACTGGTGCTTGAATCCGTCATCGCCAAAGAATATATCCGGCCTGCCTTCCCGCGGCGACCGCTGGCGAATCAGCGGCGAGCATCCATGCGACTGACGTTACCGGTCCAGTCAAGAATATTACCGTCCGCAGTTGCCAAGAGATGGCCGCGCAACGCCGTTGCCACGATGATACGGTCGGCCGGATCGGCATGGAAATCAGCCAAGCCCACCGCTTGGATGCCGACTTCGCCATCGACGGCGATCTCGACCAAACCCTGCGCCAACTGCTCGGTGCGCCACAGCGCCACATCCTCGGGGAAATCGATTCGGCCCTTCGCCTTCAGCATGGCCACTTCCCAGAACGAAATAGCAGACACCGCCAGCTCCTCCGATTCCCATGCCTGGTCGACCTCGGCACGCGCTCTGGTGCCAAGCTCGCGAGCGCCCAGTCTCAGCCACAGCATCACGTGGGTGTCGAGCAGGATCACTTGTCATCGTTCCCTGGGCTGCCGAGTTGCGCCTCCCACTCGACATTGAGTGGCGCAATGATATTGCCAACCAATTCGAATCGGCCGCGGTCGATGCCAAACAGGGTTCGCGGCCTGGTTCGGTACGGGAGCAACCGCGAAACTGGGCGCCCGTTCTTTGTGATCACGATCTCTTCGCCCGTTTCCGCAACTCGATCCATGAGCTGAAGGCACTTGGCCTTGAACTCGGACGCCTTGATGACAGCCGGCGTCCCGGCAGCTTGGTCTATCCCCGTGTCCATCTGTCAAATCCTCAGAATCTGATCGATGACCATGGGCATGTCCATGGTCAATTCCACTATTACAATAGAATGCAGGGCATTGCAAGGAGCCGTCACGCCGGTGCGCTCGCTAGTCTGACGTGTCGGCATGCGCCAGGGCGGGGCGGCGGGAGGAGATGGCGAGGGCGTCCTCCCAGGCGGCGGCGAAAGACAGCAGGCCGGCCTCACCCCCGTAACGGCCGACGATCTGGGCGCCCACCGGCAGGCCCTCGGGCGTGAAACCGCAGGGCAGCGACAGCGCCGGGTGTGAGGTCATGGTGATCAGCGAACAGCTCTGCATCCAGTCGATGTAGGTGGCCATCGGCACGCCGGCGACGGAGCGCGGCCAGTCCACTTCGACCGGGAACGGCAGCACTTGGGAGACCGGCAGGATCAGCACGTCGAACCGTTCCAGGAACGCGCTCATGCGCAGGAACTGCTCGGCACGCAACTGCTGGGCGCGGATCACCTGCCCGGTGGTGAGGGCGAGGCCGCGCTCGATGTTCCAGATCACCGTGTCCTTGAGCTGGCCGCGGTGGTCGCGCAGGGTGGCGGCATGGTCGGCGGCAAAGCGCAGCGCGCGGATGGTGTCGAACGCCTCGGCGCCGCCGGACAGGTCGGGGTGCGCCTCCTCCACGCGGCAACCGAGATCAGTGAGCAGGGGCAGGGCACGTTCGATCGCCTCAGCTACGGCGGGTTCCACCGGCAGCATGCCCAGATCGCGGCTCCAGGCCACCCGGCAGCCCTTGAGGTTGCGTGCAGCTACATCGGCGAATGGGGCTCCCGGCTCGCAAATGGAGGTCGGATCGCGCCGGTCGGGGCCGGCGATCACGCTCAACAGCAGCGCGGCGTCGGCCACGGTGCGGCCCATGGGGCCGGTGACGCTCAGCGTCTCCCACGGGTCACCGGCGGGTATCCTCGGCACGCGCCCCGGAGTGGGGCGAAGGCCCACCACGCTGTTGAAGTTGGGCGGATTGCGGATCGAGCCGCCGTAGTCGCTGCCGTCGGCGACGGCGACCATGCCGCTGGTCAAGGCGGCCGCGCCGCCGCCGCTGCTGCCGCCCGCCGAACGCCCGAGGTCGTACGGGTTGCGAGTCACACCGAACACCGTGTTGAAGGTGTGCGACCCGGCGCCGAACTCCGGCACGTTGCTCTTGCCCACGATCACGGCCCCGGCGGCGCGCATGCGAGCGACCATCAGGTCGTCGTACTCGGCGACGGCGTCGCGGTAGAGCGGGGAACCGCGGGTGGTGGGCATGCCGGCGACATCGACCAGGTCCTTCACCACGACCGGCAGGCCGGCCAGCGGCCCCGGCTCTTCCCCGGCCGCCAACTCCTCGTCAAGACGCGTGGCGGCCGCCGTCGCACCCTCGGCATCCAGCGTGCAGATGGCGTTGACCCGCGGGTTGATCCGCTCTATCTGCTCCAGGTGCGCCGCCAGCAGGTCGGCTGCGCTCAACTCGCGTGAGCGTACCAGCGCCGCCAACTCGGTAGCGGGCCGCAGGCACAGATCGACATCTCCCAACACCATACCTCCCGGTTACGTACGCCGCCGATCCGGCCGCCGGCGACCGCCTCCGCCGGGTACGGCACGGCTCCTACCTTACCGGGAAGCGTCCCGAGCGTCGCCCACGCAGACCAGGAGCCGGGGCCGCGGTCGGGATCGTTGCCGGCATTCAGGCACACCTGGTTGGTGTCGGCGTCTTCCGACGTGCGGTTCGGGCTTGACGGGGCGGCGCTGCGGCCCTCCGGCCAACGCGGGACGCAGGCGTGCTGGCCACGGCAAGGACGATGTGGCACCCTCTTCCGCGAGTGTGATGACGGCGACTCGAAGTCCGAGGGACACCACGTTGGCCGCGCCGCTGGCCGGCCGGCGGCCGCTTGCCGTCCGCGTGCGCAAGACGCTGGCGCACAACTGGCAGCTCTACGTGCTGGTGGCGCTGCCGCTGGTGTACCTGGTCATCTTCCACTACTTCCCGATGTACGGGGCGCAACTGGCGTTCAAGAAGTACCGCGCAGCGCTCGGTATCTGGGGCAGCGAGTGGATCGGCTTCGATCACTTCATCGCTTTCTTTCGGTCGTTCCAGTTCCAGCGCATTGTGCGCAACACCATCAGCATCAGCGCCTACTCGCTGGTGGCCGGCTTCCCGGTGCCGATCATCCTGGCGATCGCCTTGAACAACAGTCAGACGCGCAGCTTCAAGAAGACCGTACAACTCGTCACCTACGCCCCGCACTTCATCTCCACGGTGGTGATGTGCGGCATGATCATCCAGTTCCTGTCGCCGAGCGTCGGCATCGTCAACAAGTTCATCGCCGCCTTCGGGCTGCAGCCGGTCGGCTTCATGGGGCGTCCGGAGTGGTTCCAGACCATCTACGTGTTCTCCGGCATTTGGCAGCAGGCGGGCTACGCGTCGATCATCTTCCTGGCGGCGCTGGCGTCGGTGTCGTCCGAGCTGCACGAGGCGGCGATCGTGGACGGCGCCGGCATGCTGCAGCGTAACTGGCACATCGACCTGCCGGCGATCATGCCGACCGCGATCATCCTGCTGATCCTGAACGTCGGCAACCTGATGAGCGTCGGCTTCGAGAAGGTATTCCTGCTGCAGAACACCATGAACCTGGAAACCAGCGAGGTGATCCAGACCTTCGTCTACAAGCGCGGCATCGCCTGGCAGCCGCCCAACTTCTCCTACGCGGCGGCGGTGGGCCTGTTCAACTCGGTGGTCAACCTGGTCATGCTGGTGGCCGTGAACGCCCTGGCGCGGCGGGTGAGCGACACCAGCCTGTGGTAGGGGCGGACGCATGATGGCCGACGCGCAGCTTGGCGAACGGCGCAGCATCCGGATGTCGCGCGGCGATCGCGTGTACTCGCTGTTCAACCACCTGTTCCTGGCCTTCGCGCTGCTGATCGTGCTGTACCCGCTGGTGTACATCATCAGCTCGTCGTTCAGTTCGGTGAAGGCGGTGCTCAGCGGGCACGTGTGGCTGTGGCCGGTGGACCTGTCGCTGGACGGCTACCGGGCGGTGATCAACTACTCGAAGACCTGGATCGGCTACGCCAACACGTTGGTGTACACGGTGGTCGGCACCGGCATCAACGTGGTGCTGACCATCCTGGCCGCTTACCCACTGTCGCGGCGCGACATGGCCGGGCGCGGCTTCATCATGTTCCTGATGACCTTCACCCTGCTGTTCCACGGCGGATTGATTCCCACCTACGTGCTGATCCAGAAGCTGGGCATCATGAACACGCGCTGGGCGATGCTGCTGCCGACCGCGTTGGGCGTGTGGAACGTGATCATTACCCGCACCTACTACCAGTCCTACGTGCCGAGCGAGTTGCTGGAGGCCGCCAAGATCGACGGCGCCAGCGACTTCTCGTTCGTGTGGCGGGTGGTGATTCCGCTGTCCGGGGCGATCACCGCGGTGAACGTGTTGTTCTACGCGGTCGGGCACTGGAACTCCTACTTCCCGGCACTGCTCTACCTGCACGATCAGAACCTGTTCCCGCTGCAGTTGTTCCTGCGCCAGGTGCTGATCATCAACGACATCGACGCCGACATGATGCACGACCTGGACACGGCACTGATCGACGAGGGCCGGCTCGGATTGATGGAGCTGATCAAGTTCGCCATCATCATCGTGGCCAGCGTGCCGGTGCTGTGCATCTACCCGTTCGTGCAGAAACACTTCATCAAGGGAGTCATGATCGGCTCCCTGAAAGGCTGACGGCGCGACTCGGGAGGGGCGCGGCGCAACCGTCGCCGGCACGGCGCAACAACGCGGCGGAAGAAGTTGCCCAGCGCCGAGCGGCTGCGGTACAGGCTGGGTTGACATGCGCAGCGCCCGTGCCGCGCGGTTGACGCCAGGCGGGTCTCTCCGGGCGACAAGCGCGTCGCCGCCTCAGGTACGCTCCGCCGTCGCCAGTGTCTCGGGTGCGAGGTCGCCGATCGAGTCGGTCAGCTCGTCGCTGCCGTTGTCGGTGGCGGGGGCCGCGGCGGTGCGCTGCGGCACCGGGGTGTCGAACTGGTAGCCGGGATCCTGCTGCTGGCGCCGCCAGGTGTCACGCATCTCGCGCCAGGCTCCGGCCAGGGTGCGCGGCCGCGGCATGTCGGCGGCGATTTCCCGGTACAGCTTCTTGAGGTTGTAGCACGGCACACCGGCGTACATGTGGTGCTCGGTGTGCCAGTTCATGCGCCAGTAGAGGAAGGTGGAGATCGGATCGAGGGTGATGGAGCGGACGCACTTGCGGAAGTCAGGCACGTTGTCGCGCAGCCCACAGTGCATCGGCAGGCCGACGATCAGCGACCACCCCTTGCCCAAGAAGCCGGTCAGCGTGACCAGCACCGGCAGCAGCCACCACTGCATGGCAATCGCTACGGCGATGACGCAGACGTGGAACAGCAGGGTGAGGCGCGCCCAGTTGATCGCCTTGCGGCGCTCCTTGGGCAGGTCGGCGAAGATGTCGGCCACCCAGGTGTCATCCTGGGTGCCGAAGGTGGACGAGGTGTTGAAGTTGCCGGTGGCGATCTTGACGGTGTGCACGACCACCGGAATCAGCCCGCTGTGCCCGCGCCACACCAGGAACACGAAAAGCTGGAACAGGTCGATCAGCTTGAGCATCGGGTTCTGCGGCAGCACCAACTCGCGGTCACCGTCCGGGTACAGGGTGTAGCGGTGGTGATAGGTATGGCTCACCGCGTAGATGTGGTGATTGTGCCAGGCGATCACCCCGAACAGGCGCAGGAATGCGCGGTTCAGCCACTTGCTGCGGAACACGGTGCCGTGGCCCAACTCGTGGGTGGCCAGGCCCTTGAAGAACGCGCCGACGGTACCGTGCGCGAACAGCGCCAGGGCGAAGCCGAGCCACAGGCCGTTGGCGAACAGCAGGTAGGTCAGCGTGCCGGTAGCGAGGAACAGCAGCAGGTGCCCGCCGGCCTGCAACCAGCCCTGCAGGTCGCTGCGCTGCATCAGCCGGCGCAGGGTGGCCGGCTCGATAGGACAGCGGTACCAGCCGATGCGCAGACTCTTGCGGACCTCGGCCAACGGACGATGCTGCGTCTCAGCCTGAAGCGTACTCATCACGTGCCTCCTGGTAGTTCTTACCACCATCGCGGCGCGGCTGTACATCGCTTGCCTCGCCACGTTTACAGCCACCTGGTGACCTAGTTTGACGGGAATGTCGAGTTATCACATAATGCGTTCCCGTGGCTATACGGCCGCACCTGCCGGTCGCGGCGGGGGCTTGACGGGAATCGTTGGGTTTTCACATACGGCAGAGAGCCCGATACGCTCACCAAAGGAGATGGAAGATGAAAAATTTTCCAGCAAAGATAGTCGTTGCGCTTCTTGTTGCGCTTCTAGCGGCGCCCCTCGGTTTTGGGGAATTTAAGGAGGCGCCGATGCTCGCGCGCCTGGTCGCGGCCGGTGAGCTTCCACCGGTTGACCAGCGGCTTCCGGACAATCCCTTCGTTGTTGGTCCCGGCGTGTTGAATGGCACGCAGTGGGTGGATTGGACTCCAGGCAACTACTCCGATGGGAGGAAAGTCAGGACTATCGAAGATTCGCTTCACCAGAAGATTCCGGGTGCCGGACACATCAACATCCTTTGGTCCCCTGACAACACAACGACGGACCCGGTCGGGACCATAGTTGAAAGCTTCAATTTTTCCGATGATTACACAGTGTTCGATTTCACCATCCGCAGGGGGCTGAAGTGGTCCAACGGCGATCTGGTCACCACTGACGATGTGAAATTCGCCTTCGAGGACCTTTACGAGTATCCAGACGCCGAGATTCGATACCCGGTGCAATTGCACTCCCTGGGCAACCCACGGTTCCCAGTGGCCGAGTTGACGGTCCAAGATCGGCACTCATTCACGCTTACCTTTGACAGGCCATACGGTTTTTTCGTCACGGAACTGATATCCTGGATCAGCACTGTAGGGGAAGGGATCTTTCAGCCCTCGGAGTTCCTGAAGCAGTACCATCCGAGGTACACGGCCGTCGCTACGCTGAACGACTTGGCGCAGGATGCCGGCCTGGCCGACTGGAAGCAGCTGCTACAAGCGAAGACCGGTAACCACTGGCAGATCCTTCTCGGCAGCCCGCACATGATCGGGGTACCCTCTGTCCAACCTTACATATTTACCGAGGCAACCGATACGACGTTGTTGATCGAGAGAAATCCCTACTCTTACATGGTTGACACGGAGGGCCAGCAGCTCCCGTACATAGACTTCGTTGAAACGACCATGGTCGAGGACGAAGGCGCGAGAAACCTGAAGATCCTTGCAGGCGAGGTGGACTTTCAGACCAGTGACTGGGCCAAGCTGCCGTCGATGCCGACCTACGTCAGTGGTGCCGAGCAGGGCAACTACCGCGTGCAGCTCGCCGGCGGGTTCGTCGGCCCTCCCACGCTGTTCATAAACCACGACTACGATTACGAGAATTCAAACAGCCAGTGGCAGAAGCTGATGCAGGACCCCCAGGGTCGCTTCGGCAGGGCGGTGGCACTCGCCATCGACAACCACGACGTCAATGACACGTTGTTCTTCGGCCAGTACAAGATGGACGACATTATCACCGGGTCCGACTTCGACCCGGCCCAGGCAAACCGACTCCTGGATGAGCTCGGGCTGGACAACAAAGACGCCAGCGGATTCCGCACGTACCCCGACGGCTCGCCCCTTGAAATCACGATCAATGCCATCGCGATTGACCCGGCCGGCATCGACGTGGCCCAGCTGTTCTCCCAGTACCTGCAGGCCGTAGGACTCAACATCGACGCGCAGGGGGTCGAGGGCGGAATCTTCAATCAGAAAGCGGCTAACAACGAGTACCAGATGACGGTCTTTTGGAATGACGTCCCGGCGTGGCCTTCCGGGATCTCCGTGGACTTCTGGCCGAGTTTCAAGGGCGCGTGGGCGCCCGAGAGCGCGAAATATATCGATTCCGCTGGCGAGGAGGGACGAAAGCCCCCTGCGTACATCCAGGAATTCTTCGATATTATCGTCGATCGCAAGGCGGTTCCTCCCGGGACGCCTGAGGGCGCGGCGCAGTATGCGAGGCTTCGAGACTGGTTCGCCGACAACAACGTCATGATCTGGCCCACTGGCAATATCGTGCAGCCCATCATCGCCTCGAGCGACCTTCGCAACGTCGTGAAGGACGATTATGGGATTCTCTTCGGTTGGATCCATGCAATCCCGCAATGGTATTTCGCGGAGTAGTCTCTTAGGGATAGCGCGCGTCTGATGGCTTGCTCCTTCAGACGCGCCATTTAGAGTCCGTCGGCAAACCTCTTTTCCGCGGAACTCCTTTTGCCTGGCCCGCCCTCCACAGGGCGGGCTTGGGATCATTAGAGACAAGAGCCACCCTTGATGCTGAGAATAATAGGCAAGCGCCTCCTGCTCGTTATTCCCCTGCTGTTCATTATCTCCATGCTGTCGTTTGTCATCATCCAACTCCCGCCGGGCGACTATGTGGAAACCTACATCCTGAACCTCAGGCAAATGGGCGGCATCCCGTTCGAAGACGCATACCACCTTGCAGACCAGCTGAGGGAGCGCTACGCGTTGGATAAGCCCCTCTTGGTGCAGTACTCCATTTGGATGAGACACATCGTGACCAAGGGGGATTTCGGCAATTCCTTCACCTACGACCGTCCGGTTACCGACATACTCCGGGAACGGGTGCCGCGGACCATGGCCATTACCCTTGCGGGTGTCCTGCTTTCCTGGCTCATTGCGGTGCCAATCGGCATTTACTCCGCCGTTCACCAATACTCCTTCTCCGACTACGTTTTCACGTTCCTCGGCTTTGTGGGGCTATCGTTTCCCGCGTTCCTGTTCGCCATCGTGCTGGTGTTCATCGTCTTCCAATACACGGGATGGGCCATTACGGGCATCTTCTCTTCAGCGTTTGAGGACGCACCCTGGTCGCTCGCCAAGTTCTGGGACATGCTGAAGAACATGACTATTCCGATGATCGTGCTGTCCACGTCAGGGGCCGCGGCGCTCATCCGCATCCTGCGCGCCACCCTGCTGGATGAGTTGAAGAAGCAGTACGTCATCACCGCGCGGTCGAAGGGACTGCGGGAGATGCGGCTCCTGTTCAAGTACCCCGTTCGCGTGGCGATCAACCCCCTCATCAGCACCATCGGGTGGCTCCTGCCTGCGGCGGTCGGCGGCGAGATCGTGGTGTCCCAGGTGCTGAACCTGCCCACGACCGGCCCCATCCTTCTAACCTCGGTCCTGGACCAGGACATGTACCTGGCAGGCGGTATCCTGTTCATCCTAAGCTCCCTCACCCTCGTGGGAACGCTCATCTCCGACATCCTGCTGGTGGCGGTGGATCCGAGAATCAGGTTTGGGTAAGGCCACCAGCAACGTACTCTCACTACTAGGCCTTTCATCGCATCCCCGCGCGCCGGTCAAAGAGCCGAAGAAGGATCTCGCCTTTGCTTCGCAGGGACAGCTGGTCTGGCACAAGTTTCGCAAGCACAAGGTCGCCATGGGGAGCCTGGTGGTGCTCACCTTGCTGTACATCGGGGCCATCTTTGCCGACTTCATCGCACCATACGAGAAGAACTACCGCATTCCCGATGTGCAGTTCAGCGCTCCTACGAGAGTGCGTGTATACGAGCCGGGCAAGGGTTTCTCCCGGCCGTTCGTGTTCGCGGTGAAGCGGCAGTTGGATATGACGACCTTCACCTACGAGACAGTTATCGACCGCAGCCAGAAGTGGCACCTGCGCTTTTTCGTGAACACCGATCCCTACAAGCTCCTGGGCTTCATCCCAGTATCGCACCGCCTTTTTGGCGTGGATACCGGCTACATTTCGCTGTTCGGTACCGACAATCTGGGCATAGACATCCTCTCCCAGACGCTATACGCCAGCCGCATTTCCCTCTCGGTAGGGCTTGTCGGTGTGGCGATCAGCTTCGTCCTCGGAGTGATCCTGGGCGGGATCTCCGGCTACTTCGGCGGCACCGTAGACCTGATCATCCAGCGCATCATCGAGTTCGTCATCACACTGCCGCAGCTGCCGCTGTGGATCGCGCTCTCGGCGGCCGTCCCGAACCGATGGACGGGCATCGAGACCTTCTTCGCCATCACGGTCATCCTCTCGTTGGTCGGCTGGACGAGTCTTGCGCGCGTGGTGCGCGGCCGGCTGATCTCGATGCGGGAGGAAGACTACGTCATGGCGGCGCGGGTTGCCGGGCGCCGGGACGGGGCCATTATCCGTCTTCACCTGCTGCCGGGCTTTATGAGCTACCTGGTGGTGAGCATCACACTGGCCATTCCTGCCATGATCCTCGGGGAGACCACGCTGAGCTTCCTGGGCGTAGGGATCCTCCCGCCCGAGGTGAGCTGGGGCGCGATGCTGAGGGAGGCGAACGACGTCACGCTGATCTTCAACTATACCTGGTACCTGACCCCCTGCATCTTCGTGATTGTTGCCGTGCTGGCTTACAATTTCATTGGTGACGGCTTGCGCGATGCGGCCGATCCATACTCGCGTTAGGAACGGAGGTGGTCCCGGAGCGCCAACGGTGCGGCGGAACTGCGCCGCATGCTGAACAGCCGACCGTTGATCGTGGACTGGCGGTCGGTCTACTGTGCGATGGGATGACGTCAGCGTCGAGGTGGTTCGGACGGTGCCCCGTTCGCTGCCACGATCGGTGAAAGGAGCGGTTGTGATCAGCCCTGAACAGATTCGATTTTTTCATGACAACGGCTATCTGAATTGTGGCCGTATTCTCGACTCGAGGCAGGTCGAAGAGATGCGTGCGGGGCTGGATCGCGTGCTGGAGCTTGAAGCAGCGGGCGGTGATGACAGCCATCACGAGTTTGGATTTGGCCACCGCCGTGGCGGTGAAGATTACCCCGAGGGCAGGGTCATCACGCAGTTCATCAACATGTGGAAGCGGCAGGCGATGTACGCGCGCATCATGCACCACCCGGTGATAGCGGGCGTTGTTTGCGCTCTGCTCGACACTCCCCGGGTGCGGCTGTGGCACGATCAGATCATCTCCAAGCCGCCGGGAGACAACGGGCACTTCGAGTTTCATCAGGACTTCTACCTGTGGCCGTTGGGCGAGCCTTGCCTGGTGAGTTGTTGGCTGGCGCTCGATGACGTTACGACGGTGAATGGCTGCATGCAGGTGGTGCCGGCGAGCCATCGTGATCCCCGCTTCGGCCTGGAGGCTTACGCCGCCGAGCTCCAGGCCAGGGAGCAGGCTAAGGATCCGGATGCGCTGCCCGAGACGCCGCGGCAGGCGATGCGCCATGAACCGATCTCGATCGGTACACCCGTCGAGCTCAAGGCGGGCGAATGCATGTTTCACCACTGTCTCAACTTTCACGCGACGCCCCCCAATACCACGTCCGAGCAACGTCGAGCCCACGTCATGATCTACATGGCCGATGGCGTGCGCGTTAAGCTCTCGCAAGCGCCCAACCATCCCTTGATTCCGGGATTCGAGGTGGAGGATGGGCAACCCCTGGTCGGTCGGGGATTCCCGCTGATTCAGCCGGAACTGTGGAACGGAGGGTAGCGAGACACTGAGCGGGCCGCGCGCGCCCGGCCCCGGCCCGTGTGGAGCGCGGCAGTTCCTGTCATGATAGGCTCCCTGAAAGGCTGACCCGGAGTCGGGGCGGCATCGATCGATCCGCCGCCCGGTGCGGCGGGCAACAAGTAAGGAGAAGACATGCGTTGCAGACGCGTACTTCGGGGGAGCGGCCTGGTGCTGTTCATTTTGCTCCTGGCGGGAGCGCAGGCGGCCTTTGCCACCGGCGCGGAAGAAGGCGCCGCGGCGTCCGCGGTGATGATCAACGGGGCGGGGCAGCTGCCGATCGTCGACGAGCCCTACACGCTGACCGTGGCGGCGATCATCCCGCCCAACATCGTCGACATCAGCACCAACACGGCCACGCAGTGGGCCGAGGAGCAGACCAACGTCAACATCGAGTGGCAGACGCTGCAGTGGGGCGGTGAGGGGCGCAACAAGGCCAACCTGATGCTGGCCAGCGGCGCCGACCTGCCCGACATCTTCCTGGGCAACCAGATTGTGCGCGGCGTCGACTTCGCCTACGGGTCGCAGGGACTGCTGGTGCCGCTGAACGACTTCATCGAGAACGAGTCCGTGCACATCAAGAAGCTGTATGAGCAGATCCCGCTTACCGCCAGCCAGATGACCATGCCGGACGGCAACATCTACTCGATCGGCTCGATGTCGCTGATCCGCCAGAACCGGCCGTACGCCAAGGCGTGGTACAACGACCAGTTCATGGAAACGCTCGGCATGGGCATTCCCGACACCACCGACGGATTCCTGGAACTGCTGCGCAAGGCCAAGGTGACCGACGTGAACGGCAACGGCGACCCCAACGACGAAATCCCGTTTACCGGCGAGAAGGGCGAGATTCCGCAGCTGTTCACCATGAACGCGTTCGTGTACGTGGACTGGCGGCGCATCAACGTGGACGAGAACGGCACGCTGTGGAGCCCGATTGTCAGCGACCAGTTTCGCGACGGCCTGCGCTACCAGCACCAGCTCTACGCCGAGGGCCTGTGGGATCGGGAACAATTCGTTCAGGATCAGCAGCAGATGAAGCAGCTGGTGATGGGCGGCGACGCGGCGCGGCCGGTGATCATCTCCCAGCACATCAAGAACCGTTTCATCGACGCCGGCCACGAGACCTACAACAACTGGTTCAACAACTACCCGGCGCTGCAGGGGCCGGACGGGCACCGCACCGCGGCATTCAATCCGTTCTCCACCGTGCCCGGCTGGGGCGCCATCACCACGGAGGCGGAGGAGCCTCTGATCGCGTGGCGCTGGTTCGACTTCCTGGCCACCCAGGAGGCGCAATGGCGCATCTACCAGGGTGAGGAGGGCAACGACTGGGACTGGCCCGCGGAAGGCGCCATGAGCTTCTACGGGACCCCTGCCAACCTGATCGAGCACGTGTTCATGTGGGCCGAGCAAGAGCAGAACCGCGCCTGGCTGTGGATGTACCCGCGCCAGGGTTACGAGTTCCGCACCATCGACGACGGCGACCCGTACAACGAGGCGGGCCGCCTGTACCGGCAGTCGCTCAAGTACTGGGAGCATGTTCCGGACGAGAACCTGGTGCTGCCGGTGCTCAACATGACCGAGGACGAGACCGACGAATACCAGGCGCTGCGTACCGAGATCCTGGCCTACCACAACGAGAGCTGGGTCAAGTTCATTACCGGCGACCTGGACGTGGACGCGGACTGGGACGAGTACGTGGGCACGCTCGAGCGGATGGGCCTGGAGCGCATGCTTGAGATCGCCCAGAAGGTGTTCGACCGCCAGTACCGCTGACCGCCCGAGCGCGGGCCGACCGTCGCGGGGCCGGGGGCGATTTCCCCGGCTCCCCGGCGCGCCCGGCGCGGCGGCGATTGACAGGCGGCGAATCGCCCCCTACCGTGGCGCAGACGCCATGCCCAGTTTGAGATTCGCCGAAGAGATCCTGCTGCTGCTGCTCGACGACAAGAGCGGCCGCTTCGCCAACGTCATCGAGTCGTCGCTGCGCTGCGCCATCGCCGGGGCCGTGCTGATGGACCTGGCGCTCGAGAACCGCATCGACACCGATCCGCAGCAACTCGTCCTGGTCGATGCGGCGCCGGTAGGGGACGACCTGCTCGATCCCACGCTGGCCGACATTGCGCGCGCGCCGGAGACCCGCGACGCGCGCTACTGGGTGAACCGGATCGCCGGCGATGCCGACCGCATTCGCGAGATCGCGCTGCAGCGCCTCGTCGAGCGCGGCATTCTGCACCGCGAGGACGACCGCTTCCTGTGGGTGTTTCGCTCGCGCCGCTACCCGGTGATCGACGGCGAGGCGGAGCGCGAGGTGAAGCTGCGCATCATGGAGGTGCTGTTCAGCGACGTGATCCCCGCCCCGCGCGACGTGGTGATAATCGGCCTTGCAGACTCCTGCGGCCTGTTCGGCGTGCTGCTGTCGCGGCGCGAGTTGCAGCGCGTGGCCGAGCGCATCGAGCAGGTACGCAAGCTCGACCTGATCGGCCAGGCGGTGATTCAGACCGTGGCGGAAATCGACCTGGCGATCTCCGGCGCCATGCGCACCATCATATAGGGCGAGAACGCGCCGCGTCGCCGGCGCTGCCGAGCCTGTAGCCCTGTCCCCAACTGGCCCCACGCCAGAACGAAGTAAGCTTGGTCGTTGATTCTCTGCTCTTGCTCGACGCGCTCACGTCCGGCTTCGTCGAAATCGTCGCGCAGATCGTCAAAGTGGTTGTCGACCTGCTCATACAACACTGCAATGGACCGCAGGTCACTCACCGCACAACGCGGCGCAGCCAGTCTCGGGTAAACGCTTCACGCTCGCATCGGCGCTCGGCACGTGCGACCTGCCAGTCCGGTGCCTCGAAATTCTCGGCCAGGTCGACGATCAGATATCGGAGGCCACAGTGCTTCAGGTCCACCCGGCCATTGCCGCCGATGATCCAGAGTGCGCGCGGCTCGAGCCTGGCGACGTGGCCCGCCGGACCGCGGATGTCAAGTGTCGGCATCCGTCTCGCCTCGACACCAAACTTGCGCATCAGCTCTTCATGCAGGATGACGGGAGCACCCTGGCGCGTCTCCCACCCTTCCGGCAACCAATCGCCAATCATGGCGAACAGCCTGCTCAGGCGCTCTTTCCAGTCATCGACGCGCCGCCGTATATGCGCCGCATCGACCGTTTCGCTCGTAACCTCGTCGAGCACCGTGCTCATCTGACCCTCCCCCAGAGCCGCAATTTCCTCATAGACTCATCGCTGTCGGTGCCGCGGCGGCGCATGGATACAATAGTATGACGGACCACCCAATCCTTCAAGGCTGCGGGCCTGCTGCGGGCCCGCCCGACGCAAGTGACGCCCGTTAACCCGTCTCGATCGGCGCGCCGCCGCCCGGGGCGGTCTGGATGTATTCCAGGCTCTGGTGGCGGAAGTAGGCGTTGTACAGTTCGGCGTAGTGGCCGCCGGCCTCGAGCAGCCGGTCGTGGGTGCCCTGTTCGATGATCGCGCCGGAGCGCAGCACGACGATGCGGTCGGCACGCCTGATGGTGGACAGGCGGTGGGCGATGACGATGGCGGTGCGCTCGCGCAGCAGCTCGTCCATGCCCTCCTGCACCAGTGCCTCGGTGAGCGGGTCGATGCTGGCGGTGGCCTCGTCGAGGATCAGGATGGCGGGGTCCTGCAGCAGGACGCGGCTCAAGGCGATGAGTTGGCGCTGGCCCAGCGACAGGTTGCGCCCGCGCTCGGTCACCTCGGTGGCCAGGCCGTCCGGCAGGGTGGCGATCCAGTCGCCGCCGCCGACGCGAGCGGCTGCGGCGGCCGCGGTGGCATCGTCGGCATCGCCGCGGCCATAGCGGATGTTGTCCAGCACGCTGCCGTTGAACAGGAACGGCACCTGGGTCACGAAGCCGAGATGGCAGCGGTAGGCGGCCAAGTCCAGGCTGCGGATGTCGCGCCCGTCGACCAGTATTTCGCCGCCCTGAAACTCGTAGAAGCGGGCCACGAGCCTGGTGATGCTCGACTTGCCGGAACCGGTATGCCCCACCAGCGCCAGGGTCTCGCCCGGATCGATCGCGAGTGAGAAGTCGTCGAGTACGTCCTCACCGTCCCGGTAGCGGAATGACACGCTGCGCAGCTCGACCTGCCCGGTGACGGCGGGTACCGGCTCGGCGCCGGTCTGCACCACCTGCGGGGTTGCGTCGAGCAGGGCGAACACGCGCTCGCCTGCTCCCAGTCCGAGCTGGAACTGGCTCCAGAACGACGCGATCACGGTAAGCCGGTACCAAAGCAGCCGGACGGTCAGCAGGTACAGGTACCATTCGCCGATGGTCAGGCCGCTGACGTCGGTCCGCATCCCGCCGGCGTACACCAATGCCGCCGAGCCCAGCCCGGCGATGGTGCCCAACACGGGAATGAAGCTGGAGAACACCACGTCGTGGCGCCAGCCGAGTCGAAACGAGCGCTCGTTCACCGGCGCGAATTGCTCGTACAGGAGCTGCTCCTTGCGGAACGACTTGGCCACCCCGATGCCGCTCATCGTCTCGTGCACGTGACTGCTGACGTCGGCCACCGACCGGCGTGACTGGGTTACGACGCGGCGGGATAGATGCCGAAACGCGAGCGCCACCGAGAACATCGCCGGCGCCAGGATGAGCGCGATCAGCGTCAGGGGCACGTCGATGGTGAACAGGTAGGCGAAAATCAGCCCGGTCATGACGGTCTGGCCCACCACGTCGATAGTCATCGTCACAACCTTGGAGAATGCCTCGGTGTCGGACAGCACGCGGCTGACGATGCCGCCGGTGGAGTAGCGGTCGAAGAACGACAGGTCGTGGCCGAGCACCGCGTCGAAGACGGCGCGGCGCAGGCGCAGCACCACGTTGCTCACGGCGCGGGCGGACACTGCGTAATCCAGGGCGCTCAGTCCCCAATCCGACAAGCTCAACAGCAGGATGGCCACTACCGCCACGGCGACGGCGGCGAGCGAAAAGCCGGCGGTCGCCACCTGGTCAATGGTGCGGGACAACACGATGGGCAGGGCCACGCCGATCAGCGATCCGGCCACGATCGCGGCCGACACCATGACCATGGCGCGCCGCTCGGCGCGGAAGTAGCCGAGTATGCGGCCGACCAGCTCGCGGTCGCGGTAGCGGCGGTCGTAGCCCTCCGCGGCGAGGCCGTCGTAGGGAGATCGCATTACGGTGCCTTCCCCGCCGCGGGAACGGAAGGCGTGCCGGCTGCACGGCGCAGCGGCGGCAGGTCGATGTCGTAGTGGCTGAAGATTCGGCGGTACACCTTGGAGGTGGCCAGCAGTTGGTCGTGCGAGCCGTTCGCCACCACGCGCCCGCGGTCGAGTACCAGCACGCGGTCCGCCCATCGGATCTGCGACAGCCGGTGGGTGATGATCAGCGTGGTGCGGCCCTGCTGCACGTTGTACAGCGCCCGCTGTATCTCGTCTTCGGTGGCGCTGTCGATGGCGCTGGTGGAGTCGTCCAGGATCAGGATGCGCGGGTCCTTGAGGAAAGCGCGCGCGAGGGCGATGCGCTGCCGCTGGCCGCCGGACAGGGTAACGCCGCGCTCGCCGATGATGGTGTCGTAGCCGTCGGTGAACGCTGCGATGAATTCGTGGGCGGCCGCCGCGCGGGCCGCGGCTTCCAGGTCGCGGCGGCCGGCGCCGGGACGGGCGAAGGCGATGTTGTCGGCAATCGACAGGGAGAACAGGAACACGTCCTGCTCGATGGTGGCGATCTGCGAGCGCAGGCTGGTCAGGTTCCAGCCGCGCAGGTCGACGCCGTCGATGGCAAGGCGCCCGCTGCCGGGGTCGTAGGTGCGGTTCACCAACTGGGTGAGCGTGGTCTTGGCGGATCCGGTCTGGCCGACCAGCGCCACCGTCTCACCGGCGGCGATGTGCAACTCGACATCGGCCAGCACCGCCTGTCCGGCGTGGTAGCCGAAGGAGACCCGCTCGAAGTCGATGGTTCCGCGCATCGCCGCCTCGTGGCCGCCGGTGTTCTGGTCCAGCTCCGTGGACGCAGTGAGCATGGCGAGAATCCGGCGCGCCCCCGCGAAGCCGTTGCGCAGTTGGGAGAACACCCTGGTCGCCTTGTTGCTGGGGTTGCGGAACAGCGCCATCAGCCCGACGAAGGCGATCAGCTCGCTCAACTCGATGCGTCCGGCGTGCAGCACCACGATCCCGTGCAACAGCGCCAGCGCCGTGGAGATGCCGAACGCCAGCAGCGCCAGGTTGAGCGCCTCGATCCGGCCCTGCCGCACCAGCAGGTCACGAAGCACTCCGGCTGCACCGGCGAATCGCCGCCGCTCCCAGGCTTCGCGCACGGTAGCCTTGACCATCTCGATGCCGGTGATCACCTCCTCCGCCACCGCCGCCAGCCGGCCATACTGGGTGCGCTGCTCGGCCAGCACCGGCCCGACGCGCCGCATGTGATCGCGCACCGCGGCGGCAAACGCCAGGCCATACAGCGCCGGCACGACCGCAAGCACGGGATCGATCAGCGCGACGTAGGTCAGCGTCACTACGAACCCGATCGGCAGGTCGGTGAGGTACACGAAGGCGGGATTGACCATCTCGTTGACCATGCGCGTGTCGTCGGTGGCGCGCGCTACCAGGTCGCCGATGCGCTGGCGGTTGTGAAAGGTCTGACTCTTGCCGAGCAGGCCGCGGTACAACTCGTCGCGGGCGTCGCGCTGCAGGCGGTGCCCGAGGCTGGCGGCGCAGGCCATCACCCCGATCAGCGCCGCGGAGTTGCCGGCCATCACGCCCAGCAGCCGGAGAGCGGCGAGCAGCAGCTCACGGCTGCCGAGGCCGTCGATCACCACCTGCGCGGCGCGGCCGATCATCACCGGCATCAAGGCGAACAACGTCCAGGAGGTGAGCTGCAACAGCACCGCGAGAACGACGACTGGAGTTGCCCCGCTTTCGTGGACACATTAAGAGTGACGCGGGAGGAGGAGGGCAACGATGCCGAATACACATCGACCGTACGCGCCTGAGTTTCGCCAGCAAATGGTCGAGCTGGTCCGGTCCGGGCGCACGCCTGAGGAGCTGGCGCTGGAGTACGAGCCGTCAGCGGGGGCGATC
>MPNH01000059.1 GCA_002238925.1 Spirochaetaceae bacterium bin103 | reverse complement strand
GTACCTGGGTTCGCCACCCGCTTACGCAAGACAGACTCTTTGTCCGTTTACGAACGATCTGCAGCGTATCGACACCGAGCTTAAAAGTGTATCAAACGGAGTTCGGTATATCAAACTAACATGGATGTATCAATAATCTTGACAACAATGTTCCTCTGATCCTGTCTACTGAGCAGTATGTAAAGCACGCGACTACTAGAGAGCGGCTATTTGGTGCGTTTCGTGGAGACGGTTATGAAAACTCATTTATATTTTGCGGTTACTCAATTGACGATCCACATATCCAGAAGATCCTTTTCGATTTCGATGACCTCGAGAAGTCGAGGCCCCGTTATTTCATTGTTAATCCTACATTCAGAGAGCTATTACAGGATGATCAGAGAGCCAGAGAGCCTAGGAAGCGTTACAGAGGGCATTCGAAAACAACCCGAGGTCTGAGTGGTTAGCGATTCGTATTAGTAAGCGATTCTCGGATAACTCGATGCATGACAAGGCGAAGAGCGTGCTTTTGAGATGCGTCCGAGAGAACCCCGGCAGCAGGGCGGTTCAATTTGCTCTAGCGAAGCACTATATTTTTCATGGTACTCCCGATGAAAAGGTCGACATCTTGCAATTGTTGAGGCGGAGCTTTGTAGACGATGACATTCATTTTGATGCTCAATATTGGTATGCAAGGGAGTTGGTCATTAGAGGCCGCGTCGGTGAGGCTAACCGGTTGTTTGCCAAGTTGCGGCATGCGCCATTGAGCCCGTATATTCGCAATCGTATTAGGGGTGTGATTCGCGATGAGAACGGCGGCAACAGACGATTTGAGGCTACTGTAAGAAAGAAGAGTCCTATGTCTTTGCAGGGGCGAGTGGATTTCCGGTCGACGTTTATTGTCATCGGTCGCAGGCTTCGGGTGAGTTGTGGAGTCACTTAAGCGTCGGGAGCGCGGTTCAGATGGCGATTGGGTTTTCGATGCGGGGGCCTGCTGGAATGGATCTCAGTAATTCGCCCGGCAGCGCGACGTTCGAACATGACGTTACTTCGGGGCGGACGCGTGGCCCGGTTTGATTCGGCGTCCCGCAGTCTTGGCAATCGAGGTTGTGCATTCTCGCTGGACTCGTAGCGGTGATGGTCTCGACCTCGTCCCAGCGTTCGGCAGGGAACTCGCAAAGCGCTATTGCTGCGGCGGCGGCGTCTCCATGAGGCCTACCTGCCTGCCGCGGTCGATCAGGGCGCCGTTGGGGACGATTACCCCGTTCACGTTGCCGAGCGTGCCGTAGGTCCGGAAGCCGAGCAACCCGAGCAGTTCGGGCGACGCCTCTTCGTACAACTCGTCGAGCAGCGACAGGGTGAAGTTCTCCTGCGGGCGGATCCACGGGCGGCAGAAGTAGCCGAGCAGCAGGTGCCGGTGGCGCGTCGTTCGGTTGGCGCCCGTGCCGTGCCACAGACGCCCGTCGAACATCACCATCGTCCCCGCCGGTCCGGTCGCCGCGATGCTTTCCACCTCCGGCTTGTCCTCGGGCAGCTCCGGCCACAGGTGACTGCCCGGCACCAACCGCGTGCCGCCGTTCTCTTCGGAGTGGTCCTCCAGCATCCAGGCCGTGTTGACCACCACCCGGATCGGCATCGAGCGCGGCGTGTAGCCCTGGTCCGAGTGCAGCGCCATCGGCTCCCCGCCCGGCGCGGCGATGTTGGCGGTAAGGCTGGACAACGTGTAGTCCTTCCCCAACAGCTCCGGGAGCAGCTCCCGCAGCACCGGGTGGAACAGCAGATCGCGGAACATCCTGCCCTTGTTCACCAAGTTCCATACCCGCTGGTTCAGCTTCAGTTCCCCGTTGTCGAAGTGCCCGATCCCGGCCGCCTCCTCCGCCGCTGCCTGCGACCGCAGCCGCTCCCGGCACTCCCGCACCTGCTCCGCCGTCAGCGCGTTCGCGATCACCGCGTAACCCCACACGGAGAGATCCCTTCGCGCTGCCTCCAGATCCTCCGTCAACTCCGGCAGCGCCGTCGTCTGTACCGTCTCGCTCAGTCCGCTCACTCCTCCCCCTCCAACACAAGCGTGCAACCAATCAAGACCACGTTCAAGTGCGAACTCGGAAATCGTGGTTGACCGGCTGGTGATTACACTCTATTTTTCAGAGTATACCTAATTCGCGAGCTATCGCGAATCGCAAGCAAGGAGAGTGCAGGTGACTACTACCGACAACCTCAGGGATGACATCGCATACGTGCGCGCCGCCGCGGAGCGGGCGGGAAGCGGGACGATCCCGTCGATTTACGTGCTGTGGGCCGTCATCGGGCTGTGCGGCTTTGCGCTGGCCGACTTTGCCGCAGACTCCCGGTCGGTCGGGCTGTTCTGGATGGTGGCGGGTCCGGCCGGGTTCGTTGTTTCCATGTGGCTCGGATATCGCGCCGGCCGCCACGCCGGACAGGGCAGCCGTCGGGTCGGCGTGCGCTGGGGGGTGCACTGGTTGGCGTTCTTGGCGGCCGGCGCACTCGGCGCCGCCCTGGTTGCAGCCGGACATCTTCCGTGGACGGCGTTCGGCTCGCTCGTGGTGCTGCTGCTGGCCCTGTCCTACTTCTACGCGGGGTTGTACATGGACCGCAGGATGCTGGCTATCGGCGTCGTGCTCGGCGCTTGCTTCCTGGTGACCCTGTTCATTCCCGGGTACCAGTGGACCCTCGCCGGCGTGCTCATGGCGGGGGCGCTCGTGTGGCAGGCGATCCTCGGTGCGCGGGAACGCGATGCCGCCCACTGACCCCGACGTTCCCAGCCTGAAGGAGCTGGCGGCGCTGAACGGCCTCCTCCAGCATCGCGTTCGGCTGGCGATCTGCGTGCTGCTGTCCAAGTACGACGCGATGTCGTTCCGCCGCCTGAAGGAGGTGCTGGACGAGAACGACGGCAGCCTGGGCACCCACCTGCGCAAGCTGGAGGACGCCGGCTACCTGGCGGTCGACAAGACCTACCGCGACCGGCGCCCGGTGACCTGGTACCAGCTCACCGCCGCTGGGGAGCAGCACCTGTACCGGCACATCGAGAACCTGACCCGCCTGATCGACCGTGCAAAGACCGTGCAAAAATAGGGGTATGATGAGCCGCGCCGCGCGCCTGCTGCCGCCGGCCGCGGTGGCACTGTTGCTGGCCGCGGGCCACGCCATGGCCCAACCCGACGCAGCCGAAGCCGCCAGCGGCCCCGAGCTTGTCACCGAGGTGTCGCGCAGCGGAGGCGAATTTCTGCTCGGGCTGGGGGTCGGTTTCGGGCCGCACCGGTTGTTGGCGCACGGATCGGTGCTGGGTTTCGATCCGGTCGGCTTCAACGTCGGCGCCGGCTACGGGAACGATTTCCTGCGCACCGCCGCCCTGTACCGGCAGCACTCGCCGGGCCGCCTGCCCTACCTGGACGTTCGCGACCGCACCGGCGGCCTGCTGCTGCTGGAGTACACCTCGCCGGCCCCTGACCCGCGCCTCACGCTGGCCAACGAGTTGTACGTCGGGCAGGTGGATCTACGCCACTCGGGCACCGGCCTCGCACTCTACGACAAGGCGGCCATCACCCTGGACGTGCTGGCCGACTCCCGCGGCCACGTCGCCCTGGCCGTGGATCTCAGCACCCTGCAATTGCTGCACCTGCCCGCCGGTGCCTACGGTGTCGGCCTGGCGGCGCCGATGCAGTTCCTCGACCGCACCTTCATCGTCGAGCCGCGGGTTCTGCACAGCGGACTGACCCACGCGGGCGGCGAGTTCGCACGCGACCTGATCGGCTATCGATTCGGCAACTTCAGCGTGGGACGCCAGTTCGGCGTGCTCGGCGGCGGCGTCCGCGGCGCCACCAGCGGAACGACCGCGCTGGTGCTCAACCTGGAAGCACGCCTCCACTTCCTGCGGGCGACCGAATTACCGGTCCTGAACGGTATATTCGCTGGCGCGTTCGCAGATGGCGGCCTGTTCCGGGACTCGGCGCGCACCCCGTCGACGGCGGGCGACTTCACCGTCGGCGGCGCCCTCGGGATCGACTGGCAGAGCATCTCCGTGGCGTTCGAGGCCGGTTACAACCACGCCGACGCCGGCTTCGTCTGGGGCGTGGAAATCAAGTCATTCAGATAGTCATTCAGATAGGAGGGTGGGTTTGTGCAGGGCGATGCGCTTTCAGTATCCTTGCTGCATGGCCACAGCCACTGTCCAGGTCGGCGCCGAACAGCGGCGCTGTACGCCGTTCACGGTAAGCAACGATCTCCTTGACCGCCCCCGCGACCTGCGCGCCCGCGCGCTGGAGGATGGCTACCTGTTCATCCGCGGGCTCGTACCCGACGAGCCGATCGTGCGCCTGCGCCGCGACATAACGGCTATCCTCGACGGCGTCGGCTGGCTGGACGACGGCACCGACCCGCTCGACGCCATTTCCACCCAGGAAGCAAAGCTGATGGGTACGCCGGAGTTTACCCCCATCTACGACACAATCCAGAAGCTGGAGTCGTTCCAGACCATGGCGCATGAACCGGCATTGCTGGACGTGGCCGAGGTGTTGCTCGGTGAACGCGGCATGCCGCAGCCGAGCACCATCGTGCGGGTGCTATTCCCGGACAAGCTGGAGTACACCACCCCGCCGCACCAGGACTTCGTGCTGGTGCAGGGTACGCCGGAGGTGTGGACGGCGTGGATCCCGCTCGGGGCGTGCCCGGCGAGCCTCGGCGGCCTGGCGGTGCTGCGCGGCTCGCATCGGCGCGGCATCCTGCCGGTGCACGAGCGCAAGGGCGCCGGCGGCCTGGGCGTGGACGACGACTACCTCGACGGCGACTGGAGGTCCAGCCCGTTCGAACGCGGCGACACGCTGTTGTTCCACAGCAAGACCGTGCACCAGGGCCTGCCGAACGTGTCCGGCGACCGCATCCGCCTGTCGGTCGACTACCGCTACCAGAAGCTGACCGACAAGATCATGTGGAAGAACCTCGGCGTGCACCAGGGCCGGCTCACCTGGCCGGAGGTGTACGAGGGCTGGAAGTCGGACCGCTACCAGTACTACTGGGAAGGCCACCAGCGCGAAGTGGTGGAGCGGGAACCCTCCCCCGAGTTCCGCGGCTGAGCGCGGGCCGCACGCGCGGCGCAGCTACTTGATCGGAAGCTTGTATACCCTGATGGCGTTGTCGCGCAGCACCCTGCGGCGCTCGTCCTCCGACAGCGCGGGCGCGGAATCCATCATCGTGTCGAACGCCTCCCGGTAGCTGCCGCCGACCAGTTCCGGCGGCCAGTTGCTGCCCCACAGCAGCCGCTCGCTGCCGAACGCCTCGAACAACACCCCGGCCGCGCGCCGCAACTCATCCGCCTCGCAACCCGGGTGGCAGTGCAGGAAGAACGACGAGTACTTCACCACCACGTTGGGCAGCGCGGCCAGCTCGCGCACGTGGCGCTCCCACACATCCAGTCCGCCGTCCCGGAACGGCGGCAGGCCGCAGTGGTTGAGCACGAAGGGCAAATCCGGGTGGCGGCGCGCGAACTCCCCCACCGCCGGAATCAAGTGGTGCTGCACCAGGATGTCCAGCGCCAGGCCGCGGCGCAGCAACTCCCGTGCCCCGCGATCGGCCGCCGCATCCTCGCCCCACCGCTCCGGCGGCAGCGCCGGCTGGCTGCGGATGCCGACGAACCACGGCTTGCCGGCATAGTCGTCCAGCCACTCGGAGAGGCGCGGTGAACTCATGCTGTAGCTGCCTACCAGGCCGAGTACGTCGGCGTGCTGCTCGCACATCGCGCCCCACTCCAGGTTGTGGCGGTGCGAGTCGGGCGCCGCGCCCACGATCACCGCGCCCTCCGCGCCGATGCCGGCCAGCTTCGGACGCAGGTGATGCGGCAGGTAGTCGCGCCGCAGGTACTCGCGCCCGGCGAACCAGCCGTCGAAGCCGCGGTAACCGGCCAGCTCCCAGAAGTGCACATGGGTGTCGATCGCCCTGATCATGACATAGCGAGTGTGGTGGACAACGACCGCCATGTCACTACTGTTGACGATCCTGTAGTTTTCCATGAAAGCATACAGGGAGTGAGCAACATGGGCGAGACCGTGACGATTCCGAAAGCCGAGTACGAAAGGCTACGTGCATTGGAAGTGGATTTGGCAGACATCCAGGCTGCGCTCGCGGTACAGGCACGGATTGACAGTGGCGTGGAAGAACTCATTCCCGCCGACGTGGTAGACCGGCTCCTCGATGGCGAGCCGCCGTTACGGGTGTGGCGCGCTTTCCGAAACCTGACGCAGGCCGATCTTGCACGTGTCAGCGGGGTGAACCGTGTCCAGATCGTGGAAATCGAAGCAGGGCGCAACAGCGGATCCGTCCGCACGCTGCGCAAGCTCGCGACAGCTCTTGCAATCTCGATAGACGACCTGATTCCGGCACCGGACAGCGAAGCCTGACAGCCGGATCACTCGCCCTTCCTTCCGTCCGCCAGGGCCAGCCCGGCCCCAGTCTCTGGCCAAAGCGGTATGCAATTGCCAATGATAAGCCCATGATGAGGCCCAACATTCTGTTCGTCATTGCGGATGATCATGCGCCGGCGGCGATCTCCAGCTACGGTGCCAGCCTGGTGGCCACGCCCAACCTGGACCGCCTGGCCCGCGAAGGGGCGCGCTTCAACAACTGCTTCTGCACCAACTCCATCTGCACACCGGCGCGGGCCACGGTGCTCACCGGCAAGTACAGCCACACCACCGGCATCCGCACCCTGAGCGACGTCATCGACCACACCCGCGAGCGCACGCTCGGCATGCTGCTGCACGACGCCGGCTACCAGACCGCGGCGCTCGGCAAGTGGCACCTCGGCCACGGCGGCAACAGCGACCCGGCCGGTTTCGACCACTGGAGCGTGCTGCCGGTACAGGGCAAGTACGTGGACCCGGAGTTCCACGAGACCGGCGGCACCGTAACCCGGCGCGGCTACGTGACCGACATCCTCGCCGACATGGCGCTCGACTGGCTGCGCGGCCGCGACCCGGACCGCCCCTTCTTCCTCTACCTCGGCAACAAGGCGCCGCACGACCCGTTCACCTGCGACGCCGCCCACGCCGACCTGTTCGCCGGCCGCGACCTGCCGGAGCCGGCCACCCTGCGCGACGACTACCGGGGCCGTGCCGCCGCGGCCGCCCGCAGCACGCAGACCGTGGCCACCGCGCACCTGCGCAACCACGTGCCCGATGCGCCGCCGCCGGGCCTGAGCGGCGACGAACTGCTGCGCTGGAACTATCAATCGTTCATGAAGGGCTACCTGCGCTGCGTGGCCTCGGTAGACGCCAACATCGGGCGCCTGCTCGCCTACCTCGACGAGGCGGGCCTGGCTGGCAACACGCTGGTGGTGTACACCTCCGACCACGGCTTCTTCCTCGGCGACCACGGCTTCTACGACAAGCGCTTCATGTACGAGGAGTCGATCCGCATCCCGCTGCTGATGCGCGGCCCGTGCATCACCGAGCCGGGGCTGGCCGACGACCGCATGGTGCTGAACGTCGACTTCGCACCCACGCTGCTCGACTTGGCGGGCGCGCCGATTCCGGACGACCTGCCGGGGCGCAGCCTGCGCCCGCTGCTCGCCGGCGAGCCGGCCGGCGACTGGCGCACCTCCATGTACTACCGCTACTGGATGCACGGCGCCCACTTCGACGTTGCCCCCCACTACGGCGTGCGCACCGAGACGCACAAGCTCATCTACTACTACGGCGACCCGCTCGACGCCGCCGGAGCGGTGGGCGACCCTACCCCGCCCGAGTGGGAACTGTTCGACCTGGAGCGCGACCCGCAGGAACTGGTCAACGTGTACGACGACCCTGCCTACGCCGCGGTGCGCGCCGAGTTGACCGCCGAACTGCAACGCCTGCGCGCCGAGGTAGGCGACACCGAATAACGAGATGGCAAGGAAACGGGTGTCGCGCTATTCGGTGCCGGCGTCGGAGCCGAAGGCAATCAGGTAGCCGTCGCGGTCGCGCACCGCGAACTCCCAGTTGCCGTAGCTGTCCTGCAACCGGGGGCCGTACGCCACCTCGGCACCGGCAGCCGCCATCTCGGCATGCAGCGCGCGCGCATCGTCCACCCACACATAGGCGTCCCAACCGCCGTCGCCGGACTGCGCGCCGGGATTGTTGCTGCGTATCGGGTCGCCGCGATCCGCCCGCTTCAGCATGAACACCACGCCGTCGCGGCTGGGCATGGCGAAGGCGGGCGGATCGCCCCAGTAAGGCGGCTGCGTGAAGCCCAGGGCGCGCACGTAGTACTCGGTGGCGGCCACCACGTCGCGCACGAAAAACAGCGGCGCTACGTGGCGCAGGCGGCCCGGTTGCACGTTCAATCGCGCGTGCCGTCCGCTACTACCGGAGCGGCTCGCCGGTGAGTTGCTCCCAGATGTCGCGGCGGATGGCGCGTTCCTTGTAGGAGTCGCTCTGCGACACGTTCAGCGGGTTGGCGAAGGTAAGCTGGTTGAACGGGTCGGCGGCCTGCTCGCGCAGGTTCCAGTCGCGCAGCCGGTTCATGCACTCGCCGTCGTGCTTCCAGGTGGCAGACTCGTTGGGCGCGGTGCGCGAGAACAGGAACTTCACCATGTGGCGCCGCTTGGCCGACTTGTTGGCGGCGGTGCCGTGCCACAGGTCGTAGTGGGTGATGGCGAACGTGCCCGCCTCCACCACCAGCGGCACCTGGCCGCGGATGTTGCCGTAGGTGCGCATGCGGTCGGTGGGGGCGTTGCGGTACTGGGTGGCAGGCACGATGATGGTCGGCCCCATGTCGGCGGTCACGTCGGCCGGGTAGTAAAGGCCGAGGAACTTGTCCATGCCCATGTCGCGCCGGTTCTTGCCGTCCTGGTGCCAGTGCATGTAGGGGGTGCCCGGCTCCTTGCAGTGCCAATGGCGGTGGAACATGGTCTCGAAGTTCTTGCCGGCCAGGCTGACCAGGGCGCCGCGCACCGCCGGGTGGTCGAGCACCTCGTTCAACTCCGGCACCTCCTCGCAGATCGCATCGCCCGGGTTGCGCTCCATCGCGTCCAGCCTGGCCGCGACCGCCTCGTTCACTCCGGGCCGCAGGTCCGGCTTCACGACGTGGTAGCCGTTCACAATGAAGTTCACCACCTCCAGGTCGTCGAGCAGGTATGGGGCGAGCGTGCACTGCTTCTGCCCGGTGCTCGTCTCGGCGGCCGCCGGGGCCGCGCTCACTGCCGTACTCATCCGTCCACTACCTCCATCTTCTGCAGAATGAACTCGTATCCCACCATGTCGATCTGGTCATCGTCGTATTCGGCCTGGTGCAATGGAAACTGCACGATCTGCCAGCCGTCGACCAGCGCCTCGTGCACGGTGGCGTAGCGAAACTCCGGTTCCTCCGCCGTCAGTTCCACCTTGTAGCCCGCCACCGGCTCGTAGATGGTCATCTCCAGCACCGCTGACAGCGGATTCGGCGTCTGGGCATGGATATACAGCAACCGTTGCCGCGGCTGCGCGCCGTTGTCACTGCCCATCGCGTCTCGCCACCTTGCGTGAATCGTAGCGCAGCTTGCGGCCCGCAAACAAGAGGCGGCGCGCTCGGGGCGCTCGGGGCGCTCGGTGGCAGCCCTTGACCCGACCGCGCCAATGATGAACAAGTTTAGCGGGGGGAGGAGTTGCATGAAGAGAATCGCAATATTGGTCCTGGTGTTCGGTATGGCGCTGAGCGGGTTGGCGGCAGCCGACCTGGTGTCGGTGGAGGAGGCGACCTCCAAGCACATGGTTGCGCAGGCGATGTTGACGGCGCACTTCATCGACGCCGCGATTCAAGCCGGATTCAGCACTGACGAGATCAACTGGATACTGAGGAAGATCGCGGCGCAGAGCGTGATTACCGAGTTCTGGATCAGCGACGAGAACGGCACGATCGAGTACACCAACAATCCCGGCACCGGCTTCGCGTTCCCGACCGACGCAATGGCCGACACGCAGGCGGCGCCGTTCGCGGCATTGTTCAGCGGCCTGACCGGCGTGGTGGTGCAGGATGCCCAGCCGCGCCAGCTCGACGCGTCCATATACAAGTACGTCGCCGTCGGCGGGGTGGACCGGACCCGCATCGTGCAGGTGGGCGTCAACGCGGCCGAGCTCGGCTACGACTACTGACCTGGCCGTGGGGCGGTGATCTTCCCGGTGGTCCGGATGCGGGTAGTGGTGCATATTGACGACGACTGACCTGATCATGACTTTCGACCCCCGCAAGCTGCCGAGACACTACGACGCCGCCCGCCGCGAGGAGCACTTCCGCGCCTGGTGGGAGCGGGCCGGCGTGTACCGCTACGACCCCGATCACACCCGCGAGCAGGCGTTCGTGGTGGACACCCCGCCGCCCACGGTGTCCGGCTCCCTGCACGTCGGCCACGTGTTCAGCTACACCCAGGCGGACGTAGTGGCGCGCTACCAGCGCATGCGCGGCAAGCACGTGTTCTACCCGATGGGGTGGGACGACAACGGCCTGCCCACCGAGCGGCGGGTGCAGAACTATTTCCACGTGCGCTGCGAGCCGGGCCTGCCCTACGAACCCGGCCTCGAGTTGCCGATGGCCACCGCCAAGACCTTCAAGTCGCCGCCGCGCGCGGTGTCGCGGCGCAACTTCATCGAGCTGTGCGCCCTGGTCACCGCCGAAGACGAAAAGGCATTCATGCAGGTATGGCAGACCATCGGCCTGTCGGTGGACTGGCACGAGGAGTACGCCACCATCGGCGAGGCGAGCCGCCACCTGGCGCAGTACAGCTTTCTCGACCTGCACCGCAAGGGCCACCTGTACACCGCCGAGGCGCCCACCATGTGGGACGTCGACTTCCGCACCGCGGTCGCGCAGGCCGAGGTGCAGGACCGCCCCACCGCCGGCCACTATCACGACCTGGCGTTCGGCGTGGAGGGTTCGGAGCGGGAAATCATCATCTCCACTACCCGTCCCGAACTGCTCGCCGCCTGCGTCGGCGTGGCCGCCCACCCGGACGACGAACGCTACCGCGACCTGTTCGGAGGGCGCGCCGTCACGCCGCTGTACCGCGCCCGGGTGCCGATCTTCGCCACCGAGCTCGCCGACCCCGAAAAGGGCACCGGCATCCTGATGGTGTGTACGTTCGGCGACACCACCGACGTGCAGTGGTGGCAGGAGCAGAAGCTGCCGCTGCGCCAGATCGTGGCACCCAACGGACGCCTGCAGGAGGTTACCTTCGGCAGCGGCGACTGGGACAGCGCCGACCCCGAGGCCGCGAACCGGTTCTACGCCGAGCTGGCAGGCAAGAACCTGCGCCAGGCGCGCGCCGCCATCGTCGAACAGCTGCGCCGCCCCGACGGCGCCGCCGTCGGCAACCAGCCGCCGCTGCGCGGCAAACCGCGCCCCATCGAACACACCGTGCGCTACTACGAGCAGGGCGACCGGCCGCTGGAGTTCATCACCACCCGGCAGTGGTTCGTGCGCCTCACCGACAAACGCCAGGAGCTGATCGAACGCGGGCGCGAGATCCAGTGGCACCCCCCCTACATGCTCAGCCGCTACGTCAACTGGACCGAGAACCTGCAGTTCGACTGGTGCATCAGCCGGCAGCGCTACTTCGGCGTGCCGTTCCCGGTCTGGTATCCGCTCGACGACGGCGGTGCGCCCGACTACGACCGCCCGCTGCTGGCCGACGGCGCGGCGCTGCCGGTCGACCCGCTCACCGACGTGCCGCCCGGTTTCCGGGAGGAACAGCGCGACCAGCCGGGCGGATTCACCGCCGAGGCGGACGTGTTCGACACCTGGTTCACCAGTTCGCTGACCCCGGAGATCGCCAGCGGCTGGGTGCGCAACCCTCAGCGCCACCGGCAATTGTGCCCAATGGACGTACGCCCGCAGGCGCACGACATCATCCGCACCTGGGCGTTCTACACCATCGCCAAGGCGCACCTGCACTTCGGCACCATCCCGTGGCATCACGCGCTGATTTCGGGCTGGATCCTCGACCCCGACCGCAAGAAGATGTCGAAGAGCCGCGGCAACACGGTCACGCCGCAGCAGATCATCGAGACCCATCACGCCGATGCTGCGCGCTACTGGTCGGCGAGCGCCCGCCTGGGCGTGGACACCGCCTACGACGAGTCGGTGTTCAAGATCGGCCGGCGGCTGGTAACCAAGCTGTACAACGCCGGCAAGTTCGTGGCCGGCATGGTGGCGGCGGCGCGCGAGGACTGGGGCGGCGAGCCGCCCGGCGTGGGCATGGTGAGCGAGGAGCTGGACCGCGGCTTCCTGGCCGAGCTGCGCGGCCTGGTGGAACGGGCCACCGCGGCGCACGACGAGTTCGACTACGCCACCGGGCTGGCGCACACCGAGGCGTTCTTCTGGGACAACTTCACCGACGCCTACATCGAGTTGGCCAAGAACCGCGCCAAGGGCGACGGCGGCGTCAGCGCGGAGGCGCGCGCTTCGGCGGTGGCTACCCTCGACTTCGCGCTCGGCATGCTGATTCGCATGTTCGCCCCGGTGCTGCCTTACATCACCGAGGAGTTATGGTCGTGGGACTACGCGCGGCGGGTCCAGGCGGCGCTGAACGGCGCCGAACCGGAGGCGGACGGAACGCTGCCGGCCGGCTGCTCGGTGCATCGCGCGCCGTGGCCGGCGGCGGCGGAGTTCGACGCGTTTCGCCGGCCCGACAGCGATGCCAGCTTTACCGCCGCCAAGGCCTCCCTGGCCGCCATCCACCGCCACAAGACGCAGTCCGGCGTGTCGGTGGCGCGCGCCATCAGCTCCATGCGGCTCGCCGGCCCCCCGGGCGCCATCCGCGCGGTGGAGCCGGTGACCGGCGACGTGATCAGCGCGGTGCGGGCGGAAGGCTTCGAGTTGGTGGAAGACGACTCGCTGCCGGACGGACAGTTCGTGGTGCGGGACGCCGAGTTCGCCGCCCGCACCTGAGGCGGGGACTGGCGTGGCGGCGCAACCCGGCAACGCCGCGGTGTCGGTGGCGCTGTTCGCCTCCGGCTCCGGCAGCAACGTTACCGCGCTGCTGGACCGCCGGTACGCCGGCGCGGTGCGGCCGCGCTACTGCTGCCTGATCGGCAACAACAGCGCCGCCCCGGTGATGGCGCTCGCGCGCGCGCGCGGCGTGCCCGCCTACCACGTATCCCGGTATACCCATCCGAGCCGCGATGCCTACCTCGCACGCCTGCTGGAGATCCTCGCGCTGTACGACACCGAGCTGATTGTGCTCGCCGGCTACATGAAACTGCTGCCGGCCGGGATCGTGCGCCGCTGGCGGGGACGGATTCTGAATATCCACCCGGCGCTGCTGCCGCGCCACGGTGGACGCGGCATGTACGGCTTGGCGCCGCACCGCGCGGTGCTGGCCGCCGGCGAACCGGAAACCGGCGTCACCGTACACCTGGTGGACGAGCAGTACGACCACGGGCGCATCCTCATGCAGCGGGCGGTGCCGGTGCGCGCCGCCGACACTCCGCATACGCTGGCGCGCCGGGTGCTGGCGATGGAGCACGACACCTACTGGCGCGCGGTCGCGCAGGCGGCCGCCGAGGTGGCGGCGGCATACGAGCACACTGAGCGCACCGAGCCCGCCGAGGCGCTGCCGTGAGCCGGCGGGTGGTGCGCGGGCGCGGCGCGGTGGCCAACCCCGGCAATCGCTTCGACGGCATCGACCACGTGCCCGACCCGGAGGCGCTGCAGGCGCAGCACGACGCCGGCGAACAACCGGAGCGGCCGCGCACCGAACTGCTGCGCGACACTTCGCGCAGCATCATCACCTACAACAACAGCCCCGACGTCCGCTTCGACGCCTCCATCAACCCGTACCGCGGCTGCGAGCACGGCTGCTCCTACTGCTTCGCACGGCCCACCCACGAATACCTGGGCATGTCCGCCGGGCTCGATTTCGAGACCCGCATCGTGGTCAAGGAAGACGCCGCCGCCCTGCTGCGCGCGGAGTTGGCCCGGCCCGGCTGGCGGCCGCAGACGCTTGGCCTGAGCGGCATAACCGATCCCTACCAGCCGATCGAGCGCCGGCTGCGCATTACCCGCTCCTGCCTGGAGGTGCTGTGCGAGGCGCGCAACCCGGTAATCGCGATCACCAAGAACTCTCTGGTAACGCGCGACGTGGACCTGCTGGCCGACTTGGCGCGGCAACGGCTGGCGGCGGTGTGCATCTCCCTGCCCACCATCGATCACGCGCTGAGCCGGGCCATGGAGCCGCGCACCAGCACGCCGGAGCGGCGCCTGCGGGCGGTCCGGCAACTGGCGGACGCCGGCATCCCGGTGATTGCGCTCGTGGCGCCGGTCATTCCCGGCCTCACCGACCACGAGATACCGGCCATTCTCGAAGCCGCCCGCGAGGCGGGAGCCACCCATGCCGGCTACGTCACACTGCGCCTGCCGTGGGCGGTGGCGCCGTTGTTCACCGCCTGGCTGGAGGAACATCGTCCCAACCACGCGCGCAAGGTGCTGGAGCGGATCCGCGACCTGCGCGGCGGCACGCTGTACGAGGCCCGCTTCGGCGAGCGCATGCGCGGATCCGGCGCCTTTGCCGACCTGATCGAGCAGATGTACCAGGGCGCCTGCCGGCGTGCCGGGCTCAATGCCGAACGCGTCGACCTGCGCACCGACCTGTTCCGCCGCCCGGCCGGCGATCCGAGTCAACTGACCCTGTTCCCGGAGGCGGACGGATGACCGACAATCGCCGGCATGGAGTGCTGCACGCGTTCATGGCCGAGCAGGCCACGCCGCCGGCTCCCGACCCGGTCGACCTCCCGGACAGCGACGAGGAGGTGCGCGAGCCGCCGCGCTACGAGGTGTTGATGCACAACGACCACTACACCACCATGGATTTCGTGGTCAGCGTCCTGGAAGGTATTTTTTACAAGTCGCCTTCCGAGGCGACCCGCATTATGCTGGCCATTCATCGCCACGGCGCCGGGCGCTGCGGCGTGTATACCCGCGAGGTGGCGGAGATGAAAGTGGAACAGGTGCACCGACTGGCGCGCAAGAACGAGTTTCCGCTGCGTTGCTCGATGCAGGAGGCTCCGTGATTCGGTGCAAGGCTTCCCGATTTTGTGCAGGACGCCCCGTGATACTGTGCCAATGCCCGTCCTCGATGCAGGAGGCTCCGTGATGCTCAGCCGCGACGTTGAGCTGTCGGTAGCGGCGGCGTTTCGGGAAGCCGAGATCCGCCGCCACGAATTCGTCACCCTGGAGCACCTGCTGTACGCGCTGCTGCACAACGACGACTGCGCGGCGATCATCGCTGCCTGCGGCGGCGAAGCGCCCGAGTTGCGCAGCCGGCTGGAGGCGTTCTTCCGCGACAACCTGCAGTCGGTGCCGGGCCAGACACCCTACGAACTGGACATGACCCGCACGGTGCGGCGCATGCTGCAGCGGGTCGTGCTGCAGGTGCGCGGCGCCGAGCGCGAGCAGGCCGGAGCCGGCGACGTGCTGGCCGGGCTGCTGCTGGAGGCGGACTCTCACGCGGCCTTCTTCCTGCAGGAACAGGGCATCTCGCGCGTCGACGTGCTGGAGGTAATCTCGCATGGCGGCCCGGAGCTGACCGAGGCCGAGAGCTCTCGCGACAGCTCGGAAAAGCGCGACCGGCGGACCGGCAACTCCGCCGCGCAACTGCTGCAGCGCTACACCGCCGACCTCACCGCGCGCGCCGCGGAGGGCGCCATCGACCCCCTGATTGGACGCGGCCAGGAGATCGAACGCGCCCTGCAGATCCTGGGCCGGCGGCAGAAGAACAGCCCGGTGCTGGTCGGCGACGCCGGCGTCGGCAAGACCGCCATCGTGGAAGGGATCGCGCTGCGCATCGCCGCCGGCGAGGTACCGCCGGCATTCCGCGACGCCCGGGTGGTCAGCCTTGACCTCGGCGCCCTGCTCGCCGGCACCAAGTTCCGCGGCGACTTCGAAGAGCGGCTCAAGGGGGTGATCGACGCCCTGCGCAAGCAGCCCGACACCATCCTGTTCATCGACGAGATCCATACCATCGTCGGCGCCGGGGCCACCTCCGGCGGCTCCATGGACGCCTCCAACATCCTCAAGCCGGTGCTCGGCGGCGGCGACCTGCGCTGCGTCGGCTCCACCACCTATGAGGAGTACCGCCGCCACTTCGAAAAGGACCACGCGCTGTCGCGCCGCTTCCAGAAAATCGTGGTGGCCGAGCCGTCCGTAGCCGACACGGTGCTGATCCTGCGCGGCCTGCGTGACCGCTACGAGGCCTTCCATGACGTGCGCTACAGCGACGCGGCACTGCGCAGCGCGGCCGAGCTGGCGGCGGTGCACATCCACGACCGCCGTCTGCCCGACAAGGCAATCGACGTGATCGACGAAGCCGGCTCGCGCCACAAGCTGCACGCCGCCCCCGACCACGCACCGCAAGCAGACGGCACCGGCGTGGACGGCGACGGGGCCAAAGACGCCGGCTCCCCCCCCTCGCTCTACGGCGCCGGGGCCGGCGGGTGCGCGGGGGGCGCGCCCGGCGAGGGGGCCAACGACGCCGGCTCGCCCGCTGCGCTCGACGGCGCAGGGCCCGTGGGCGGGGCCGTGGCCGCCGCCAAACGCCACGTCATTACCCGCATCGAGATCGCCGCGGTGGTGGCCGGCATGACCGGGCGTCCGGTGGCCGCGGTGTCGGGCGGCGGGCGGCAGGCGCTGCGCGACCTTCCCGAGCAGCTGCGCTGGCGGGTGTTCGGCCAGGACGAGGCGATCGACCGCATCGCCCGTGCCATCAAGCGCAACCGCGCCGGCCTCGGCGACGCCGACAAGCCGATCGGCTCCTTCCTGCTCACCGGCCCCACCGGCGTCGGCAAGACCGAGCTGACCCGCCAACTCGCCAACGTCCTCGGCGTGGAGCTGATCCGCATCGACATGAGCGAGTACCAGGAGAAGCACACCGTCTCGCGGCTGATCGGCGCGCCGCCCGGCTACGTCGGCTACGACGACGGCGGCTTCCTGACCGACGCCGTAATCAAGGCGCCCTACTCCGTGGTGCTGCTCGACGAGATCGAGAAGGCGCACCCCGACCTGTTCGACCTGCTGCTGCAGATCATGGACCACGCCACCCTCACCGACGGTAACGGCCGGCGCGCCGATTTCCATCACACCGTGCTGGCGATGACCTCCAACGCCGGCGGCGAAGAAATGAACGCGCCGCACATCGGCTTCGACGACGGTTCGGCCCCGGTGCCCATCTCGGCCGCGGAGGCCGCCGTCAAGCGCCTGTTCCGCCCCGAGTTCATCAACCGCCTCGACGCCATCGTCACCTTCCAGCCGCTGCAGCCGGACAGCGTTCGGCGTATCGTGGCCACCCACCTCGACCGGCTCAACGACAAGCTCCGCTCAGCCGGCGGCCGCGGCAGCCGTGCCGAGGTGCGGCTCAGCGACGCCGCGGCGCACTGGCTCAGCGAGCGCGGCTACGAACCGCGCTACGGCGCCCGCCCGCTCGCCCGCCTGTTCCAGCGCGAGGTCGCCGACCGCGTCACCGACCTGCTGCTCGACGGCCCCGTGCGCGGCACCCTGCTGGTCGAAGTCGCAGACGATGGCGCCGCTCTTACGGTCACCGGGGCGGAGGCGGTCGAGCGGCGACCTGACGCTCGCGGACGGCCGGCGCCGCGGAACACCGCCGGATAGCAGGGTCTGCCGCGAAAGCGCCGTTCAGGTGCGTCCGGCATGGGGGAAGCGAAGTTCCCGATCGTACATGCGGTAGTGCTTGTAAACGCGCGCGCCCATCTTCTCCAGCGTGGTGCGCATCGCCACGTTGTCCTCCAGCACCCACGAGAACTCGCCCTGGTTGAACCCCTTGGCGGTGCCGCGTGTATAGGTCTCGTAGTAGAACACCGCGTCCAGCCCCAGGTTGCGGTACCGGTGGCGCACGCCGGCGAGCACCACCCGCAGCAGGTCGATGCGGCGCTTGTACCACAGCACCTTGAACACGCCGACCGGAAACAGGCGCCCATTCATGCGCCGCAGCACCTGGTTGAAATCGGGCACCGCCAGCGAGAAGCCCGCCGGCTCGCCGTCCACGAAGGCAAAGAACGCCAGGTCCGGGGCCAGCACCATCTTCAGGTCGTCGGCGGCGTAGTCGATCTCGGCGTCCGTAAACGGCACGAACCCCCAGTTCTTTGTCCAGGCGTCATTGTAGATCAGCTTGACCAGTGCCATCTCGCGGTCGATCTGCTTCAGGTCGGCGCTGCGGATGGTCACGTTGTGGCGGCGCCGCACCAACTCCGCTATCCGAGCCACCTTCGGCGGCACCGGCGTCTCCGACTCGGCCATGTACAGCGCCACCATGTCCTTGGCCTTGGCCAGCCCGGCGCTCTCCAGCAGCCGCGGGTAGTAGGGCGGGTTGTAGGCCATCATGATCGCCGGCGGGCGGTCGTAGGCGTCGAGCAGGATTCCCATCGACTCGGCGGTCGATGGGTTCACCGGGCCGCGCAACCGCTCCATGCCGCGCTCCTGCACCCACGCCGCCGCGGCGTCGATCAGCGCACCCGCCACCGCGTCGTCGTTCACCGCCTCGAAGAAGCCGAAAAACCCGGTGCGCTCGTCGTGGAAACTGTTGTGGTGGTGGTCGATGATCGCCGCCACCGTACCGGCCACGGCACCGTTGCGCCGCGCCAGGAACAGCTCGATCTCGGCGTGCTCGTAGAACGGGTTGCGCACCGTGTCCAGCTTCTTCTTGAAGTCGCTGATCAGCGGCGGCACCCAGGCGTCGATGCCCCGGTACACCGTCCACGGAAAGCGGATGAAGCGTCGCCGCTCTGCCGCCGAGCGCACCGGCACAACGGTGATGCCACTGGACGCGGCTGTGGAGGCGGCGCTCACGGTGCGAGCATCGTACGGGCTCGTTCCCCCATGAACAAGCCGACCGCCAGCAGCGCGGCTGACGGAAATTGCCGTCTCCTCTCTCGGTCGGATGTTGGCACTGGGCTCCGTCGATGAGAATGAACTGCACCAGGCGATGGACTGGCTGCTCACTCGCCAAGAGTGAGGTGGTCCCGAAAAACTGGACAGGTGCTTAAGGTAGAATCCTGGCCAGGAGGAGGGCCAACGAGATGGCGACGAAGAGGCGTCGATTCACAGCGGAGTTCAAGGCGCGGGTGGCAAGATGCGACTCGTCCTGGCGACGCCGATGCCCCTGGATTCCGGCTGCACCCCCTGAAGGGGGATCGGGCAGGCGAGTGGAGCGTTCGCGTTTCCGGCAACTGGCGTGTGGTGTTCCGATTCGAGGGCGGCGAAGTCGTGGACGTGGACCTGGTGGACTACCACTGACCTGCTGGAGGAGCGTATATGAGCGAGGGCAACAGCGAGCGAGTAGGTCCCATGCTGAATCCGCCGCATCTGGGCGAACTGATCCGGGAGAGCATGGACGAGACCGGATGGAACGTCACCGAGACGGCTGCTCGTTTGGGCTGCGAGCGCGGAACCCTGTCGCGCTTGCTGAACGGTCGGGCGGGAGTATCCGCGGCCATGGCGCTGGCGCTGGAAGGCATCGGGTGGGGGACAGCCGAGCATTGGATGCGGATGCAGGCGAGTTACGACCTGGCTCAAGAGCGACGGAAGCGGACAGAAACGGCCGCCTGATTGGCGCGCTCTAAGCGGCCGCCGATCCACTGGGCTGCTCCGTAGGCCCACCGGCCCACCCCGCCCGCCGCCGACGGCGGCGGGGCAGGCCCGGTGCGGCAGCGCGCTGCTACCGGTACTGGCGCTGGTAGGCCGCGGTGGTCATTTCCAGCACCTTGTCGAGGCCGATGTCCTTGAGCCCCCTCACGAACTCGTCCCAGTCGCCGTCGATGTCCTTGCGGCCGGTAATGAACATGGCGTTCCACTCATCCATGTGCTGCCGGATCAGCGCCAGCGGCTCGCTCAGCTCCTGCACCATGTCCAGGTCCAGGAACAGCGGCGGCAGCGCCTTGTTCTCGATCCCATACGGCTTCATGGCGTGGGTGCTGGCCTTCCACAACTCGTGCTCCAGGTTCCAGGCGCCCTGCTCGGCGGCCACGCTGAAGTAGTAGGTGTTGCCGTCGGCGATCTGCGGAATCGACTGCCCCCAGTGCGAGTTGTGCGGCACCCCCCACTCGGTCAGCCGCACCCAGGTGGCCTGCTCGCCGGTAATGCCCAGCTCGCCCGGCTTGGCCGGACGCCAGTCCTCGCCCTCCTGGCCCCAGCCGCCCAGGATCGCCTTGGTCTCATCGTACATCATGTCGCCCCAACGGTAGGCAATCTCCGGATGCCGGCTGTCCTTGGTAACCACGAAGATCGGCGGGGTGGGCACACAGGAAACCACACAGTGCCCCCCCCCCCGCGCCCCCGCCCCGCGCGCGGCCCGGCCGGGCCCGCCAGCGGCGGCAGCGCCTCGTAGTCGTTCTTGGCGCCGTCGGCGTCGAGCGCCGCGAACATGCCGTGGTAGCCGCCCAGGCTCATGCCGACCTGGTTGCCGCCCGGATTCTCGGTGAGCTGGCGCAAGCTATTCTGGTCGATCGAGAAGCTCTCCGGATCGAGCAGCCCCTCGTCGTGCAGCATCCTGAGGTAGCGCAGGCCGTCCTTCCAGCCCGGCTGCAGCGGCGCGAACACGATCTCGTCGCCCTCGACATAGCGCCACATGGTGGAGTTGCCGGGGTTGAAGGTGAACGGGTTCATCAGGAACGCGGTGCTGTCGCTGTGCCAGCTGTTGGCCAGCGACAGCAGTGGAATCTCGTCTTCCTTGCCGTTGCCGTTGGCGTCGTTGTCCTTGAACGCGCGCAGCACCTCCACCAACTCATCGGTGGTCTCCGGCATCTCCAGGCCGAGCCGCTGCATCCAGTCGACGTTGATCCAGGCGCGCTGCGCGTAGCGGCAGTGGTAGCAGTCGTTGTAGTAGGGCAGCGCGTAGATGTTGCCGTCCGGCGCGGTAATCACGTTGCGCGCGTTGGGCTCCAGCTTGAACACCTTGTGGACGCCGTGGCCGTACTCGTCGATCAGGTCGTTGAGCGGAAGGAACAGCCCCTGCGACCCGTACAGGATCACCTGCTCGAAGCTCAGCGGGGTCGAGATGATGTCCGGCAGGTCCGAGCCGCTGGACAGCATCAGGGACAGCTTCTCCTCCTTGTCCTGGGCCGGCACCTGGATCCACTCGATGTTGACCCCGGTCATGTCCTCCCAGTAGATGGTGGCCTTGTTGGTGTTGAAGTCGCCAATGAACGGCGCCGGCGCCACGAACACCTTCAGGGTAACCGGCTCCTCGACAATCGGCAGCACCCCGGCCGGGGTCGGCAGCATGCGCTCGGCGGCAGCCCCCTCCGCGCCAGCGGCGCCAAACGCCAGTACCGGCACGATCGTCAACGCGAATAACATGGTGAGCTTTCTCATACAGCTCCTCCTCTCGGGCTTTGATTTGGGTTTCAGCCCTTGATTGCCCCAATCATGACACCTTTCACGAAGTAGCGCTGAACAAATGGGTACATGATCAATACCGGCACGCTGGCCACCACGATCAGCGAATACTTCAGCAGCTCGACCAGCCCCTGGCGCGCCTCCAGCGCCTCCAGGTCGACATTGGTCAACATGCTCTGCTCTATCTCGTTGAGGATCAGGATCTCTCGCAATACAAGCTGCAGCGGGTACAGCCGCTTCTCGTTCAGATAGATGAACCCCTGGAAGAAGCCGTTCCAGTGCGTCACCACGCCGTAGAACAGGGCGTTCACCGCGATGATGGCGCCGGACAGGTGCAGCACCACGTAGTACACGAACTGGAAGTCGCTGCAGCCGTCGATGCGCGCCGCCTCCAGCAGTTCGGGCGCGAGCGTGCTCTGGAAGAAGGTGCGGGTAATGATCACGTTCCACACGCTCAGCGCCACCGGAATGATCATCACCGCGCGCGTGTTCACCATGCCGAGGTTGCGGATCAGGATGTAGGTCGGGATCAGGCCGCCCTGGAAGATCAGCGTGAACACGAAGAACATCATGATGGCGTTGCGCGCCTTGAAGTCGCGCCGCGACAGCGGGTAGCCGGCCAGGATCGTCATGGTCACGTTCACGGTGGTGCCGACCACCATGTAGAAGAACGAATTGTAGTAGCCGCGCAGAATCCCCTGGTGGGTGAACACCGCCTCGTAGCCGCGCAGCGACGGATCCACCGGCCACAGCCACACGCGCCCGGAAATCACCGCGTCGGTGGAGCTGAACGAGGAGCTGAGCACGTAGATCAGCGGGTACAGCACCACCAGCAAAGTCAGCACCAGGAAGGCGTTGTTGCCGGCGTAGAACACCCGGTCGGCGGTGGAGACGGTGATCGACGGCTTCGGCATGCTACCAGAGACTCTGCCCGGTGATGGTCTTGGCCAGCCGGTTGACGGCCAGGATCAGAACCAGGTTGATCAGCGCGTTGAACAGGCCGATGGCGGCGCCGTAGGAGTAGTCCGGGAAGCTGCTGACCAGCCCCACCTTGTACACGTAGGTGGCGATGATTTCGGAGCGCGACAGGTTCAGCGGGCGCTGCATCAGGTACACCTTCTCGAACCCGACGGTCATGATCTGCCCGCATTGGATGATCAGCAGCACGACGATGGTGGGCAGGATGCTGGGGATGTCGACGTGCGCGATGCGCCGCAAGCGGTTGGCGCCGTCGACGATCGCCGCCTCGTGCAGTTCCGGGTCCACGGTGGACAGCGCCGCCAGGTAGATGATCGAGTTCCAGCCGGTGAGTTGCCAGACCCCGGACCACACGTACACGGAGCTGAACAGGGCCGGCTCGGACAGGAACAATACCCGCTCGAAGCCGAGCGCGGCGATGATGTCGTTGACGAAACCGATCCGGGGCGAAAGGAACTGGATCAGCATGCCCACCATCACCACGGTGGAGATGAAGTAGGGCGCGTAGCTGACCATCTGCACCGACTTCTTGAAGCGGCGGCCAAGGGCGCTGTTGAGCGCCAGGGCCAGCAGAATCGGGAACGGAAACCCGGCCGCCAGCGTGTACAAGCTGATCTCCAGAGTGTTGCGCACCACGCGCACGAAGTAGGGCGAGTCGAAGAACTTGGCGAAGTACTTGAAGCCTACCCACTCGCTGCCCCAGATGCCCTTGATCGCCAGGAAGTCCCGGAACGCGATCTGGGTGCCGTACATCGGGATGTACATGAACACGAAGATGTACGCCACCGGCAGCAGCACCAGCAGGTAGAGCTGGTAGTTCACCGTAAGGTCGCGCTGCCACGACCGCAGCGCCCGGTAGGCTGCGTGCTGCCTGGAATCCTGTACTGCGGCGCGGCGGTCACTCACGGCGGTGCTGAACAAGGCTTGCACCGCCCCGCGCCGCTGTCAAGCTCGCGGCCTTGGCAACGTGCGTTTGACAAGGCGCGAACGGGCGGCATAGCGTCCCCCCGAACGGGTGAACCTATGTGCGGAATTGTCGGGCTGTATCTGAAGGATCGGCGCATGGAGCGGGAGATGGGCGGTCTGTTCGCCACCATGTTGGTGTGCATGACCGACCGCGGGCCGGACAGCGCGGGCTTCGCCGTGTATGGCAACGAGCCGCCGGAGGGCTGGCTCAAGGTCACGGTACGCTACTCCGGAGGCGGCTACGACTGGGACGCGCTGAGCGGGCGGCTCGGGCGGCGCTTCTCGTGCGAAGCGCGGCTGCAGGTAAACGCCAACTACGCCGTAATCGCGGTGCCGGCGGCGGCGGCCGAGTTGCGCCGCGCGCTGGCCGAGTTGGCTCCCGGCCTGGCGGTGATGAGCATCGGGCGCAGCATCGAGATCTTCAAGGAGATCGGCGCCCCCGCCTCGATCGTGGAGCGCTTCGCCGTCCGCAAGCTGCGCGGCACCCACATCATCGGCCATACCCGCATGGCCACCGAGAGCGCGGTCACCACCGACGGCTCGCACCCCTTTTCCACCGGCATGGACCTGTGCCTGGTGCACAACGGGTCGCTGAGCAACCACAACCGGCTGCGCGCCCGCCTGCAGCGTGGCGGCATCGAGATCCGTACCGAGAACGACTCGGAGGTCGCGGCCGGTTACCTGATGTGGCGCCTGCAGCAGGGCAACACGCTGGCCGAGGCGCTGCACGCCGCGCTCGGCGACCTGGACGGCTTCTACACCTTCGCCATCGGCACCGCGGGCGGCTTCGCGGTGCTGCGCGACCCGATTGCCTGCAAGCCCGCGGTACTGGCGGAGACCGGCCAGTACGTCGCCATGGCCAGTGAATTCCAGGCCCTGGCGGCGCTGCCGGGCATCGACTCCGCGCGCGTCTGGGAACCCAAGCCGGCGCAGGTCTACACCTGGGACCGCGCGGAGTGACAGCCGTGACTCGGGCCGCGGCGGCCGCCACGGCCGCCACCGTGTTCGACCTGGCTGCCGGCACCCTGCGCGAGCTCAACCAGCGGTTGCACGACCTGACTCCGGAGACGGCGCGCGTGCCCTGGCGCATCCTGCACCCGCGCGGCGCGCACGCGGTGGCGGCCGGCGTCGACGCGGCGGTGTGCATCGCAATCGAAGGACACGTCGGCTACTATTGCGCCGGCATGAACCAGCACGCCGAAATCACCATTCACGGCATGGCCGGGGTGGGCGTGGCGGAGAACATGATGTCGGGCCTGGTGCGCGTGCAGGGCAGTGCCAGCCAGTGCGCCGGGGCTACCGGACACGGCGGCCTGCTGGTAATCGAGGGCGATGCCTCCAGCCGCTGCGGCATCTCCATGAAGGGCATCGACATCGTCGTGCACGGCTCGGTCGGCCACATGAGCTGCTTCATGGGCCAGGCCGGCGCCCTGGTGGTGTGCGGCGACGCCGACGACGGGCTCGGCGACTCGCTCTACGAAGCGGAAGTCTACGTCCGCGGCCGCGCCCACGGGCTCGGCGCCGACTGCGAGGAACAGCCTATGGAGGCGGCGCACCGGGAACGGCTGGGCGAGCTGCTGGAGCGGGCCGCGGTGCCCGGCGCCCGCGCCGCCCGGTTCCGCCGCTACGGATCGACGCGCCGGCTGTACCACTTCCACGTCGACCACGCGGACCAATACTGAGCCTGGCGCATGTCCTCTGACCCGCTGTCCTCGGATCCGCCGCCTCCCGGCCTGCGCGAGTCGGCCACCTTCGACCGCTCCACCATCCACGAAATCCAGCGCGCCGCGCGCACCGGCATCTACCGCATCCGCGGCTGGGGCGCCAAGCGGCCGCTGCCGCACTTCGACGACCTGGTGGTCCTGGGCGCGAGCATGTCGCGCTATCCGCTGGAGGGCTACCGTGAGCGCTGCGGCACCGACGTAGTGCTCGGCACCCGCCACGCGCGCAACCCTATCCACCTCGACATTCCGGTCACCATCGCGGGCATGAGCTTCGGCGCGCTGTCGGCGCAGGCCAAGGAGGCGCTCGGGCGCGGCGCCAGCGCCGTGGGCACCAGCACCACCACCGGCGACGGCGGCATGACCGCCGAGGAACGCGCCCACTCGCGCACCCTGGTGTACCAGCTGCTGCCGTCGCGCTACGGCATGAATCCGGACGACCTTCGCCGCGCCGACGCCATCGAGGTGGTGCTCGGCCAGGGCGCCAAGCCGGGCGGCGGCGGCATGCTGCTCGGCCAGAAGATCAGCCCGCGGGTGGCCGAAATGCGCACCCTGCCGCCGGACATCGACCAGCGCTCCGCATCGCGCCATCCCGACTGGACCGGCCCCGACGACCTGGCGATCAAGATTGTCGAACTGCGCGAAATCACCGACTGGCGGCTGCCGGTGTTCGTCAAGATCGGCGCCACCCGCACCTACTACGACACCCTGCTGGCGGTGAAGGCGGGCGCCGACGTGGTGGTGCTGGACGGCATGCAGGGCGGCACCGGCGCCACCCAGGAGGTGTTCATCGAGCATGTCGGAATCCCTACCCTGGCGGCGCTGCGGCAGGCGGTGGAGGCGCTGAACGAGCTGGAGATGCACCGCAAGGTGCAGCTCATCGTGTCGGGCGGCATCCGCGGCGGCGCCGATGTCGCCAAGGCGCTGGCAATGGGGGCCGACGCCTGCTCCATCGGCACGGCGGCGTTGATCGCCCTGGGCGACAACAGCCCGGAACTGGACGCCGAATACCGCAAGATCGGCTCCGCGGCCGGCTACTACGACGACCTGCAGGACGGCCGCGACCCGGCCGGCATTTCGACGCAGGACGACCGCCTGGCGCAGCGCCTCGATCCGGTGGTGGGCGGGCGGCGTCTCGCCAACTACCTGCGGGTCATGAACATGGAAGCTCAGACCATCGCCCGGGCGTGCGGCAAGTCGCATGTGCACAACCTGGAGCCGGAGGACCTGGCCGCGCTGACCGTGGAAGCGGCGGCGATGGCCGGGATCCCGCTGGCCGGCACCGACTGGATACCGGGCGCCGGGGGTACCGCCCCGAAATCAAACCATGAAGGAGCCCGCAATGGCCCACAGTGACACGGCCCAACAACGAGACACAGCCCAACAACGAGACACAGCCCAACAACGAGACACAGCCCAACAACGAAACACGGTCAAGCAACGCCTCGCCGACGAGGGCATCGAGTTCCTGCTCGTCCAGTTCGTCGACGTCACCGGCGCCGCCAAGGTGAAAATGGTACCGGTGGCGGCCTTCGACGACGCGCTCGCGGTCGGCGCGGGATTTGCCGGCGCCGCGCTTTCGGGCATGGGGCAGGGCCCCCACTCGCACGACATGCTGGCACGCATCGACCTCGACTCCTACTCGCGGCTCCCCTGGCAGCCCAACACGGTACGCTTCGCCAGCGACCTGTTCGTGGACGAGGCACCGCACCCGTTCTGCGCCCGCACCAACCTCAAGCGGGTGCTCGCCGACGCCCGCGCCCGCGGCTACGTGTTCAACGTCGGCATGGAGCCGGAGCACTTCCTGGTGAGCCGCGGCGACGACGGCGCCATCCGCCCGTGGGATCCCGAAGGCGTCGATTCGCTGGCCAAGCCGTGCTACGACTTCCGCGCCATGTCGCCGGCCATGGCCTACCTGCAGGAACTGACCCTGGCGCTCAACGCCCTGGGCTGGGGCGTGTACCAGTGCGACCACGAGGACGGCAACGGCCAGTTCGAGGTTAACTTCGACTACGCCGACGCGCTGACCAGCTCCGACCGCATCATCTTCTTCAAGATGGCCACCTCGCAGATCGCGGGGCGCCACGGCGCCATTGCCACCTACATGCCGAAACCGTTCGCGGACCGCACCGGCAGCGGCCTGCACGTGCATTACCACCTGGCCGACGCCGGCAGCGGCGAAAACCTGTTTCTCGACCATACCGACGAGCGCGGCCTGGGCTGCTCGCGGCTGGCCTACCACTTCATCGGCGGCATCATGCACCACGCCCACGCCCTGTGCGCGGTGACCAGCCCCACGGTCAACTGCTACAAGCGCCTGCAGCTCGGCGCCGGGCTCCGTTCCAGCCGCTCCGGTTTCACCTGGACCCCGGCGTTCATCACTTACGGCGACAACAACCGCACCCAGATGATCCGCACCGCCGGCGACGGCCACTTCGAAGACCGCACCGTGAGCGCGGCGGCCAACCCCTACCTGGCGCTGGCCGCCTACCTGACCGCGGGGCTGGACGGCATCGAACGCGAGCTGGAGCCGGGCGAGCCCAACCTCGGCAACATGTACGAGCGCTCGCTGGACAAGATCCGCGCCGCCGGCGTGGACGTGCTGCCGCAGTCGCTGGCCGAGGCGACCGACGAACTGCGCCTCGACCAGGTGGTGCAGTCGGCGCTCGGGCCGATCGCCGCCGAGTTCATCGACTGGCAGGCCGCGGAGTGGGCCGCCTACCACAGCCAGGTAAGCCGGTGGGAGGTGGACCGCTACCTGACCTCCCTGTAGGAGGCCGCGGCCCGGCTGCGTGGTCCAGACAATGCCGTTCCGTCTGCTGAAATTCGGTCTGTCCCGCAACTACCCGGAGCCGCGCATGTTCCGCTCGCCGGAGCGCCTGCGCGACTCCTACGACGTGGTAATTATCGGCGGCGGCGCGCACGGTCTGGCGGCCGCCTACTACCTGGCCACCGAGCATGGCATCCGCGACGTGGCGGTGCTGGAGCGGCGCTACATCGGCCACGGCGGCACCGGCCGCAACACCGCCATCATCCGCTCCAACTACCTCACCGAGGAGGGCGCCCGCTTCTACGAATTCAGCGTCGACCTGTACCGCGACCTGGCGCGCCGCCTCGACTACAATCTGTTCTACTCGCAGCGCGGCCACTTTACCCTGGCGCACTCCGCCGCCGCGCTGCGCACCCAGCGCTGGCGGGCGGCGGTCAACCGGCACCTCGGGATCGATTCCGAGGTGGTGGGCCGGGAGTTCATCGCGCGCACCATCCCGGAGATCGACCTCGACTGCGGCGGACACCAGCCGCCAATAGAAGGCGCGCTGTATCACCCGCCGGGGGCCATTGCCCGCCACGACGCGGTGGCCTGGGCGTACGCCCGCGGCGCCGACCGCGCCGGCGCGGAAATCCACCAGCAGACCGCGGTCACCGGCATCGAGGTGGCCGGCGGCAAGGTCGCGGGCGTGCACACCGACCGCGGCTTCATTGCCACCGGCAAGGTGCTCAGCGCAGTGGCCGGGTGGACGCCGCAGGTCACCCGCATGGTGGGGCTGCGCACGCCGCTGGTGGTGCATCCCCTGCAGGCGCTGGTCACCGAGCCGTTCAAGCCGTGGCTGGACGCCATCGTGGTGTCGGCGAGCCTGCACACCTACATCAGCCAATCGGCGCGCGGCGAGCTGGTGGCGGGCGCCTCGCTGGACCCGTACGAACTCACCGCCATGCGTTCCACGCTGGAATTCGCCGAAGGGCTGGCCGGGCACATGCTGGACCTGTTTCCGTGCCTGGCCGACGTGCGGGTGCTGCGCCAGTGGGGCGGGCTGGCTGACATGACGCCGGATTTCTCGCCGATCATGGGAACCACGCATGTGGGCGGATTCTACCTGGACGCCGGCTGGGGCACCTGGGGCTTCAAGGCCTCGCCGGCGAGCGGCTACACCATGGCCCATACGGTGGCGAAGGAGACCGACCATCCGCTGATCGAGGCGTTCAACCTGTCCCGATTCCACCGCTTCGACCTGGTCGGCGAGAAGGGAGCGGCATCCGTTGGTCACTGAGCGGAGGATGATGCGGTGAAGGTGCTGACCTGTCCGGTGAACGGCCCGCGTTCGATCGACGAGTTCGTGTACGGCGGCGAAGTACGGGAGATGCCGAACCCGGCGGCAGCCGGGGACGCCGAGTGGGCCGACTACGTGTGGTGCCGGCAGGGCGAACCGGGCGTGCGCCGCGAGTGGTGGTACCACGTGCCGAGCGGCACCTGGTTCGTGGCCGAGCGCGACACCGAGCGCGACGACGTGCTGCGCACCTACCTGTGGGGGCAGGCGTGAAGCGGCGCGGTGCGGCGCCGGCGCGGCGCCACGCGGCGGGCGGGCAAACCCGGGGGTGGCGGGGCGCGGAGCAGCGAGGCACCCCGGGCGGGCCCCGCGCGGGGGGCCCGCGGCGGGCGGACAATCCGGGGGCTGGCGTGCAGCGACGCAGCGAGGCACCCGGGCGGAACCCGCGACGGGTGACCGGCGCGCGGGCGGACGACCCGGAAGCTGGCGTGCAGCGGCGCAGCGAGGCACGGGCGCGGGATCCGCCGCAGGCGACCGGCACGCTGGCGGACGACCTGGGGGCTGGCGTGCAGCGGCGCAGCGAGGCACGAGCGCGGAACCCGCGGCAGGTGGCCGGCACGCTGGCGGACGACCCGGGAGCGGCTGGTGAGCGAGCGCCTGCCGCCGCAGCACGGCGAGTGGATCGATCGCTCCCGGCCGCTGGAGTTCCGCTTCGAGGGCCAGCCGCTGCGCGGCTATGCCGGCGACGTGATCGCCAGCGCCCTGCTGGCAGGCGGCGTGCGGATGCTGGGGCGCAGCTTCAAGTACCACCGCCCGCGCGGGCTGGTCAGCCTCGCCGGGCACGACGCCAATGCGCTGGTCACCGACGGCGTGCGTACCCATCTGCGCGCCGCCGCCACCGCGCTGGAGCCAGGCATGGACCTGCACGCGGTCAACACCGCCGGCGGGGTGCTGCGCGACCGCCTGCGGTGGCTGGAGCGGATGGCGCCGTTCATGCCGGTGGGCTTCTACTACAAGGCGTTCCACCGCCCGCGCTGGCTGTTCCCGTGGTTCGAGCGGGCGGCGCGCCGCCTGGCGGGGCTAGGCCATATCAACCGCGAACTGCGTCCGGCCGCCGCCGCCGCGGCCTACGCGTGGTGCGACGTGCTGGTGGTGGGCGGTGGACCGGCGGGGCTGGAGGCGGCCCTGGCCGCCGGCCGCACCGGCGCAAAGGTGCTGCTGGTGGAGGAGCAGGCGCGGCTGGGCGGCAGCCTGGCCTGGCAGTACGGCGACAGCGCGGACGCGCTTGCGGCGCTCGACGAACTGTGCCGGGAACTCGCGGCCCTGGCCAACGTCGACATCCGCTGCGCGACCACGGCGGGCGGGCACTACGCCGACCACCAGGTGGCGCTGTTCGACGCAAACCGCATGACCCGGGTGCGCGCCGGCGCCGTGGTGTACGCCTCCGGCGCCATCGAACAGCCCGCCGTATTCGGCAACAACGACCTGCCGGGCGTGCTGCTGGGCTCCGCCTGCCAGCAACTCGTGCGCTGGTACGCGGTACGGCCGTGCCGGCGCGCGGTGGTGCTGGCCGCCAACAGCGACGCCTACCGGGGGGCCCTGGACCTCAGGGCTGCCGGCAGCGAGGTGGCGCTGATCGCCGACCTGCGCCCCGCCGGCGAGCCTTCGCCCGTGGGCGGCAAGGCGGCGGCGGCGGGAATACCGGTGCGCCACGGCTGTACGGTATACGAGGCGCTGGCCGA
>MPNH01000005.1 GCA_002238925.1 Spirochaetaceae bacterium bin103 | reverse complement strand
GGCGGCGTCACCTGCGCCGCTCACCGCGCCCGCCGCGCCCGTTGTGCCCCCGCGGACTCAAGATGCGGGCGCCGGCGGTTTCGGTGTCGCCACGTTGCCAAGCTGGTCGAAGGCCGTGCTGGTCATCAACGAACGGTGGTCAGGCCAAGTGTCGCCCGCCGTGATTGACCAAGTCGTGCGACAAACGCGTGAGAAATTGCCGAAGGGCAATGGACATCCGTTTGGGCAATCGCTATATTCCTTATTAGCAACTCATTCCTAAGGAGCAAACTATGGATACAGTCGAAACTGCCGCCACAGTGCACCAGCGTGACAAGACCGTCACGATTGAAGTCAACGCCCACAAGGTCAAGATGCCAGCGGGCCGCGCCACCGGGCTCGAAATCAAGGAGTCAGCAATCAACCAGGGGGTCAAGATTCAGCTGAACTTCGTCTTGCAGGTCCAACTGCCGAACGGCTCGGCGAAGGTGATCGGCGACGACGACAAGATTCCCTTGTCCGAGCACCTTGCGTTTACAGCCATCGCGGCCGACGACAACAGCTAGCGCTGGGTTCGCTATGAAGCAGCACGTCGCCAGAGCTATCAGCGAACTTGGCCGTGCTTTCCCAGCCTCATTGGTCTCCAGTCGCGAGGATGGCAAGGGCGGCGCCTACGTAATCGTAGAAGACGTCATCGTCGGACCGAAATATGAGCCGTCATCAACGTGGCTTGGGGGTCATATTTCCGCCTTGTACCCGTACTCTGACATCTATCCACTATTCATCGGTGACAACGTCCATCGCGTCGACGGGGTCTCGTTCCAACCGCCGATTACTCCGGGAGCCCAGTTTGAGCAGCGCCCAGCGCTTCAGGTCTCCCGTAGGAACAACCGCACACAGCACTTTCCGCAGACCGCCGTCGCCAAGTTTCTCAAGGTTCTTGATTTCCTGGCCACACACCCATGATCAGCCGCACCTGCGAGATCCTGGTGACCGCCGATCACCACGAGCAAATCATGGCGCATCTCTTTCCGGGGGACGGCGACGAGTACGGCGCCATCCTTCGCGCCGGCATTGTGCGCTCAAGCCCGACCCTTCGTTTGCTTGTCCAGAACGTTCGGCCAGCGAAGTACGGAACCGACTATGTCGCTGGCCAATATGGCTACCGAGCACTCACCCCGACGTTCATCCATAGCGAGATCACGCGTTGCCGTGACTTAGGGCTTGCATATCTCGCCATCCATAGTCATGGAAGCGACCAACACGTGCGATTCAGCGAGATTGATGTTGCCTCACACGAGCGCGGGTATCCAGCACTGCTAGACATCGGTCGTGGCGTACCTGTGGGTGCACTGGTGTACGGCTCCCGTGCGGTTGAGGCCGATATCTGGATGCCTGACGGCGCCCGACTATCGTTGGGAACCTATAAGGTGATTGGTCCTAACATTACGAGGCTGTATTCCCAACCTCAACATAGTCCAATGTTCGACACCGAGCACGATCGTCAGATACGTATGTTTGGCGCCGCTGGTCAGCATATCCTGCGCCGCAGCAAGGTCGCCATCGTCGGCCTAGGAGGCGTAGGGTCCCTAATCGTCGAATACCTCGCCCGGCTCGGTGTCGGCACAATCTTGATGATTGACCCGGATGCTGTCGAGAGCAGCAACCTGTCCCGGGTCGTCGGAGCCACACCACTCGATGTCGAGATGGAGCTACTAAAATCGCAGATCGCCGTTCGTCATGCGCGCGAATTGGCTTCTGACGCGACCTTGGAGCCGATCCCCCACGACGTTGCAACGGGCTCTGTCGCCAAGGTGCTACGCGACTGCGATTTCATATTCCTCGCTGCTGATTCTATGCGGGCGCGACTTGTTGTTAATGCCCTCGCCCATCAGTACCTGATTCCGACGGTGCAAGTTGGAACGAAGATTCGACCTGACGCCGACGGCAACCTCCAGGACGCCATGTGCGCCGTGCGTCACATCAGACCTGGGACGGGCTGTCTCTGGTGTAACGGCTTCATTGATCCCACCCAGCTGGCGATCGAAGCGAAATCTGATGCCGAACGCAAGGCTCAAGCCTATGGCGTTCAGGAAGCCAACCCTAGCGTCATTACCATGAACGCTGTTGCCGCTGCGTACGCTGTTAACGACTTCCTATTCGACTTTCTCGACCTTCGTACTGGTGACGCCCAGCCCGCCTTTCACCACTTCCACTTTCTCACGGGAGAATCCCAGCGTACCATCCCTCGCCGGGATCCGAACTGCCCCGAGTGCTCCCACCGTTTAGCCATGGGAGAAGCAGTAGAGCTTCCCGTCTTGGACATCTGACATTGTGCCGACTCACCGGAATAGACAACGACATAGGGAATCCTCAATTCGCACCGTCCAAATGTGTTACACTTCAGGATGCAATCCATGACACAGCGACCACACTTCGACTTCACAGCCTTCTACAAGGCTCTGAGCGCCACCGTCGCGGCTCGCGACACCAACTGGAAAACGGTCAGTGAAGAGACAGGCGTCTCCCAATCCACCTTGTCCAGGATGTCCAAGGGACGCCAGCCGGACGCAGCTAGCTTGACCGCATTGGCTGCTTGGTCGGGAATCAATCCGGTCGAGTTCACCGCGGCCCCCAAGAGCAGGCCCGAACCCATCGCCATGGTGACCAAGTTACTTCGTCAAGACCCGGACCTCGACGATACTGGAGCAGAGGCGCTCGTAGCAATCATCAAGACCGCGTACGATGGTCTCAAGCGTAGGTCGCCCCGAGATTAGCTCTTATCTTTTCTCTTGATGACGTCGGACACCCTCGGTGCCTCGAACCGGAGTTCCATAGCTATTGCCTCCCGTTCCAAGACTCGTCTTTCGATCTCTGGAACGGCCTTCTGCATCTCCTTTAATACGACGTCCACTGTGTCGCAGTCAGTCAGCTTCCCTACCTTCTTGTCAGACGGTCTCGCTGCTCCCTTTCCCATTTGTCCTCCCGTATTCTGTCTCGCACCAAGGTGCGTCGGTCTCCAAGATGGTCATGCCCTTACTACTTGACCCAAGTTCACTTCCATCCGTGGTAAGGGCACGCCGGTCGCACGACGGAGTTGCTCCTTCTTGTGCAACTGCGTGCCCGAAGACCGATCAAACACGATCGCCTGCTGCTCGTCGTGCAGTAGCACGGTCGCTACCGGATCCCGTTTGCTTGCGCTTGCATCAACGATTGCGCGTGCCGTCACGTGTCCGTGGTCCCATTGATTCTGGCTGCAGAACTCGATGACCCAGACATAGTGTGGGCTATCCACCTCCATCAACAACCGCACGAGGACATTGCCCATTTGTGACTCGTACTCCCGTGCATGTCCTCGAAGTTCCGAGATCGTTGTCATGAAGTAACGCCGCATTAGCACGCCACCTTCCTCGACTCCGAGTCCCTTCTTCAACGCGACTGCCAAGTGAATGCTCAATGCATCCACCGCGTCAGCGGGAAAGTGAACTCTTTCCGGCAACACCACAATAAAGCTGTCGAATTCAGCGCCTGTGTAGCTGTTCGTTGCGATCGACTCCGGTGTTGGAGTTGGCGGCACACTCCGATAGGGGAGCCTGTTGTCGTCAACCATCAGCAGCGATTCCACTTGTTCCCAAGTATGAGCTTCGTCATGCAAGGATGCCGAGGACTGATCGCGCCAACTATAGCCTACCGCAACTACAGCGTGCTGACGGCTTCCGATTTCCACGAACAGCGGGAAACCCGATTCCAAGTAAGCTAACAACTGCTCCAAAAACTCACGGTCCTCGACCGGAGCTTCGTCGTCGTCTCTCTTCCGTCTCTTAGCAATCACTAACGGAAAACAGCCAGCAGCCTGAAAGACTCGTTCCGCTTCCCACACGCTCAACCCCAACGAAGGAATCAGGCCGCCAGGGTCGAAGGAGCTAGCCAGTTGTGCCATGTCGTATAAGAGGTATTCCCGACACTGCGGAAATCTTTCGCTGTAGTACCGAAGAATCGTCCAGCACGATACATGCGCGCAAACCGCGATGTCCGCCGGCTGAGCCATCGAGGGAAACCCCCAGACCGCAAACGTGTGACCGAGTACGTTCACTCGGTGTTCCGATTGGATTGCTCTCCCCTTGGCTGCCACCCGGATACCAGGCGCTAGCACGGACCGACCCAGCGTTGCGGTCATCGTCGGCCGAAGGACGATGTAGCCGAAATAGTGATCCCCAGGACAACCGTCTTGGGAAACGATGTTCGTGCGGCTCTCGTCATACGTCACCGACCCACTAAAGAAGTGCAGCCGCACACAATCCCTGCGGTAGCTGCGACCCTTCTTTGAGTAGAAGCCGTAGAACGTGCTGCGATAGTCCTTGTCAACGTATCCGTGCTCCACGAGCACGAACTCTACCGCCTTCGTAACTTCGGCATTGAGGCGCTTGGCGATTTGCTTCGGCTGAAACACACCGTCCAAGGAGTCCTCCAGCCGATCGAATCTGTCTGGTCCACGGACATCAATGCCTTCGTACGCGGCCAAAGCTCTTCCTTCCGTCCAGTGTGCTTCCTCCGCAGGAACGATATACTGTTGCTCCCTGAGTGGCAATTCGTCATTTGTGATTCAGTACGCTCAGGGTACGGTCGCCGGCTGCTTGGTGATGGTGCGATACCAGGTCTGGTCGATAGCCGGCCCGGTTGCCATCCTGCGAATGGAGCGGCGCCGCGCGCTCTGCTCGGTTTGCTGGAACATTGATCACGTACGGTCCCTCGATCTGGAGGCGCTGCTGCGGGTCGCGGCACAACTTGGCGCGCCAGTTCCGATCGCGTTCATTGCGCGCCCGGATCACTGCGGCATTGACCTCGTCGTCGGCTCATGTGTTGCGCCACGCCGGCACGCCGGTCAGGTTTGCCTCCGGGCGGTTATCCGGGTTGCGGGCAAAGCCGTCCGCGTTGGTGTGCGGATCGACATAGTCGGGTGACCAGGGCGCCAGGATGAGCTGGTGGCGCCGGGAACGGTAGCGAGGCCAGAGCGTGGTCCCCTCCATCGTTTCGACTTCGGCCTCAATGCCGATTTCGGCAAGCGTGTGTGCCACGGCGTGCGCGATCGCCGGGAATGGCGGGTTGGTGAGCGTCTCCAGGCGCACCGCGAAGCCTTGGCGTTGTCCCGCCTGGGCGAGTAGTTCACTGGCTCGTGCAAGGTCGAGACGGTAGGGCGTGGCGCTGTGCGAAGCCCACAGGCCGCTTGGCCAGAACGCTTGGTGGACCACGAACTGGCCGGCGAGAAAGGACTCCACCATGCCGTGGTAGTCGACCGCGTGGCGGAGCGCGTGCACGACCAGCCGGTTTCCGAGAATCGGGTGTGCCGCGTTTGCCGCCAGGTAGATCAACGTGCCGCGTGGGTGGCTGTCGATGGCTATCGCCTCGTTGCCGGCGAGCGCCGCGATCAAGCCGGGCATGAGGTCACGGGCGATATCGACGTCGCCGCGCTCCAGGAGCATCCGCTGCGTGGCAGGGTTCGGCGCATGGCGCAGGACGATGCGCCGAACGCCCGGCGCACCATGGCGGTAGCCGGCGTTGGCTTCCAGCACCACCGATTCGTCGGCCTGCCAACTGAGTAGCCGGAACGGCCCCGATCCGGTGCTGTTGGTGCGCAGCCACACGGCGCCCTGATCGCCGTCCTGCTGGTGCGCCATCGCCAACTCGCGGTCGACCACCGATGCGACGCCCGCCGAGAGCGCGTGCAGCACCAGCCCGGGCGAGAACTCCTCGACAATGGTAATGCGGACGTGACACTCGTCGACCACCTCGACCAGTTCATGCACATTGTCCGCGTGCCAGCCGAACTGGGTGAGGATGAACGTCGGCGATCCCCGCGTCGCCCCCTCCAGGGAGAACTCCATGTCCTCCGGACGCACCGGGTAGCCGGAGTGGAACGTCAGTCCGTCGCGAATCCGCAGGGTGATGGTTCTGCCGTCGTCGCTCACGGCATGGCTCTCGGCGACCCCGCCGGTCAGCGTGCCGGGATCCTCCGGCTCGAACGTCATGATGCGGTCGTAGGCGTTGGCGAGAATCTCGCCCGCCGTGAGCTCGAACGACTCGGAGGGGGCGAAGGTAAAGATGTCGCCGATATCCTTCGCGATCACCAGGGTTTCCGGCCGAGTGTCCGCGACGGTGGTTGCGGCAGCCAGGGCCAGGAGCCCCGGCAGTACGATGGGCGATCGCGCACAGTTCCCGGACATGGCTACAGAGTGTACCGCAACCGAGGCCCGTACGCCGGCTTGGGTGGGCAGGCGGCGCTCTCGCGGCTACTGATCGAAGGGGTTGCCGATGAAGCGCTCGAAGTGGAGTTGCTCCAGGCGGATCCCGATTGACACGCCGTATCGGCGGGCGTCCCGAATGCTATCCGGATCGGACGCGCTCATCTCCATAACCCGGCCGGGGTACGCCACCTTGATTACCCGGTCGCGCTCCAGATGGAAATACCAACCCGGCGCCTGCAGCCGCGCCGCGACCGTGAGCAGCAGGGAATCTACGTCCTTGTCGGCAACCTCGACGTTGCAGAACGTGAACTCGCCGCGCGACCCCTCGTTTTCCAGCCGCTGCTTCGAGCGTCCCGTGACTTCGACGCGGTGCCAGATTCCGCGGTCATGTTGCAGCGACTCCACGATCAGCACCCCTCTCCACTTCACGTCCCGGGAGCTGGTCATTCGGCGATGAACAAGCGCACCTCGGCGCCGCCGTCGAAGCGCGCCACGGCACAGCTGCCGGGAGTGACTGGATGCGGTTCGGTAAGCGAACCGGTCAGGATCACCGACCCGGCCGGCAGTGCGATGCCGCGGCGGCTCAGGCTGTTCACCAGCCAGGCGAACACCTCCAGGGGATGGCGCCGCCAGTCGCCGGCGTAGGTTGGCACGGGGGCGCCTCCGTCGATGCTCAACTCCACGGTCGTGCGGTTGAGGTCGCGGTCGCGCCAGTCGGGGATCGGTGCCCCGATTACGGCGCCGCCGCTGTTGCCGCTGTCGGCGATCTCGCCGAGGTCGTCCGGCGCAACGGAGTAGCGTGACTGGGTGAGGTCGAACGCCGCCAGCAGTTCGCTGACCGCCGCCAACTCGGCGGTATCGTAAGCGGTGCGCCGGGGAGGAAGCTCGGCCAGCGTCCGAATCGCGAACTCGGTCTCGAGGTAGGCGGCGGGGAAGTCGGCCGCCGGCAGGGTGGCCGCATCGGCGTACACCCGCGGCCCGAACAGCGGCCCTGGAATCGGTTCATCGAGGCCGCGCTGCCGCATGATAGCGGGGGTTGCGGCGCCCACCTTCCAGCCGGCCACCGGCAACCCGAGCAGATCCGTCACGGCGTCCTGAACGGCATACGCCTCGGCGCGGGTACGCGGCCGGGCATCGCCCAGGCCGGAAATGCGGGTACCGGATTGCCATGCTCCGGCCAGCCGCCGCGCCGCGATGCCGATACGCTTCCGCGGCGAACTGGCCCATGGGTCTGCCGGCGGGTACTGGCGCCGCACCGGGCGCTCATCGAGCCAGTCTTCCAGCGTTGCCACCCGCTCCGGGCGCTTGCGGCTGCGCGCCAGGAAGCCGACGCCCATGGTGAGCATCGGGTCCTGGCCGGTCGGCTGGTAGCGCAGGTCGATCGCCCAGCGCACGTGGTCGGAGGTGTTGGGGGTGGAGCAGTGGATGCAGCGGTCGTTGAACAGGATCACGTCGCCCTTGTTGACCGGCAGCGGTAGCGGCCCCTTCTCCCTGCCCAGGTGCTCGGCGTCCAGTTCCAGATAACGGGTGCCGGTCACCTGCTCGTGGTGGTAGGAGAGCAGCTTCTGGCGGTGGGTACGCGGCATGACGTGCAGACAGCCGTTCTCCAGGGTGGCATCGACCAGCGGTACCCACACCGTGATCACCGGGTTGGCGTTGGCACCCGGCCAGTACGACTTGTCCTGGTGCCACGGCACCGCCCCGGCGGCGACCCTCGGCACCTTGGGCCGCGTGTTGTACACCGGATTGGCATAGATCTCGCCGCCGATCAGCGACTCGACGGCGTCGAGAATGACCGGGTTGGCCATCAACTCGAAGTAGCCGGGGTCGCGGTCCCGCCAACCGCGCCCGTAGTGCAGAAACTCCTCGTCGCTGCGCCCGGTAAACAGCTCCGCCAGACGAGTCTCGAACGGGCTGTCGGCGCGCGGGTCGTCGATCAGCCCGTGCTCCAGCAGGTCCGCCGCGATCAACTCCACCTTGCGCTCCATCGCTTCCCGCGCGGGGCGCAGATCGGCATCGCCCAACAGGCCCCCCACGATCAGGTAGCCCTCGCGGTCGTAGAAAGCGAGCTGCTCCGTGGTCAGGCTGCCGTACATGCTCACGCTGCCGACACGACGCGCCGGATCGCGGCGATATGCTCGGGGCCGGACGCGCAACAGCCGCCGACAATCTGCGCCCCGGCGTCCAGCCAGTCGGATGCGAACCGGGCGACGCGTGACGGAGAGTAGTCCGCTGCCTGGATGATGTCGGGCCCGCTGCTGGGCAGTTGGTTGCTGAGCAAGGGGCGGTTGGCGACCGGTCCCGTGGGGTTGTAGCCGAGGTTGGCGTAGGCGCCGATGACGCCGCCGTATGCGGCGCGCAACAGCGGCAGGCCGGCCGAAATCGCCTCCGGGTTGCTGCACATCAGCAGGATGCCGGCGACCGGCCGCTCGCCGAGCGCCGCCGCCAGCTCGCGGAACGACTCGCCGAATGCCATGCTGCCGTCGGCGTTGAGATTGCGTGTCCCGATGAACACCGGCAGGCCGGTGCCGGCGGTGGCATCGTAGGCGGCCACGCACTCGTCGATGCAGGCCAGGAATTCGCACCAGATGCAGTCCACACCGGACGCCGCCAGGAGCTGCGCGTGGGCGGCCATCTCGTCCTGGAACGCGTCCTTGCCGAGGCGCTCGACGTCGGAGACCGGACCATCAGTGGTAGCGTCCTGCAGCGCCGGCGGTGCGATGCCGCCCGCCACGTATACGGTGGTACCTGGGCGCTCGCGGGCGGCCGCGTCGCGCGCCCGCAGTGCGATTTCCACCGCGGCGGCGGCGTGCTCCCGCCACCGATCGCGCATCCCGACCGTCTCCAGGCGGGTCGGACTGGTCCAGAAATTGTTGCTCGTAATGATGTCGGCGCCTACCCGCAGGTAGTCCTGGTGCACCTGCTGCACCACGTCCGCATGGGTGAGATTGGCCAGCGCCGACCAAGCTTTCAGCCGCTTCGCAACCTGCTGCAGGACGTCGACGCCGCGGCGTTGCAGTTCTGAGCCGGTGCCGCCGTCCAGCACCAGCCGCTCGCCAGCGCTCAACCGTTCGACAATGGTCATTCCGTTCTCCCTGCTCTCCTCCGAAATGCGGTTTCAGTCAGACATCCGCGGCTCGGATTGAGGGCTCGCGGCTGCACGATACGGCTCCACCGTGCGTCCCTCGACTCTCTGGAAGTGGGTCGTGTTGGCTGTCACCAAGGGAAGACCGGCGTCCAGCGCCGTTGCTGCGATCAGCACGTCGAAATCGCCGATCATCCGGCCTTCGGTACGCAGTCGCCGGCGCAGGCGGCTGCCGCGGCGTGCCACGCTATCGGTAACCGGTAGCCTTGAGTACGCCTCCAGGAGCCTTTCACCAGCGCTGGGATGCTCATAGCCCTCCAGGAATTCGAGGACGGATACCGTGGAGACCGCCAGCCCGGTACCCTGGTGTAGTTGCAGAAATGCCACCGCCGGGCCGGGGCTCTCACTCGCCCATTCACGTTGCAGGTCGATCAGAAAGTCGGTATCGACCAGCTTCATACGTCCGCGCTCCACCGCGACGGGGTCGTCGTCCGGGCCTCGGCGACCCCCGTATCCCAGTACTCCGCGGCCGCTCGGTCGGCCGGCTCCACCGACAGGTTTTGCAGCAGGGTCAGAATCGTCCTCCCGGTGGAGTCACTCGGACCGAACCGCGCCCGCCGCACGGTAGCCGAGAAGGACTCCCCGGGCCGCTTGGCGGCCTTCAGCTTGTCATAGGCATCCAACTCAAGCGATATCGTCTTGGTTGCCATGCATGAAACCGTACACGAATACGTGCAGACAGGCAACAGTTTGCGCCATGGGCGTTACGGCGACATGAACTCCTTCACGTAACATGCCACGCCGGTGCAGCCTTCGAGCGAGCCGGGCGCGAGTTCAGTGACCATAAACGCTTCGTCCGGCACGTCCAGCTCGAAGCGGATGCCGTGCCGCCGCGCCGGAACGAATCCGAAGCGGGGATAGTAAGCAGGATGGCCGAGCACGACGGCGATGCGGTATCCCGCCTCGCGGCACCGATCGAGACCTCGCGCAACGAGCCGGCTGCCGATGCCGCGACGCTGATGGCCGGGATCGACAGCCATCGGTGCAAGCCCGACCGCCTCGCACACCCGGTCCGGCCCCTGGATCGTCACCGGGGTGAAGAGAATGTGCCCGACCAGCCGCTCGCCGTCGACGGCAACCAGGCAAATGCTCTGCTCGCCGCGCGCTCGCACGGCATCCACCAGCGCCGCTTCGTCGGGCTGGCCGAATGCGCGCTCGTTCACGGCACGGATCGCCGCAACGTCCGTGGGACGCTCAGGACGTATGGTCACCTGCGCTCGTTCAGTCGCCGTCTGGTTTGGCGACGGTGGGCCATGAGGGTTGGATCTGCAAGGGCAGCGGGCGCCAGTAGTAGCGCAGCGGGTCGTCGGGGGCCCAGTCGGCGTACACCTGCTCCCAGTCGAGCACGCCCAGGTGCACGGTGAGGGCGGCGGCGTCCACCGGGTCGCTGACCCGCTGGTAGCGGAAGCTGCCGGCCAGCCGGATGCGGGCGCCGCTGGTGTTGTCCACGCCCTGGTGGATGGTGAGGCTGTGAAACAGCAGCACGTCGCCGGCCTGCATCGGGCTCCACACCCAGGGCGCGCCGTCGCCCACGGTGACCGTCTCGTGGTCGGCTCCCACCGCCAGCCAGCCGCCGGCGTGCGAGCGCTCGACCACCGCCAGCCCGCCCAGGGGCGCGTCGCAGTCGCCGTACGGCACCCACGCGGTCCAGGTGTCGGGTGCCCCGCGCACCGGCTGGAAGTCCTGGTGCGGCGGCGTGGTGTACTGCAGGTCCGCCGGGAAGATGGCGTGCACGATATGCCGCGGGTGCACCCACACCGCCTCGCCGAGTAACTGTTCCAGGGCATCCATCAACCGGGGATGGTGCGGCAGGGCGTGGAACACCCGCAGGCGCTGCAGGTCCCGGTAGTAGGACACGAATTCCGGCGTGCGGTCGTATTCGGTCAGGTGGACGCCCGTGCGGGCGGCGGCGTCTTCCCGCGCGGCGTCCTCGGCCAGGGCGCCGTGGGCGGCGGTCACCTGCAGCACGGCACGCCGCACCGCCGCCACGTCGGCCGCCGGCAGCAGGCCGCGGAAGAACAGGTAGCCACGCTCCCGCGCCGCGGCCTGCAACCGTTCGCGGTCGCCGAGCAGCGGGCTGCAATCGACGAATGGCGAGCAGGCGGTAAGCGGAACCATGACCGGATGGTAGTGCCGATCATGTTCCGCTCGCAACGCCGCATGAATCCTGGAAGCATGGTAGGTTTCGATCATGAACATCCGTCCGTTCGACCAGCCCGGCGGTTTCTATCGTGGCAATCTGCATACCCATTCGACCGCCTCCGACGGGGCCCGCAGCCCGCGTGCGGTGTGCTACGCCTATCGCCGCCGCGGCTACCACTTTATCAGCCTGACCGACCACTTCCGGGAGCGGTTCGGCTACCCGGTGTCCGACACGACGCCGTTCCGCACGGGCGGGTTCACCACCGTGTTTGGCGCCGAACTGCACGCACCGGCGACCAGCCTTGGAGACCACTGGCACATCCTGGCGGTCGGGTTGCCGCTCGACTTCACGCCGACCGGGCCGCACGAGACCGGTGCGCAGCTCGCCACCCGCGCGCGTGATGCGGGCGCCTACGTGGCCGCGGCCCACCCGGCCTGGTACGACCTGACCGACAGCGACGTGCAGTCGCTGACCGCGGCCAGCGCCATCGAGATATTCAACACGACCTGCCAGGAATCCAACGGCAAGGGCAACAGCGTCGGCTACCTCGACCGGCTGCTGAGCCAGGGGCGCTATTACCATGCCATCGCAACCGACGACGCCCACTTTCACGAAGGGCGGCCCGACGTTGGGCGCAACTGGGTGATGGTGCGCAGCAGTCACCTGGAGCCCGCGGCGCTACTCGACGCGCTGCACGCCGGCAGTTTCTATTCCAGCCAGGGTCCGGAGATCCTCGACATCGAGTCAGCCCGGGGCGGGAGCAAGCTGACAGTGCATACGTCGCCGGTGCGCAGGGTGTGTGTCTCCGGCGCCGCGGCGAGCGCCGACAGCGTCGCGGCCGGGTCCGACTTCACCTCCGCCGAACTCACCGTCGCGAACTTGCGCGGTCCCTACGCGCGCATCACGGTAACCGACAAGCGCGGCAACCGCGCCTGGACCAACCCCTTCGAGCTGTAGCGCGGCGCGCTGCAGGAACCGGACGCGTTAGCCGTCGCCGCGCGGTCAACGAGCGGTCAACGCAGCCACGGCGGGGTCGATCTCGGACCCCACTCGAAGGCGTCGAGGCGGGCGCGCAGGCGCTGCAGGTCGGCGGCGTAGGCCGGGTCGTCGATCAGGTTGCGGGTCTCCTCCGGGTCGGCGGCCAGGTCGAACAGCTGCTCCGGCCAGCCCTTGCCCCGGAAGCGGAAGTACTTCAAGTCGTCCACCTTGACCATCTCGGACGGGCCGTTGAGCTCGTGGTACAGCTCGCAGAACGCCTCATTGCGCCAGCCGGCGGCGTCGCCCTCCATCAGCGGCACCAGCGAGCGTCCATCCAGGCCGTCCGGCGCCGGGATGCCGGCGAGGTCGCACAGGGTAGGGAACAGGTCGACCAGGGAGACGTTCTGGCTGACGGTCTGCGCTCCCGCGGCGTCACCGCCCGGCGCCGTGATGCTGAACGGCACCCGCGCCGATGCCTCGAAGAACTGCTGCTTTTCCCACAGCCCCTTCTGGCCGAGCATCTCGCCGTGGTCGCTCAGGAACACGATTACGAAGTCGTCGAGCACGTTCAGTTCCTCCAGCTTGGCGACCACGCGGCCGTACTGGCGGTCCACCAGCTCGATCATGCCGTAGTAGGCGGCGGTGGCGCGGTGCGCCTCGCGCCAGGTCACGTCGGTTCCGACGCGCACCTTGAAGAAGTCGTCGCAGTCGAAGTGTTCGGGCAGATCCTCCACGTAGGGTTCGACGCGGCGCAGGTAGTGGCTGAACAGGTCCTCCGGGCACTGGTAGGGGTAGTGCGGGCTGTTCAGGCTCACCGCCAGCATCAGCGGGCCCTCGCCGGGGCGGTCGTAGGGTTCGCCGACGAAGTACTCGTCCAGGTACAGCAGGGCGCCGTCCACCGTGTACAGGTCCTGCTGCATGTGGTGGCCCCGGCCGGCGCGTGCGTTGGTGATCTCCTTGATCGTCGGCCACTTGCCGGTGCCCTGCACGTGCGGGCGGGCGGCGCTCAGGTGCGCCTCCCCGGTACGCCGCGTGCTGTACTCGATGTTGCGCCCGATGCGCTCCCGCCAGCCGTGCATCTGGTCGGGGCCGACAAAGTGCATCTTGCCGGCGCAGGTGGGGTTGTAGCCGTAGTTGGCGAAGTGCTCCGGGATGGTGAGCACGTCGCTCGGCAGCGGCGTATCGAAGCCGGTGCAGCCGCTGCGGCGCGCGTACAGGCCGGTCAGGAAGCTCTGCCGGGCGGGCACGCACACCGGCGCCGGCGTATACGCGGAGCGGAAGTAGGTGCCCTGCCCGATGATCCGGTCCAGGGTCGGCATGCGGATGTGCGGGTTGCCCTCCACGGTCATCACGTCGGGCCGATGCTCGTCGTCGATCAGCAGGAGAATGTGCGGATGGTTGCTCTTAGCGGTCATGGATTCCTTTCCCGTCGAAGATTCTGCCCCGCGATCTCGCGATGCGGGCCGCCCGCGTCGTCGACTGTTTCGCGGCGGCGTAGTGGAGAATGTATCCGCGTTGGCGCCCGGGCGTCAGGCACTCGAACGCGGCCTTGAAGTCGGAATCCCGGTCGAATGTGTCAATCAACTCTTCGGGGTACTCGAGATCCGGCCCCTTGTCTATCGTCAGGCCCGCCTGCTCGATGGCAATCGCTTCGCGGACACAGGACCTGATGCTGTCCGCCAACCGGGAGACGTCCTGAACGCTGGTAAAGCGGACGCGGTACCCTGCGCGTGAACGGCAGTATGGCACGATGGGCCAATGTGGCCAATGTGCGCTTCATTGACAGCACCCACACGGCGCAATTAGGCTCAGGGACTTACCACACACAGGAGGGATCCGTGATGATCGACAGACGAATGCTCGCGGCGGCAACAGCCCTGGCGTTGGCGCCTTGGCTGGCGCTTGCCGGCGGAAGCGAGGAGACCGCGGCCGCTCCCGAAGCGGGCGTCGCGGAGGCGGCCGGACCGATGGCGGAGATCGAGGGCCTGGTGCCCGACATGGTGAACTTCTTCGCCACCGTCAGCGAGTACGAGCAGGCAACCGGCAACCGCATCGCCAGCTTTCAGGAGGCGCCGATGCTGGCCGCACTGGTCGAAGCCGGCGAGTTGCCGCCCCTGGAGGAACGCATGCCGCCGGACCCGATGGTGATCGTGCCGCTGGAGAGCGTAGGAACCTACGGCGGCACCCTGCGCCACGGCGCGCTCAGCCCGGTCACCGCCGGCGCCGAGTCGTGGACCGCGCGCACCCAGCCGCTGCTGATGGTGCATCCGAGCCTGCAGGCGATCGCCCCCAACGCGGCCACCGGCTGGGACTGGAACGAGGACTTCTCGCAGCTCACGGTGCACCTGCGCCCCGGACTGCGCTGGAGCGACGGCGATCCGCTGACCGCCGCCGACTTCACGTTCTGGTACGACGACTTCCTCGGCAACGAGTTGCTGGTGGCGTCGAGGCCCGGTTCGTGGCGCCCTCTGGAGAGCCTGACCGCCGTCGACGACCACACCGTGCTGATGACCTTCAGCCAACCCTATCCCAGCGTGCTCAACGTGCTCGGCACCGAGGCGCGCCGCTACCACGAGGTGCCGTTCCTGCCGTCGCACTTCCTGGCGCAATTCCACGTCGAGCACAATCCCGAGGCCGCCGACCTGGCCAAGGCGGAGGGACACGAGAGTTGGGCGCAACTGTTCCTGAGCAAGTGGCCGGTGGACGTGCAGCAGCGCATGGATCCGGCCATCCCCACCATCGACCCGTGGACGATGGTCGAAGTGGACGAACTGGGCAACAAGTTCTTCTCGCGCAACCCCTACTACTGGAAGGTCGACACGGCCGGCAACCAGCTCCCTTACATCGACACCCAGGATCGCCTGCTGCACGAGAACCTGGAGGCGGTCACCTCCAAGATCATCGCCGGCGAGCTTGACTACGCGCTGCAGTTCACCACCATGGACAACTTTCCGCTCTACAAGGAGCATGAAGATCGCGGCGACTACCGTACCCATCTCTGGTTCGACGGGCGCGGCAACGTGATGCTGGCGATCCGGCCCAACCTCAACCACCGCGACCCGGTGATGCGCGAGCTGTTTTCCGACATCCGTTTCCGGGAGGCGCTCTCTGTGTCGCTCGACCGCGACGAGATCAACGAGGTAATCTGGCGCGGGCTGGCGACGCCGCGCGCCGCCACCGTCGATCCCACCGTGAGTTTCTACGAGCCATGGATGGGCGAGAAGTTCATCGAATACGACGTGGAGCGCGCCAACGCGGCGCTGGACGAGTTGGGCCTGGCTTGGGACGACCGGGAGGAGTTCCGCGTGCGCCCCGACGGCGATACCCTCTCCATCCACATCGACTACTACCAGTTGGAGGAGAAGATGGAGGTGGGCGTGGAGCTCATCAAACAGTTCTGGGAGGAGGTCGGTATCAAGGTGGCCACCCGGGCCGTGGACGGGCCGCTGTTCGGCCAGCGCCGGATGGCGGGCGAACTGGACGTGTTCATCTGGAACTTCGACCAGACCACCGAGATTGGCTTTCACGGGCGTCCGACCTTTCACATGCCGCCCCTGGAGAATGCCACCGACTGGGACGCCTGGTTCAACTCCGACGGCGAGCAGGGCGAGGAGCCGCCCGCCGAGGTTATCCGCTGGATGGAGCTGGCCGAGGAGTTTCAGCAGTACCCGATGGGCCATCCGCGCTACATGGAGATCGGCAAGGAGCTGCTCACCGTGGCGGCAAACAGCCTGTGGGACATCGGCATCGCCGGTATCACGCCCAAGCCGATGACCGTCAAGGCCAACCTGCGCAACGTGAAGGGCGACGGTGGCCTGTTCATCTACTCCTACCGGTTCTGGATGATCTATCACCCGGAGCAGTGGTACTACGAGCAGTAGCCCCCTGCCTGTGCCCCGCCGGCGTCCGCCGGCCGCCGTCTGCCACGCCATCGCACGCGGCCGGCGGCGGGCGGGCGCCGGGGTGGCCCCGCCCCCCGCCCGCGCGGGCGCCCCCGCGCGGCGGTCGCCCACGCCAGCGCGCGCGGCGGGCGGCGGGCGGCCGCCGGTCTGCCCCGACCCCTGACCGAGTAGCCGGAAGCCATGCTGAAGTTCGCCGCCCGGCGGCTCCTGTACATGCTGATACTGGTGTGCGCGGTGGCGGTGCTCGGCTTCGTGGTGATCCAGTTGCCGCCCGGTGACTGGCTGTCCACCTACATTCTGCAGGTGGAGCTGAGCGGTGACCGCGTCGACCAGGAACAGATCGAGACGCTCAAGCGCATGTACGGCCTCGACCGTCCCATGATCGCGCAGTTCCTGAAGTGGGTGTGGGGCATGCTGCGCGGCAACTTCGGCTACTCGTTCTTCTGGAACCGGCCGGTGGCGGATCTGGTCACCGAGCGGCTCGGCTTCACGCTGCTGATCAGCGGTACCACCATCGTGTTCAGCTACGTGGCGGCGATCGCCATCGGCGTATACTCCGCCACCCGGCAGTACGGCATCGGCGACTACCTGGCAACCGTGTTCGGCTTTCTGGGCCTGTCGACGCCGCCGTTCCTGGTCGCGCTGGTGCTGGTGTACCTGTTCCTGGTGATGTTCGACGTCAACGTGGTGGGGCTGTTCTCGCCCGAGTACCTGAAGGCCGACTGGTCGGTTGCGCGCGTTATCGATATGCTGAAACACCTGCCGGTGCCGGTGCTGGTGATCGGGCTGGGCGGCATCGCCGGCCTGCAGCGCATCATGCGCGCCACCCTGCTGGACGAGTTGCGCAAGCAGTATGTGATCACAGCACGCGCCAAGGGGGTGGTGGAGCACCGCCTGCTGTTCAAGTACCCGGTGCGGGTGGCGATCAACCCGATCGTCAGCACGGTGGCGTGGGTGTTTCCTGAGCTGGTGTCGGGCGGGGCCATCGTCGCGGTGGTGCTCAACCTGCCCACCATGGGGCCGTTGCTGCTGTCGTCGCTGCGCGGCCAGGACATGTTCCTGGCCGGCGCCATCATGACCCTGCTCAGCATGCTGACCGTGGTGGGGTTCTTCCTCTCCGACCTGCTGTTGATGCTTATCGATCCGCGCATCCGGATGGAGTAGCGGGTGGCTGACACCGGCACCGCGGGCCCGACTGCCACCGAACCCGTCACCGCCGCCGAGCGCTACGAGCTGGCTTCGCAGTGGCAGCTCGTGCGGCGCAGGTTCCTGCGCCACCGCGCGGCCCTCGTCGGCCTGGTGGTGCTGGCGCTGTTCTACCTGGTGGCGCTGTTCCCGGAGTTCCTGGCGCCGCACGATCCCTACCAGCGCAACTCCGGCTTCATCGACGCGCGCCCGCAGCGGGTGCGCCTGTTCCACGACGGGCGCCCGGCGCGCCCGTTCGTGTACGCCATGGTCAAGTCGGTAGATCCGGTAACCCTGGAGCGCGTGTACACTGACGACACCAGCCGGCCGCTGCCGTTGCGGCTGCTGGTGAGCGGCGACGAGTACCGGTTCTGGAACCTGCTGCCGGCGCGCCTGCACTTGTTCGGCGTGGACGACGGCGACCGCGGCCACCGCCTGTTTCTGTTCGGCAGCGACAACCTGGGCCGGGACCTGTTCTCGCGCGTGATCTACGCAACCCGGGTGTCGATGTCGATCGGCCTGGTGGGGGTGGCGGTGAGTTTCGTACTGGGGTCGCTGTTCGGTGGCCTGTCCGGCTATCTGGGCGGACGCATCGACGTGATCATCCAGCGCGTCATCGAGTTCCTGCTGGCGATTCCGAAGATCCCGCTGTGGATGGCGCTGGCCGCGGCGCTGCCGCCGGGCTGGGATCCGGTCAAGCTGTACTTCGGCATGACCATCATCCTGTCGTTGGTGGGGTGGACCCAGATCGCCCGCGTGGTGCGCGGCAAGATCATCAGCCTGCGCGAGGAGGACTTCGTGGCCGCGGCGCGAATCGGCGGCGCACCGACCAGCGCCATCCTGCTGCGCCACCTGCTGCCCGGCTTCCTGAGCTACCTGATAGTGAGCCTGACCCTGGCGGTGCCGCAGATGATCCTGGCCGAAACCGCGCTCAGTTTCTTGGGGCTGGGCCTGCAGCCGCCCGCGATAAGCTGGGGCGTGCTGCTGCAGGACGCGCAGGCGATCCGCTCCATCGCGCTGCAGCCGTGGCTGCTGATCCCGGGCCTGTTCGTGACCGCGGCGGTGCTCGCCTTCAACTTCGTCGGCGACGGTCTCCGCGACGCCTCCGACCCCTATTCCCAGTAGCCGGCTACCATGGTGTTACCGGTTCCATGTCCCAGGCTTCGACGGCGGAGGCGTGGGCTGCGGCGCCGGTGGCGAACAGGCGGACCGCGGTGCTGTCCGGGCGGGTGGGGTAGACGCGCTGGGTAAGGCACTGGCGGCGGTTGGCGAACACCTCGACCACGGAGCGGTCGATGAACACGCGCAGCTCCAGGGGCTCGCCCGCCCCGAGGCGGGAGGGGGCCGCCTGTACCCGGCGCGCGGGGGGCGGCCCCGCCACGGGGCGGAAGGGGGCCGCCTGTACCGTGCCGGCGGTGTGGAACGCCTGTTGCGGACGCGGTCGTCGATCAGCGACTCCGGCGCCGAAAGCTGGCCGCCGATCCAGCTCATCCGCCCGTGCTGCTGCGGCGTGAAGCGGCGGTCGCGGTAGCTGCCCAGGTAGTAGTAGGTGGTGTTGCGGTAGGGGCGGTGGCAGTGCATCAGCAGCATGTGCCGTGGCGTCGCCCGCATGGGCGACCCGTTGGCCAGTGGGAAGAAGTCGGGGCAGGCCGCGTCTTCCGCCTCCAATGTCCATTCGCGGCGTGAGCGGTAGAACGGTCCCTGGTACTCCCAGTGGACCAGGTCGGGCGAGGTGAACAGGCTGGTGCAGTCGCCCTCGTAGCCGGGGCGCCGGTTCTTGTTGCCGATCAGCGCGTGGTAGGCACCGTCTTCGTACCAGCCGGCGGGGTCGAACACGACATACTCGTCGCCCTCGCCGTGCAGCGGGATGACCGGGTTCTGCGGCAACTCCCGCCACTCGACCAGGTCGTCGTCCTCGGCCACCGCGATGCAGGTGCCTTGCCTCGGCACGTGGTAGATCAGGGCCGGGCGCTGCGCGTTCTTGATCGCCCCGCCGCTGTAGATGCCCACCGGCGTCGCCCCGTCCGGTTTCGGGCGGATGGCCGGCGGATGTTGGATCCAGTGCACCAGGTCGCGGCTGGAAACGTGGTCCCACACGGCCACCCAGAACTCCTCGCCGGGCCGCCGCGGATGCGGGATCGGCTCCCGCGCAAGGTAGAACAGGTGGTAGCGCCCGTTCCAGAACAGCGCGCCGTTGGGTCGTCACCGTGCTTTGGTCGTGCTGGATTTCCCGCTGGAGACGGACTTGGGTACAGGAGCAGGTAATCTGGAGTACGCGGATTTCGTATGTTCGCGACGTGTCCATGCAATCGACACGCCGGGCGCCGACGGCGGCGCTGGTGTGGCTGGCCGTTGCGGCCGCGACGGCGGGCGCGGAGGTGCGGCTGGCCACCTGCGCCGCGGACCCAAGCCTGTGTCCGCAGGCGACCGGCCTCATCCACCCGCACGCACCGGCGGACGGCACCCACGCCGCGTTTGCGGGCGGCGTTTCGGTGGGCGACTTCAACCGCGACGGCTGGCAGGACCTGTTCGTGGTGACCGGCGGCGAGGCGCCCGACCGGCTCTACCTGAACCGGGGCGACGGCACCTTCCGGGAGGCCGCCGAGCGCGCCGGCGTGGCGGCCGTGCACCGCGGCCACGGCTCGGTGGTGGGCGACGTCGACAAGGACGGCTGGCTGGACATCTACGTTACCAGTTTCGGCCCGACCAACGCGCCGGGCATGGCGGGACACCACCTGCTGTGGCTCAACTTGGGCGGACGGCGGGGCGGCGTGTTGGCCGACGGCACGCCGCTGTTCCGCAACATTGCGCTGCCGGCGCTGGTCGCCACGACCTCTCCCGAGCAGCCGTCCGGGATGGGGGCCGCGTTCGGCGACTACGACCGCGACGGCGACCTGGACCTGGCGGTGGCGGCCTGGCTGCGCGACGCCGGCGGCAGTGTGCTGTTCAGCAACGAGGGCATCGACGAGTGGACGGAGCTGCCGCGCTTCCTGAACGCCACCCGGCGGGCGGGCCTGTTCGACACCGAAATGCACGGCTTCACCCCGCAGATCGTCGACATCGACGGCGACCGCTGGCCGGAGGTGCTGGTGGCGGCCGACTTCGGCTCCAGCCGCCTGTACCACAACAACGCCGACGGCACCTTCACGGACGTCACCGAAGAAGCGCACGTGGGGCTGGACACCAACGGCATGGGCAGCGTGCTCGCCGACGTGGACAACGACGGCTTGCTCGACTGGTACGTCACCTCGATCTGGACCACCTCGCCGTTCGAGAACCCGCCCAACAACGGCAACTACCTGTACCGCAACCTGGGCGGCTCCGCGTTCGACCCCGGCCCGGAGGCGCGCGGACGGCTCGCCCGCGGGGGCTGGGGGGGGGGGGCGGGGGCGGCTGGGGGTGGGGCGTGGCGGCGGCCGACCTGGACCACGACGGCCTGGTGGAACTGATCGCCACCAACGGCTCCGAGGACCGGAACACGGACGAGCGCCAGGAGTGGCTGGAAGACGCCACCCGCGTGTTCCACAACCGCGGCGCCGCAGGCTTCCGGGACGTGGCGCCCGAGGCCGGCCTCGACCACCGCGGCCAGGGTCGCGGGCTGGTGCGCTTCGACTACGACAACGACGGCGACCAGGACCTGCTGCTCGTCAACAGCCGGGACGTTCCCGACCTGGTGGCCAACACCGGTGGAACCACGTCCGGCAACTGGCTGTGGCTCGAGCTGCGGCCGGCGCTCGACCTGCCGGTGCCGCCGGACGGGGTCGGCGCGGTAGTGCGTGTGCGCACCGGCGCCACCACGCAGACCCGCCATGTCGAGACCGGCGGCGGCTACCTTGGATCCTCGGAGCTCAGCGCCCACTTCGGACTGGGCGCGGCGGCGGTGGTCGACGAGCTGCGCGTCGAGTGGCCGGACGGCTGCGACACGGCCCTGCGCAGGGTGGCCGTCAACCGCCGCCTGCGCCTCGAACGACCATCCGGCTGCACGATGGAAGCCGTGGCCCTGGCCGCCGCCGGCAGCGGGGCCCGGTAGGCGCTCGTCGGGCTCGTTCCGGTTGACACGACTCTCGCGTTCGGTTATGAATACTCGGCCTTTCGAAGGGGCTTTCCTTATATTATGCGCGCCTATCTGATCAGAAGACTACTGCTGGTGATTCCGTCGGTGTTCCTCATCAGCGCCATCATCTTCCTGCTCATGCGCTTGGTGCCGGGCGACATCGTGGACGGGATCATGGCGCGCATGGAAGAGGCGGGCGAGGTTTCCGCGGTTGACGAGACCATCCTGCAGCGCCAGTTCGGCCTCGAGGCGCCGCTGATCGTGCAATACGGCCGCTTTCTGGGCGTGGTAAAGCAGAAAGACGGCGTGTTCGCCGGCTTGGCGCAAGGGCACCTGGGCATTTCCTGGTTCACTCGCGAGCCGGTCACCCAGATGGTGCTGGCCAAGCTGCCGGTGACGGTCGAGTTGGGCCTGTTCAGCCTGATCATCTCGCAGCTCATTGCCATTCCCATAGGGGTGGTCTCGGCGCTGCGCCAGGACACGGCGGCCGACTACGTGGGCCGCAGTTTCGCCATTCTGTTCATTTCGGTGCCGAGCTTCTGGCTGGGCACCGTGGTGATTCTGTTCGCGTCGATCTGGTGGGGATACCTGCCGCCGATCCGGTGGACCGCCTTTTCCGACGACCCGATCAAGAACCTGCGCAGCATCATGGTCCCGGCGGTGATCAACGGGTTGTTGATGGCGGGCGGCACCATGCGCATGATGCGCACCATGATGCTGGAGGTGCTGCGGCAGGACTACGTGCGCACGGCATGGTCGAAGGGCCTCCGCGAGCGGGTGGTGGTGTACCGCCACGCCCTGAAGAACGCCCTGATTCCGGTGGTCACCATTGTCGGGCTGCAGATACCCATTCTCATCGGCGGCACGGTGATCATCGAACAACTGTTTACCCTGCCGGGCATGGGGCAGATGATCATTGACGCCCTGAGGCGGCGTGACTACCCGACGGTCAACGGCGTCATGGTGATCACTTCGCTTACCGTCGTGATGGTCAACCTGCTGGTGGACATCACCTACGGAATCCTCGACCCGAAGGTCAAGTACAACTAGAGTCATGGCAGACCGCAGCATCGCCGGTGCAGCCGCACCCACCGAGACGACCAAGCAGCCTTCGAAGTTCACCACGTTTCTCAAGCGGCTGGTGACCGAACACCCGCTCGGCACGGTCGGCGCACTGATTACCCTGGTGCTGCTGCTGACCGGCATCTTTGCCGATTCCATCGCCCCGTTCGGGATGAACGAGACCGCCATGCAGTACCGCCTGGCTCTTCCCAACGAGCGCTACCTGCTCGGCGCCGACGAGTTGGGCCGCGACCTGCTCACCCGCATCATCTACGGCGCCCGCATCTCGCTGATCGTGGGTCTGGGCGCCACCATCCTGTCCACCGCGATCTCGCTGCTGATCGGCATGGTGTCCGGCTACCTCGGCGGACCGGTCGACACCGTCACCCAGCGCTTCGTCGACGCCTGGATGAGCATTCCCGGGCTGATCATACTCATGGTGATGGTGACCATCATCACGCCGGGCATCTTCTCCATCATCGTGGTGCTTGGAGTCACCACCGGTATCGAGGGGTCGCGCATCATTCGCAGCGCGGTGATCGCCATCAAGGAAGATGCCTACGTGTCCGCGGCGACGGCGATCGGCGGGCGTACTTCGACCATTCTGCTACGCCACATCCTGCCCAATATCCTGGCGCCGACCATCGTCCTGTTCAGCCTGCGGGTGCCGGGCGCGATCCTGGCAGAGGCGGGCCTCAGCTTCCTGGGCTTCGGCATCCCGCCGCCATACCCGAGCTGGGGCGGCATGCTGTCGGGCGACACCCGCTGGCACATGTACGCCGCTCCGCACCTGGTCATCTGGCCGGGAGTGGCCCTGGCGATCGTCGTATACGGTACCAACATGTTCGGGGACGCGCTGCGCGACATCCTGGATCCGCGCCTGCGCGGCGGTGCCGGCCGGTTCGGCGGCGGCAAGACCAAGAAGGGAATGCGTCAGAGGGCCGCTCAGCTCAACGGCGGCGTAGCTCCGGGCAGCCTGAACGGCGGCAAATCGCAGGAGCCCCAGACCTCGGGCCCGGCAGTTCCACGCGAGCAGAGTCCTGATCCGCCCGGCAGTTGATCATCGCGCGGATTATTCGCAGATTATGAGGTGCAGAACTATTTTGCACACAAAAGCTTTATAGGAGGAAACATGAGAAAGCTTTTTGTATTCGCACTTGCGATTACCCTGGCCGCCGGCCTGGGATTCGCAAGCGGCGAGGAAGAGACATCCGCCGCGGCGACGATGTCGGATGGCGGCCCGATTTACGGCGGGACGTTCACCCTGGCACCGCGTTGGGGCAACAAGCCGGGATCGCCGGATCCCGCGGACGGTCAAGGTGGCCGCACCTGGTACCACGAGCTGATCCAGGAGACGCCGATGATCGGCGACTTCGACACCTTTGGTCCGCGCGGCAGCGGCGAGTGGGATTTCAAACTGATCGGCGCCATCCCGATGAAGTTCATCAAGGGCAACCTGATCGAGAACTGGGAAGTGGACCAGGACAAGATTACCTGGACCGTGAAGAAGGGGATCTTCTGGGCACCGACCGAGTCGCAGAGCGCCTGGATGGATGCTCGTGAGTTCACCGCCGAGGACCTGGCCTCCGACCTGCGCCACTGGGCGACCGGCCCCGAGGGCGCGCGCCTGCTGGCCAACAAGGACGCCAACATCTACACCAGCGGCGACGACGTGATCATCGAGTTCGTGGAGTTCGACTTCATCCTGAACGCCACGCTCGGCCTGAGCCGCCCCGGCTTCGTCGGAGCGCCGGAGATGCTCGAAGACGGCCGCATCGCGCGCTGGGAAGACCAGGTCGGTACCGGCCCGTTCATGTTCGCCGAGTACGTGCCCGACCAGTTCTTCCGCATGGTCAAGAACCCCAACTACCGCGGCACCACCATGGTGGACGGCGAGGAGTACCAGCTGCCGTTCCTGGATGAGTTCATCATCCCGCTCGCCAACGACGAGTCGTTCGAGGAAGCGGCGCTGCGCACCGGCATTGCCGATGGCGGCCCGTCGGTCTACGGCACCCACTGGGACACGCTGGACCGGACCGCTCCCGACCTGATTCAGGACCGCCTGCCGATTTCGTTCGGTGGTACGTTCGCGTTCAACACGAGCAAGCCTCCGTTTGACAACCGCGACGTACGCCGCGCACTGCTGGTCGGCACCAACCTGGACGACTTCGCCGCGCAGCGCGGCGCCAAGGGCGTCGACCTGCCGGAGCACTGGTGGCCGATCTACCCGAGCCTGGCGTCTTACACTCCGCAGAGTGAGCTGCCGCCGGAGACCGCGATGCTGTACGAGTACGACCCGGAGAAGGCGAAGCAGATGCTTGCCGACGCCGGCTACCCGGATGGGTTCACGGTCAACTTCTACACCGGCAACTGGGCTACCATCCTGCAGCAGGCCGCGATCATGAAGGATCAGTGGGCCAAGCTCGGGGTCGAGTTCAACATCGTGGTCAACGACGGCGCCATCCACAACCAGTTGGTCAAGGAGCGCGCCTACGACATGACCCGCATGGGCTACGGTTCCGGCAACCCGGTGCGCGACATGCCCAACAACTGGGCGTCCTGGGGTACCCGTAACCAGTACGAGTTCAACGATCCGAAGTTCGACGAGCTTGCCCGCGCCATGCAGGCGGAGTTGGACGCGGACAAGCGCGACGCGATTATCAAGGAAGCCGCGGTCCACATCCTCAACGAGGTGCCCGCCATTCCGTTGGCCGTCAAGGCGATCTCGCAGGCCTGGTGGCCGTGGGTCAAGAACTACTACGGTGAGTTCCGCTGGATCAACGACGACACGTACGTGATGCCGTGGGGCTGGGCCTGGATCGATCCGAGCATCAAGCAGGAGATGGGCTTCTAACCAGCCTCAATCCAGGCTTTGCGGGTCAACCGATCCGCGAGTTACAAGGGCCGGGTTCCTCTCACTGAGGGGCCCGGCCTTTTCTCGTCAGGGTACGCAGGCCATGGCCTGCCACGGGTCGGCCGTGGAGAGGGTGGCGGTGATCTCCACACTGCCGTTCCGGTTGGCGAAGGCGACCGCCTCAAACACCGGCTTCAGCAGGTCGATCACGTCGGTGCAGTCGCACTTCCCGCACTTCTCGGGCAGCGGAATCGGAATTTCCTCGCGCACCCGGAGCCCGAACGTCCGCTCCACCGCATCGGGGAAGTCGACGATGTCCTCCAGCGCGGCGGCCACCACGATCCGGTCGACCGGCGCGCGCGGGACCGTGATGCTCCAGTGTACCTCGCGCGTATCCTGCAGGAGCCGCGCGTCGCCCAGGGAAGAGCACGCCCACTGTTCGTAGCGTACGCGGGAGGCGAGCCGCAGCGCGGCGCCGGCATCGAGCACGGCCGTATCGCCGACCCAGTAGATGCGCTGCGAGCAGCGATTCTGGAAGTAGCCCTTGTCTATGAGATAGCGGTCCAGGTCCGCCGCGAAGTCGGCGAAGATTGCCTTCACCACCACGTTTACGCGCCCCGCGCTACCGGGGGCGCTCCACATGTCGATGCTCTCGACGGTTCCGACCTGATGCCCCTCCAGGGTGATGGCGCTGCCGTGGATGGCGCCCGCCATGACGAACGGTGATCCCGCGAGGAGTACGCAGGCTGCTGCCGCAAATCCCCTCAGCGCGATTCCTCGGGGTTGTCGTGGCGTGCCATGCGCTGCAGTTGCCACTTTACCCACAGGTCGGTTTCGCTGTCGTAGCCGTTGCTGAAGCCGTGGAACTCCACGGTGTGGTACTGGTACTCCTCGTTGAACCAATTGCTCAGGGCACTTGCCTTGACCGCCTCCAACACCTCCGGTGCTATCTCCCGCGCCGCGGCGCGTTCGCCGACCATCGCCACGGCATAGGCGTTGGCGCCGAGCGCCAGCATGCGGCTCGGCTCGCCGACCGGCAGGTCGAACACGGGGGCGAGTTCGGGGCGCATTGCCCCGCGCGGCAGCCAGCCCAGGTCGCCGCCCGTGGCGCGCAGCTTCTCGTCGGCGTTGGCTTCGCTGCGCGCCAGCTCCAGGAAGTCGGCGCCCTCTTCGAGTTGCGTCATCACGCCGTTGCCCGCCTCCGGCGAGGCAAACACGATTATGTACAGGCGCACCTGCTCCACCACCGTCGGCATCCGTTCGCCGAGGTAGTCCGTCAGGCGCAGGGAGAGCAGGTTGCGGCGCATCAGCTCGCGGAACTCGGCGTCTTTCAACTCGCTGTCGTTGAGCGTCTGCCGGTACCACTCCTTTACCTCTTCGTCGGTGATCGTATCGGCGTCGCCGCGGGCCGCCGTTTCGCGCATGTAGTTCTCGACGTCCTGTTCCGTGACCTCAATGCTGTACGGCGGCTTTACCGCCACCTGGGTGATGATCAGTTCCCGGGTCAGGAGCTGCATCACTTCGAGCGGCTCGCGCCCCATCATGCGCACCCGCTTCAGGAAATAGCGCATGTCGACCGACATGTCGTCCACAATCAGCACCTTGGTCTGCAGCGGCTTGACCCGGTCGCGGTAGATGGCGAAGCCGGCCACCCCGCCCACGATCACGGCCACCACCACGACCAGGATCACCACCTGTGTCAGACCCAATGTCAGGGTCGCGGGCGTCGCGGTGTTCTGCTTGCCGCGCGTTCCGGGGCGCCGTGCCCCGCTCTTCGATCCGTTCCGCGCCGGGTTCTTGGCGGCGCCCTTCCTGCTGTCCTTCACGTCTGTCTGGTCTGATGCGCTCAGGATGCCTCGACGAGGTGACAGGCGGCCCAGTGGTTGGGACCGGTCGACTTCAACTCGGGCACCTCGCGCTTGCAGATCTCCTCGGCGTGCGGGCAGCGGGTATGGAACGGGCAGCCGCTCGGCGGGTTCATCGGGCTCGGCACGTCCCCCTTCAGGATGATCCGCTCGCGGGTACGGTCGATCACCGGGTCGGGAATCGGCACCGCCGACAGCAGCGAGATGGTGTACGGATGCTGCGGCTCGTCGTACAGCCGGTCGCTGCTGGTGATCTCCATGATCTTGCCAAGGTACATCACCGCCACCCGGTCACTGATGTTGCGCACCACCGCCAGGTCGTGGGCAATGAACAGGTAGGTGAGGTTGAACTCCTCACGCAGCCGCATCAGCAGGGTGATGATCTGCGCCTGAATCGACACGTCGAGCGCCGACACCGGCTCGTCGCACACGATGAACGCCGGCCGCACCGCCAGCGCGCGGGCAATCCCGAGGCGCTGCCGCTGGCCGCCGCTGAACTCGTGCGGATAGCGGCCGGAAACGGTAGGCGCCAGCTCCACCATGCTGAGCAACTCGGAAACCTGCTGCCGGTACTTCTTGCCGCGCGCGATGTCGTGCACCTTCAGCGGCTCGCCGACAATGTCGCCGGCGGTCATGCGTGGATCGAGGGAGGCAAACGGATCCTGGAAGATGAGCTGCATGTGGCGCCGCATGCGGCGTAGCGCCTCGCCCTTCATCTGCGTCAGATCCTGGCCCTGAAACACCACCTCGCCGGAGGTGATCTCCTGCAGTTGCAGAATGCAACGCCCGGTGGTGGTCTTGCCGCAGCCGCTCTCGCCCACCAGCCCCAAGGTCTCGCCCGGTTCGATGGAAAAGCTGACCCCGTCCACTGCCTTGACGTCGCCCACCTTGCGGCGCAGGACGCCGGCGGTCACCGGGTAGTACTTGACCAGATCGTGGACTTCCAGGATGTGTTCGACGCCGTTGCTTCCGGTGCTGCCGTTACTCATACCGTTACCTTCTCCAGCTTGCTCTCATCGTAGAAGCACCTTCGCAGGTGGCCTCCGCCGACGTTCTCCAGTTGCGGCGCCTCGTTGTGGCATTGGTCCATGACGTAGGAGCAACGCGGCGAAAAGGAGCAGCCCTCCGGCAGGTGCGCCAGGTTGGGCGGCAATCCCTCGATAGCTCGCGGCGCTACCTTGCGCGGGCTGTCCAGGCGCGGCACCGATGCCATCAGCCCAATGGTGTACGGATGTTTCGGCTCGGCGAATATCGTTTCGGTGGTGCCCGACTCCACCAGCTTGCCGGCGTACATCACGTTTACGCGGTCGACGTAGCGCGCCACCAGGCCCAGGTTGTGGGTAATGATGACGCCGGCCATGTCGAGCTGTTCCCGCAAATCGGCGACGATCTCCAAGAGCTGCGCCTGCACCGTCACGTCCAGCGACGTGGTGGGCTCGTCGGCGATCAGCAGATCGGGGCTGCAACTCAGCGCCATGGCGATCATCACGCGCTGCTGCATGCCGCCGGAAAACTGAAACGGGTAGTCCTTGATGCGCCGGTCCGAGTCGGGAATGCCGACCAACTCCAGCAGTTTGACGCTCTCGGCCAGTGCGGTTGCCTTGTCGGCGTTGCGATGCAGCTCGATCGACTCCGAGATCTGCCGCCCCACGGTCAATACCGGGTTGAGGGAGGTGGTGGGTTCCTGGAACACCATGGCGATGCGGTTGCCGCGAATGTCGCGCATCCGCGCCTCGTCCACCTTCAGCAGATCCTCGCCCTGAAACAGGATTTCGCCGCCGACGATAAGGCCGGGCGGATGCGGGATCAGGCGCAGTACCGACATGGCGCTGACGCTCTTTCCGCAGCCGCTTTCCCCTACCAGACCGACAAATTCGCCCTTCCGCACCCGGTAGGAGAGGCCGTCAACCGCCTTGACGACGCCCTCGTCGGTGTAGAAGTAGGTCTGGAGTTCGTTGACTTCGAGAACCGTCTCGCGTTCGGCGTGAGTATCCTTGGATTGCGCTGCACTCAAAACATTACCTCTTTGCCACATTCGTGGCGCACCTTGTCATAAGATCATGGTCTGCCCGCAACGTCAACCTCGCGTTCCTCGCGTTCGATTCGCGGTGCGCTACGACTCGATCGGTTTCTGGTCGGGCGGGGGGTAGGGTGGATCGAGGACGAGGCGCGCCAATACGCCGTACCAGGTGTAGTCGACGGTGTATACGTCGGCGTCGGTGATTTCCTTGATGTAGTAGCTGCGTCCGTCGGGCGTGGCGTCGCCGACGATCACCTCCACGAATGCGCCGTCGATCAGGGTGAGGCCGAGCGTCATCTGCGGCTCGGTGAGGCCGAACAGTTCCAGTTGCTCGTCGGTGGCCTGCTCGGCGATGCGGCGGTTGGCGCCCGGGCCGCTCACCAGCAGCGCTACCCCGCCGCCCCAGCGGTCGCGGTTCACCGGCTGCCCCGCCTCGTTGTCGAAGTACCACTGCCGGTCCTCGCCGCGTTTCCACCGCTCCCCCATGCCGGCGCGCGGCAACTCGATCTCCAAGTGGATCAGTTCCATCATGTCGAAACCCCAGACGTAGGGGCGCGGTTCCGGGCGTGGCTGCGGCTGCGGGCGGGTGGCGTAGTACAGGCCGACCGATAGTCCGCCGGCCACCAGCACCAGCAGCAGCAGGGAGCGCAGTTTCAACAGCCGCTGCATGGGCCTTAGCGCCGCCGCCACCACACCAGCGCGCCGGCGATCAGCACCAGGAACGGCAGCAAGCCGGCGCTGGACAGGTTGAAGAAGCGCGCCTCCTCCGGGCTCAGCACCAGGCGGCGCACCGGCAGCACCTTGCGGTCCACGGAGATGATCTCGTCGCCGAACGCGAGCTGGTTCACGAGGGTCAGGAACAGGTCGCTGTTGGCGCCGTTGCGGAAGTGCTGGTTGGTCGCGAAGTCGGAGTCGCCGATCACCACCAGGCGGGTCGCCAGGTTGGGGTCGTCCTCGCCGGCCGGCTGGCGCACCAGCAGCACGCCCATCGCCAGCGGTCCGCGTGCGTCTTCGTCGGGATCGAACTCGGGGGCGTCGTCAGTGAGCGGCTGGGTTTCCGCCCACCCGTCCGGCGTCGTCCACGCCAGCGGCACGATCTGGATCTCGTCCGGCTGGTCGGGCAGCGGCAGGATAGGGGCCACGCCCGGGAAGTAGAGGTCGGTCAATTGCAGATTGTTGCGGTTGCGCGCCACCAGCGGGTTGTCCACGTTGGGCACCACGTGCGCGGCGGGATCGACCAGCAGGCCGTCGCCCACCTGCAGCCCCCACTTGCGCATCAGCTCGCGCAACCCGTCGTGTGGATCGGGGTTCAACAGCACCATCAGCCGCCCGGCTTGCTGCAGGTACTGGTCCAGGATCTCGATTTCGCTGGCGGCGAGCGGCTGTTGCGGGCCGGCCACCACCACGGCGGCGGCGTTGTCCGGCACGCGGCCGAAGCGCAGCAGATCGAGTTGCGCCACCTGGAACAGGTTGTCGCGCAGGCCGCTGCGGGCACTGTCGTAGTCGCCGGAAATGTCGCTTTCGCCATGGCCGGTGAGGAAGTAGATGATGCGCTGCCGGGTGCCGGTCACCTCCAGGAGCGCGCTGGTAAAGGCGTGCTCGGCCTCGAAGCCGATCTGCGGGCCGAACACCTGCCGCTGCCCGGCGCTGCCCACGAACACCATGGTGCCGAGGCTGGCGGCCGCCGGGCCGATGCGGTATTGGCGCGCCAGGTCGGGGCGCAGTTCCGGATCCTCCACGCGCAGCGTCAACAGGTCGGTGTAGGTCTGGTACTCGGTCAGCAGGTTGTGGCCGAAGTCGCGCAACCCGATCAGGCGCGGATCGGCCGGGTTGAAGAACGACACCACCTCGACCGGCTCCTCCAGCTCTTCCAGCACCTCCTTGGTCTGGGTGGTGAGGGTGAACTGGGACAGGCCGGTAAAGTCGAAGCGGTAGTTCACCCGCACGCTGATGGCGTTGGCCATGAGCACGATGCCGAGCACCAGTGCCATGCCGGCGCCGGCGCCGAAACCGAACAGTCCCCGGCGGCTGGAAATTGCGCCGCTCACGCGGCGGAAGTCGAGCACCACCGCGGCCGCCACCAGCGCGGCGCCGAGGCCCACGATGATATAGGTGATGACGCGGATCGACGGCATGACGAAGCCGAGAATCCACGCCACGGCCAGGGTAGCGAGGCCGATGATTGCGAGCACGGAACTGGACATCAGCGCCACCTCCCCACTTCGATGGAGCGCACCGAGAGGTACAGGAACAACAGCGCGAAGGTCACGTAGTAGACCACGCCGCGGGTGTCCACGATGCCGCGCTCGAAGTCGGCGAAATAGGTGGACAGCGAGAACAGGGCCAGCACGTCGCCGATCGCGCCGGGAGCGAGCCCGCCCAGGACGCCCAGGAACCACAGCCCGAACAGGATGCCGCCGGCCACCACCGCGGACACAATCTGGTTGGCGGTGACCGACGACGCGAACACCCCGGCCGCCAGACAGGCGCCGCCGAGCAGGAACAGCCCCAGGTAGCTGGTCGCCATCGGTCCGATGTCCGGGTCGCCGAACGACATCAGCATGATCGGGTAGTACAGGGTCAGCATCAGCATGCCGGTGAGCATGGCCAGCGCCCCCAGGAACTTGCCGACCACGATCTCGACGTCACGCACCGGAACGGTGAGCAGCAACTCCCAGGTGCCGACCTTCTTTTCCTCCGACACCAGCCGCATGGTGAGCACGGCTGCAAACAGCAGCACCAGGAAGCGGGCCGCGTTCACGAAGCCGCGGATGCTGGTGTCCCCGTAGCCGACGCCGGCCAGGTAAGTGGTGAAAAAGGTGCCGGTCAGCGCCAGGAACACCGCGGTGACGATGTACGCCATCGGCGAGCCCAGGTAGGTGCCGAGCTCCTTGCGGGCTATCACCAGGATGTTCTTCATCGCTCGGCTCCCTGTTCGGCGCCTTCGCCGGCGGTCTCGTCCTCGTCTCCGGCGTCGCCCAGTTCGTCGTCATCCAACTCGTCGCCGTACGAATCGTCGTCGTCGTCGTCGTCGTCGTCGTCCTTTGTGGTGAGCTGCAGGAAGATCTCCTCCAAGCTCATGGTCACCGTCTCCATGCCGGTCAGCGTCCAGCCGCGCGCCATGATGGCGGCGGTAATCTCGCCGTGCGGATGCTCGTCGGCGGCAAACTCCACCAGGTGATTCGGTTCGCTGAAGGTCACCCCGGCGACACCGGGAACGGCTTCGAGCGCTGCGGCCACGTCGTCGGCGGGACCGTCCACGCGCAGCCGCAACCGCTCCGCACCGCTCACCATGGTGGACAGCCGGTCGATGCTGTCCTCGGCAACGATCCGGCCCTGGTGGATGATGATTACCCGCTCGCACACCATGCTTACCTCGGGCAGGATGTGGCTGGACAGCAGAATGGTGCGATTCTTGCCCAGGTCGCGGATCAGCTGGCGGGTCTGCGACACCTGGATCGGGTCGATGCCGATGGTCGGCTCATCGAGGATCAACACCTCCGGGTCGTGAATGATCGACTGCGCGAGCCCGACGCGCTGGCGGAAGCCCTTGGACAGCTTGGCCAGGAGGACGTCGTAGTACTCCTCGAGCGCGCACTGCTGCACCACGTCGTCGACGCGGCCGCGCACGGCGCGCCGCTCTACCCCGCGCAGCCGGGCCACGTACTCCAGGTAGGCGCGCGTGGTCATGTCGGTGTACAGCGGCACCACCTCCGGCAGGTAGCCGATGTGCCGGCGGCCCTGCAGCGACTCGGTGGCCATGTTGTGATCGCCCACCCACGCGTCGCCGCGGGTCGGCATCAGGAACCCGGTGATGATGCGCATGGTGGTCGACTTGCCGGCGCCGTTGGGGCCGAGGAAGCCGACGATCTCGCCCTGTTCGACGGAAAAGCTTATGTCGTCCACGGCGCGGCGCTCGCCGTAGTACTTGGTGAGGTTTTCGATACGTATCATGATAGAGGGAGCCGCGACGGCGGTTGTCCGAACCGTATGCGTCGACGTAGCGTCATGTCAATTATACCGGCTACGCCAGCCTGCACCAGTGCCGGCCGTGCTGCCTGCTCCGCCCGCTCAGGTCGCACGCAGGATGCCGCGGTGGGCGATGTCGCCGATCGGCTTGCGGTCGTTCGGTTGCTCGCGCTCGCGGAGTTCGTCGGGCAGGGCGTCGCGCGGGCCGATACGGCCGGCGGCGAACCCGCACATCACCGTGTAGTGCTCCGCGTCCACGCCGAGCCGGTCGTGGGCAGCCTGCCGGTCGATGCCGGCCATGGCGTGGGTGTACAGGCCCAGCGCCCGAGCCTGGAGCGCCAGCGCCATCCAGGCCGCTCCGGTATCGAATTCGGCGGTGCGCGGCTCGCGTCCGTCGGGGAGGCGCGTGTTGGCGAAGATGAACCCGACCAGCGGTGCCTTCGCCGCCCAGGCGCGGTTGCGCGGCATCAGCACCGAGTCGAACACCGGGCGGTCTGGGCCGTCGGTCTCGTACAGGAACAGCCACGGCTGCCCGTTGAACGATGACGGCGCCCAGCGCGCGCCCTCGAACAGGGAGGCGACTTCGTCGTCGCTGAGCGGAGCAGAGGAGAACGAGCGCGGCGACCAGCGGCCGATGATCAGTTCTTCCACCGCCGCCGACGCGGCGCGCGCGGATTGGTCTTGGTCCGTTGTCATGAGTAACGCCACCGTACCGGCCCGATGGCCGCATGTCGATACACTTCCGCCGCCGAGCGCCGCCGAGCGCCGCCGCGCGCATCGGGATCCGAAGGGCGGTCGACAGCGGGTGGCAAACCTACCTATCATCCGATCCATGACCCCGGAAGTTGCACGGCAGACGCGGGAGCAGATGATCCGCGATGGATTCTGCGTGGTACCCGACGTGCTGACCGACGAATTCGTCGCCGAGTTGCGCGAGGAGACCGCCCGCCTCAACGCAACCGAGGCGCATCACCCCGACACCAAGTACCAGGGCACCCACCTCAACGTCCCGTACGCCGACAACGCGATCATGCGCCGGCTCGTGGAGTGGCCGCCGGCACGCCGCGCGCTCGACGCACTGGGATTCGGCGACTTCGCCTCCATGGAGGGCATGCTTGTCCTTACCAAGCCGGCGCGCGGCCCGGCGCTCTACTGGCACCAGGACTGGATGATGTGGAACGACCCGCTGAGCTGTACACCGTGGCCGCAGACCATTTTCGTGTCCTATTACCTGGAGGGCACCAGCGTCGAAAACGGCTGCCTGAAGATCATCCCCGGCACCCACCGCAGGCGCATTCCGCTGCACGACATATTGGTGACCGCCCACGAGCAGGGGGCCCGGTTCATCGAAGAGGACCATCCGGTGATGTTCAGCGACCATCCCGACCAGGTGAACGTGGAGGTGGGGCCGCGCGACCTGGTACTCGCCGATGCCCGCGTCCTGCACGCCGCCTACAAGAACCGGACTGACGAGCCGCGCGACCTGCTGCTGCTGTGGCACCGCCGCCCCATGACGGTGCCTGACTACTGGGACGGCGAAATCCCCCGAACCATCGCCGAACGCGACCCCGACGCCGAGTACGAACCCACCCGCATCCCCGGCAAGTACCTCACGGCTCAACGCGAGTAGCCAGGCGGTTAGTGCAGGGCGGTGAGGGCTTCGAGGACGCGGCGGGTGTAGCCGGGTTCGAGTTCGATCAGGTGGGTGTCGAACCAGAACACGGGGTGATGAGAGGCGACGATGAACTGGTAGCCCTCCTGCGTGCAGGCGGCGTCGATGGTGGTCTTGATGCGCTGCACGCCGGCGAAGTCCTGGCCGGCCTCCGGCTCGTCGACCAGCAGGGTCATGCCGTCGGGGCCGGCGGGCAGGGCGGCGAGCGCCTGGCGGATAATCTGGCCGTGCGAAGAAAAGCTGCCGCGCAGGCGCAGCGCCATCTCCGCGGGCGTGGCCGCGGGCGTCGACAGGGTGCGCGGGTTCATCAACTCGGTGTCGAACAGGCGGATCGTGCTGCTGCCCTTGAACTGCAGCCGGCAGTCGCCGCCGTCGAGCAGCGCCTTGACGATAGTGCTCTTGCCGGAGCCGTTGGGGCCGGCGAGCGTGTTCAGACCGGGGGCGAACCGCAGCGGGCTCTTGCGGCGCACCCGGCGCTGCCACTTGAACTGCAGCTCCGCCGAAACGATCATGCTGCTACCTTTTCGGCTGCCGCCCGCCACGTCAACCAGCCGCCCGCCATGGCGACAGTAGGCGGTTTCTGTCGTGGCCGGACGCCTGGACATCGGCGTAGGATGACGGCATGAGTTCTGACATTGCGCAATACACTTCCGCGGTTGCCGCGGGCAACAGCTTGACGGCAGATGAGGCGCGTGCCTGCGCCGACGCGGTGTTCGCGGGCGCAGGGACCGAGTTGGAGCAGGTGGTGGCTCTGTTGCAGGCGCTGGCCGAGAAGGGGGAAGCCGCCGCCGAGGTGACGGGGTTCGCGCGTGCCATTCTGGAGCGGGCCACACCGGCGCCCGAAGGCATTCGTGGGCGCGGGGTGGATCTGGCCGGCACCGGCGGCAGCGGCATGGAACGCTTCAACGTGTCGACCGCGGCGGCGTTCACGGTGGCGGCCGCCGGCACGCAGGTGGTCAAGCACGGCAACCGCGGCTCCCGGCAGCCCAACGGCAGCTTCGACTTTCTCGATGCGCTCGGCATCGACTACGACATGGCGCCGGAGGCGATGGCGCGCTGCTTCGCGGCCACCGGGTTGGCGTTCTTCTTCGCGCGGGCGTGGCACCCGGCGATGGGCGCGGTGGCGCCGGCGCGGCAGCAGGTGGCGCGGCGCACCATCTTCAACCTGGCGGCGCCGCTGTGCAATCCGGCGCAGCCGCCCTACCAGTTCATGGGCGCGAGCAGCGTGGCCGCGGCGGAGCTGCTGATCGAGGTGCTCGCCGACCTCGGCCGTCGCCGCGCCCTGGTGGTGTGCGGCGCGCCGGGCATTGATGACCTGTCGATTGCCGGGCCGACGGAGGTGTTTACCCTGGACGCCGGCGCGGTGCGGCGGGAAACCGTGAGCCCGGAGCAGTTCGGGATTGCCCCGGTAGCGTACGACGCCCTTCCCGCCGGCAGCGGTGCGGCGAACGCGGTGCTGTTCACGGACCTCGTTGCGGCGGTCGCCGACCCGTCGCCGCTGACCGACCTGATCTGCCTCAACGCGGGCGCGGCGCTGTACTGCGCCGAGGCGGTTGACAGCATCGCCGCCGGCCATGCGGCAGCGCGCGGGGCGTTCGCGGATGGCGGCGTGGCGCGCAAGGTGGCCCAGTACCGGGAGCACGGGTAAGCCGGCATCCTATTCGGTGCGGGCGATGTGGAGGAGGACGGCGTACTCTTCGTAGCAGTCGCCGCAACGGCGCAGGTGGTCGGCGACCAGTGGCCCGAGCGCGTTGAGGTCGCCGCCGCCGGCCACCCGCTCCACAAGGCGGTCCATCTCCGCGAAGCATTCCTCGCAGGACATCTCCTCGGCGCCGGTGCGCGCCACCATCGCACCCATCCCCCTGAGGAACATGCCCATCGGCATCTGCGGATGCCCGATCGGGGGGCGTCCGAGCATGCCGCCGGCGGCGCGTTGCAGCCGGCTGATCAGTGGTGCTCTAGCGGCGGCCATGACTGCGTTCTTCCATCCTGACGCTACGTCCCCTACCGAGCTTACCACGGAACGGGCGTTCGGTACCCACGGACGGCCGCGCCATTAGCCGAATACCCGCAGCAGTTGTTCGCGGCTGAAGCCGTCGGCGGTCAGTTTGCGCTTCAGATTGCGGCGCGCATCGTGCAGCAGTTTGTACATGGCATTCCTGGTGCTGCCCATGCGGCGTGCCACTTCCTCCAGCGGCATTCCGTAGATGCCCACGGCCAGCAACGCGCTGCGTTGCCGTTCGGTCAACTCGTCGTTGATGTAGCGGTGCAGGAGGGCGGTAACGGCCTTCTTGTCGGTTGCCTGCGCCGGCCCCGGCGCCGGATCGGCAAATTCCACCGCGCGCGTCTCATCGGGCGACGTGGCCATCGCGTCCAGCGAAACGTCCTGCCAGCGCTTGCGCCGCAACTCGGTGAGCGCCACCCGCACGGCGATCTTGTGCGCCCAGGTGGTAAAGCGGCTGTCGCCCCGAAACGCATCGAGCTGACCGATGATCTTGAGCAGCGCCTCCTGGGCGAAGTCTTCCGCCTGGGACTCGAACTCGCGGCCGCTTGCCCGGATCTGGCGCAGCAGGCCGCGCCGCAGCCCCGCCACCAGCAGACGGCGCAGATCCGCAATGGCGGCATCGCGGGCCGGACCCATCGCCTGGAGATCGGCCACCCACTGTTCATTGGATCGCCCTGCCAACGCTGCTTCCGGCATCCGCCCACCATCAATGTAGCCGAACCCCCAATTGCTGCAAAGTCGAGTGCCCTGTCACGCTCCGCCGCGCCCGCCGGTTCCCTAACCGCCGCACTGGCGAGTACTGTGTCGATGCCGACCGCGGCGCCGGAACGAGCGGATGCGGGAGGCGAATCAACACGACACGGCCAGCAGGCAGGGCCACTCATCGGAGCAGGGGGAAAGAGGAATGGGAATACGGGTAACGGTGTGGAACGAGTTCGTGCACGAGCAGAACAACGACTTCGTGCGCAGCATCTATCCGCGCGGCATTCATGAGCAGATCGGCGGCTACCTGCGCGAGCAGCCGGGCCTGGAGGTGGCCACTGCCACGCTGGAGCAGCCGGACCACGGCCTGACCGAGGAAGTGCTCGCCAACACCGACGTGCTGATCTGGTGGGGCCACGCCGCCCACCGCAAGGTGCGCGACGACATCGTGGACCGCGTGCAGGGGCGCATACTCGACGGGATGGGCCTGGTGGTGCTGCACTCCGGACACTTTTCGAAGATTTTCAAACGCATGATGGGAACGAGCTGCGGGCTGTGCTGGCGCGAGGCCGCGGAGCGGGAGCGGCTGTGGGTGGTCAACCCCAATCATCCCATCACCCGCGGGTGCGGGCGCTACATCGAGATTCCCAATGCCGAGATGTACGGCGAGCACTTCGACATTCCCGAGCCGGACGAACTGCTGTTCGTGAGCTGGTTCGAGGGCGGCGAAGTGTTCCGCAGCGGCGCCGTCTGGCACCGCGGGCGCGGCAAGATCTTCTACTTCCGTCCCGGCCACGAGACCTATCCGATCTTCCACCACGAGGGCGTGCTGCAGGTAATCGGCAACGGCGTGCGCTGGTGTGCGTTCGACGGCAACACCGAGACCATCGGCATCGGCGTGTGCTCCAACATCGCGGAGCCGATCGAGGAGCTCAGCCCCAAGGACTACGTGGAGGGCGAGATCGAGCACCCGTCCGAATCGCTGGCGCGCTAGTGCGTTTCCGGCGCGGCGTATGATTCGCCGCGCCGGCAGCATCGGAACAATGTGATGGATACCAGGTCAGAGAGACGGCGGAGGTTGCCGTGGCTGCCGCTGTTGGGAGTGCTGGCACTGCTGCTGGCGGCCGCGTGCAACCGCGGCTCGGACGATGACGGCGGGGGGGCGTCCGCGGGGGGGGCCGGCCCGCCCCGGGGGGGGGGGCTCCGAAACGTTGGCCTCCACCACCGCGGGGGGGGGGGCGACTTCGAAATCGTCGCCTACCAGACCGGCGGTGGGCTGACCGCCGAGCGCATGCAGTTCAGCGCCGTGCTCGACCACGGCAAGCCGGTGGTGCTCAACTTCTGGGCAGGGCTGTGTCCGCCGTGCCGGGCGGAGATGCCGGAGTTCCAGGAGGTGTACGACGAATATAGCGACCGCATCCTGATGCTCGGCATCGACCTGGGGCCGTTTACCGGGCTCGGCAATAGCGACCAGGGCCGCGCGCTGCTGAGCGAGCTGGGCGTATCCTACCCGGCCGGCACCACCGAAGATGCCGACGTGGTGGCGCACTTCCAGGTGCTCGGCATGCCGACCACGCTGTTCGTCACCGCCGACGGCGGCGTCGTCGCCAAGTGGACCGGCATCCTGACCAAGGAAAAACTCGTCGAGCACGTCGAAGAGCTGCTCGCGGTGGCGGAGCGCTGACGATGGCCGGCGCCGAGGCGGTCAGCCGCCGCAACCAGGTTATCAGCTTCGCGGTGCCGGCGCTGGTGGTGGCCGCCCTGCTGGCGGCGGTGATTCGTGTGCAGGCCGATGTCGAGTCGGCGGCGGCCAACGTGTCCGTTACCCTGCCGTTCCTGTTCGCGTTCCTTGCCGGCATGGTGGCGAGCGTCAACCCGTGCGGGTTCGTAATGCTGCCCACCTACATCTCCTACCACCTCGGCAGCGAGGAAGAGGGGTTCTACGAACGCTCCTTCATCGAGCGGGCGGGACGCGGCCTCCTGCTCGGCGTGGCGGCCACCGGCGGGTTCATAGCGGTCGCCGCGGCGGTGGGCGTGGTGGTGGCCGCCGGCGGCCAATGGCTTACCGCCACCTTCCGGTTCTTCGGCGCCTTCCTGGGCGTGGTGCTGCTCGGCATCGGCGTGTGGCTGCTGACCGGGCGCGGCAAGCTGGCGCTGCTGGCGGCCAGCCGCGTGCACGTGAGCCCGCGCCGCAACCTCGGCAACGTGGTGGCATTCGGCGCCGCCTACTCGATCAGCTCGCTGAGCTGCACGCTGCCGATCTTCCTGGCGGTGGTTGGCATCGGCCTCGGCACGCAGGGCTTGGGCGCCGCCTTCGGGCAGTTCATGGGCTACGCGCTCGGCATGGGTTCGGTGCTGATCGCGGTCACAGTGGGCGCCGCCCTGTTCCGCGGCGCGGTGGCGAAGTGGTTGCGCGGCTCGATGCTGGCCATCAGCCGCGCCAGCGCGATGTTCCTGGTCGGCGCCGGCGGCTACCTGGTCTACTACTGGGTAGTATTCGCCGACGCCTTCGGCTGGTTCTCCGGCGCCTGAGCGGCTAATCCTCCCAGGGGTGGAGGATTACCTTGCCGGTCTCGCCGGTTACCTGCAGGTCGAACGCCGTCTGCGCATCCTTCATCGGGAAGCGGTGGGTAATCTGCTTGTCGAGCAGCTCGCCGGAGTCGGCAATCACCCCGAGCAGCTTGGAGGCGTCGGCGCGGTTGTAGTGCCACGCCCCGTACAGCTCCAGGCCGCGGCTGATCATGTCGCGGCTGGTGTACAGCGGCACCTCGCCGCCCTGGCCGACGAACGACATGCGCCCGCGGCGGCGCAGGCAGTCGAGCGCGAATCGCTGCGCGGCGCCGACCCCGGAGCAGTCCACCGCGGCATCCACGCCGCGCCCGCCGGTCAGCTCCATCACCTGCTCCACGGCGGCGGCCGCGGGGGCTGCGCCGCCGCGCGCCCGCCGGCCCCCCCCCGCGACCCCCCCCCCCCCCCCCCCCCCCCCCCCCCCGCCGGTCAGCTCCATCACCTGCTCCACGGCGCCGTCGGCGGACGGATCGACCGCCACCGCGCCGAGCTTCTCGGCGAGCTTGCGCCGGTAGGGGATCATTTCCACCGCGACCGCCCGCGAGCGCCGGTGCAGGACGTTGACGATCGCCCCGAGGCCGACCGGGCCGATGCCGGTGACCATTACCGTTTCGCCGCTGCCCACGTTCATGCGCTGCATGGCGCCGAAGGTGGGGCCGAGGCCGCAGCATGCCATGCTGCCGTGGTCGTACGACATCGAGTCGGGCAGCGGAACCAGGAACCGGTCCTGCTTGATCACGTACTGCGCGTAGGTGCCGGTGCCATGCTCGTACACGCCGAGCTGCTCGGGCTTGGGCTGGTTCTCGCAGTGGATGTACTCGCCGGCCAGGCACAGGTCGCATACGCCGCAACTGGTCTGCGGCATCACCGCCACCCGGTCGCCCACCTTGATCAGGCTGGACTGGTCCACGTCCACCACCTCGCCGGCGGCCTCGTGGCCCATCGAGGACATCCCGCGTCCCGCCTTGTACGCCTTGTACTCGGTACACATGGGGGCGCTGTGGATCTTCACCACCGCCCACTCGCCCTGCGCCTGCGGATCGGGAACGTCTGTCAAGTTTACCTGCCGGTCATCGGTCGTCTGAACTACTTTCAAGATTGTGCTCCAAAGGGGATGTTCGAATGAAATGTGCTCCGGCGCATCATAGTGATCGGCGCCGAGCACGACAAGGACGGCACCGTCGACGCCGCACGCGCCGCACTTGGCGTGGGCTCGGCGGGCCGCTTGCCGGGGTGCGCGGGCGGCGAGTAACTTTCGGCGTCGTGAACAGCTACGCGCAGCGGAAGGGTACCGCGAAATGACCGACACCATTGCTGCCGGCGACGGTGAGCTGACGCCGCGCCAGATGCGCACCGCGCAGCGCAACTTTACGTTGTTCTCGTTCCTGAACGTGGTGTCGTTCCACCTGCTGACCGGGAACCTGATCGCCCTGTACGCGCTGCGTCTCGGCGCCGGCGACCTGCTGGTCGGCGTACTCTATTCGTTCATTCCGCTCGGCCAGTTGGTGCCGCTGCTCGGCCGCCTGATCGTGCGCCGGCTCGGCACCGTGCGCACCATGGGCATATTCTGGATCGCCCGCTATGCCCTGATGTCGCCGATCCTGCTCGCGCCCCTGTTCGCGAACAACAGCGCGCCGGTCAGCATCTGGCTGATCGCGGCGAGCGTGGTCGGCTTCAACCTGGCGCGCGGCGTCGCCATAACCGGCCACAACGCCATCGTCGGCGCCATTACCACCGAGACCGAGCGCGGCTCGTTCCTGTCGCGCAACCAGCTCGTGATTCATACCGCCGGCATCGGCGCCGGACTGGCGATCGGCCTGCTGCTGCAGGAGGAGTCGCCGCTGTTCCTGTACTCGCTGCTGATGGCGGCGGGCATCGTGATCGGCCTGTCTTCCACCCGGCTGGTGTTCCGCTTCCCGGAGCCGCCCGCCCCCGACCGTGCCGGCGGCTTCCTGGCTTCGCTCGGGCGCACGCTGCGGCGGCCTGGCGTGCCGCGCTTCCTGACCCTGCTGGCGGTGCACAGCTTCGCGGTGTCCATGGTGCTGCCGTTCCTGGTGGTGTACGCCAAGCGGGCACATGGGCTGGGCGACAACACCGCCATGCTGCTTGGGGCGGTGGGCGGCGCCGGAGCCATCGCCATGGCGCTGGTGAGCGCGTTCGTGATCGACCGGGTCGGTGCCAAGCCGCTGATTTCGCTGTTCACCGCGACCCTGGCCGTGACCACGGTAATGCTTGCCGTGGCGCCGCCGCTCGACAGCGTCACCGCGGTGTGGGTGTACCTGGGTGTGGTGTTCTTCTTCGCCACCTTCGGCGCCGCCGGCGCCACCAGCGCCAACAGCGTCTACTATTTCAACCTGACGCCGAGCGCCGACCGGCTCAACCTCGGCATTCTCTACTTCCTGGTGGTCGGCATCCCGGCGTCGCTGGGCTCGCTCGGCGGCGGGCTGGTGCTCGACCTCCTGCGGTCGGTCCGCGGACTGGAGACCTCGGACGTATACCGGGTCTACTTCGGCGCCCTTGCGGTGGCCTACGTCGGCATCATCATGCTGGCGGCACGCCTCGAGCGGCTCGGCGCCTACCGGGTGCACGACCTGCTGGGCCTGTTTGCATCGCCGCGCGACCTGCGCGCGCTGGCGCTGCTGCATCGGTTGAAGGGCAGCCGCACCTCCGACACCGAGCAATCGCTGGTGCGCCGGCTCGGCGGCACGCCGTCACGGCTGGCCGCGCCCGACCTGCTGCGCCGCCTCGATTCGCCCCGGTTCGCGGTGCGCTCGGAGGCGCTGGATTCGCTCGCCGACATGCCGGCCACCGATGAGTTGGCCCGCGCCCTGATCGCCGAAGTTTCCGGGCAGCCGTTCACGACCGCACACAAGGCCGCCGACCTGATCGGGCGCAAGCGCCTTACCGACGGGGTCGAGGTGCTGCGCAACAGCCTCACCTCGCCCGACGTGTTCCTGGTCGGCAAGGCGATGGTGGCGCTGGCCCAGCTCGGCGATCAGAGCAGCCGCGCCACCATCGAGGAGCTGTTCCGGTCCACCGAGAACCCGCGCCTGCTGATTCACGGCGCGGCCGCCCTGGAGCTGTTCGGCGACCCGGCGTCGCTGGATGACGTGCTGGCGGTGCTGGAACGCGCGCCGAGCCGCTACGTGCGCGACGAGGTAATCCTGTCGGCCGCCGGCATCCTGGAGATGGCGAACAGCTTCTACCCGCTGTACCAGGGGTTCCTCGGCAACGCCCGGCATGGTCTGGCCATGGTCACCGACTACGTGGCCGAACATCAGGAGCGCGCGCGGCTGGCGCCGGCGACCCTGAACCTGGTCACCGCGCTGGTGGCCGGGTTTCCGGACCTGCCGGCATTCCGCGCCGCCGCCGGCGACGCGTTGGAGCAGATCCCGGTGGTGGTGCGCGACGTGCCGCTCACCGCCATCCTCGCCGAGGCGTTGGCGCGCCCGGCAACCGGCGAGTTGGAACACTTCCGCTTTCTGCTCGCCGCCACCATCGCCTACTACGCCTGGCGCCGGCTGTAGCGCGACTCGCGCGGCTCGGGCGCCGGGTCAGCGCGCCGAACACCGCGGCGCGGCGGCCCGTCCCGCCCCCACCGGGCGCCGCGGTCGCTCTCGGCGCCCGCCCTCAGGTTGCCAATGGCAGGCTAATGGAGGCGCTCCAACTGCCCGGAATCGGCGGAGCTCTCGGCGGCTTCCACGATCCGCTGCGCGTCGACGGCGTCGGCCATGGTGGACAGCGGCGGCGGTCCGCCGTCCCGCACGTGGGCGACGAAGTGCTCGACCTCGCGGTAGATGGAGTAGGGGTAGGCGCTGTAGGTCTGCGAGTGCACTTCAGCGGGTTTGTTCTCCACCCAGTCGCGGTAGCTGTAGCGGGTGGCGCCGTCGGTGCCGATCGCCTTGATCAGCACCGTCCACGGATCGGCGCTGTGATCGTCCGCCGCGAAGCTCGCCTGCAGGTGGGCCAGCGCTCCCGAACCCATGCGCAGGTTCACCAGCGCGATGTCCTCTTGGGTGATGCTCTCGTAGTGCAGGGTGGCCTTCATGGCGCTGAGCTCGACGGGCCGTCCGGCGAGGTAGAGCAGGATGTAGGCGTGATGGGTCAGGATTTGCCGGATCACGCCCGGAATGGTGCGCACGTGCTGCTCGGCGTGGTGAATGTTGTACAGCACGTACACCGCGATCAGCCGGCCGAGCGCGCCGCCGGCAATCAGCTCGCCGGCGCGCCGTACGCCGTCTTCGTAGATGTAGTTGTGCCCCGGCATGCACACCAGGCCGGCGGCGTCGGCGCGCGCCGCCATCTCCTCGATCTCGGCCACCGTGACACTGACCGGCTTTTCGACCAGCACGTGCTTGCCGGCCGCCAGCGCGCGCAGGGTCAACTCGTGGTGGCTCTCCAGGTTGGTGAGCACGTGCACGGCGTCGATGGCAGGATCGCCGAGCAGGTCGTCCACGCTGTCGTAGCGTTCGCAGCCGTACGTCCGCGCCTTTTCCTCGGCGCGCTGCGGCGTACGGTTCCACAGCCCGACCAGCCGCGCGCCGGCGCAGCGCCGCACCGCCTTGGCGTGCAGGTTGGCCACCACCCCGGCGCCAAAGAACCCGATACCCAGTTGCTTCATCTCGCCCAGACTATGGTGTCCCGTCCGCGGCTTGTGCAATGCCGGCCGGGGAATGTTTGTCTGCCATGGTCCGTGCTATCGTGTGGCCACGGATATGGAATATCGCCGCATGGGGCGTTCGGGGCTGAAGGTGTCCGAACTGTGTCTCGGAACGATGACCTTCGGGGTGACGGCCGACGCCGGCGCGGCCGCCCGCATGGTGGACGCCGCGTTCGCCGCCGGCATCAACTTCTTCGACACTGCCAACTCCTACGCCGACGGCGAATCGGAGCGCCTGCTCGGCAAGGCGCTGGCGGGGCGCCGCCAAGACGCCGTGGTCGCAACCAAGTTCTTCAACCCGATGGGCGGCGGCATCAACGACTCCGGCATGTCGCGGGTGCACATCATGCGCGCCGTCGAGGACAGCCTGCGCCGGCTCGGCACCGACTGGATCGACATCTATTACATCCACCACGTCGACGTGGAGACGGAACTGGACGAGATGCTGTACGCGGTGGATGCGCTGGTGCGCCAGGGCAAGGTGCGCTACCCGGCGTGCAGCAATTACGAGGCGTGGCGGCTGAGCGAGGCGCTGTGGATCAGCGACCACCACGGGCTTGCGCGCTTCGCCTGCTACCAGCCGCAGTACAGCCTGGTGGTGCGCGACATCGAGTTGGAGATCCTGCCCCTGTGCCGCTACAAGCGGCTCGGCGTGGCGGTGTGGGCGCCGCTGGCGGGCGGCTTCCTGGCCGGCCGGTACCGGCCCGGCATGGCGGTGCGCGAGGGCAGCCGTTCCGCGGACGGCTGGGCCTACCCGAGCGCATTCTTCGCGCCGAGCGCGGACGCCACCCTGGCACTGCTGCTGGATCGGGCGTCGCAGATCGGCAGGACGCCCGCCCAGGTGGCGCTGCGCTGGGTGCTGGAGCGCCCCGGCGTTACCTCGGCCATCGTGGGCGCGCGCAACGTGGAGCAGTTGACCCAGAACCTGGGCGCTGCCGGCTGGCGGCTGGACTCCGCACTGGCGGCGGCGCTGACCGCGGTGAGCGAGCCGGCGCCGCGCTATCCGCAGGCAATGCAGCGGGAGATGGTGCAGCGCCGTGCTGCCGCCGTCGCGCATCCGACGGGAGATACACCATGAGTTGGCAGTGGGAACTGGTTCACCACCACGAGTTCATTACCGAGGGGCCGGTCTGGGACGGACGCTACCTGTTCTACTCCGAGATCTACGCCAGCCGCACCTGGCGCTACGATCCGGACAGCGGCGAGCGGGTGGTGTGGCGCGAGGATACCGGGCGCGCCAACGGCATGCTGCGCGCGCCGGGCGGCGGCCTGTTGGCGTGCGAAGGCGGCGGCCGCCGCGTGGTGCGCTACGTCGCCGAGGCCGATACCGAGGTGATCGCCGACCGCTTCGAGGGCAAGCAGTTCAACGAGCCCAACGATCTCGCCCAGGCAGCCGGCGGGCGCATCTGGTTCAGCGATCCCAACTACGGCGGGCGCCCCATGCAGCTCAACCACGAGTCGGTATACTGCGTCGATCCTGGCGTCTCGACGGGCGTTGACCCCGGCGGCCCGCCGCGGCGCGTCACCTTCGACACCAACCGGCCCAACGGCGTGCTGCTGAACGAGGACGAGAGCGAGCTGTACGTGGCCGAGAGCCCGCACCGGCCCGATCAGCGCCGCCAACTGCGCGCCTACCCGATCGCCGCCGACGGCTCTCTCGGCGAGCACCGCGTGCTGCACGACTTTGCCGACGCGCGCGGGGTCGACGGCATGACCCGCACCACCGAAGGCCTCATCGTGGCCACCGCCGGGCACCGCGAGCGCGGCCCCGGACCGATGATTTACGTGTTCGAGCCGTCCGGGCGGGTGGTGTCCACGCATCCGTCGCCCGCCGACCGGCCCACCAACTGCACGTTCGCCGAAGCGGGGCGCGGCGTACTCTACGTCACGTTTGCCGGCGGCGAGCTATACCGGGTGTCCGACACCGGTCTGTCCGGCGCGATATAGCCGCGAAATAGCTTGGTAGCAGCTCAGGCGACGAACAGCAGGTAGGCGAAAGCCGCGAGCACGGCGCCGACCACGATACCGACCACCACCTCGGCGGTGCTGTGCCCGATCACCGGCGGGTCGAATGCCGGCCGCCGGTCGGGCAGGAGGGCGATCAACTCGTTCAGCACGCGGCTGTGGAGATCCACCGTGCGGCGCAGGCGTACCGCGTCGAACACCACGATGGCGGCCAGCACCACCGACACCGTGAAGGCGGCGGACGACCAGCCCTCCACGAGTCCGACCGACACCACCAGCGCGGCGACGAACGCGGAGTGCGCGCTTGGCATGCCGCCGGTGGAAAACAGGCGTGGCACCTCCAGGCGGCGGTTGCGAATCGAGTAGTACACCACCTTGAACGCCTGGCAGCCGAGCTGGATGGCGATAGTGATCAACAGCGCGGGACTCATGTCGCGGCGCCCCGCTGCGCCCGCCCGTCCCTCAGCTCAGTCCCGCGCGCAGGGCGCCCAGGTGGCGCGCAAAGTGGTCCGCCAGTACCTCGCCGTACGTATCGGGATGGGCGCGCAGCACGGCGACGATGGCCGGGCCCAACTCGGCGTCGCGCAGCGTCGATCCAAAGGTGCAATGCAGAATCTGCCGGCCCGGCTGCGTGAAACCGTTGCCCTCCGGCACGCGGTCCCACCGTTCCAGGTAGAGATGCTCCAGTTCGGTCGCATCGGCGACCGCTTCGGCGGGTGGTACTCCCGCGACCGTCGCCGACACGTGGTAGGTGGCCTTGTCGGTGTCGTAGCGTGCGCGCGCGAAGCCGATGATGCGGCGGAACAGCGCCTGGTCGTGCCGGGCCACCACGCGCAGCGCCTCCAGGTAGCTGGTGCCGGCGGTCTTGACGTGGAACCGGCCGCGGCTGGCACGGGCGAACGCCGGGTACATCGACAGCTTGTCGGAGCCGGAGTGCAGCGACAACTTGTAGGGGCCGAGCGCGTCGGCGATGTCGGCATGCTGGCCGAGCGCGTGCTCCAGTGCCGCGACGTCCCCCTTGTAGTCCACGCCCTTCTCGAAGTCGCCGATGTAGCGCGGTGCCAGCGACACCAGCTTCATGCCGCTTTCGATGCACAGCTCGGCCACGATGTAGTGTTCGGCGAGCGTGGTGGGTTGCTCGGTCTCGTCCACGCTGAGTTCGATCTCGTAGTCGGTGCCGGCCGCCTCGTTGACGGTGCGAATGTAGTCGCCAAGCATCAGCGCGTGACCGATCGCGCGGCCGTATTTCACCGCGCAGCGCACGCATGCCAGCTCGTCGAAGGTGACGGTGGTGGCGCCGCAGGTCACTTGACGGTCCTGGTAGCGCGCCACCCAGCCGGTCTGGTCGCGGATGTCGGCAAACTTGGCGCGCAGGGTGGCTTCGTCGTAGCTGTCGGCGTGTTCGTCGACGTAGTCGGACGGATCGATTGTGTAGAAGGTGTAGCCCGCCGCGTGGGTGGCGTCGACGTCCGCGATGGTCTTCAGGTGGTCGGCGTCGGCGCCGGTGCCCCCGGACCAGGCGCTGGCCACCATGCCGTGCAGGGCGTCGTGCATCACCTCGGTGGGCGAGCGGTTGGTGCGCTCCATCTCGCGGATCGATTGCTGGGCGAAGATCGGTTCGATGCCGGCGCCGTTGCGCACCATCGCCGCCACGTGCCCGGGCGTGGCGAGCCCGATGCGGTCGCCGAACCCGAAACTGGGCGCCAGGCCCAGGGTAACGGCACGCACCTGGGGAGCAGCTTCAGTAGCCATATTCGCCGGCGATTATGGCGCTATCGCCGGTGCGGGCGCAAGCGGAACCTGCCGGCGGTGCCGGCGGCCGCCTTGCGCTAGATCTGGCAATCCTCCTGGTGCCGGCGCAGCCACGCCTGGTGGTCGCGGAAATCGGGTACCACGAGCTCCACCAGGCGCCAGAATCGGGGCGAGTGGTTGAGCTCGACCAGGTGGGCCAGTTCGTGAACCAGCACGTACTCGAACACCTCCGGCGGGGCGAGCAGCAGCCGGGTGGCGATGCTGATGTTGCCGCGCGCCGAGCAGCTTCCCCAGCGGGTGCGCGCGTAGCGGTAGCGCACGGTGCCAAGCGGGCGGCGGAAGAACTCGTCGTTGAGATGCTCCACGTGGCCGCGCAGTTCCGGTTCCTTGGCCAGCGCCAGGCCGCGGCTCACCAGGCGCGGCAGCGCATGGTCGCGTTGCGCCTGCGACAGACCGTTCGCCAGGATCAGGCGCAGCGTCCGGCAGCCGGTCGTCCGGTCCACTTCGCCCAGCCGCACCGCGTTGGTGGCGCGGTCCGCGTACTCCAGGTGCAGGCGGAACTCGCTCTCCGCGACGCTGAGCCGCTGATCGTGGTGGTAGACGCGCGGTGGCCGGATGCGGAACCGGCCCGGGTCGCGGCCGATGGTACGTGCGGCCCAGTGCAGCAGCGAAGCCACCTGCCGGTCGCACCACGCGACCGACTCACCCACCGGGAGGCGGATCAGCACCCCCCTGCGGCCGATGGAGGCGCGTGCGTCGCGGCGCCGCTCGTGGCTGACGATTACCGGAAAGGTCAGGCCCGCGACCTGCATCTCGGCCCGGGTTTCCGCAGGCGGCTGCAGCGGCACCCGCGGGATGGCGAACGCGTCCGGATCGCTCAAGCGCCGGCGCGCTTCAGCGCAATGACCCCGTTGTGGCCTCCGAACCCGAAGCTGTTGGACAGGGCGGCGCGCATCGGCGCGGCCACGCCGCGCTGTGGGACGTAGTCCAGGTCGCACGCCGGATCCGGCTCCTCGAGGTTGGCGGTGGGCGGATAGAACTGCTCGTGCAGCGCCTTGATGGTAACCACCGCTTCCACGCCGCCGGAGCCGCCGAGCAGGTGGCCGACCATCGACTTGGTAGACGACACCTTGAGCCGGTAGGCGTGCTCGCCGAACACGCCTTTGATGGCGGCGGTCTCGACCGGGTCGTTCAGCGGGGTGGAGGTGCCGTGGGCGTTCACGTAGTCTACCTCTTCCGGCTTCAATCCGCCGGTGCTCAGCGCCATCCGCATTGCCGACTGGGCGCCGAGGCCCTCGGGGTGGGGGGCGGTGAGGTGGTGGGCGTCGCAGGTGGCGCCGTAGCCTGCCAGTTCCGCATACGGCTTCGCACCGCGGGCGGCCGCGTGCTCGGCGGATTCGATTACCAGGATGCCGGCGCCCTCGGCGAGTACGAAGCCGCTGCGGTCCTTGTCGAACGGACGGCTGGCCCGCTCCGGCGTGTCGTTGAAGCTGGTGGTGAGCGCTTGCAGGTTGCCGAAACCGGCGAAGCAGATGGGCGACAGCAACGCCTCGGCGCCGCCGGTAATCATCACGTCGCACAAGCCGGCGCGGATGCAGCGCAGCGCCCGCCCGATGGCGTCGGTAGCCGAGGTACAGGCAGAGGCGATTACCAGGCCCGGTCCGGTAATCCCGAACTTGATCGCCAGATGCCCGACCGGGCTGTTGGCCATCATCTTGGGTATGAACAGCGGTTCCACGCCGGCCGGGGCGCGCGCGTTCAGCTTGTTCCAGGCGCTCTCGAACGCCTGCACGCCGCCAAAGCCAACGCCGAGCATGATGCCGGTGCGCTCCGGGTTCAACGCACCGGCGCCCTCCAGTCCGGCGTCGCGCAACGCCTGTATGGCCCCGACCGTGGCGAACACCGTGAACAGGTCCATGCGGCGCACTTCGCGGCGGTCGAGGTAGTCGTGCACCGGCAGGTCATGTACCTCGCTCGCTACCTTGGCGGCGTGTCCGTCCGCCTCGAACTTGGTGAGTGGCCCGATTCCGATGGTGCCGTCGCGCGCCGACTGCCAAGTGTCGACCGCGGTGTTGCCCAGGGAGCTGACCGCTCCGAGCCCGGTTACTACGACGCGGGTCTGATCCATCGCGACATCCTGCGGCTAAGGGTGGCGTTCCGGGGGCACGGCCGTCAAGACCGGGAGCCGATCCCGATCTGGCCGATTGGCGGTGCGGGCGCGTGCACGCTCATGCACGCTCATGTGGGTCCGAAGTCCGCATGCGGCTGTACGTGCGTGGTTTTGGACGCAGTGTCGTGTATCTGTCCGATCTCGGCCGCCACGCCGGCGACCTGCTCTTCGCCGAGCGCCACTTCCAGCATGACCTGTGCCCCATGGCGGGCTCCCGGCTCCAGGTTGACCACCCGGCCCGCGGCTCGTTCCACCGCGCGCGTATTGGGATAGTTGGTGGCCGGTTCGATCCCGATCACGTAGCCCTGCTCGGTGGCGGCGGTGTTCTTCCACAGGGTCAGGCACGGCAGCTGCCGGCAGTCGAACCGCACCACCGCGGCGCGGCTCAGGTCGGGTGCGATGAGCGCGGCCAGGGAAGCGCCGTCCTCCGGCAGCGCGGCGGGACGGAAAAAATAGCACTGTTCGATGTAGCCGGCGGTGGGCGCCAGAGAAGTCGTGGCGCGGACGCTCGCGGTGTCCGGATCGCCGCCGAGGCCTTCGGCGGCTCGTTTGTCGCGCGGCGCCATGGCGTGGTAAGGCACGGCGACGCGGCTGCCCTCGGCCAGGAACGGCGGCCCGAAGTTGCAGTGGTAGAGCAGCTCCAGCTCGGCTGGGACAACCTGCCGGTTGATGACCGTGTCGGCGATGGTGATGCGCGACGAGCCCGGGGTCACCGAAATGGTGGTCTGCAACTCCAGCAGCGGGTGGAACAGCGCGCTCTCGGCGACGTGGCCGGTAACCTGCAGCACCTCCTGTGCCGGGTCGGCGGTCACCGACACGTAATGCGCGGGCGTGTTGGCGATCCGGCCGTGCAGGTCGAGCTGGACGGTAATCGGATTGCCGTTGTTGTCCAGCACGGTGTCCGGTCCAGGCGCTCCGTTGTTGTCCAGGCCGCAGCGCACCACCCACTCGTCGAAGCCGCGCAGCCATCCCAGCCCGCCGCGCTCACCGGTAACCACGTGGGAAGGATGCACCGGGCCGTGCACCGGGGCCTGCCAGCCCAGGTCGAGGCCGCGATAGGAGCCGCGCCACAAGCCCATGCCGCGAGTGGGCAGGATCGCGACGCTCAGCTCGCCGCAGGTCACCTGCACCAGATCGACGCCGTCGCTCAGCCCGCCGCGCAGGCGGCGCTTGGTGATTCGGCAGTCGGGCATGCCGAGCTCCGCCGGTCCGAGATCGACCGTCTCCACCCACACGCCCGCCGCGTGGTCACACAGGGTCCACTGTCTCATAGCCGAGGCGACTGTAGATGAGTCCGTCGCGGTCTTCAATCGCCAATCGCCGCAGATTCCGGGTTGCAGCGGGTTACTTCCGGTTCGCCAATTCGGTAAGGTGCCGGCGGCGGCCGCGGATTCCGAGCACCGCCGCCAAGGAGGAATGGAGTGGCTATTCGAGTGGGCATTCTCGGCTGCGGGCGCATGTCGCGTCATCATGCGAAGCGGATCCTGGAACATCCCGATGCCGAATTGGCAGCGTTGTGCGACGTCGACACCGGCCTCATCGAGCGCTGGGTCGAAGAGAATTTGCAGGAATCGTTGGCGGGTGCGCCTGCGCCGCCCGCGTACGACGATGCGGCGGCCATGTACCGGGAGGCGGCGCTCGACGCGGTGTTGATCTCCACGCCCCACACCGCTCACTTCGAGCACGGCAAGCAGGCGATCGCGGCCGGCTGCCACGTGTTCATGGAGAAGCCGATGGTGACCGACACCGGCCAGGCTCGCGAGCTGGAGCGGCTGGTGGCGGCTTCCGGGCGCATCCTGGTGGTCGGCTACAACACGCCGAGCACGCCGTCGTTCCGCTACCTGCGCGAGTTGGTACGCGCCGGCACGCTCGGCAAACTTGAGCTGGTGGATGGCTTTCTGTCCCAGAACTGGCGCATCAACACCACCGGTACCTGGCGCCAGGATCCGGCGCTGTCCGGCGGCGGGCAGGCCTACGACAGCGGCTCTCACCTGCTCAACAGCGTGGTGTGGACCGTGGAGTCATCTCCCGAGCGGGTGTTCGCGTTCATGGACAACCAGGGTACCCCGGTGGACATCAACAGCGTGTTCGTGGTGCGCTTCGCCAACGGCGTGATGGCCAGCATCACGGTCAGCGGCAACTGCGCCAGCGACGGTGCGGGGTTGGTATTCATCTTCGAGAACGGGCGCGTCGAGATCGACGGCTGGACCGGCTCCTGGATCCGCGTCTACGGCGCCGACGGCGAGATCGAACCCGACCTGCCCGGCGGCGCGGCGGCGCCCATCGTCAGCTTCATCGACGCGGTGCTCGGGCGCGCCGAACCGGCGTCCAGCCCGCGCAACGGGGTGGTCTACAGCGAACTGATGGACGCCGTGTACGCCTCCGCCGCCAGCGGCGCCCCGGCGTCTCCGCCCGGTTAGCCGGCTCGCCGGCCGCGGTCGGCGGTCAAGTACCTGCGCCGCTTGCCGTTGCCGTCTCAGCCACCGGAGATCGACTCCTCGCCGGCGCCGTCATCTTCGGGCGGCTCGGCGAGACGGCGCAGCCACAGCCGTAGCAGGGTGACCAGAATGATGGCCGTGGCCGCCGCGGCCGCCGCGGCTGCCAGGAACAGCATCGTGCTGTCGGCGGCCGCCATGCGCGGCGCAAGATTCACCGCCAGCAGGGCAACCAGGTAGGCGCCGGCGGCACCGAGGCCGCAACTGCGCAACAGGTGGCGCCAGCGCGTGGCGTACTCCGCGAAACGCACGGCGCGCCCGAACAGGGCTACCCAGTCGTAACCCAGCTCCAGGAGCAGGAACACGGCAATGCCGACGCCGAGCGCGCCCCAGAAGTCGGGGCCGCGGGCGGCCGCCAGCACGGCGCCCCAGTAGGCCGGCAGCAGCAGGGCCGCGCCGGCGGCCAGCAAGCGGTAGCGGCGCAGCGCGGCGCCCGCGAGGGAGGCCGCCACCGCCGCCGTCACCAGCACCGCGACGCCGCCGGAGACGTCGATGCTCAGCACGTACAGCGCTATGAGCAGCGGCAGGGCCAGCACCAGGGAGCGGATCATTGCCGGTTCGCCCCGTCGTCACGCGGCACCGGCGCGCCCCGCTACGGCTACCGTGCCGGCGGTGGCGCGGCGCAGGCTGTCGATGCCGCGCGCCACCAGCTCCGGCGGCGTATCCGCGCCGCACGGGACCACCGGCACGCCGGCGTGCTGCAGGCTGTGCAGCCGTTCGTCCAGCTCCAGCCGCCACAGCGATGCCGCCGCCGAGCTCAGCAGGCGCCCGTGCGCATCGCGCCGGTGGCGGCGCTCCGCTTCCTCGGCGGGCGCGGCCGCGCCGGGTGCCAACAGCACCAGGTTGAAGCCGCGCGCGTGCAGGTCGCTGGCCGCGAATGCGAAGCGTGCGTCGATCAGGCCGGAGATGGCGATGATGAACGCCCGCGCTGGCAGGATGCGGTTGGGAATGGTGCGCAGATCCTGGCCCACGTAGCTGCGCCGCACGCCGACGTCGGTGAGGTTCTCCAGCAGCCGGTAGCGCTGCCGGTGGCCGCTGGCCGGGATTACCCACTTCAGGATGCCGCTCAGCTCGATCAGCCCGACCCGGTTGCGGGTCGCCAGAAAGTGGTCGGCGAGGCTGGCCGCGATGCGCGTCGCGGTATCGAGCAGCCGCGCCCCCGGCGGCCCCGCGTCGGCGTAGGTATCGAGCAGCAGCACCACGTCGGCGTTGCGCTCGGGCGCGTAGTCGTTGACGTGCAGAGTGCCCATGCGCAGCGAAGCACGCCAGTTGATGCTGCGCAGCCGGTCGCCGGGCACGTGCGGGCGCAACTCGGCGATCTCCAGTCCCTCGCCGATGGTGGGGGCCGGGTAGTTGCCCATGTATACCTGGGTGCGCACCGGCCGTACCGGGTGGCGGATCGGCGTGGTGCGCGGCCGCACCGTGAGCACGTGGCGCGGTTCCTCGGTCTGTTCCCAGCGCACCAGCGCGGAGGCGTCGTGCCAGCGATGCTGCAGGGCGCCGAGGTCGACGCGCGCGCGGCGGTGGAACTGCACCCGGTAGTGGAAGCGCTCGCCATGGCCGGCGTACAGCGGGCGCACAATGCGGTTGGTGCCGTTGGTCACCTGGGCCCACGACGGCAGCGGATCGATTAGCTCCAGCACGCCCACGTCGGCGTCCGGCCGCACCTCGATGTGCACGTCCACCGGCTCGTCCTCGTGCACGGAGGCCTGGGTCACGTCGTAGCTGGCGCGGGCGCGGGGCGCACCCTCGGTGAACAGCGCGGACAGGATCGCCGCCGCGAACGGCGCCACCGCCACCAGCGGCTCCAGGCGGCCGATGATCACCGCCGCCAGCACGGCGCAGGTGGTGATGACGAGGTACAGGGTAAGGCGCCCGCTGTAGCGCTTTACCGGAGCACCGCTCATGGCAGGTCCGCCAGCTTGCGCGCCACACCCGCGAGCGCGACCGCCGTGGCGCGGCGCTCGCCGAGCAGCCAGGTCAGCCACCGGTTGCGGTCGCGCGACGCGGCCGCCAGCCGTTGCAGCTCGGCGCCCACCTCGGTTGCGGCGGCTCCCGGCTGCTTGGCTGCCAGGATCGTTTCCAGCCGCGGCACCACCACCGACACCAGGTAGGAGGGGCTGCGCGATGCGGCGTCGAGTTGGTGCAACAACTCCTGGTAGGAGTCGGGCACGGAACTGCCGCCCGCATCGGTAAACCGGCCCGGCGTACCGGCAGCGCTATCGCCGTCCGCGTCGCCGCGCTGCTCGCGGATCGTCCGGTGCGCGAAGCGGATGGCGATGCCGACGATGGTCAGGGCGACCACTCCGGCCACGGCGGTGGTGCGCAGCGCGGGGTCGTCGCCGGCGGTGAGCGCCCACACCATCAGGCCGGCGGCGGCCACCAGCAGCACGATGGCGCTGCGCCGGCCGTAGGGCCGCGGTTTCAGGCCGCGTTCGGGGACGTCGATCATGCGGCCTGCAGGTTGCGGCGGATGTCGTGCAGGGAATGCAGCGCGGTGTCGCGGTCGTTCCGGGTAATGGCGTGTTCGCTGAAGCGCGCCACCTCGTAGCGGGTGGCGAGTTCCAGCAGGGCGCGTGCCGGCAGCGCCGGCAGGTCGAGGACCAGGGCGCGTATGTATTCCAGCGGCGTGTGATGCGCCTCCCGCGGATGTTCGTGGCGGGCCAGGGCCATTTCCAGGTAGGCCCAGCAGCCGATCACGGCACGCCGAAAGTCCTGCTCCGCCTCCAGCTCGGCGATGGCCATCTCGGTAGCCTCCGCCAGGTCGCGGCGCAGTTCCTCGGAGAGTTTTTCCTCGACCGGGTCGGCCTCCGGCGTGGCGCGCATCAGGCGCACGGCAAAGTAGATCGCCGCTGCGAAGCCCACCGCAAGCAGGCCCAGCAAGATGATTCGCGAGCGCCGGGCGCGGGTTGCCGCGGTGAGCGGATCCTCCTGCGGTTCCGGCAGCTCTTCGACCTCCTCCTCTTCCACCTCCTCGCCGTCGCCCTCCACCAGCGGCCGGTTCCCCGGTTCTTCGTCCGGCATCGCAATGAACGACAGCATCAGCGCCACCAGGAAGTAGAACACCAGCATGCCGGCCACCACCAGGATGATGATGCGCCACGGCACAGCGGCGCCGCGCGCGTAACGGCTGCGGCGGCCGCCGAGGGCAACGACCAGGTACGCCATGGCCAGGGCGCCGAGACCCAGGGTGGCAATACCCAGGAGGACCACCAGCAGGGTGGTGGCGGCGCCGCCCAGGATTGGAATCATGGCGATGCCGCCGGCGCCGGATATGGTGGACACGGCGAGCGGATCCGTACGCGGTATCACCACCGCGGCGATTACCAACGCAGTGCAGGCCAGCAGGGCCGCGGTCGCCAGCGGCAGGATCCGCCGCCTGCCGACCTGCGGGCCGATCAGCGGCAGCCGGCGGGCATAGCGCTGCAATTGATCCGCGCTGATCATGCGCCCGCCGCCGGGGCGGATCTCACCTCGTGCTCCATGCCGGGCGGCATTACATCATGGGCGCTCACCGGTAGTCAAAGGCGGCGTTGGCACCGCGGCACCCGTTTTGTGGTAGCTTACGCGCGCGGCGCGCCGGCCAGGATCTCGGCCGCTGCGCGGGAGCGAATACAGACAGTGCAACAGACAATGCAACTACGGCAGGTTAGCGAGCTGGCGAAACGGGCGATCGACGCCGTGGCGCAGGTTATCGTAGGCAAGGACGAAGTGCTCAGACAGGTGCTGATGGGCATCCTCTCCGATGGCCATGTTCTGATCCAGGACAACCCCGGCCTCGCCAAGACGCTGATTGCCCACTCCTTCTCGGAGGTGCTGGATATCGCCTTCAGCCGCATCCAGTTCACCCCCGACCTGCTGCCGGGCGAGATCACCGGCGGCTACATCTACAACCAGCGCGAGGCGCAGTTCGAGTTCCGGCGCGGTCCGCTGTTCGCCCACCTGCTGCTCGGCGACGAGATCAACCGCGCCACCCCGAAGACGCAGTCGGCGCTGCTCGAAGCGATGCAGGAGCGCCAGGTCACGGTGGAGGGCGAGCGCTTTCCGCTCGACCCGCCGTTCATTGTCATCGCGACGCAGAACCCGGTGGAATTCGAGGGCACCTACCCGCTGCCGGAAGCGCAGCTTGACCGCTTCATCATGCGCACCAGCGTCGGCTACCCCGACCCCGAGCAGGAGCTGGAAATCCTGCTGCGCCGCCAGCAGCGCAAGCAGGACACCATGACCCTGCAGCCGGTGGTATCGCACCAGGAACTGCTGGCGATGCAGCGCGCCCTGGAGGAAGTGCACGTGGGCGAGGCGATCGGCAAGTACATCGTCGACCTGGCGCGCGCCACCCGCGAGGACACGCGCACCGAGGTGGGCGCCTCGCCGCGCGGCGTGTTCGCGGTGTTCAAGCTGGCGCGCGCGGCCGCGGTGCTCGACGACCGCGACTTCGTCACCCCCGAGGACGTGAAAGGCGTAGCCCGCATCGCCCTGGCGCACCGCCTGCTGCTGCAGCCGGAGTACTGGGTGCGCGGCATCTCCGACGTGTCGGTAGTGGACGACGCCCTGAACATGGTCCCCACCCCCCAGGCCGACTACCGCGGGCCGAAGAACTCGTAGTCCTGGGGATCTTCGATGCTGACCGGGGCCAGAGCCGCGTCGGCCAGCGCTTGGCGCACGATGGTGCGGTTGAACAGGCCCGTGTAGGGTGAGGTGAAGTACTCCTCGACCGGCATCCAGCGGCACTCTTCGATTTCGCGCGGGTCGGCGCGCAACTCGCTGGTCAGCGGGCGCAGCCGGCACACGATGTAGAAGTCGGAGCGCCCGAAGCGGAACTGGTGGCGGTGGCGGATCGACACTACGCCCTGGAACTCGCACTGCACGCCGGTCTCCTCGGCCACTTCCCGCACCACCGCCTCGGCCAGGTCTTCCTGCGGGTCGAGCGAGCCGCCCGGCAGCTTGTAGTACGGCTTGCTGCGGTCGCGCCGGTAGAGCTCGTTGACCACCAACAGGCGGCGCTGGTCGTCGATCACCACCCCGCCGCCGCCGACGTTGTGGGTGGCGTAGTGCGGGATGAACGCGTCCGCCTGCATCGGCAGGGTCATCATCAGCATGCCCGGCTCGGCGTGGTGAAAGGAGAAGCCGACGCTGACCGCGATCGGCACCAGGGCTGCGTGCGAACGCGGCAGTTCCAGCCAGATCAGCTTGCAGTCCGATTCGCGCCACGCCGTCAGGCTGTTGTCGAGCTGCTGTGCGAACTGCTCAGGCTCGTTCGGCAGTTGCCGCGGATCGACAATGAAGCCGCCGTAGATGTTGGTGTTCCCCGCCAGTGTGTCCACGCCGGCAGTATGCCCGCTACCGGGATGGTGTGCCATGCATGGCGCCGGGCGCCGCCGGCGCAGTAGGATGGCGAACAAGGAGGACGCGGAGGTTGTCTGAGCCCGACGTACTGGTAGTGGGCGGCGGAGTGATCGGCGTATGTACCGCGTACTACCTGGCGCGCGCCGGCGCGGCGGTGACGCTGCTCGAGGAGCACCAGGTGGGCGGTCCGATGGCCAGTTCGTACGGCAACATCGGCCTGTTGGTGCCGAGCCACTCCACGCCGGTGGCGGAGCCGCACGTGATCAGCCGCGGCCTGCGCTGGCTGCTCAACCCGGATAGCCCGCTGTACATCAGGCCGCGCGCGAGTGCCGACCTGGTGCGCTGGCTGCTGCGCTTCCGCGCCGCCTGCACGGCCGAACGCTGCGCGGCCGCCGAGCCGATCCTGCGCCGCTGGCAGATGGCGAGCCTGGAGCTGTTCGCCGAACTGGCGGCCGAGTTGCCGGCAGAGGTGAACTTCGAGCGCAAGGGCGGCCTGTTCCTGTACCGCGAAGCATCAAGCTGGCAGGAGGCGGTCGCCGCCGTGCACGCCGAACGTGAGGAGGGCATCGACGTCGCCGTGGTGGAGCCGGATGAGCTGCGCGCCATGGTGCCCGCCCTGCTGCCGGACGTGATCGGCGCCGTGCACTATCGCGCCGACGGGCGCGTCATTCCCGACCGCTTCGTGCGCGCCCTCGCCGCGGCCGCCGCCGAGCGCGGCGCTGCCATCCACGAGCATGCCACCGTGTTCGGCCTGGAACGGCGCGGCCGGGCGGTGCACGCCGTGCACACCAGCCTTGGCACCATGCAGCCGCGCACCGTGGTGCTGGCCACCGGTTCGCTGAGCCCGCGCCTCGGGCGCGACGCCGGGCTGCGCATACCGGTGCAGCCCGCCAAGGGCTACAGCATCACCGTCCGGCGCCCGCCGTCTTGCCCCGACATCCCCCTGCACCTGCACGACGAGCGCGTGGTCATTACGCCGTTCGGACCCGACCGCATGCGCATGGGCGGCACCCTGGAACTGGCCGGCGACGACCGCGGCGTCAACCTGCGCCGGGTGGCCGCCGTACGCCGCGCCCCGCCGCGCTACCTGGAAGGCATGGAGGAACTGGAGGTGCTGGAGATCTGGCGCGGCATGCGCCCCCTGTCAGCCGACACGCTGCCGATCCTGGGCCGCGCAAAGGGAATTAACAACCTGGTGCTGGCCACCGGCCACGGCATGATCGGCGTCTCCCTGGGCCCGGCCACCGGCCGCGCCGCCGCCGAATCGGTACTCGGCGAGCAGCCGTCACTGGACCCCACACTGTTCCGCGCCGACCGCTTCTGACCCACTCCTGCCCGAGCTCACACTATCCGGCTGACGACCTGAGATCCCACTCGGCATGGACAACGCAGGCGGACAGGGCGATCTGCTTGACCGTTACTTTCGCGTCGGACCGATCGAGGGATACCCGGGCCGCAATTTTGTTCTCCAGAAATGAGCAATTCACGGTTGGACCATCGGCTGCGAACGCTTCGGCCGGAGCGTCAAGAATGGAATCGAAGATTGCGGTCGGGATCTCCAGTAGCTGATAGCTGGCAGGGACTTCGTTCGGACGTCGGAATGCGCGCAGCATGATGATGCTGTCGACTGCCGAGATATAGTCGTGGAACAGCTCGATCGTGCGCCGCTGGCGCTCTCGCGAACTGCGCATGTCTTGTATCCATGCTGCTTCGGTCAGCTTCGAAATGTGTGCTGTAGTATGCGAGAGGCGCTGCGCTGCCGTGGACTTGAGCGAAAGCCTGCGCAGTGCGTCTCCGGGACGCCGGATCAAGAGGTCGACAAACCGGTGGGTAGCAGATTCCGGTTTCTCGTACGTCCAACCGAACGCATCGCAAGCATTACAGAAGACGATCTCGAAACCGGTCAAGCCCAGAGGTTCGGTCGTGGTACCGTGATGAATAGATAGAGCGAGGCTGAAATACTCGATCCAATCCGCGTTCGCGGTGATCCACGTCGGCTCAGGATTGACGGTTGCCCGCGCAGGAGAAGACAGTGAGTCCACCATCCGCGCAACGAATCTGGTCGCTACGGGCGATAGCGTGTCGATTTGGGCTTTCAGTGCCTCCAGATCCCGTTGGTGCATCTCCAATGCCATCTAACCGGCCGGATCCTCTGCTGCGAACAGATTCGGGGTATCCGCGCTGATGCGTCGCTCGATCAGGTCGACGAAGGCCGGGTTCAACTCCACGCCGACCCACTTTCTTCCGAGATCGCGAGCCGCGAGCAGCGTTGTCCCGGAGCCTGCGTACGGATCGAGTACCACGTCGTGTAGGCGGCTGGTTATCGCCACGCACCTTCGTGCCAACGTCATCGGCATCATCGCCGGATGATCGTCGTCCGCTCCATTGCGTCGCACCGGTTCGGTCGGTATGTCCCAGACTGTTCTGAGCCGGCGCCGGTTCGGACCGCGCACGACGTCAATGTCGTAGTAGTAGTCCTGGTTCTTGGCGAGCAGGAACACCGTCTCATGCGCCTTCGTCGGTCGATCCCGAACCGACTCCGGGTGCGCGTTCGGCTTGTGCCAGATGACCTCCGACCGGAGCCACCACCCCGCATCCTGAAGCGCGAAAGCAAGGCGCCACGGGAGACCGATCAGGTCCTTCGGTTTGAGGCCTTCGGGGGTCACCGGCCGCACCGCCATCGCACGAGCCCGATTCTTTCGGTCTGGCGCGCGATACCGACGATTGCCGGACGTGTAGGCGTCGCCGACGTTGAGCCACACCGTGCCGTCGTCGGCGAGCACCCGGCGGAGCTTTTCGAACATCGACACGATGCTTTGCAGGTACTGGTTCAGTGGATCGTCGCGACCGATCTGCCGGTCGACGTCGTAATCCCGAAGAGACCAGTAAGGCGGCGACGTGACCACGGTCTGGATACTTCGAGCGGGGAGCAGTTCCATCGCCTCGCTCGCGCACCCACAGATGAGTACCGATCGGTCCAAGGCAACCGCCGCGCTGGGATCCTTGGTGTTGAGAAGCACATGCGAGGTGTGTCCTGTCTGGTCGACGGCGACTCCCGAAAAAGCCGGTCTGCCCCTGGTGATGTCGGGGTTGATCGCTGTCTTGTTCATAGATCACCGATCCAGTCGCTGGACGCCGACAAGCTCATCGTAATCTGCCTCATAATAGCGGATGAATGGCTCCTTGTCGTTTCCACTTGACGGGAGCGGGCGGGGGGCGGACGATCGGGGGCATGGAATTGCTTGCCGCCGCCGGCCGCGCCGTCGAGGACGCGGAGGTGGATCACTTCACGGGCGCCGCTACGATGCAGCGCTTTCTCGGTTCGGGCCCGGACGCCGCCGGGCGTGTGTACCGGGTGGCGTTCGAACCCGGCGCCGGTACCAACTGGCACACCCACAGCGACGTGCAGATCCTGTACGTGGTGGAGGGACGCTGTGCGATTCAGAGCTGGGGCGGCGCCGTGCAGGTGGCGAAGGCCGGCGACGTGGTGCGCTTCGACCCAGGCGAGAAACACTGGCACGGCGCCACCGCGGACGGGCCGATGACCCACATCGCCATCAACCTCGGCGAGTCCACCGAGTGGCTCGAGCCGGTCGCGTCGACGGCCTGAAGCTGGCTGCGTTACTGCTCCTCGATGACCACGTTGGCGACCCAGGCGGCGTGCGAGTGGTGCAGGTTGTTGGTCTTGATCAGGAGCGTGTTGCTTCCTTCCTTGAGCGTCACCGGAATGCGTGCCGTACGGAAGCCGTCCTCGTGACGCAGCGCTGCCACCTGCGTGCCGTTCAGCCAGGCGATCAGCCAGTCGTCGCACGACAGGCGCAGAACCGCCCGGCGCTCACGCGGGCTGTGCACTGACCCCGCCGCGTACATGGAGCGGTTCACGAAGCTGCTGCCGGGGAGCGCCGGGTCGATGCCGGAGAAGCGAAAGTCGACCCAGCCGCGGTTGGCGGGCAGCTCGCGGATAAATGCCGGCCGGTCGGCGAAGTGGTCGTGCCAGTGCTCCGGGGCCACGCTCTCCGGCTCTTCCTCCGTCGTGAACCGCTGCCAGTCGCCGCCGCCGTCGTGGAAACCGGTCACCAGCCAGCGCTCCGGCGTCAGCACTGTCGCCGCCGGCTCCTCCTCCGATCCGGCGATCCGGTAGTAGTACGCCATCGTCTCGATGTCGTCGTCGCGTGAGCCGCAGCGCAGCGAAATCGAGGAACCGAAGGCGATCGGGTCGGGGCCGAAGAAGCGGTAGACCACGCCTTCCTGATCGTTGCGCGCGCGCCGCCGGTGGTAGGGCGAGCCGATCCAGCGCGTCTGCAGCTCGTGGAACCCCCAGGAAAACCCGAAGTCGTCTTCCATGTTGATGCCGCGGATCAGGTGCGGGTCGTCCTCGCCGTCGATCAGGATCGACATGCCGGCGGTGTGGTACACCATGTCGGTGCGGTTGCGCTGCCGGGCGCCGAGCACCACCCCGGCGATGAAGCCGCTGCCGGTGACGTCGGCGATCCGATAGGCGCGGTTGCGTGGCGGAGCTGGCAGGTAGCGGTGATGCTGCGCGCCGAGGCGGTACGGAGTCAGTTCGGTGCCGGCCTCGTATTCCTGCCAGTCCACCATGGTCGACACGGGGCGCTCTCCGGTGGCGGGCAGGTGCAGCCGGATCCGGCACGAGCGGCTGAACGGTATCGGCAGAAACAGGTTGTAGCCGGGCACGCCCGGTACGCCCGGGGTGTGGAAGTTGGGCAACACCGTGTAGGCGGCGCAGTCGACCGGGTAGGGCGGCAGGTCGTTCATGACGCCGAAGAACGGGTCGAACGGCACGTCGACCTGTGGCACCGCGGCGCCGTCGACGGTAATCTGCAGCCGCCGGCCGGTGCCGTACAGCAGCCACGCGTGGCGCACCGCACCCGGGCCATCCACGTTTAGGATGTCGACCCAGCCATCTGCCGGGACCGCCTCCGGGCGCACGTTGGTCACCTGGCGCCGGGAGCGGAATCGCGCCGGCAGCGCGATCATCGGCACTGCCGGATCCTGGACCGTCGTAGTCGGGAAGTCGTTCACGCTGTCAGCCTCCTTGAAGCTTCCGGCCTCGAGTCAGGCTCCGAGCGCACCAGTCGTACAAGCCTGGGCCGTTTCGATTCAGCATAGCCACGATGAGCCGGCGCATCTCGGCTAGCCGATCGGCGCACAATGACGATGCCGCCAGATTGTCCATTTCGGACGGGTCGGCGGCGAGATCGTACAGCTCGTCGATCTCGAAGCGGTTCCACACGTACTTCCAACCGCCGTCGCGCACCATGACGTGCGCGGCGTACTGCGTAGAAATGTGGTTGCCGCGGTAGATGGCCTCGGCGCTGGCCACCTCGGCGAACACCGGCGCCGGCTGCGGGGCCGTGCCGGTGGTGATCGCCTGCGCCAGGGAGCGGCCCTCCACGGCGTCCGGCACCGGGGCGCCGGCGAGCTCCAGCAGGGTGGGAGCCAGGTCGACCCCGGCGAGCGGGGCCGCCACCCGCTGCCCGGCGGGAATCGCCTCCGGCCAGGAAATCAGGCACGGCACGCGTACCGACTCCTCGTACATCAGCGCCTTCTCCACGAAGCCGTGGTTGCCGAGCATCTCGCCGTGGTCGCTGTTGACCACGAAGATGGTGCGGTCCATGCGCCCGGCCCGTTCGAGCGCTTCGACCAGGCGCCCGATCTGCCGGTCGATGTGGGTGACCAGCGCGTAGTAGTAGCGCATCACCGTACGGAGCTCCTCTGTCGTGACCGAGCCCGGCGGGACTCGGCCGCGGCGCCGGGTCTGCGAGGGTGGTTTGCCGTCCAGCGGGTCGTGGAAGTTGCCGGGCAACGGCAGCCGCTCGGGCGAGTAGTGGGCCAGCAGTTCGGACGGCGGGATGATGGGCGGGTGCGGGTCCTTGATGCCGACCAGCAGGAACAACGGATCGGTGCGGCTCCGTGCCAGCACGCCGAGCGCCTGGTCCACCGTCCAGGTGGTGCGCTGCGCGCGCGGATCGGTCAAATTGCCAAGCGGCATCTCGCGCCCGTAGCGGAACGTCCCCGGAGCATCCAGGGCATAGGGGTTGGCGACGCCGAGATCTTTCAGGTGGCCGAAGAACGGGCCGGGGAGATTCTCGTAGATGTAGCTGAAGCAGCACCAGTGGTCGTCAAACCCGTGCGCGGGGACGGCGTCGTCACTCAGGTGCCACACCCCCACGTTACCGCACGCATAGCCGTGTTCCTTCAGCAGTCCGCCAATGGTCACGGCATCGTCGGACAGCGTGCAGCCCTCGATGCCCTCGCGCGAGGGGGCGTAGTTGTTGTACAGCCCGTGCGTGTGCGGGTAGGTGCCGGTAAGCCAGCTCGCCCGCGCCGGCGAGCACAGCGGCGAGGCGCAGTAAGCGCTTTCGAACCACGCGCCGCGCGCCGCCAGGCGGTCGATGTTGGGGGTGCGCACCACGCCGTTGCCGGCGTACCCGACGGCGTCCCAGCGCAGCTGGTCGCACATGACCCATACGATGTCCGGGGGTGCGCTCACCGGGGTACGGTCATCGGGTCAAGGACCGGAGTCCATCGGCAGGCCGGCGTCCTGCCAGTCCTGTTTGCCGGCACCGTACTCAAGCACGTCGTGGAACCCGAAGAAGGCGAGCTTGCGCGCCGCCAGGTCGCTGGCCGCGCACGCCTGGTCGGCGCAATACAGGATGAGCCGCTGGTCGGTACGGTAACGCTCACGGCAGGTGGCGCCGATCCGCTCCAGCGGGATGTTCACGGCCCCGGCGATGTGGCTGCGCCGGAACTCCTCCTCCGGCATCACTTCGATCAGCACTGCATCACCCTCCGCGAGCAGACGCTCCACCTCCGTGCGGTCGACCACCCGAGCCATGCCTGCACCTACATCGGGCCGACGCGCTTCGTGCCCACGTCCACGGCGGCCATGGCGGCGGCGTAGCTGTCCAGCAGCAGGCTGGCCTGCAGCGCCGCGTGCTCGGGATCGTTCCAAAGGTTGTCGAATTCCCCCGGATCGCGCTCCAGGTCATACAGCTCGCCCAGGCCGTGGCCGTGGTACACCACCAGCTTGTAGCGCCCGCGCCGGTACATGGTGGCGCGGGTGGCGTCCGGCGCGTCCAGGGCGTCGAAGTACTCGCACCACACCGCGTCGCGATGGCGGTCGAGCGGCGCGCCGCCGGTGCCCATCGGCAGCAGCGAGCGGCCCTGCATCCACTCCGGCACCGCCTCGCCGGCCGCTTCCAGCAGCGTGGGCGCCAGGTCGGTCAGCTCCACCAGGGCATCGCTCTGCTGCCCGGCGCGGATCCGGCCCGGCCAGGACAGGATCAGCGGCACCCGCACCAGCCCCTCGTAGAACCGGCAGCCCTTCTGAATCAGGCCGTGGTCGCCGAGCATCTCGCCGTGGTCGCTGGTGAAGATCACCAGCGTGTCGTCCGCCTGGCCCGACGCGGCGAGCGCATCGAGTACGCGCCCCACCTGGTCGTCGATCAGCTCGATCATCGCGTAGTAGGCGGCCTGCAAGGTGCGCGCGTCGCGCGCGCTTGCGTGCGCCGGCAGGGCGTGCGCCGGGTCGCCGGCCTCGGCCCGAGCCGCGTTGGCCCCCTCCGGTGCTGGCGACACCGGGATCACCGGGCTCTTGATGTCCAGGTCGTCCGGCGGCCGGCCTTCCGACTGAAAGTCGACCGCCGCCAGCCGCTTCTGCTGCGCCAGGTCGCTGGCGCGGAACAGCGGCCCCGGCATGGCGGCGGGGTCGTAGCGGTCGCGGTACTCCTGCGGCGGATTGAACGGCGGGTGCGGGTCGTAGATGTTCACGCACGCCAGCCACGGTTTGCCGGGCGTGTCGGCGGCGCGCTGTTCGTCGGTGATGAACTCGATGGTGCGTTCGGCGGCCCAGGTGGTCTGGTGCAGCGGCGCCGGCACGCCGGCGGGGTCCTCGATCAGCTCGCCGAGCACGGAGCCGTGCTGCCGCACCCAGTCGGCGTAGTCGTGGCCCACCGGCCAGTCGTCGCGCGGTCCGTGGCTGTAGCGCCAGTAGCGGTAGCCGTCGTCGGCGCGCGGCTCGATGCGCCCGTAGGCGCTGGCCAGGTGCAGCTTGCCGATCAGCCCGCAGTCATAGCCGGCATCGGCGAGCAGCCGCGTCACCATCGGGAAGCGTCCCACGAACGTGTCGTTGCCGTTGCGCGTGTTGTGGCAGGTGCTCGGATAGGTGCCGGTCAGGAAGCTGGCACGGCTCGGCGTGCAGATCGGGCTCTGGCAGTAGGCGTGGGTGAACGCGGTGCCGGAGCGCCACAACTCATCCAGGCGCGGCGTGCGCACGTGACGGTTGCCCTGCGCGCCGAGCGTGTCGTAGCGCTGCTGATCGGTGCACAGCCACAGGATGTTGGGCCGCTTCGGCCGCCGCGGCGTGCCGTTCACGCGCCGGGCGCGGACTCCAGAACGCCGATCTTCTCCAGCACCCGCTGCGCCTTCTCTACCGCCTCGCTGTTCGGGCCTTCTGCGACCGCCCGCTTGAGGTGGATAATGGCGTGCTCGTCACCGTTGCCGGCCAGTTCCAGCGCCTCCGCGACCGCCGCTTCGCCGAACCGCGTCTCCTGCGCGATCACGTCGAACTGCGAAGATCGCCAGTAGTACTGCAGCGGATCATCCTGCGGCCAGTCCTGGTAGACCTCTTCCCAGGTGAGACCGTCGACCAGGTGCGGCTTGAGCTGGTTTTCCGACACCGGCAGGCCGTCGAGCTGGTAGCGGTTGTCCAGCGACACGCGCAACTGGTCCTCGGTGAGGTTGGGCAGCGCGCCGTGCACCATCAGGCAGCCGAAGATCAGCGTATCGCCGATTTCGAAGTCGTTGCAGCGCGGGATGCCGCGCTTCTCGGGCTCGGTCACCTTCTGGCCGCCGGCGCCGAGGGAAAAGTGATGGTCGACCACCTTGCCCACCTTGTGGGAGCCCTCCACCACCGCCAGCGGGCCCAGTTCCAGGGGGCAGTCGCCGAGCGGGGTCCACACCGAAATCACCTCCAGGTTGCTCTGGAAGTGGACGAAGTCCTGGTGGAACGGCGTGGTGTGTTCGGTGTACTTCGGGAACCAAAGCCGGGTGATCTTCATCGGGTGGGGCAGCACCGGGCCGTCGATCACCGTGCCCACGAGATCCACCACCTCCGGAAAGTGGCCGGCCGCGTGCTGCGAGCGCAGCTTCTGCACGTTGGCGTAGATGCGCCCATACTCACGGTTCCCCTCCGTGACCGCCTTGGACGGGTCCACGCGTCCGTCCGCCAGGTTGCTGCCCGGCACGATCCAGTCGCTCGCTGCCTGGAGCGCTTCCAGGATCTCGAGGCGGAGCTGCCACAGCTTGTCGGGATCCTGCAACTTGCGCAGGAACAGGTACCCTTCCTCTTCGAATCGCCGGCGCAACTCCGCCGGGTCGGACAACGCGTCGTTGGACACGCGAAACGGCTGCAGATCCATATTGCCACCCACCATACCGGTCCCGGCCGCCACATGCAACGCGCGCGGTCAGGCGGCTCGGACGGCCTGAACTCGATGCATGCAACGGGGCGGCGGGCGCCGCGGAAGAAGCGTGCGCAGCCAAGTTTGACGGGCCGTGCAAGTGGGGCTAAGGTAATTCCACACTAGATGGAGAGTTCAGGGAGGATTCTGTCATGACATACGCGAAATGGTTGGCACTGGCCGTGGCGCTCTGCCTGCCGGTGGCGCTGGCAGGGGCGGGCGGCCAGGAGGGGGGGACCGCGGCGGCGGCAAGAGGGGGGATGGGCGCGGCCCGCGGGGGGGCGGGCTGCCTGCCGGTGGCGCTGGCAGGGGCGGGCGGCCAGGAGGAGGGTACCGCGGCGGCGACAGGAGGCGGCATGGCCGCGTCCGCCGAGGTGCAGGCCGCCATCGACTCCGGCACCTGGATGTGGGCGACACTGGCCGACTACGAGCAGGACACCGGCAACCGCCTCAGCAGTTTCGGCGAGGCGCCGATGCTGGCGGCGCTTGTTGCGGCGGGCGAACTGCCGCCGGTGGAGGAGCGCATCTCCGAGGAACCGCTGGTGATCAACCCGTTCGACGAGATTGGCACCTACGGCGGCACCCTGCGTACCGCGTCGCTTGGCCCCGGCTACAACGACTTCACGCCGGTCCGGTCGCTGGCGGGGGTCATACAGACCGCCAACCGTGGCCCTGGCTCGCCGCATGAGAACGTGCCCTACGGCTACAAGGGCTGGGACATTTCCGACGACGGCATGACGTTCACCATGTACCTCCGCCGCGGCGCCAAGTGGTCGGACGGGCACCCGCACACCGCCGAGGACGTGGAGTTCTGGGGCGAGTTCTTCTGGCATCCCGACTACGCCGGCTGGGATCAGAGCAACTTCGGTCCGGTTGCGTCGGTGGAGAAGGTAGATGACTACACCGCCCGCATGACCTTCACGCGTCCCAACCCGACGTTCATGGGCTGGGTTGAGTTCTGGGGCGGCTGGTACCCGTTTCGGTATCCCAAGCACTACCTTTCCCAGTACCACCCCAAGTACAACGACGACGCGGAAGCCCTTGCCAAGGAGGAAGGCTACGAGTCGTGGTTGCAGTCGTTTCGCGCCCATTCCGACAGCGGCGACTTCGGCCAGAAGGACTACGACCTGCCCACCATGCGGTCGTGGGGTGTTGTCGACATCACCGCCACCTACTCGCTGATGGAGCGCAACCCCTACTTCTGGGCCATCGATCCGGCCGGCAACCAGCTTCCCTACATCGACCGGCTGCGTGTCGAAGTGGTCAACGACCAGGAGGGCTACAACCTGAAGGCGGTCGCCGGCGAGATCGACATCGCCCAGTTCGGCCTGGAGGCCGCCAACGTCAGCCTGTACAAGGAGAACGAGGAGAAGGGCGACTACCAGTTGCTGATGTGGAAGGCGCCGGACGGCTCGGAGGCGGCGTACGGCTTCAACCTGACCCATACGGATCCGGTGCTGCGGGAGATCTTCCAGGACATCCGCTTCCGGCAGGCGATGTCGCTGGCAATCAACCGCGAAGAAATCAACACGCTGCTGTACTTCGATCTCGGAGACGTGCGGCAGGCGGCGATGAACCCCGACAACAGCTATTACAAGCAGGAGTGGGCGGAACGGTTCGTCGATTTCGACCCCGACCGCGCCAACGCGCTGCTTGACGAGATGGGGCTGGCCTGGAACGGCGACGGCACGGTGCGGCTGCGCCCCGACGGCGAGCCACTGCGCATTCGCCTGTGGATCAACCAGCGCCGGCCCACGCTCATCAACACCGGCGAGCTGGTCGAAGCGCATTGGGAAGCGGTCGGCGTGGACGTAGACTTTCAGGGGCGGGACGGTCCGTTCGTCGGCCAGATGGTGCAGGCCAACGAGCATGACGTGCAGAGCTGGCACCTGCGCCGCACCAACGAGAGCAAGGGCTTTCAGGCGCACAACAAGTTCCTCTCCGGCGACGGCGTGGAGTTCGGACGCCTGTGGGAGCAGTGGCACCAGACCGGCGGCGAGCAGGGCGAGGAGCCGCCCGCCAAGATCAAGCGCCTGTACGAACTGGGCGACCTGTGGCTGGCGTCCACCAACGAGGACGACTACAACCGTTACGCCCAGGAGCTGTTCGACCTGGCCAGCGAGGAGCTGCTGATCATCGGCACCGTCGGTTTCGTGCCGCTGCCGGTGATCGTGCAGAACAAGGTGGGCAACTTCCCGCGCGACGTGCGCTGGATCGGCGACGATACGCAGTTCCTGCGCGACGTCAAGCCGGACACCTGGTTCCTGCGCCAGTAGCCAGTAGTGTCCTGCCGAACGGCAGGCAGGCGGGAGTCCTGGAGCGGCGGCTCAAGCGTGAGGCCACTCCGGGACTCCTGGCCGGTTACTCGCCGCCCGCGGACTCGGCGTCGCGGGCGATGCGGCTCAGAATGCCCTTGACGATAATGTCGAGTTGCCCGTTCCGGGAGTAGTCGGCGGGCGCGACGAAGTCGACACGGCGGTCGGCGATCAGGCGGTGGATCTTGTCCAGGTGCTCGGGGCTGGTGCGCGGGTCGTACACGGCGATGGCGCAGCCGCCCTTGTAGGTGACCATCTTCATTGCCGGCACGTCGGTGTCGCCGTCACCGATGAAGATGATGCGGCCAAAGGGAACGGCGCGCGCCTCCTTGGCCATGTAGCGGTTCATCGCCGCGCTGTCCCAGTGGTTGTCGATGCCGCGGTTGATGCGGAACAGGTACTGCGTCTTGGTGGTGTAGTTGATCGCCACGGCGGGCCAGATCGCCTCGTCGTGCTCGTTGTAGATGAACTTGGACGCGAACACGTCGTGGAACTGGTCCACGATCGCGCAGCCGCGGATCATCTCTTCCACCCCCGACGAAAGGATGTAGTGCTCCAGCGCCAGGCCCCAGGCTGCGGCGTGCGCGTTCATGCGCCGGAACCATGACTTGTCGCCGAGTCCCGGAAACAGCGCCACCGTGGCGCCGTGCGCGCGCAGGGCGTGGCGCGTAATCGGGGTCCCGCGCTCGGTCGACTTTTCCAGCATCAGGCGCATGTAGGCCAGGATCTGGTCGGCATCCTCGTCCCGGGCGCGGCCATTCGCCTCGCGCCAGAACTCCTCGTTGGACATCCCGAGGGCCGATATGAAGCCGTGTTCCTGCAGGTTGCCGGGGGCGAGCGTGCCGTCGAAGTCGTAGATTAACGCCGTACGTTGCAGCGCGGCGCGGTTCATGGCCCCGTCTCCCGGGTAATCACGATGCGGGTGCCGGCGGCCGGTGCGGCGAACGCCGCCTGTACGCCGTCGGGCCACAGCACGGTCAACGTTCCGTCCGGCAAGTGACCGCGGCCCAGCCCGAAGTGGGCCTCCGCGGCGTCGCCGGACAGGTAGCCGCTGCCGCTGCGCAGCTCGCGCGTCTGCACGCCCTGCCTGCTCTGCAGGCGCAGCCGCGCTCCCACGCCGAACGGGTTGGCCGATCCCGGCCAGCGCAGCGCCACTTGCGCGCTGCTGCCCCCGCACAGGCGGTTCTCGTACAGCACCGCCGGGGCGCCGATGTTGTTGATCACGATGTCCAGGTCGCCGTCGCGGTCGAAGTCCGCCATGCTCATGCCGCGCCCGCCGGCGGTGTCGCCCAGTCCCCACTCCGGCGCCGCCGTGAAGTGGCCGCTGCCGTCATTGCGGAACGCCAGGTTTTCCTCCACCAACTCGTTGCCCGGCAGGTGGCCGAACATGTCGGCGGCGATCATGCCGTTGACCACGTACAGGTCGGCGAAGCCGTCGTTGTCCAGGTCGCCGAACTTGGCCGACCAGCTCCAGCCGGTGGCGTCGATGCCGCGCGCCGCCGCCTCGTTCGCGAAGCCGGGATGCTCACCACCCGGCTCGCCGGCCGCCGTGCGGCGCAGCAGGACGTTTTCGTTGATCTGCAGCGAACCGCGCGGCGGCTTCTCGTAGTAGCGGTACACCGGCTCCCAGGCCGCTTCGGTAACGGCATTCGGGTGGAACGGCTTCATGTCGGCGGCGAACAACTCGTCGCTGCCGTCGTTGTCGAGGTCCGCGATGTCGAAGCTCATGGTGTTGCGCGCCGTGGCCGCGAACGGCTCCGCCAGTTCCCAGCCGTCGCCGCGGCGCAGGTAGACGTAGTCCTCGCGGTCGAAGTCGTTCCCGACCAGGATGTCGGCCAGCCCGTCGCCGTCGAGGTCCGTAAACAGCAATGCCAGCGCCTCGGCGGTGTTGACCAGAGAACGCGGCTCCAGCCGCCCCTCGGCGCGCTCGTAATAGACTACGCCACTGCCGAACAGCACGTTGCCCATCTCCGCCACCATCTCCGCGTCGTAGGTGGCCGACGCGATGTCCAGGTCGCCGTCGCGGTCGGCGTCGGCCCACGCCATGGTCATGGCAGGGTACCACGCCCCGAAGCGGTCCGCGGGAGCAAAGTTGCCGGCGCCGTCGCCCAGCCACAGTTGCGGCGGCGTGTGCGGGCGCGTGAACACCAGGTCGAGCGCCCCGTCGGCGTTCTCGTCCACCAGGAACACCCCGCGCGTGCGCGAATTGGCGATTGTCACCGTCTCGAAAGCAGGCGCGGTGCCGGTCCGGCGGTCGGTAACGTTGATAAGTACGGTGCCGGGACCGACCAGGTTGGCGAGTGCGATGTCCAGGTCGCCGTCCCCGTCGACGTCCCCCACCGCGACCCCGGAGCCGATGCCGGCGAATGGACTGTCGGATTCGGCGTCGAATGACGAGGTATGCGGCAACTCGTGGCGAACGAATCGCAGCGCGTCGCCGCACTCCGGTTGGGCCAGTGCCGTGACCGCGATGCGGTAGCCGGCCGGGGAGGAACTCTGCGCGGCCGCGTCGCCGGCGGGCAGTGCCGCCGCCAGCACCGTCGCCGCGACAACCAGCGCGATCGACAAGCTACTGCTTGTACTCGACAAGCTATTGCTTGTACTTGACAAGCTACTGCTTGTAGGGGTCAGCGGCGTCGCGCAAACCGTCGCCCACGAAGTTGAACGCCAGCACGGTCACAATAACCCACAGACCCGGTACCAGCAGCCACGGGTGCAGCGCGACCGTGCGCACGTTCTGCGCCTCCTTCAGCAGCACGCCCCAGCTCACCACCGGTGGCCGCAGCCCGAGGCCCAGGAAGCTCAGTGCCGTCTCCCCCAGGATCATGCCTGGCACCGCCAGCGTGAGGTTGACGATCAGGTAGCTCATGAACGAGGGCAGCAGGTGGCGCACGATGGTCGCCCCCGGTCCGGTGCCGGCGATGGTGGCCGCCATCACGAAGTCCTCGGCGCGCAACTGCAGCAGCTTGCCGCGCACCACCCGCGCCAGCCCGCCCCAACTCACGATCGACAGGATGATGGTTATGGCGAAGTAGATCTGCAGCGGGCTCCAGTTGCGTGGCATGGCCGCCGACAGGGCCATCCACAGCGGGATGGTGGGAATCGACTGCATGAACTCGATCAGCCGCTGCACCGCCATGTCGGAGCGCCCGCCGAAGAATCCGGAGATGCCGCCCAGAGAGCAACCGATGACGAACGTCATCGCCACCCCGATCAGGCCGATGGAGAGCGACGTACGCGCCGCGTACAGGACGCGCGAGAACATGTCGCGACCGAACTTGTCGGTGCCGAGCAGGTACAGCGTCCCGTGCTCCACCCCGAACAAGTGCAGGTCGCTGCGGAACAGGTTCCACAGCCGGTACTCGTCGCCGCGCACGAGCAGGCGCAGGTAACTCGGCTGCGAGGTCTCCAGGTGATACACCTTGCGGAACTTCTCCCGGTCCATCTCCAGGCGCAGCGGGTAGACGAACGGACGCGGCGAGAACCCCTGTTCGCTGACGAAGCGGATGCGTTGCGGCGGGGCGTAGATGTTGTCGGTGTCGCGCTTGGCGATGTCCTGGATAGCGAAGAACTCGGCGAAGATCGACACGAAGTAGAGCACGGCGAGCACCACCAGGCCGGCCTTTGCCAGCTTGTGGCGCGCGAATTTGCGCCTGATGAGCTGCCATTGCGAAGCGAGGTAGTAACGCTCGTTGGCGGCGGCGTCGCTGGCGCCGATGCCCGCCGCAACGGCCTCGCTCACGCCGTCTGCTCCTGATCGAAGCGAATGCGCGGGTCGATCCACAACAGCAGCATGTCGGAGATGAAGGTACCGATAACGGTCAGGATCGCCAGCACCATCACGATGCTGGATGCAAGCTGCATGTCTTCGGCGGTGAGGGCGGTAAACAGCAGCGGCCCAACCGTAGGCAGGTTGAGGACGATGGCGGTGATGATGGTGCCGGAAACGATCTCCGGCAGCAGGCCGCCGACGGTGCTGACGATCGGGTTGATGGCGATGCGTACCGGGTACTTGAACAGGAGCTGGCCCTCTTCCACGCCCTTGGAACGGGCGGTGATCACGTACTGCTTCTGCAGCTCGTCGAGCAGCGAACTGCGCATCACCCGGATCAGGCCGGCGGTGCCGGCGGTGGCGACCACGAAGATCGCCACCGGCAGGTGCTTGAGCATGTCGAGCACCTTGGCGAAACTCCACGGCGCATCCAGGTACTCGGAGGAGAACAGGCCGGTGATGCTGAAGTCGAGCACGCTGTAGGAGAACCACATCAGGATCAGGGCGAGCAGAAAGTTGGGGGTGGCCAGCCCGACGAATCCGAACACGGTGGCGGTGTAGTCGCCCACCGAGTACTGGTGGGTGGCGGAATAGATGCCGATCGGAATCGCCATCGCATAGGTGGCGGCCAGCGTGATCACTGCCAGCAGCACGGTGAGGCCAATCCGTTCGCCGATCAGCTCGGTGACCGGCTTGTTCCACTGGTGCGACAGTCCCAGGTTGCCCTGAAGGAAGTTGGCGACCCACTTCAGGTACTGGAGGTAGTCGGGCTGATCGAGCCCGTACAGCTTGCGCAGCCCCTCGAGCTGCGCCTCGCTCATCGTGGTGCCGGAGAGCTGGAGCTGCTGCAGGTGGAACGTGAGGTAGTCGCCGGGGGGCAGCTTGATGATCGCGAAGCCGACCACCGACACCGCCACCATGGTGAACACCATGTAGAGCAGCCGCCGCCCGATATACGAGGTCATTGCGCCTTCACCTTAGCCGAAATGCGCCGACCCGCCAAAAGGCGTGCCGATGCAAGCAATTTGGCCCGTTGGACGGCGCTTCGCCGCACCGCCCAACGGGCACCATTCACTTCGTTATTGGCGGATGAACCACTGGTCGGGCTTGAGATCGCGCAGGAACTGCGTGTCATCCCCGAACCAGCGTGCGTCGCGCGGAATGTTGCCCACCCGGTTGTGCACGATCACCGGCACCGGCGCATAGCCGACGGTACCGATGATCAGCACATTCTCCGACGCGAAGTCGAATATCCGCTGCGCGATCCGGTCACGCTCGGCGAGATCGGTGGTGGAGTACCAGGTCTCCGCCAGCGCATAGAAGTCCTTGAACTCCTCGGGCGGCTCCTCGCCGTCTTGGCCGCCGGTCTGTACCCAGCGCCACCACTCGCGGGCGTAGTCGATCAGGCCGCCGGTGATGAACTTGTTGTTGCGCGAGAATCCCTTGCTCGGATTGGTGCGGCGCAGGAACCACACCGCGATGTCGTGGTCGTTGGTGGAGATGCGGGTCTCGACCAGGTCGACGTCGCCGGTGCGCATGTCGATCTTGATCCCCGCGTCCTCCCAATACTCCTTGACCAATTCGCTGATGTCCAACAGCGACTGTGACTCGTTATTGATCCACATCTGGGCCTCCAGCACCTTGCCGTCGGGGCGCAGCCGGAATTCGTTGTTGCTGTCCCACTGCAGGCCCATCTCGTCCAGCAGGGCATTGGCACGCTGCGGATCGTACTCGGCCAGGTAGTTGGCCCACTCTTCCTTGTAGTAGCTGTTCTCCGGGTCCATGGCCGCCTGCCGTGGCACCGCCAAGCCGAAGAATATCACCTCGTTGATCTCGTCGCGGTTGATGGCGAGCGACATCGCCTGCCGGAATCGCAGGTCGCCGAAGATCTCACGCAGCACCGGATCCTTGCTGGTCATGTTGAAGCCGTAGCCTGCCTCGGCGCCGGCCGGACGCGGCCACAGCAGGGTCATGTAGTTGCCCTTTTCCTCGCCGTCCTTGTACAGAGGAATGTCCGCCGCAGAGTGGCCGAAGCCGGAGACATCGAGCTCGCCGGACACAGCCTTGAGCGTCTTGCCCTCGTTGTCGTTGACTACCTCTACCCGCACGACGTCGATGTAGGGGAGCTGATTGCCCGCAGTGTCGATGGCGAAGTGGTAGGGATTGCGCAGGAAGGTGCGGTAGGTCGGATCCACATCGCCGAGCAGCCACGGCCGGATGGTAGGCGGTTCGTCGTCCTGGCCGAAGGTGCTGATTCCCGATTTTTGCCCGAATGCCTGCACCCACGACTCGAACCCTTCCTCCTTGGCCAGTGTCTCCGCCTCCTCGTTGTAGCGCGGATGCCACTTCGACAGGTAGTGCTTGGGATAGCGGATCGGATACCAGCCGCCCCAGAACTCCATCCACGCCATGGCAGTGGGGTTGGGCTCGCTCCAGTGAAGCTTGACGGTGTAGTCGTCTACGCGCTCGACGGTGGAAATCGGCCCGAAGTTGTTCAGCACCCAGCCGCCGGACGGCGTGTCGGGATGCAGCAGCACCTCCTCTGCCCAGAACACCACGTCGTCCGCTGTGTACGGTTCGCCGTCCGACCACTTCATGCCCCGGCGCAGCTCCATGGTAAACGTGTAGGAGTCCTCCGAGAGGTAATTCTTCTTGTGCGCGTAGTTGACCCACTGGTGCGGGTTGCCGGGGCCGTGGTTGGCGATGTGGACGGTGCCGGCCAAGTCCCGGATCGGCGTGAAGTCGTTGTAGCCGGCGCCGACGGTGGCCATGCGCAAGGTTCCGCCGTACTGGCCGATTTCCTCGAACACGTTGAACACCAGCGGTTCCTCGGGCAGCCGCTCGTCGACCGGCGGCAGTTGGCCATTGGCCACCATGGCGGCCAGCACCGGCGCTTCCTGGAAACTCAAAATGCGGTTGCCGGTATCGCTCTCATATTCAGCGAGGGTGTCCCACGACCAGGCGTCGCCGACGCGCTCCCCCGCGGCCGCCCCGCCCGCGCCCTCCGTGCCGCTGCCGGAGCCGCCCTCATCGTCGCCGGCGGCGAACGCGCCGGCCGCGCTCAGCGTACAGATCAGACCGGCAATCGCCAGCCGAAACAGGTTGTTCACGATAATCCCTCCGAAACTGGGTCAGCCGGCCTCGGAACGGTCGCCTTTTGGCCGCGTTTCCGCCCAACCAGCTGCCACTGAACGACGCTATGCAGTGCGAGGCAGCTTGTCAACTGCAACGAATGCGATAATGCGATGGGACAGGCCGGGTAGGTGCGTTGGGTTACGTGTGTACGGGCGCTTCCGGTCCGATTCGGTGGGTCAGACCGGGAACTCGAGTTGTTCGGCGCGGAACACCTCGCTGACCGACTGGCGGTTGTGGATGCGGGCGATGGCGTCGGCGAGCAGCGGGGCGATGGTGAGTACGCGCACCTTGCCGCCGAGGCGCTTGTGCTCCGGCACCGGCACCGTGTTGGTGGTGACCACCGCCTGCACCGACGGGCGGTCCAGGCGCTCCACCGCCGGCCCCACCAGCACACCGTGGCTGACGCTGATGATCGCCGGTTCGGCGCCGGCCTCCACCAGGGCGTCGGCCTGCTGGTAAATGGAGCCGCTGGCGACCACGTCGTCGATCAGCACCGGCGTCTTGCCGTGCACGTCGCCGACGATGTCCACCACCTCCACTTCCAGGCCGGCTACCCCGGAGCGCCGCTTGTGCACCACCACGATCGGCAACTCCAGGATCATCGCGTACTTGTCGGCCATCTTGGCCCGCCCCACGTCGGAAGCCACCACGACCGCGTTGCTCAGATCGAAGCTGTCGCGCAGATAGCGGCACAGGGTGGTGACCGCGGTCAAATGATCTACCGGGATGTCGAAAAACCCCTGGATCTGGGTGGAGTGCAGGTCGATGGAGACGATGCGGTCGGCGCCCGCGGTGGTAAGCAGGTTGGCCACCAGCTTGGCGGTGATCGGTTCGCGCCCGGTGGATTTGTGATCCTGGCGCGCGTAGCCGAAGTAGGGGATGACCGCGGTGATGGTGGCGGCCGACGCACGGCGCAGGGCGTCGATCAGCACCAGCAACTCGACCAGGGTGTCGTTGACCGGCTGGCTGGTGGGCTGAATGACGTAGGCATCCACACCGCGCACGCTCTGCTCGATCTGGATGTGCACCTCGCCCTCGTGAAAGGTCTGGAAGCGCACTTCGCACAGGTCGCGGCCCAGTACGCTGGCTACTTCGAGCGCCAACTCGGGGCTGGAGCGCCCGGAGAAGAGCCGGAAGCGATCACTGAGGTCGGTGTTCACCAGGGAGCTGTCTGGAGCCATGCGGGGTTGACGGTACCACCGGCGCGGTGCCGCGGTAAAGACGCGCCAGACTCGCGTCGACTCGCGTCAGGCGCAGCCGCGGGACGCAGTGCACGGGGTTCCGGCCGGCTGGCCCAGGCCCGGATGCCGCCGCCGGCACGGTGACCGACGACGCCGGGGCGGTACGGGCAGCGGGGGTGGTACGTCAGTGGCAGCAGGGGCAGCCGTTGGGCTGGCAGGGCACGCCCGGCGCCGGTTGCGCCGCCGCGGCGGGTTCCTTGCCGCCGATCAGCGGCGCCGAGAATACGCGCCGCAGCGGAGCATCGACCGGGGTCTGGCCAGGATCGAGATCGGCGCTGTCGCACAGTTCGCCCCAGGTCTGCAGCAGCGTGGTCATGGCATGGCTCACCTCAATGGTGCGCCCGTTGGTGTCGCAGTGGTAATCGTAAGCAGGCATTCCTCAACCTCTTCTACGAGCAACAGCAAACGCTACCAGGCGCCGGTACGTCAAGCCCGCTCAGAAGCCGGCCTTCATGTCGGTGACGTTGGCGAGCGGCTGGCCGGTCAGGTAGCGCTCCAGTTGCTCGGCGGCGAACTGCAGGGTCTCCTCCCGCCGCCGCTGCGACGCGCCGGCGCGGTGCGGGGTTACAATCAGGTTGGGCGTGCTCCACAGCGGGCTGTCGTCGGGTACCGGTTCCACCTCGGTCACGTCCAGGCCGGCGCCGGCGATCTGCCCGTCGCGCAGCGCCGCCATCAGGGCCGGCTCGTCGACAATGCCGCCGCGGCTGACGTTGACCAGGTAGGCGGAGGGCTTCATCGCGGCCAGCTCCGCCGCGCCGATGAGGTGGTAGGTTTCCGGTATCAGAGGGCAGGTCACCGCCACCGCGTCGGCGCGCGCCAGAAAGGCGTGCAGGTTGTCGCGGGTGGGCGGTAGCAGCTCGGCCACCCCGTCGGGCGCCGCCGTGCGCACCGGATCCAGGGCCAGCACGGTCATGTCGTAGCCGGCGGCGCGCTTCAGCGTCTCCAGGCCGAAACCGCCGAGGCCGATGATCAGCAGCGTGCCGCCGGTCAGCGACAACACGGTCGCATGCTGCCAGCGCTTCACCGCGGCCGCGTGGCCGACGCCGCGGCTCAGCGCGAGCAGGAATGCCCAGGCGTGCTCGCCGCCCTGCACGGCATACTTGCCGGCCATGTTGGTGAGGGTGACCGGCAGCTCCGCCACCTGTTCGTTCAGCAGCTTGTCCAGACCGGCGCTGTAGGAGTGTGCCCAGCGCGCTTCGCGAGCGGCCAGCATCAGGCCGGGCGTGAGGTTGCCCATCACCACCTCGGCATCGCCTGCTATCGCCAGCGCGTCGCCGGGGTTGTCGATGTGTACCATCTCGTGGCCGCCGTGGCGCCGGGCGACCGCATCGAGCGTGCCGCGCTCGGCGGCGGAGAACGGGAAACAGACCAGGATCTTCATGCCGACCTCGGGTCGCCGACCATCAACGGCAGCTCTTCGGCTTGCGGGAAGCCGTGCTGGTGGCGGTGCGGGGGGGCGTCGAACGCTTGCGTCGACTTGTACCACTCCAGGCGTCCGTCGGCGGCCACCGGTCGCACGCGGGCGAGAATCGCCTCCTGCTCGGCCGCACTCATCGGCGTGAAGCCGCGTGCCAGGGCGCTGTTGTGGTCGACCATCTCCGTGGTGGTCATCCCGGAGATCAGCGTCGCGACCGGTTGCGACATGGCGAAGCGCAGGCAGTCGGCCGCGGTCAGCCCCGCCGCGCCCAGGAACTGGGTGCGGCCGCCGAGCGCCTTCATGCCGAGCACGCCGATGCCGCGCCGCCGTGCCTCCGGCAGCACGCCGCGGATGAAGCTCTTGTAGTGCGGGTCCAATACCGTCACCGGCATCTGCACCGATGCCCAGGGGAACTCGTGGCCGAGCATCGCCAGCAGGTAGGCGGGATCCTTGTGGCCGGTGCAACCGACGTAGCGCACCTTGCCGTCGGCCAGCGCCTTGCTGGCCGCCTCGGCGGCGCCGTCGGCGGCGAACACCAGCTCATCGTCGTTGGCGTAGTTGATCTCGTGAAACTGCCACAGGTCGATCACATCGGTGCGCAGGCGGCGCAGGCTGTCGTCCAGGTTGGACAGCGCGCCGGCACGGTCGCGGGCGCACACCTTGGTCATCAGGAACACTTCGTCGCGGCGGTGCTCGATCGCCTGCCCCATGAGGGTTTCCGAGCGGCCCCCGTTGTACTCCCAGGCGTTGTCCATGAACGTCACCCCGCGATCTATCGCGTGCTCGATGATGCGTACCACCTCCTGGTCCGAGTTGGCGGCCCCGGCGCCGGCGACGTGGGCGCCGCCCATGCCGAGCATCGACACCCGCTCCCCGGTCGCACCGAGCGGGCGGGTCGGAATCTGGTCACTCATGGCACAATCGTACACCGCCGTCCTACTGCCACGCCAGCGCGGCGGGCGCCGCGCCATGGGCGCGATGGCACACTGACGGCGGGCTGCTATTGGCCGGGCAGGTAGGGCTGGTCGCCGACGGCGGCCTGCAGATCGTGCAGGAGCGCGGTCAGATCGCCGGTCAGCGCGGCGTTGGCCGGGTCGCCGTACACCGAATGCATCTCGCGCGGGTCGCGCCGCAGGTCGAACAGCTCCCACTCGGGCTCCTCGCGTGTTCCCGTGTTGCCGGGTATGGCGAGCGGGTCGGCGTAGTAGTAGATCAGCTTGTGGGTGAGCGTGCGCACCCCGTAGTGCGCCCACGTGTTGTGGTGCGCGCCGTGCATCCAGTAGCGGTAGTACATGGCGGTGCGCCAGTCGGCGGGCGTAGCGCCCTCGAGCAGCGGGCGGAACGAGCGGCCCTGCATGTCGTCCGGAATCGCCACCCCCGCGTAGTCCAGGAAGGTCTCGGCGAAGTCGACGTTCAGGATCATGTCGCCGTTGACGCTGCCCGGCTGCACCGCGCGCGGGTAGCGCACGATGAATGGCATGCGCAGCGACTCCTCGTACATGAACCGCTTGTCGTACCAGCCGTGGTCGCCGAGAAAGAAGCCCTGGTCGGAGGTGTAGATCACGATGGTGTCGTCGGCGATCCCGTCGTCGTCCAGGTAGTCGAGCAGCCGTCCGACGCCCTCGTCGATCGCGTCCACGCAGCGCAGGTAGTCCTTGATGTAGCGCTGATAGAGCCAGCGCTTGCGCTCGTGGGGCGATGCAAACGCCACCGGTTCGCCGCCGGCGGGGGTGAGCGCGGCGGTGCCGGCGCCGAGCCGGCGGCGCGGATTGGCGGGATCGGGCGGGTCCACCTTCACGTCGCTGGCAATGAAATCGCGTTCAATGCGCATCTCGGCGGCCGCCGCGGCGCGTGCGCGGTGCGCGTAGTCGTCGTCGAAGGTCTCCGGGTAGGGGATTTCCTCGTCTTCGTAGCGGCGCGCGTGGCGTGGATGCGGGTCCCAGGGGCGGTGCGGCGCCTTGTGGTGGCACATCAGCAGGAAGGGCCGTGAACGGTCGCGCTGCTCAAGCCAGTGCAGCGACTGGTCGGTCACGATGTCGGTGGCGTAGCCCGGGACCACCTTGTGTTCGGTCATCTCCACCATTTCGGGGTTGTGATAACGGCCCTGGCCGGGGAATACGGTCCAGTAGTCGAACCCGGTGGGCCAGTGCGCCGGGCCCTGGCCCAGGTGCCACTTGCCGACGTGCGCGGTCTGGTAGCCGGCGGCCTGCAGCAGCTTCGGGAAGGTCTGCAGGCGGTTGTCCATCATGGTGTCCAGCGTGGTGACGCCGTTCACGTGGTTGTAGGTGCCAGTCAGGATCGCGGCCCGGCTCGGCGTGCAGATCGAGTTGGTGCAGAAGCAGTTGTCGAACCGCATCCCGCCGTCCGCGATGCGGTCCAGATGGGGCGTACGGTTGATGCGGCTGCCGTAGCAGCTCATCGCATGCGACGCATGGTCGTCGCTCATTACGAAAAGAATATTGGGCGCGCGGTTCATGACCCGAGTGATACCGGCGCCGTGGTTCCATGTCTACAAGCCCCGCGCCTGTACGTTCCGTGCCACTCTGCGTCGCCAATGGTTGCGCACAAGGCTATACGCGCAACTATTGGCGGCTCTACGCGCAACTTTCAATCCGTGAGTTCCAGTCCGGCCGGTCACGGGAAGCGGATGCCGAGTTTTACTACGCGGTCGGGGGTGTCGTGGATCCAGTGGTAGGCTTCGGCGGACTGCTCGAAAGGGACGACCGGGTGCACCAGGCCGTCGCTCTGCAGCCGGCCTGCGCGCATCAGTTGCAGGGCGGTTTCTTCGACTCGGCGGTCGTCCCACTGCGGGTGGTCGCGGGACGGGTTGCCCCACACCGGCATGCTGCTGCGCACCGTCACCCGGGTCAGGTGCCACTCCTCGTCCAGGTGCAGGGCGGTGCCGGGACCGTGGTAGTTGGACACGGTCACCACCAGGCCGGAGTAGTGCACGGCGCGGACCGCGTCCTGCAGCGCCCCGTAATTGCCGCTCACCTCAATGGCCACGTCGACGCCGGCGCCGGCGGTGGCCTGCTTGATCTCCAGCCCCACGTCGTGAGCGGCCGGATCGTAGCAAGCAGCGGCGCCGAGGCGGCGGGCGAGTGCGCGGCGCGACGGCAGCGGGTCGACGGCATACACGGTCGTGGCGCCGCTCAGGAGGGTCATCTGCAGGATCAGCAGGCCGATGGCGCCGAGGCCGAACACCGCCACCCGCTCGCCGACCCGCACGTTGGCGTCGCGCACCGCGGCCAGTGCGAAGTGGGCGGGGTCGAGCAGCACCACCTGCTCGGGCGACAGCTCCGGCGGCACCAGGTGCAGCTCCTGCTCGCGCGGGCCGGCGGCCTTCGACTTGAAGGGGCCGTCCTCCGGCACCGTGTGGGTCTCCCGGATCGGCAGGTGGCCGTACACGCGGTCGCCCACCTTGAACCGGGTAACCGCGGCGCCGGTCTCGGTCACCGTGCCCACGGTCATGTTGCCGAGGCGGCGGGGAAACGGCGTTACCGCTTCGCCCTCCGCCGGGACGAAGATGCGGTACTCGGGGTGGAACCGCCGTGCCAGCCGGCGCTGGTCGTCCAGGTATGCGTGCGACTCGGTGCCGTGCTTGGGAGCGGCAAACTCGCTCCTGATGCGGACGTCGCGGTCGCCGAGCGGCGGCTCGTCGTACTCGACCAGCTCGGTAGTGCGCGGCGCCACCGCCATCAGCTCGCGTGGCACGCCGTTACTCCTGTTCGGGACGCGCGGCGCGCGCCTTCATGGCGGCCCTCTCCGCGTTTCCCGGTTCAGGGGGGCCCCGGGTGCGGCGGGCCGCGGGGCGCGCGCCTTCGTGGCGGCCATCTCGGCGTGCTCCGGTACGGTGGGGCCCGGGTGGCGGCGCGCCGGGTCGTGCAGCCAGTTGTCTTGGTTGTCGCGTAGTACCGGCAGGCGGGCGGCCATCGGAGGCGGCGCGGCCGCGGCGGCCGGGTCGGCGGCGTACCAGTACGCGGTGGAGGCCATCTCGTTGGCCAGGTGGTTGCCGTGGCCGTGCTCGATGGTCACCTTGATCTCCTTCCGGAAGCGCACCGGGTTCTCCAGGTGCAGCACGTAGCTGGTCTGGTAGCCGCCGGTGTTGTGCTCGAAGATCGACGAGCCGTTGCGCAGGAAGGCGTTGTCCTGCATCTGCCACGCCTGGTTCAGGTAGTCCTCGCTGCCGGTGCCGTGCAGGTCGGGCGGCCAGCGGTAGCCGTCCACCCAGATCATGTCGTCGCCCTCGCCCCACCAGGTGCCCTGGAAGTTGGTCACCGACAGGTTGCAGCCGAGGTAGTGCCCGCACCCGCGCGCGTCCAGGATCACGTAGTTGTTGTCCCACGCTTCGCGCCCCAGGTTGACGATGTTGGATTCCGGCGTGTTGACCCGGACTTCGTGACCCCAGCCCCCGAACGGGTTGGCGCGGCGGAACTCGGCGTGCAGGTAGCCGGTGTCGGCACGCGGTTCGTCCAGCCGTTCGTAGTCGATGTAGAAGTACTGCAGGTGTTCCTCGCCGCTCTCGTTGACCAGTTCCACCAGCGCCCGGCGCCGGAACGGCATGGGCACGTAGCAGTTCAGGGCACAGCCTTCGTTGAAGCGGTTGTTCGACCTGGTCGACGCCGTGAACAGGGCCGACTGGTAGCTGTTCACGATGCCGTGGCCAAGGCCGAAGAAGTCGCCGAGCGGCGCCACGATGCTGGGCGTGGGTGCGTCGTCCCAGGTGATGCGCAGCAGGCACTCGCGGTAGTGGTTGCGCTGAGTGAACCAGAGGTGGGTGATGACGCCGGGGCCTTCCAGGTCGGCGAGCACACGCGCCTCCCCGGGTTTCAGCAGCCAGCGGTCCTGGTTGCGGCCGCTGGTGTCCCACGAAGAAACCCGCCCGGTGCGTCCGCGGGAAAGCGTTGCAAGATGGTCGTACATGTGGCGCTACTGTACGGGAGCGCGCCGCCGGGGCGCAAACCGGGCACCCGACGAACCGGCCGTGGCGCACCCACGGCCGGTTCGTCGGGTGCGGCGCCGCGTCAGTCCATGCGTACCCCGCCGCACACGTTCATGGCGATGCCGGTGAGGTACGAGGCCTCCGCGGAGGCCAGGAACGCGGCCGTGTTGGCGACGTCGGCGGCTTCGGCGATCCGGCCGAGCGGGTTCCGCGCCAGGTAACCTTCCTTGAACTTGCGCAGCCTGGTGTCGGGGTCCAGGTTCGGGAACGCCGTTTCGGCGAGCGGCACGACCCGCTCGGTATCCACCAGGCCGGGACACACCACGTTGACGGTGATGCCGGCCGGCGCGAGCTCCTGGGCGAGCGCCTGGGTGAAGCCGATCACGGCGAACTTGGAGGCGTTGTAGGCCGAATAGCGGGCGGTCCCCGTTCTGCCGGCGATCGACGAGATGTTGATTACCCGCCCGCCGCCGCCGCGCTCCAGCATGTGGCGCGCCGCCGCGCGCGACACCAGGTAGGTGCCGCGCACGTTGGTCCGCTGCACCGCGTCCCACAGGTCCACCTCCAGATCCACCACCGGCACCCGGTCCCAGCCGGCGAGCGTGCCGGCGTTGTTCACCAGGATGTCGATGCGCCCCATCCTCTCTACCGTCTCCGCAACCATGCGGTCCACCTGCTCCGGGTCGCCCACATCCGCCACCACGCACGCGGAGCGGCGTCCCAGCGCCTCGATCGCGGCCACCGCGGCATCCAGCCCGCCCCACTCGGCATCCGGGTAGGGCCGCGCGCTGACGTCGTTCACCACCACGTCCGCGCCCTCCTCGGCCAGCCGCCGGGCAATCGCGTAGCCGATGCCATGTTCCCCGCCGGCACCCGTGACCAGCGCTACCTGTCCCTGCAAGTCGTACATCTGTTGTACCTTCCTCTGCCCGCCGGAGCCGTCGCCCGCCGCGAGCGTTGTGGGGTAGGATGGCCCTGGCCGCCCCGCCGCCACCTCACGCTACCGCCGCCGCCGGCCGCGGTCAACGCCGCCCGGCGCTCCGGGAACGTGTGCCGTGGGTGTACGGGCGGCGCAAGCCGTGCGGGTATGCGCGCGGCAGCCACCGAAGGAGCACGTTGCATGCAATCGCCGGCCGCGCAGCGGCGGCCCAATGTTCTCTGGGTGATGTGCGACCAGTTGCGCTGGGATGCGCTCGGCTGTACCGGCAGCGGCTACGTGCACACCCCCAACATAGACGCCCTGGCACGCCGCGGGGTGGTGCTGCGCAACGCCTACTGCGCGTCGCCGGTGTGTTCGCCGGCGCGCGCGAGCTGGCTGAGCGGCCTCTATCCGCACGCCACCGGGCAACTGGTCAACTACGGGCCGAAGCGCGCCGACCGGCCCGGCTGCCGCATGCGCAAAGACGTGGCAACCATCGCCGACGTGCTCACCGCCGACGGCTACCGCTGCGCCAACGCCGGCGTATGGCACCTCGGCGATGACGAGCACCCGCAGCACGGCTTCGACGCCGGCTGGGCCACCTACCGCTACCACCGCGACCCGAACGATCCGCTGGTGCGCTACTTCGCCGACTGCGGCGTGGCCAACCCCTACCGGCATGGCGCCGCCGAGGTGCAGCGCTACGGGCCCAACACGCTGCCGTTCGGCACCATCGACGACCCGCGCCAGCAGCGCACCACCTGGACCGTGGACCGTGCCATCGAACTGCTCGACGGTCTGGCCGGCGCGCCCTTCTTCCTGCTGTGCGGCGTCAAGGATCCGCACCCGGAGATGCTGGTGATGCCGGAATTGCTCGCGCGCTACCCCGAACACGAGGTGCCGCTGCCGGCGACCCGCCACGACCCGCTGGCCGGCAAGCCGCGCTACCAGCACGATGCGATGTTCCGCATCCCGCCCGGCACGCTCGACGACCGCTCCTACCGGCGCATGTTGGCGCACTACTACGCCCTGGTTACCCACGTCGATGCCGAGATGGGCCGCTTGCTCGGCCACCTGCGGCGGCTCGGCGTGGCGGACGACACCGTGGTGGTATTCAGCAGCGATCACGGCGAGCTGCTCGGCGACCACGGCTTTGTGGAGAAGTGCCTGATGTACGAGGAGTCGGTACGGGTGCCGTGTGTCCTGGCGTGGCCGGACGGGCTGCCCGCCGGCGGCGAGGTGCATTGCCCGGTCGGAGGCGTGGACCTGATGCCGACCCTCCTGGAGCTGGCGGGGGCGCCGATTCCCGAACCCCTGGACGGGCGCTCCATCGCCGGCCCGCTGCGCCGCGGCGTCGAGCCGGAGCCGGCCCCGGTGCTGGCCGAGATCGCCGCCATCACCAGCCGGGACGCGGCGGAGCATGGCAACCTGGCGCCGGAACTGCTCGCCGCGCACGTGATGCTGCGCGACGGCGACTGGAAGTACGTACGCAACCGGCACGACAGCGACGAGCTCTACCACTTGGCCGACGACCCGCGCGAGATGCGCAATCTGGCGGCCGCCGCGGAGCACGGCCCGCGGGTGGAAGCAATGCGCCGTGCGATCGCCGCGCTCCTCCACGTCACCGGCCCCGGAGAGTACGCCTGGTGCTCCTGAACCGGGCACCGGACGCCACGTTGCACAGCGGCGGACGCTGTGGCACCATTGCGGCTATGGATGCGTCTATGGAGTTGGATTCCGCGTGTCGGTAGAAACTCATCGGCGGGTGCTCATGCGCTTTCATGAAGAGGTGTTCAATCAGCGCAACCTCGCCGTGATCGACGAGGTGCTGCACCCCCGGTATGCGCACCACGACGCCGGCAGCACGAGCGCCGACGAGCACAAGAAGATTTTGGCCGATCAACTCGCCGGGCAGAGCAATTTCCGGGTCGAGGTCGGGCACACCATCGTCGAGGGCAACAGCGCCGCGGTGGAGGTGGCGCACTACCAGGGCGACCGCAAGTACCGCACCGGCGTGGCGCTGTTCACCTTCGAGGATGGCCTGATCATCAGCGACCGGTTCTGGTATCGCCTGGTGTCGGAGGCCGAATCGGTCGATGCAGACCTGGTCCCGGAGCCCGGAGCGGCGCCGCCGGAGACATCAGGATAGGTCATTGAGCGCCCCACGGACCGCAGAGATGGCCGGCGCGAACAGCGAGGCGCAGCGCTGGGCGGAGGCGAAGCGCTGCTATTGGGAGCGCGGCTGGGCCGTGGTGGAGGGCGTGTTCTCCGCCGAGCGGGTGTCCGCGGTGGCGAAGTTGGCGCAGGAAATCGGCTACCGCGACCTGGAGCAGGCAGCGGCCAGCGCGGACAGCTCCTACCTGGTCGACCGCGCGGCATCGGGGCAGCTTGCGCCGCGCAAGGTCAACAGCCCCTACACCCGCGACGCGCGGTTTCGCGAGCTGGTACTCGATCCGCGCCTGCGCGCCCTGCTGAAGACAGTGATCGGCCTCCCCATGAAGCTGGCGGCGGACCAGATCCTCATGAAGCCGCCGGAGATCGGCAGCGCCAAGCCGTACCACCAGGACAACGCCTACTTCAGGTGCGATCCGGGCGATCACGTGGTGACGGCGTGGATTGCGCTCGACGACGTGGACGAGGACAACGGCTGCCTGCGCTACATCGACGGGTCCCACCGCCAGCCGATCGTGGCGCACGAGGTGATACCCGGCGAGCCGCACAACAAGGTGCCGCCGCCCGACTTGATAGAGCGCCTCATTGCCGCCACGCGCGAATCGACCGCGCCGGTCGGCATCGGCGGGGTGGTGCTGCACCACTGCCACACGCTGCATACCTCGCACGTGAACCGGTCACGGCGCTGGCGCCGCGGTTATGCCACCCACTGGGCGGCCGCCGACGTCACCTCGGAGAGCGGTTTCGTCGAAGGCGCCTATTTCAACCGGCCCGGTTACCCGGACCTTGCCTGCGGCGCGCCGGTCGGATGATGAACGAAGCGAGATTCGACCCCGGCGAGGTCGCCGCTCCCGAAGCTGTCGGGCTGTGCTCGCGGCGGCTGGAGCGGCTGGACGACCTGTTCCGCGGCTACGTCGACAACGGCGACATGGCCGGCGCCGCGACGCTGATCGCCCGCCGCGGCCGGGTCGCCCACCTGGGCACGTTCGGGATGGCGCACCGCGAAGAGGGCCGGCCAACCGCCCCGGATACCCTGTTCCGCATCGCGTCGATGACCAAGCCGATCACCAGCGTCGCCGTGATGATGCTGGTCGAAGAGGGGCGGCTGGTGCTGACCGATCCGGTGGAGCGCCACCTGCCCGAGTTTGCAGACGCCAAGGTGCTGGAGCAGGTTGGGGAGGAAGGGGCGTTCCGCCTGGTCGACCCGAAGCAGCCGCTGACGGTGCGCCACCTGCTCACGCACACCTCCGGGCTGACCTACGGGCAGGGTCACGGCGTGCTCGATTCCTACTACCGCGTGGCCAACGTCACCGGCAGTTTCGGCGGACCCGAGCCGCTGTCGGCGGTGGTGAGCCGCATCGGCCGGGTACCGCTGCTGTGCCATCCCGGCGAGCGCTGGGAGTACAGCTACTCGACCGACGTGCTTGGCCGCCTGATTGAGGTGGCCTCCGGCGCCGACCTGGCGGAGTTCTTTCAGACCCGCGTCTTCGACCCGCTCGGCATGGCCGACACGCACTTTTTCCTGCCGCCGGAAAAGGCCGCGCGCCTGGCGCGCGTCTACGGCAAGAGCGACGCCGGCGGCCTGGAGTGGTTTGCCGCCGAGTATCCCTGCGAAGGCCCAACCGCCTACCTGTCCGGCGGCGCCGGCCTCACCTCATCGATCCTGGACTACGCGCGTTTCCTGCAGATGATGCTGGACCGGGGCACCTTGAACGGCGAGCGCATCCTCGGGCCGCGCACCGTCGACCAGGTAACCGCCAACCACGTCGGCGAGGGTGTTGCCACGCACGGCCCCGGTTTCGGGTTCGCGCTCGGCTTCGACGTGCACCTCGATGCCGGGCTCTCCGGCAGCCCAAAGGGCATCGGCTCCTACGCCTGGGGAGGCTACTGGCACACCGGCTTCTGGGTGGACCCGGCCGCTGAGCTGTTCGTCATCACGATGACACAACTGTTCCCGTCCGACCACGTCCGCACCGGCGAGCAGGTACCGCCGCTGGTCTACCAGGCCCTGCTGGACTGACCGCCGCCCGCGGATGCGCTCCGGCGCGGCAGAGGTCAGTACGTCAGCCCGCCTGCGCCGCGGGCGGGCCGGCGCGGGTCGGCAGGCGGCGCGCCACGAAGCCCAACTCCTGCTCGATGCGGCGTACGTCGTAGGCGCTGTCCCACTCGTGGCCGGGCTCCTCGTACCAGGTCAGGTCGACCTCGCCGCCCCACCAGCCGCGCAGCACCTGCGCAGTCGGCGCCGCCACCCAGGCGCGCGGCCCGGTGGTGTTCAGGATGCGCAGGCCGGGCTTCAACGGCGACTCGACCGCCGCGGTGAAGGCGGCCACCGCGTCCTGCAAGGTCATCATGGTGATACTGCCCAGCGCCCACTGGCCCAGCGGGCCCGGCGACACCAGCGGGCGCGGCGCATCGTCCGGGCACACCGACGACAGCCGCAGGTTGATGATGTCCAGGCCCGCGTCCTGGCGCTGCACGTAGCGGGTCAGCTCCTCCATCAGGTACTTGGAGACCCCGTAGCCGTCGCGGTCCAGGCACGGGTGTTCGTCCGGAATCGGCACCTGCAGCGGGCGGAACGCCGTGGTCTGAAAGCCCACCGCGGCGATCGAGCTGGCGGTGACGATCTTGCGGCAGCCGCGGTGGCGAAGGTAGTGCAGCAGGGTGCGGGTGCCGACCGCGTTCACCATGATGGCGGTGTGCTCCGGCGCCCCGCCGGTCACCGCTCCCAGGTGCACGGCGCCATCGAAGCGGTGCTCGTCCAGCGCGAGCAGGTCCTCGTACTGCTGGAAGTCGCCGCGCACCACCGGCACGCCCAACTCCGGGCGCCCGCGCGCCAGCGCCACCACCTCATGCCGCTGTGCCAGCTCGCGAACCAGCGCCCGTCCAATAAACCCGCTCGCCCCGGTAACCAGAATCTTCATGCCTTGACTGCTCCTCTTGCGCGTCGTGGATCGGTCCAGTCGATCGAGATATGGAACCGGTAGTGCCAGCGAATCTCCTCCTCGGGCATGCCGACGCGGCCTGCAGGTGCCTCGGCGCCGTTACCGGTAGTCGCGGTCGTAGGTGCTTTGCACCAGTTCCAGGTAGCGGTCGATGCCGATCTTGTCGAGCTCCGCCAGGTAGGCGTCCCAGTCGCCCTCAGGATCCAGCTTGCCGGTCACGAACAGGGCGATGTTCTCGCCCACGAATTCGTTGATGGTGGTGCGCAGCTCGTTGAACTCCTGCTGGTCGGTCAGCGACACGAACAGCGGCGGCAGCACCATCTCCTCGGGCGCGCCGTACGGCTCCTGGCCATTCTTGGTGGCGTCGTAGAGGCGCTTCTCGATGTACCAGATATCGGCGGGGTCGGTGGTGCGGCTCTGGATGATCGCCCAGCTCGCGTGGCGCGGCGACATGTGGCTCCACGCCTGGTTCTGGCCCGGCACGCCGCGCACCATGGTCAATTCCTCGAACAGCGCCGGTTCGTCGTCCACGCCGACCTCGCCCGGTTCCGAGTACTTCCAATCCACGCCCTGCTCGCCAAAGTAGAGGGTGAGCGTGGCCTCCTCGGCGTACATGTAGTCCGCCCAGCGGAACGCCACCTCCGGGTGCTCGGCCTCGCGGGTAATCACGAAGCGCCCGTTGCGGAAGCCGTGCGCGGGCGGAAAGAACGGCGTACGGCGCAGGCCGGACGGCCCCGCCACCGGCGGCAGCAGGTAGTAGTGCTTGGTCGCCTCGCCCTCGTTGAGCGAGAACGCCGCCGGCACGCCGGCCGCGATCGCCCCGTACAGGACCGTCTCGCCCTCCACGCCCTGCTTCATCTGGTTCTGGTCCTGGGTGAAACCTTCCTGGTCGATCAGCCCTTCTTCGTACATCTGGTTCATCCAGCGCAGCCCGTCGCGCCAGCCGTCGGTGGTGAACGCGGCCACCACCGCGCCGCCGTCCAGGTAGAGCCGGTCGCGGGCGTCGTTGTACTCGAACGGGTTCATCAGGTAGCCGTCGAGGGTGGTGTTCCAGCCGGTGGTGGCGCCGGTGAACGGCACTTCGTCCGCCCTTCCGTTGCCGTTCGGATCTTGCGTCTTGAACGCGGTCAGCACCGCGTACAGCTCGTCGGTGGTCTGCGGCACCTCGAGGCCGAGCTTGTCGAGCCAAGTCTTGTTGTACCAGACGCGCTGGCTGTAGTAGCAGTGGTAGCACAGGTCGTAGTTGCCGAGGCTGTAGATGTTGCCGTCCGGCGACGTGCCGACCTTCCGGATCAGCGGGTTCTCCTCGAAGAACCGCTTCACCTCGGTGCTGTACTGGTCAATGAAGTCGTTCAGCGGCAGGAACAGCCCCTGGCCGCCGTACAGCGTTGCCTGTTCCGGGGTAACCACGCCGTTGCCGAGGAACACGTCCGGCAAGTCGGTGGCGCTGGTCAGCATCAGGTTGATCTTCTGGCGCGCATCCTTGCGCGGCAGCACGTTCCACTCCACGTGCACGCCGGTCTGCTGCTCCAGCCACTCGGTGGCGTAGTTGGTGGTGAGGTCCTCCACGGTCGCGTGCGGGATCGCCGCCACGTGCAGGGTCACCGTCTCGTCCACGATCGGCAGCACACCCGCTGCCGACATCATCACGCCGGAAGCGCCCGCCTCCTCCTCGCCCGCCGCGAACACGGCCCCGGCCGCGCCCAGGCTCAACAGGGCGGCAATCGCCCCAACCGCAATGGTCCTCGAAAACAGCATAACTGGTCCCTCCTTGTAGGGTCTGACAATCGATCATAGTCCCGGCACTCACCGGTCGGCAAGCTCGCGCATGAGCCGTATGAGCCGGCGGGCCTGCCTGGCCCACGGCGCGCTAGTCGATCCAGAGATCGATGCGGTAGCCGCGGTCGCCGTCGGCGACTTCCAGCACCGTGCCGACGGTGCCGGCGGCGATCGCCTCCTGAACCCGTTCCAGGTCGTCCGCGGAGATACCTGCGCCTGCCAGCTCCGCGGCGACCTCCTCTTTCCCCGCGAGCCGAGCGGCGAATCTGGCGAGCGCCGCCGGCAGCGTCAGGTGCACGCGAGTCGCGCCGGTAGCCGAATCGGTCACCTGGACATGCACCCGGCCGCTTCCGTCGCCGCCGCCGGACCGGGCTGGCGTACCCGGCGCCTCCCGCACCGCATCGAGCAGCCGTGCCGCCTCGGCGGCGGAAATCTTCCCCTCCTCCAACAGGGAGAGGATCCGCATTCGTTCTTCGTTCATGATGGGTCCTCCAGTGGTGCCGAGCCCGACCGGCGTGCGGTCTGTGTCCGGCTCAAGTAATCAGGTCGACGGGCGTTCACGGATCCTCCTGGCGAAATGATACACTACCGCCTTCTCTCGTTCCTGCCAGAATCGGCGATGACGCCTGCCGCGGCGGTTGACGTTCGGTAGGCCGTTGGCCTACCAATAAGAGTGTAGTGGAGTTTGAGTGGGACGAGACCAAGAGTGACGATTGCCTCCGGTCTGGCGGCTTCGACTTCGCATACGCGAGCGGCGCGTTCCGCGACGAGAACCGAAGCGTCGGTCACGACAGGCGATGGGACTACGGGGAGGACCGTTACCGGGTGCTCGCGGCGATTGAGGGACGTGTGTTTGTCCTGGTCTACACGCTGCGTGGTTCCGCCATCCGCATCATCTCGGCCCGCAAGGCCAACAACAGGGAGGTTCGAGAGTATGAGCAGAACGCAAGTGACGGTTGATCCCGACGATGCGCAGACCTGGCCGCGGGGACGGGTCAATTATGAAGTACTGGACGCCACGACCGAGCAGGACATTGCGTTGCAGCAACAGCAGGACGATGCCGAGGCGATGCAGGACATGGCGCAGTTCGCCCGCCGGGTGCGCCGGCGCCTGGGACTTACGCAGGTGGAACTCGCACGGCGCATCGACGTGCCACACGAGACGATCCGCAACTGGGAGCAGGGCAAGCGCTGCCCAACCGGCGCGGCGAGAGCACTGCTCCGAATTCTCGACAAGGCACCCGAGCAGGCCCTGCGTGTTCTGACCTGAAATGAGCTTCCGTTCAACGTAACGTAGACGAGCTTCAACCGCCGGCGGCGTACTGCTGCAAGGCGCGCATCGCCCAGTAGCCGAGCGTGGCCGGCCAGAACGCCCCGAATATGAACGCCATCGGAAGCGATGCGGACGCTCCCGATGCGATGCCGACGCCGATCCCGATCAGCACGTAGGTACCGCCGCTGACGCTTGTGGTGAAGTGCCCACCCTGCCTGTCGTTGTTCATGTATCCAGGCGTACCGGACCTCCCGCGGGAACGTCAATCGGCCGCTATCCCCGGAATCCCGGTCGGCGGACTTGGGCGGCGGGGCGGCGGGGCGGGTGTAATGGGGGTTGCGGGGGGTGCGCGTGGGCGGCGGTGCGGCGGGGCTGATAGAATGGCGGTATGGCTGATGCGCGGACGGCAGCGGGGCGCCAGGTGCGCCGGGGCAGCGGGATGCTGGCGCGGATTCGCGGCAACTGGCAGCTCTACCTGATCCTGTCCGTGCCCATCGCCTTTTTCATCATCTTCCACTACCTGCCGATGTACGGTGCGCAGATTGCGTTCCGGGAGTTCATCGCCATCAAGGGCATCTGGGGCAGCCCGTGGGTGGGCGTCGACCAGTTCGTCAAGTTCTTCCGCTCCTACCAGTTCGCGCGCGTGGTGGGCAACACCGCCGGCATCGCCGTCTACACCCTGGTGGCGGGGTTCCCGATCCCGATCATCCTGGCGCTGCTCATCAACAACTCGGAGGCGCCGCGCTTCAAGAAGACCGCGCAGATGGTTACCTACGCGCCACACTTCATCTCCACCGTGGTAATGGTGGGGCTGCTGCTGCAGTTCCTGTCGCCGCGCTACGGCGCCGTGAACGCGCTGATCAAGGCGTTCGGCTTGGAGCCGGTGCACTTCATGGGCGAGGCCGGCATGTTCTGGAGCGTGTACGTGTGGTCCGGCATCTGGCAGGAGGCGGGCTGGGGCACCATCATCTTCCTTGCTGCGCTCGCGAGCATCGACCCGACCCTGCACGAGGCGGCGATCGTCGACGGGGCGAGCAAGCTGCAGCGCACCTGGCGCATCGACGTGCCCGGCATCCTGCCGACCGCGGTGGTGCTGCTGATCCTGCGCATGGGCCAGCTCATGAACGTCGGCTTCGAGAAGGCGCTCTTGATGCAGAACCCGCTCAACCTGCAGGCCTCGGAGATCATCCAGACCTTCGTGTACAAGATCGGCATCGAGTCCAACCTGCCGGCGTACTCCTACTCGTCGGCGATCGGCCTGTTCAATTCGGTAATCAATTTCGCGCTCATCATCACCGTCAACGAAATCGCCAAGCGGGTGAGCAACACCAGCCTGTGGTGAGATGAGGCGGGGGGAACGGTAGACAATGGCCATCGAACGCAGCCGCGGCGACCGCGTTTACCAGTGGTGCAACAATGCCCTGCTGGCCGTCGCCATCGCGGTGGTGCTGTATCCGCTGATCTACGTGCTGTCGGCGTCGTTCAGTTCCACCCGCGCGGTGCTCGGCGGGCGCGTGTGGCTGTGGCCGGTGGAGCCCTCCCTGCTCGGCTACCAGACCATCTTCGACTACGCGCTGATCTGGCGCGGCTACGCCAACACCGTCTTCTATACCTTCTTCGGCACCATCATCAACGTGGTGCTCACCATCATGGCCGCCTACCCGCTGTCACGGCGCGACCTGGTGGGGCGCAACTTCTTCATGTTCCTGATCACCTTCACGATGATTTTTTCCGGCGGGCTGATCCCGACCTACCTGCTGGTGCGCGAGTTGGGCATGATCAACACGCGCTGGGTGATGATGATTCCCAACGCCATCGCCGCCTGGAACGTGATCATTACCCGCACCTACTACCAGACCACGATCTCCGACGAGCTGCTGGAGGCGGCGCAGCTCGACGGTTGCAGCGACGCCCGCTTCATCTGGCAGATCGTGGTGCCGCTGTCGGGCGCCATCACCGCGGTCAACACCCTGTTCTACGCCGTCGGCCACTGGAATGCGTTCTTCAACGCCTTCATCTACCTCAACGACGACCGCCTGTTCCCGCTGCAGATCGTGCTGCGCGAGATCCTGATCGCCAACGACATCGACCTGGAACTGACCGGCGACGTGATCGACGACGAGGCGCGCCAGGGCCTGCGCGAACTGCTCAAGTTCTCGCTCATCGTGGTGGCCAGCGTCCCGGTCCTGATGATGTACCCGTTCGTCCAGAAGTACTTCGTCCGCGGCGTAATGATCGGCTCCATCAAGGGCTGACACCTGTCGGCACTGTGGCGCCGTTCGCCGCCGGCCGCTCGCTCGCGACCGCCGGTGAGCCGCTACGGCTCCGCTCCGGACGCGTCCTCCGGTTCACGGCGCGCCCCGCCCAGCTCCACCGCCTGCTCGGCGAGCAGCCGGCCCCCGAGTGTGGACGGCGAGATCACCTGATCCACGCCCAGCCGGCGTACCTTGGCGACGTTCTCCTCGTCCTCGACCCGGACCAGGATCGCGAACCGGGAGTTGGGGGTGTCGTCGCGCAGGTCCTTGGCATTCACTGCCACCAGCGTGTTGGTCGAGTCGCTGTCGAATGCCGCAATCACCGCGTGCGCGGTGGGCGCGTTCGCTTCCAGCAGGGTGTCGCGCAGCGTCGGGTCTGCCTCCAGCACGTCGTGGCCCTTGCCGCGCAGGCTCTGCGCGATGTCCTGCCGGTCGTCGACGATCAACGCCGTCACTCCGCGGTCGCGCAACTCGTCGATGATGCTGGCGCCGACGCCGCTGTAGCCACACACCACGACATGGTCCTTCAGGCGTTGGAATCGGTTTACCAAGCTCATTACTCCCTTCACCCGTCCTTCGACGATCGGGCCGAGTGTCACCGACAGCGCGGTAACGAACAGCGTGATGCCGATCAGGTACATCGATACCACGAACCAGCGAGCGTCGCTTCCGACCGGGTAGATCTCGGCCACATCGTAGTCGTAACCGAGGGTGACGTATGCCACCAGTGCGAAATACGTCGCGTCCGACCAGTCCTCGACGCCATGAAATTGGTCGCGCAGCAGAAAGGAGCCGACGATACCGTAGGCCAGCGCCAGCACCATCGCGACCGCTGCAACCATCTGCCCGTAGCTGAGGCGGCGCGCGGCGCGTACCTCGAAGGTGCGCTGGAACACCAGGAGCGCGCCGATCAGCAGCACGCCTATCCCGCTCTGCACTCCCAGGGCGAGGAAGCTGCCCTGCTGTACCACGCGGAATACGCCAGGCACCAGAGCTGCCGACAGCACCAGCAGGGTAGCCCCCCAGGCTCGGCGGCGGCGCTGCAGCAGGCCCTTGGCGAGCAGCAGCATCAGGACGCCGGTTGCGATCAGGACCAGGCCGGACACCTCGTCGCCGTCGTCGTTGCCGGCGGCCGTCAGGCGGTCCGTCGCCACCATCAGATAAGCACCGAGCGCCAGGTACAGAAACCCCGAGAGCCCGATCAAGAGCGCGATCCAGAGGGAGGCGCGCGGTAGCCAGCGCCAGCGGCGCCGGGCGGTGGTCATGGCACCGTAGCCTAAAGTACTGACGCCCTCGTTTCCAAGACTACTACGACCGCTGGTGGGGCACGAGTTCGACGCCGTGTTCGCGGGCACCGACAGGCGAAGTGAAATCGCGGCTCACCCGCACCGCGATTGAGCTGGCCTCCCGTCACTCCGTCATTATCCGATCCTTGCCGGCGGGCCGGGGGTGGGGGAGGACGCGCCGGCGGTGCTCTGGCCCTCCCGCTACCCCGTCCTTAGCCGCTGCGTGCGGGCGGGGGGGGGGGGGTGTAGGATGCGCGGGCGATGAGGCCGGGCGCCGAATCACTGGCCGCGCCGCGGGTGCGGCGTTCGCTGCTGCGCGACGCGAGCGTCAACTGGCAACTGCACCTGCTGCTGCTGTTGCCGCTGCTCTACCTGCTCATTTTCAAGTACGTGCCGATGTGGGGGGCGCAGATCGCGTTCCGCGACTTCTTCGCCGTCCAGGGCATCGTCGGCAGCCCCTGGGTCGGCATGGCCAACTTCGACCGCTTCTTCGAGTCGCCGCAGTTCTGGACCGTGCTGCGCAACACGCTCGGCCTGTCCGCCTACCAGATCGCCGCGTCGTTCCCGATTCCGGTCATCCTCGCCCTGGCGCTCAACAACGTCGAGCACCGCCGCTTCAAGAAAACGGTGCAGCTCACCACCTACGCACCGCACTTCATCTCCACGGTGGTGATGGCGGGCATGATCATGCGCTTTCTGGCGCTGCACACCGGGGTGGTCAACAACGCGCTCGAGGCGGTGGGGCTGGGGCGGATCTCGTTCATGAGCAGCCCGGAGCTGTTTCAGTCGGTGTACGTGATTTCCGGCATCTGGCAGAACGCCGGCTGGGGCACGATCATCTACCTGGCGGCGCTGGCCGGGGTCGACCCGCAGCTGCACGAGGCGGCGATCGTGGACGGCGCCACCAAGCTGCAGCGCACCCGCCACATCGACGTGCCCGGCATTCTGCCGGTGGCGATCATCCTGCTGATCCTGGAGACCGGGCGCATCATGCAGGTGGGGTTCGAGAAGGCGTTCCTGCTGCAGACCCCCCTCAACCTGACCACCTCCGAGGTAATCCAGACCTACGTGTACAAGATCGGGCTCGCGTCGCCGGTGCCGGATTATTCGTTCGCCACCGCCATCGGCCTGTTCAACTCGGTCATCAACCTGGCGCTGATCCTGGTGGTGAACTGGCTCGCGCGCCGCCTGAGCGACACCAGCCTGTGGTAGCCCGCGAGCCCAACCTCGACCTGCACCGCGTGGTGCGCCGGCGCATCGGCAAGAGCCGCGTCGACCGGATCTTCGACGGCTTCAACTACACCTTCCTGGCGCTGGTGCTGGTCGGCGTGGCCTACCCGCTGCTGTACATTGTCAGCGCATCGCTCAGTGCGCCGGAAGCGACCATTGGCGGCCAGGTGTGGCTGTTGCCGGTGAAACCGACGCTGCGCGCCTACGAGGCCATCTTCGAGTACCGCAAGGTGTGGATCGGCTACGGCAACAGCCTGTTCTACGCCTCGGTAGGCACCGCCATCAACATCGTGCTCACGGTGATGGCGGCCTACCCGCTGTCGCGGCCCGACTTCAGGGCGCGCCACCTCTACATGGCGCTGTTGGTGTTCACCATGCTGTTCAACGGCGGCATCATCCCCAACTACCTGCTGGTGCGCGACCTGGGCATTCTCAACACGCGCTGGGCGATGCTGCTGCCGCAGGGCTTGTTGGTGTGGAACGTGATCATTACCCGCACCTACTACCAGACCACCATCAGCTCCGGCCTGCTGGAGGCGGCGCGCATCGACGGCTGCAGCGACCTGCGCTTCGTGTGGTCGATCGTGGTTCCGCTGTCGGGGGCCATCACCGCCGTCAACGCCCTGTTCTACGCCGTGTTCCACTGGAATACCTTCTTCGACGCGTTCATCTACCTGAACAAGGAGGAGCTGTACCCGCTGCAGATTTTTCTGCGCGCCATCCTGATTATCAACACCATCGAAGCGGACCTGATGGATCCCAAGGAGCTGGAGGCGCTGGAGGGGATGCGCGACCTGCTGCAGTTCGCCCTGATCATCGTGGCCAGCCTGCCGGTGCTGATTGCCTACCCGTTCGTACAGAAATACTTCGTGCGCGGGGTAATGATCGGTTCCCTCAAGGGATGATCGGCACGCTGCGGGCAGCGGTGATAGAATGGAGCCTCACCGCGCCGGCTGACGGCGCGAGGAAGTCAGGAATACGGCGGCCGTGACCGCGGTCCGCCGCCAACAAGAGGAGGAAGTCGCATGACACGACTCTACGCGATCATGGGGGCCGCACTGCTGCTGCTGGTGCCCGCAATGGCGTTTGCCGGCGCCGAAGGGGAGGGCTCCGGAGCGGCGATGGACACGCTGTCGGCGCCCGGCGTCTACCCGATCAGCGACGAGCTGATTACGGTAACCGCGCTGGCCAACGTCGATACCCGCATCCAGGACATCACCACCAACTACGCGGTGACCTGGCTGGAGGAGCAGACCAACCTGCACATCGAGTGGGACCAGGTCACCGGTTCCGACGCCGCCCAGAAGATCAACCTGGTGCTGGCCGCCGGTTCCGACCTGCCGGACATGATCATCAACTCCGGCATCACCACCGAGCAGCAGTTCCTGTACGGCTCGCAGGGTTTCCTGGCGCCGCTGGAGGGGCTGATCGAGGATCACACTGTCGAACTGAAGCGCATCTTCGCCGAGGATCCGCACGTGCCGCGCCAGCTTACCGCGCCGGACGGCCACGTGTACGCGCTGTCGGTGCGGCCGGTGGCCTACCACTCCACGCTTTCGCAGAAACTGTGGATCAACGTCGAGTGGTTGGAGCGGCTCGGCCTGGAGATGCCCACCACCACCGATGAGCTGCGCACCGTGCTGGAGGCGTTCCGCGACCAGGACGCCAACGGCAACGGCGATCCGGGCGACGAGATTCCCTACTCGGGCCTGATCAAGTACTGGCGCAGCAGGCCGGGCGCGTTCGTGATGAACGCCTTCATCTACGACGACGGCTTCGGCGACCCGACCAACTCGCACCGCATGGTGGTCAACGACGGCATCATCTCGCCGGCGTTCACGGCCGACGAGTGGCGCCAGGGTCTGACCTACCTGAACGGCCTGTACAACGACGGGCTGTTCGACGGCGAGGCGTTCGTAATGGACCGCAACCAGCTCCACACGCTCAACAACGGCGGCGTGGAAGGGGTCGCGCGGATCGGCGCCCACCAGGCCGGCACGCCGTGGGGGGCGCTGGCGCCGCAGGGCACCATGCACCGCCAGTACCGCGCGGTGCCGCCGCTGATCGGCCCCAACGGCGCCCAGTTCACCGCCCTGTACCCGAAGAACCAGCGCGGTTCCAAGTTCAGCCTGACCACGGCCGCCACCGACCTGGAGCAGGCGGCGATCATCAAGTTCTTCGACTTCGTGCATCACGCCGGCGAATCGCGCATGGTGCCGTGGTTCGGCCCCGAGGGCGAGGGCTGGCGCTGGGCGCAGGAGGGCGAGATGGCCTACACCGGCGAGACCGCGCTGTGGAAGCAGATCGAACTTTACAACACCGCCCACAACCACAAGCTCGGCCACATGTTCCCGAGCTACTTTGAGGAAGGATTCTTCGACCGCCAGGTGCCGGTGTCGGACGACCCGCTGTCCATCGAGCCGCGCCTGTATTGGGAGACCATCGAGAAGTACGAGGGGCATCAGCCGGACGAGATCGTGCTGCCGCTGATCCACGGCTTCGACGAGGGCCGCGAATACGGCCAGTTGCGTGCGCCGATCAACGAGTTCGTGGAGCAGAGCTTCGCCCGCTTCGTGACCGGCGACCTGGACATAGGCTCCGACGACGACTGGAACAACTACCTGGCGCAGCTCGATGCGTTGAAGGTGGGCCGGTTCGTGGAGATCCTGCAGATCGCCTACGACCGCATGTACCGGTAGCGACCGGGCTCGAGATACCGCCGGCGTGACGGACACGGACGCGGCGCGGCCACCCGAACCGGGGCCGGGCCGGCCGCGGCCGCGGCGCGCCCCCCCGAGCGGGGGCGGGGCCGGGGGCCGCGCCCGCCCTCCCGCCGGTCCGCTCTGCCGGCGGCGGCGGAACCGCCGCGGCCCAACATCGTCCTGATACTGGCGGACGACCTGGGCTACGGCGACGTCGGCTGCTACAACCCCGCCTCCCGCATCCCCACGCCGCACATCGACCGGCTTGCGGCGGAGGGGGTGCGGCTCACCGACGCGCACGCCGCGTCGGCGGTATGCACGCCGTCCCGTTACGCCCTGCTTACCGGCCGCTACTGCTGGCGCACCCCGTTGCAGCGCCGGGTGCTGTTCAACTACGAACCGCCGCTGATCGAGCAGGGCCGCGTCACGCTGGCCTCCCTGCTACGGGAGCACGGCTACCGCACCGCCTGCTTCGGCAAGTGGCACCTGGGCCTGTGGTTCACCGCCGCCGCCGGCGCGCCGCTGTCGCTGACTCGCCCGCTGCCCTGGGACGGCGGCCCACTACCGGACCGCTCGCTGTCGGAGCGCATCGATTTCGCGCAGCCGGTCGGCGGTGGCCCGACGACGCTGGGCTTCGACGAGGCGTTTTATACCGCCGGCTGCTCCACCGACCAGGAGCCGTACTGCTTCATCGACGGCGACCGCTGCCTGGGCATGGAGCGCGCCGCCTACCGCCGCCCGCACGGCAGCTGGCGTTCCGGCATGGCCGCCCCCGACTGGAACAACGAGACGGTCGACATCGAATTTACCGAGCGGGCGGTGGCGTTCATCGACCGTCAGAGCCGGTCGGCGCGGCGGCAGCCCGGGCGCCAACGCCAACCGTTCTTCCTTTACCTGCCACTGTCAGCGCCGCACAGCCCGCACCTGCCGCCGGAACTGGTGCGCGGCGCGAGCGCCGCCGGCCCGCGCGGCGACCAGGTGGCGCTGGTGGATTGGTGCGTGGGACAGGTAGCCGCCGCGCGGGCGCGCGGCGGGGTCGCGGACGATACGCTGCTGATCGTGACCAGCGACAACGGCCCGCTGATCGGTTCCACGCCGCGTCCCGGCGACCCGGAGGGCACCGCCCGCATGGACGGCGATCACCGTTCCGCCGGCGGCCTGCGCGGCTACAAGGCGATGATCTACGACGGCGGCCACAGGGAACCGTTCATTGCCCGTTGGCCGCGCGCCATCCCGGCGGGGCGGGAGAGCGATGCGCTGGTGTGCCTGTCCGACCTGCTGGCCACCTGTGCCGCCATTGTGGGCGCTGAATTGCCCGATGGCGCGGGGGAGGACAGCATCAACGTGCTGGCCGCGCTGACTGCGGCGCCCGGCGCGGCGCCTGCCAGGACCGACATGATCCATCACTCCGGCGCCGGAGTGTTCGCGCTACGCCGCAACGTCGGCGATGCGGGCTGGAAGTTGGTCGTCGAATGCCCCGGCAAAGGCCCCGGCGACGGCCCAGTGCCCGGCAGCAGCGGCCAACTCTACGACCTGAGCCGCGACCTCGCCGAAACCACCAACCTGTGGCACCACCATCCAAACGTGGTCCGTGCGCTCACCGCCCACTTGGTGGCGCAGTGTAGCGCCGCCGGTAGCGTCGCGTCGGCAGGTTGAGGTTTGGTTGCCCACGAGCCACCACCGTCCGGTTGGTGGATCAGGGTCGAACAGAGCGCCTGAGCGGGATCGAACCGCCATCACGAGCTTGGAAGGCTCGGGTAATGACCATTATACGACAGGCGCGTGGAAGTCTCAGGGTACGCATTCGCGGGCGGCGTTGTCCACACCGCGGCAGGACGAGGCAGGCGGGCCTTAGGCTGGCCGCGCAGCTAAGGCTAATGGACCTCGGCCAGCTCGCGTTCCTCGGCGCGTTCGGAGGCGGGGAGGCGCAGGGTGACCAGGCGTGAAACGCCCTGTTCTTCCATGGTGATGCCGAACAGGTGGGAGGCGCCGGCGGCGGTGCGCTTGTTGTGGGTAACCACCAGGAACTGGGTGTCGGCGCTGAACTCGGTGAGCAGTTCCACCAGCCGGCCCACGTTCTCGTCGTCGAGGGCGGCGTCGATCTCGTCGAGGATGCAGAACGGCGAAGGACGCACGCGGTAGAGAGCGAACAGCAGCGACACCGCGGTGAGGGCGCGCTCGCCGCCGGACAGCAGGGTGATGTTCTCCAGCTTCTTGCCCGGCGGCTGAGCGTAGAACTCGATGCCGGATTCCAGCAGCGCGTCGGGATCGGTCAGCTTGAGCTCGGTGCGCCCGCCGCCGAACAGGCGCCGGAACATGGCCTGGAACTCGGTGCGGATATCGTCGAACGCCTGCCGGAACAGGGTGCTGGACTCGGCATGGATCTGCTCGGCGATCTGGCTCAGGTCGCGCGTCGCGGTTTCCAGGTCGTCGAGCTGGGCGCGCAGGAACTGGAAGCGCTCGTTCACCTCGCGAAACTGCTCGGTGGCCATCAGGTTTACCTGGCCGAGCTGGCGCGCCTCTTCGCGCAGCCGCGCGAGCACGCTGCGCAATTCGCTGCGCGACTCCGACTGCGTAATGTCAAGCTCGAACTGGGACAGGTCCTGGGCGTGGATCTCCTGGAACGTGCGCAGGGTAGTGCGAATCTCGGTAGCGACCTCGGTGTCGCGCAACTGCAGCCGTTCGATCCCGCCTGCCGAGCGCTCCAGCTTCTGCTGCAGTTGCTGCACGGTGCGCTCGTGCGCGGCCTTCCGCGTGCTCTGTTTCTGCAACTCGCCATCGAGCTCGGCGAGGCGGGAGCGCAGCACGGTCTCCTGTTCCGCCAGCCGTTCGCCGCGCGCTTCCAGGTCGTGCAGCGCCTCGTTCAAGGCCGCGATGCTCTTGGCGGCGTTCTGCTCGTCGCGCGCCAGCTCGCCGCGCCGGCTCTGCTGTTCGCCGATCTGGCCGTCGAGCTGTTCGCATTCCGCGGTCAGGCTCTCGCGCAACGCTGCGCTGCGCGTGCTTTCCACCTGCAGGTCGTTCACCCGGCGCTGCTGCCCCTCGATTCGGGTGGCCAGCTCCTCGTTCTCGCGGCGCGCCGCTTCCGCCCGCTTGCGTTGCTGCGCGATGCGGGCGACGGTGGCGCCCAGCTCCTCGTCGAGTTGCCGCTTCTGGGTGACGATGCCCTGCGGCGACAGGAAATCGTCGATCACGGTGGAGGTCAGGGTGCCGTACGACTTGATCAACTCGTCCAACTGGCGTACCTGCCGGCGGGCGGTGCGCAGTTGCTCGCGGGCGCTGCCGGCGTCGCCGTCGGCCGCCAGCGTGGCGTGCAGTTCCTGGATCAGGCTCGCGATCTCTTCCTCCGCCGCCGCCCGCGCTTCCGGCGAATACCCGGCCGCCTGCAGTCCGGTGTCGAGGCTGGCCACGATGTTGTCGGTGGTGGTGCGCAGCCGCCCGCGCAGATCTTCGAGGCGCTGGTCCTCCATATGCACGGCGGCGTTCGCCTCCGCCGCCACGGCCGCGTTGTCGCGAACCCGCTGCTGCAGGCCGGCGATCGCGGCGATCACGCTCTCGCGAGTCTCGCGCAGCTCCCGGAGGCGCGCTTCGGCCGCCGCCGCTTCCTCCTGCTTGGCGGTGCGCAGCTGCTGCAGTTCCACGATGCGCGCGGCCACGCCGCGTTCGCGGTCGCGGTAGCCGGCCATGCTGCGTTCCGCCTCTGCGACGCGCTCGCGGGCAGAGGTCATCCGCTCCTTCGTGTCGCCGCGCTGCAGGTCGACACCGTACAGCTCCCGCTGCAGGTCCACCACCTCGGCTTCCAGTTTGCGGGTGTGCTCGGTGTTGCCCTGCAGCGCCTCGCGTGCGCGGCGGCTGCGTTCCTGCAACCGTTCATGGCGCTCGCGGGCGGCGCTCAGATCGGCCTCGATGGCCGCCCGCCGCGCCTCCAGCTCGCGCAGGCGAATCAGCTCCAGGTCGCGTTCGGCGCCGAATATCCGCTCCTGCAGGGTGCGGTACTGGTTGGCGCGCTCCACCTGGTTGGCGAGCACGTCGCGCGAGCGTTTCACCTCGGCGATGATCGCACTTACCTGCGTCATGTTCTGGCGGGTATGGTGCAGCTTGCGTTCCGCCTCGGCGGCGCGCGTGCGGTAGCGGGCAATGCCGGCAGCTTCCTCGAACACCTGGCGCCGCTCCTCCGGCTTGGCGGCCAGCAGCAGGTCGATGCGGCCCTGCTCCATCACCGAGTAGGCGTTCTTGCCGACGCCGGTGTCCAGAAAGATCTCGCGCATGTCGCGCAGCCGCACCACCTGGCGATTGACCAGGTACTCGCTCTCTCCGGAGCGGTACAGGCGGCGGCGCACCTCGACCTCGCTGACGTCCACCGGCAGCGAGCGGTCATGGTTGTCCATTACCAGCGTGACTTCCGCTACGGAAACGCGGCTGCGACTCTCGGTACCGCCGAAGATCACATCTTCCATGCGCTCCGCGCGCAGGGCGCGGGGGTTCTGCTCGCCGAGCACCCATCGGACGGCGTCCACGACGTTGCTCTTGCCGCAGCCGTTCGGGCCCACCACGGCGGAAATACCCGCGGAGAAATCTACGACGGTACGCTCAGGAAACGATTTGAAGCCGAGTAACTCGACTCGTTTGATGAGCGCCATCTCCCAGTTCGACGACCACTGTACCGGAGTCGGCGGCCAATCGTCAACGCAAGTCGATGCTGCGGCGCCGCGCGGCGGCTATACTGGCGGCATGAGCCGGGGCAAGCTGCGCTGCGGGATCGACGAGGCGGGCCGCGGTCCGCTCGCCGGCCCGGTGACGGCCGCCGCCGTGGTGCTGCCGCGCCGCTTCCCGGCGGCTCGCCTGAACGACTCCAAGCAACTCACCGCGGACGAGCGCGAAGAAACCGCGGCGCTCATCCGCAAGCGCGCGGCGGCCTGGGCGGTCGGCTGGTGTTCGGCTGCCGAGATCGACGCGATCAACATTCACCGCGCCACGCTGCTTGCCATGTGGCGCGCCTTGCGCGGGCTGCGGGTGGAGCCGGACGAGGTGCTGATCGACGGCCGCTTCGCGCTGCCTCTGGCGGTGCCGTGCCGGGCCATCGTCAAGGGCGATCAAAAAATACCCGAGATCATGGCCGCTTCGATCATTGCCAAGACCACGCGCGACCGCTTCATGCGCCGCTACGCACGCATCGAACCCGCATGGTGCTTTCACGAACACAAGGGTTACGCCACCCCGAGCCACCGCTTCCTGTTGCGCCTGCACGGCCCGTCGCCAATCCACCGCCGATCATTCGGCGGCGGGGGTGGAAACGGCGCCCGTGAATGTTAGTCGCGGCCCGGCGGTGCGCCGCGCGGCCGCCGGTTTCGCCCCTGTGCGTGCCTGGTGGCGTAGTTGAGCGCCTCGTCGAGGGCGTCGACGAATGCGCGCAGATCTTCCTCGTAGACAATCACCGAGTGGCGCTCGAAACCGTCCCGATGCGCGCTCGCGGTATCCCGCTTGCGGCTCTCGACCAGGTTCAGGAACATGTCGCCGACGCGATTTTCCTTTACATTGAAGAAGTAGGTGCGCTTCTCGGTGTCTGCGCGAGAACTGAACAGCTCTCCGCGTTGCGCCATGCGTCGCCTCCTGAGGGTGCCCGACCGCGTGCCCTGCCCGCGCTGGGTTGCGATTCCCGGCCGCCGTCTGGACTATACGGCGCTTTCTGGTAAATTATCTACTATTGTTCGGTAACGCCGCTGCCGCGGCGTTGGAGAGATTATGTCCGACCAACCTGAAAACGAGCGCGAAGCGCAACAAGCACAGCCCGCGGAAGGGGAAGCCGCGGTTTCCGCGGAAAGCGGAGCCGACGTTTCCGGCTCCAACGGCGACCAGCAGAACGCCCGGCAACCGAGCTTCTGGCAGAACGTCCGTGTCCCCGACCTGGTAAAGCACCGCATCGAAGTGGTCAAGCAGCAGCGCCGTCTGTCCAAGCGGATGCGCCAGCTGATCCGCAAGATCGCCCCGTTGGTGGTGGTGATCGCGCTCAGCGTGGTGATCGGGCTCAACGAGACGCTGCTCAACCTGTTCCTGGGCCTGCTCCAGTTCATCGGCCAACTGCTGTTCGCCATCCTGTTCATGCTGGTGCAGTTCGGGTCGCTGTTCTGGTTCATGTCGCGCTCCAAGATCGAGCGCATCCGGCCCGAAGATCCCAAGATCATCACCTTCGACGACTACTGGGGGCAGCCGCGGCTGAAGCGGCTGGTGCGGCAGTGGCTCGGCCTGCTGTCCGACCGCCAGCAGTTTGTCGAGATGGGCGGGCGCTATATCAACGGCCTGTTGCTGTACGGCCCGCCCGGAACCGGCAAGACGATGCTGGCCAAGGCGATGGCCGGCGAGGCCGGGGTCGCGTTCATCTCCATTGAGGGCTCCGGGTTCCGTGCCATGTTCTGGGGCGTCGACGTGATGAAGATGATCTGGTTCATCCGCAAGGCACGCAAGCTTGCGCAGCGCTACGGCGCGGCGATCGCCTATATCGACGAGATCGACGCGGTGGCGCAAAGCCGTGGCGGCGTGATGGGCGAAGGCGGCGGCGGCGGTGGCGGCATGGGCGGCATGATGGGCGGCGGCACCGGCGCCCTGACTCGCCTGCTGTACGAGATGGACGGCATCGACAGCAAGACCCTCAAGGAGAAGGTGAAGGGCAAGGTGTTCCAGGTCATGGGCAAGAAGCCGCCGGAGCGCAACTGGCACGTGCTGTTCATGGGTTCCACCAACCGCCCCGACGTGATCGACCCGGCGCTGAAACGCCCCGGGCGCTTCGACCAGCTTATCAAGGTGGATCTTCCCGACCGCACCGGGCGGCGTGAAATCGTCGACGGCTACCTGCGCACCGTGAACCACGACGACACGGTCGACATGGATGCGATCGTCATGAACAACCGCTCGGCGACGCCGGCCCAGATTATGGCGGCCATCACCAAGGACGCGGTGCGTGTCGCGCTGTTCGATCACCGCCGCGCGGTTTCTCAGGACGACATCGAACGGGCGTTCCTGCAGCAGTACACCGGCATCGAGAACCCGATCGAGGAGATGCAGGAAACGCAGCGCTGGCAGGTCGCCGTGCACGAGGCGGGGCATGCCGTGGCACAGCACTTCCTGATGCCGGACACCCGCATCGCGCACATCACCATCGTCCGCCGCGGCGACGCGCTCGGGTTCGTGCTGCCGATGGACGAGGTAGAGATGTACTCGCAACCGCTGGAGCGGATCGTGAAGGACATCATGGTGTGCCTGGCCGGCCAGGCGGCAATGCGCGTGGTGTTCAAGGAGCCGTTTACCGGCGCGTCCGGCGGCGACTACCCGATGGTGCGGGCGCGGCTGTGGCACCTGTACAACGAAGGCTACTTCGGGCCGCCGCTGGTGGACTGGCGTACCGGACGCGATTCCACCGGCGGCGTATCCGGCGAGAGTGCCAGCGCCGAGCAGCGTGCGGTACGCAATGCGTGGGAGAACCTGGAGCGCGCTACCCAGACCCTGCTGCGCACGCACCAGGATCGGTTGATTGCGCTGGCAGAGGCGCTCATGGACCACAATTCCCTCACCACCAAGCAGGTGGTGGCGATCCTCGGACCCAACAAGCCGGAAAAGCCGCCCGAACTGCCGCCTCCGCCATCGGTCGGCGGAGAGCCGCCGACCGTCGCGGCGCCGTCGGCCGTAACGGCCGAAGAGTCGGAAGCGGCCGCGGGCCAGCGCTAGCGCCCGGGGCCCGCCCCGCGAAGTATCCTAAGGAGACCAGTGGGCGAAGTCGCCCGCGGCGATCAGCCGCGGGCGCAGCGAGCCGTTGGCGGGCGACACGAAGATGCCTGGCGTGCCGTCCGTGGTGAGCGCGGGGTAGGCCAGCGAGCGGCTGTCCGGCGACCACACCGACGTGGAACGCAGGTACTGATCGAAGTACGGCAACTGCTCGCGCACGAACCGGGGACTCAAGGGAAATTGCGTTACCCGCCAGGAGTTGCCGCGCCGCACGTTGACTACGCGCAACTCGGCGTAGAACGGGCCCTGCTCGCGGGCAAACAGCGGGTCGATTTGCAGACCGGCCTCTTCATCTTCGGCGCGCGCCGGCACCAGGTAGGCGATGCGGCGGCCGTTCGGCGCCCAGAAAAAGGCGATCACGTCGTCGTGCGGAAGCACCAGCTCGGCGCCCTCGCCGATGTCGAAAATGGTCAGCTTGCCGTCCGCCGACGGGCCCGGGCGTGCGCTCGTCATCACCGCGATGCGCGAGCCGCCCGGGGCGAACGCGAAATAGGCGAATCCGGGGATGTCGGCGAGCAGGCGTTGTCCCGGCCCCTGCAATTCGCGCAGCTCCAGCGCCGAGCCGCCGCGGCCGGCGGTGACGTAGGCGAGGTAGCGCCCGTCGGCAGACACCGCCGGCGCTTGAAACCCGGCCGGGGGGATGTTGAAGTCGGACTTCACGCCCGCGGGGTCGAGCGGCACCAGCGACAGGCGCGCCGCGTCGTTGAACCGGATGTCGCCGCCGACGTGGGTGATCAACGCCGAATTGTCGGGCAGCCAGCTCCAGTAGTAGGGCTGTCCCTGGTCGAGCTGCCGGTAGCGGTTCGCGGCCACGTCGATTACCCCCAGCTCCAGTTCGGCCGAGCCGCCCGGCTGCGACAGCATGGTCAGCTTGGCGCTGTCGGGTGACCAGTACAGGTAGATCGGGCGCAACAGGTCGGAGCGGTATACTTCGCGCGGCTGCTCGCCTCCTTCCGCGGCCACCCAGATGGAACTGGTCAGGCTGCGCCGGCTGGTGATTACGGTGCGCGCGAAGGCGAGGCTGCTGCCGTCGGGAGACCAGGTGGGCTGGCTGTAGGCGACCGCGGTGCGGGCGGCGCGGTTGGCGCCGGCGTCCTCGGTAAGCGGCGTGTTGCGGGCACCGGTCTGGTCTACGCTGCGAATATTGCCGTCCAGCCCGATGAAGCCGATGCGGCCCACCTTGCGTTGCAGGTACGGCAGCAGCGGGTTGGACGGGAGTTGGGCGCGCTGCTCGCCGCAGGCGGCAAGCAGGGAGGCCGCGGCAAGCACGAGGGCGGGAATGCGGAATCGGTTACCGGCTGTAGTCCAACGGACTAATGCCACGACCAGAAACCGATCAGACCGTCGGCTACGCGGCGCGGCGCGAGGCTGCTGTCCGCCTTCGCCACCATGATGCCGGGCCCCTGCTGCGAATAGGCGGCAAACAGGAGGTTGCGGCTGTCCGGCGACCACACCCGGGCGGCGAGGTAGAACTGATCGAATTGCTGCACCACCTGCATGAACTGGCTGGTGGGCACGAAACGGTGAATCTCGCGGCTTGCGTCGCGGCGCAGGTTGTGCACGTGAAGGGTGAGGAACAGCGTCTGCTGCTCCTCGTTGTCGGGATTGACGTACGTTCCCGGCACGAAGTAGGCGATTTTTTCGCTGTCCGGCGACCAGAAGAATCCGATTACCAGCGTTTCCTCGGTCAGCACCAGGGGTTCGGTGGCGCGCTCCTCCGCGTCGACGACCTGCAGATTGGCCTGCACCCCCTCCTCGTTGATGGTGCGGGTGATATAGGCCACCCGGTTGCCGTCGGGCGACCAGGCGAAGGCGGGCGCCGTACGGGCACGGTGCAACACCCGGTACAGCGAACCTTCGCGGTTGGTCATGACCAGCTCCGCCTGGTCGCCGGCCTGCGCCGCCACCAGCAGCCGGCTGCCGTCCGGCGACCACGCCGGGGGCTGGAACGCCGCCGGCCGCACCGACAGCCCCTCCTCGTACACGGCGCCGTCCACGTTCAGAAACGCGAGCCGCGAACGAAAAGCGGCTCCGGAACCGCCGGCATGCACCACGATCGTGGTGCCGTCCGGCGCCCACGACCAGTAGAACGGATTGCCGGCGTCCAGCTTGGTGGCTTCGCCGCCGGCGGCCGGCACGATCTGCAGTGCCGACGCGGTGCTTCCCGCGGTGGAGGTGAGGAAGGTGAGCCGGCGCCCGTCGGGAGACCAGTACAGCGTGTGCGGCAGGTACTGGCCGGAGGAGAACGCCTGCACGATGTTGGTGCCGTCCGGCGCGGTGGTGAATACGCTGCTGGTGGCGGCGATCTGGTCGTTGCCCTGGTAGCCGATGAACGCCAGGCGCGAGTCGTCGGGCGACCAGGCGGGAAACTGGTAGTAGCGGACCAGTCCCCGTTCCTGGTCGGGGATCACCGCGTCTTCGGTAACCGGCACGCGGGCACCGCCGGCCTGGTCCATGGTGTAGATGTTGCCGTCGCTGCCCATGATCGCGATGCGCCCCGACTTGCGCTCCACGAAGCGCAGCAGGGGGCTCTGCTGCATGCTCGCCCGGTCGCCCGAACACGTTGCCAGCAACAGCGCCGCCAGCGCCACCGCCGGCAGCCGCCACCACCGGGGCCGCTTGCGGCTGGGCTGTCCGCGCCACGCCGCCAGCAGCAGCGCCGACCGCGCCGCCGCCGTTCCGATGCCGGCCGCCGCCGTCACCCGCCCGCTCCCACCAGGGCCGCCTGCGAGGCGCTGCGCACCGGGTCCACCTGCTCGGTGACCGCATCCCAATCGAAGCTTACGCTGAGGTTGGGTTCCAGGCCGGCCAGCCCCACGTCCAGTCCGGTCGCGGTGCGGTAGGAGGTGCTCGAAATCATTACCCGCGAGCCGTCCGGCAACGGCACCAGCTGGCTGGCTTCGATGTAGCCGCCGGTGCGGGCGCCGAACAACACCGCCCGGCCAACGCTCTGCAGCGCGCCGGCAAAAATCTCCGGTAGGCCCTCGGTGTCGCGCCCGACCAGCAGCGCGAGCGGCAGCGTCTGCGAGCCGGCCACGTCCTGGCCGGCGATTACCAGCGGGATGGTCTCGGCCACCGAGTACATCTCGCCCAGCGTCCCGTTTCCGAACATGCCGAGCATCTCGTCCAGCGGCCAGTTGTTGCCGAGCGCGGCAATGCGCAGATCCAGAATGACGCCGCGCAGCGCCACCTCCCCGCCCATCACGGTGAGCGCCTGGGCGACTTCGGCGCCCAGGGTGGAGGTGCTCTGGCGCGGCAGCAGGATGTAGGCGACGTTGGTTTCCGGCAGCAGTGCGTAGCGCACCCGGTTGGCGCCTTCGGTAAGCTGCACGCTGCCGCGGGTTACCGCGACGTTGCGCGGCTCGGCGTTGGGGGTGCGCACGGTCAGGTTGACCACCGAACCGGCCGGGCCGCGGATCCGGTTCACCACCTCCTCGCCCTCGTCCACGCTGACCGGGATTCCGTCCACCGCCAGCAGGGCGTCGTGATCGCGCAGTCCGGCCCGTTCGGCCGGCGAACCGGGCATCACCGACAGCAGAATAACACGCGGCTGCGGCTCGGCGCGGAACGCGACGTAGGCGCCGATGCCCTCGTAGTTGCGGCCGTCGGTCGACTGCCGGTCGATGCGTTCATCGCGGGACTGCCACACCGCCGCGTCGCGCGGCAACTCGTCCATCATGTCGCGCACCACGTCGGGAAACTCGCTCGACCGCAGCAGGCCGAGCACCCGGGTCCGGTAGCGGCTCTCCAGGTCGTCCCACGGCACCGCGTGATGATCGCTGAACACGTAGTGCTCGCGCAGCGCGTCGACGAGTTCGTCGAAGGTGCGCAACTGAACGCTCAGCGCGGACTGGTTGTCGCCGTCGCCGCCGTCGCCGCCGGCCTGGTCGCGCACGGTCTGTTCCTGCTGAGCGGCGGCGACCGCGAACGGCGCCTTCTCCGTTTCCGGCTCGTCGGCGGCGGTGCAGCCGGCAATGGGCAGAACCGTGGCGGCGGCGGCGATAATGATGGCTATGACGCGATTCAGGTTGGCTGACACGATGCTGGAGGGTTGGCGCTCTCGGTGCAATGATAGCGGCTCCCTCGGGTGCCGGTAAACCGGCCGGTTGGACGAAATGGGCGTCATCGGCGGGCGGTCCCCTTTTGAACGTCCACGTTCCCTTTGGAACGTCCACGTTGACACGAAGATAACGAGGCGGCTATACAACTACGCCTATGCTCGACGGGCTCACCAGCAAGCTCGGAGACGTTATCCGTCAAGTCTCCGGGAAAACGCACATCACCGAGAAAAACATCCAGGATGCGGTGCGCGAGATCAAGGTAGCCCTGCTTGAAGCAGACGTTAATCTGCGCGTCGTACGGCGGTTCGTCAACCGTACCACGGAAGAGGCCCTCGGCGCACGCGTGCTGCGCGACGTTTCACCGGGCCAGCAGTTCACGAGGATCGTCCACGAACGCATGACCGCGCTGCTCGGCGGCGAGCGCGCCGACTTGGTGCTGAAGGGCCCGGACACGCTGTCGGTAATCCTGCTCGTGGGCCTGCAGGGCTCGGGCAAGACCACCACGGCCGCCAAGCTGGCGCGTCACCTGAGCGGGCAGGGGCGCAAGCCGCTGCTGATCGCCGCCGACCGCGTCCGTCCGGCGGCGATCGAACAGTTGCAGCAGCTCGGCGCCGCCCTCGACCTGCCGGTATTCACCGGCGATCCCACCGGCGGCGCCGTCGCCGTGGCCACCGTGCGCGACGGCCTGCGCCACGCGCGCGGCGGCGGCAGTGCCGACGTGGTAATCGTCGACAGCGCCGGGCGGCTGCAGGCCGATAACGCGCTGATGGACGAGTTGCGCGAAATCAACCGGGAGGCGAGCCCCCAGGAGACCCTGCTGGTGGCGGATGCCATGACTGGCCAGACCGCCGTGGAAGTGGCGGGCGAATTTGATCGTCAAGTGGGGCTCAGCGGTATTATTCTTAGCAAGTTCGATTCCGACACCCGCGGCGGCGCCGCGTTGTCGATCCGCGAGATCACCGGCAAGCCGATCAAGTTCGTCGGCACCGGGGAGTCGAACGATGCTCTGGAGCCGTTCCATCCCGACCGCGTCGCATCGCGCATTCTCGGCATGGGCGACGTCGTTTCGCTGGTTGAGCAGGCGCAGGAGACGTTCGACCAGGAGCGCGCCGAGCGGCTGGTGCGCAAGATGCGCCGGCGCACGTTTACCATGGCCGATTATCTTGAGCAGCTCAGCGAGTTGCGCAAGATGGGCAGTCTCACCTCGCTGGTGGAAAAGCTGCCCGGCATGCAGGCGGCGGTGGCGTCCGGGGCGGTGAACGAGAAGGGACTGCGTCGCGAGGAGGCGATCATGCTGTCCATGACCCCCGGCGAGCGCTCCAACCCGAGGATTCTCGGGCCGAGTCGGCGCAAGCGGGTGGCACGGGGCAGCGGCACTTCGGTTTCCGAGGTGAACCGCCTGGTGCGCAAGTTCGAGAAGATGTCGCTGGCGATGAAGAAGATGACCAAGAACAAGAAGCTCCAGCAGCAGTTCTTGGCGCAGATGGGCGGCTGACCGAAGAGGAGAGTGGCAGGTTGAGTGTCAAGATTCGTTTGAAGAGATTCGGGACGCGAGGACGGCCGTTTTACCGGCTGATCGTGATCGATACCCGCGCGGCGCGCGACGGGCGCGCCATTGAGGAGGTCGGGTTGTATCACCCGATCGAGCGGGAAGAGGAGCAGCAGATTCGTCTCAAGGAGGATCGGATCAAGTCGTGGTTGCGGCGCGGTGCGCAGCCGTCTCCCACCGTTCGCCGCCTCCTGAACAAGCGCGACGTCTACGTTAGCCGTACCTGAGTGGCGCGGCCGCGTGCAGGCGGCCCCGTGGCAGGAGTGGCAAGGAGCAACTGGTGGAGAAGGAACTCGTCGAGTTCATAGCGAGAGCGTTGGTGGACGAGCCCGATGAAGTCGAGGTGAGCATGATCGAGGGCGAGAAGTCGACCATTCTGGAGCTTCGAGTCGGCGCCGACGACTTGGGCAAGGTAATCGGCAAGCACGGCCGGATCGCCAAGTCGATCCGCACCATCCTGGGCGCGTCCGCCACCAAGACCGGCAAGCGCGTGGTGCTGGAGATTCTCGACTAGGCAGGCGCGGGCGTGCACCGCGCCTGCACTTGAGTGTACGGGTCCAGCGTGATCGACGAACGGGAGAAACTGGCTACAGCCCGCCTGGGCGCGCCCTACGGGGTGCGCGGGTTCCAGGCGGTGCGCACCTATTCCGGCGACACCGAACACCTGTTTCGGCTCGCCGAGGTGGAGTTGCGCGAGTCGCGCAGCGGCCGCCTGCGCACCGCCGCGGTGGATGCGGTGCGCACGCTCGGCAACAAGGTGGTGATGAGATTGACCGGGGTGACCACGCCCGAGCAGGCGCGCGAACTCAGCGGTTGGGAGTTGTGGGTGCCGCGCAGCGAGGCCAGCACGCTCGCCGACGGCGAGTACTATGCCGCCGACCTGTGCGGCTGTACGGTGTTTCAGGGCGTGCGAGCGGTCGGCACGGTGACCAACGTGCTGGTGGCCGGCGGCGGCGACATGCTGGAGGTTACCGACGACGCCGGCAAGCCGTTCATGGTCCCGTTTCTGGAGCTGTTCGTACCGGTGCTCGACATTGCCGCACGCCGCATCGAGTTGTCCGGGGAGTTCGAGCGGCCGTGAAATTCACCGTACTCACGCTGTTTCCGGAGATATTCGACGGATTCCTGGAGTCCAGCATTCTCGGCCGCGCGCGGCGCAGCGGCCGGGTGGCGGTGGAACTGGTGCAGCTGCGCGACTTCGCCACCGACCGCCACCGCAGCTGCGACGACTACCCGTACGGCGGCGGCGCCGGCATGGTGCTGCGCCCGGAGCCGCTGGCGGCGGCGCTGAGCAGCCTTGATGCGGCGCACCGCTGGACCGTGTACCTGTCGCCGGGCGGCCGCCTGCTCAACCAGGCCATCGTGCAGGACTACGCGCAGCGCGAGTCGGTGCTGCTCATTGCGGGCCGCTACGAGGGCATCGACCAGCGCATTATCGACGCCTACGTGGACGAGGAACTGTCGATCGGCGACTACGTGCTCGGCGGCGGCGAGGTGCCCGCGATGGTCGTGATCGAGGCGGTGGCGCGGGTGGTCGACGGCGTCATCAACCGTGAGTCGCTGCGCGACGAGAGCTTCGCCGACAACCTGCTGGAGTACCCGCATTACACGCGGCCGGAAGAATTCGACGGGCAGCGCGTGCCCGAGGTGCTGCTGTCGGGCAACCACGCCCGCATCGACGAATGGCGCCACCGGCAGCGTCTGCTGAAGACGCGCTGCCGGCGGCCTGATCTGTTAACCACGGAGGAACAAACATGAATAACCTGATTCGCGAGCTTGAGCAGGCGCAGAAGCGCGACGACCTGCCGCCATTCGCCGTCGGCGACACCATACGCGTCCACTACCGGATCGTGGAGGGCAAGAACGAGCGGATCCAGGCCTACGAGGGAATCTGCATCGGCATCCGCGGCAGGGGCCTGACCCGGACCTGCATGGTGCGCAAGATCTCCTACGGGGTGGGCGTGGAACGGGTGTTCCCGATGCACAGCCCCAAGATCGCCCGCATCGAGGTGATCCGCCGCGGCCGCGTGCGCCGCGCCAAGCTCTACTATCTGCGCGACCGGGTCGGCAAGGCGGCCAAGGTCAAGGAACTGGTTGGCGGCAAACGCTGAGTGCCCCGCCGGCCGCATGGCGGCGGAAAGGGGATAACCTCGGGCAAGAAGTTGACGATACTATTAGCGAGGATTCGCTTTGTATCGATTCGCCCCAGGGCGTGCGGCACCTTCCGGTCTTGCCACCGGCAGGCCGCCGCGCGAGGTATGGATGGCATGCTTCGAGCGGGTAACCGCTTGGGCGCCGCCGCGGCAACCGGCGTCATTGAAGTTGACGAGTAACGGAACCTTGGCTACCGGAGCGGCCCAACTGGGGCCCATCGGAGAGACCATCGCCGCCGTATACCTGAGCCGTCACGGTTACCGGGTGCTGGACCGCAACGTGCGCACGCGCCGCGGAGAGATCGACCTGGTGGCGCGGCACGGCGACGAACTGGTGTTCGTCGAGGTGAAGTCGTGGCGGCGGGTTCCGGTGGAGGGATTGGAACACGCGGTGGATCGGCGCAAGCAGCAACGCATTCTTTCCGTGGCCCGCGCCTACGTCGCGCGCAATGCGGACCGTTGCGGCGGCTTGCGCCAGCGATTCGACGTGATCCTGGTCCGCGGCGGCGTGGTCGTGCACCATGTCGAAGGAGCGTTCGAAGGGTGAGCCGCGCGCTGGATTCCCGCCGGGTGGCGGAGTACCGGAGGCGGGTGAGCGATCCCGCCTACGTAGCCCGCGCCCTGGCCCACGTGGCCGGCCTCCTGGCGGAGGTATTGCTGCCCGCCAGCCGCCCCGGCTTCCGGAGTCTGCCGCGCGGGAGTGCCACGATCGGCGATGACAGCATTGGCGATCCGAGCCAGTACAACTGAGATTCGGGTAACGACGCCGGGGGACTCGGGAGCGGATTTCCCGCTACACTGATCGCAGGATCTCGACGCTGGCGCACGGCATTGGTTGCGCCGCTGCGCCCGCCGGTCCGCGACGGACCAATCGGAATCAGGAAATGGAACAGAAGCACAGCAGTAGCGAGCAGGGCCCGCAGCGACGGCCCGCGAATCGGCGCCGTCGGCGCCGCCGCCGGCGGTCGCCGGCGGCCCGACCCGCCCCCGCCGCCCCCCCCGGCGGCGTCCCCGGCCGCCCGGCCCCGCCCCGGCACCGACCGCGAATCGCACCCCGGCTGCGCGCGACGACGCTGCGCGCGACAACGCCGCGCCGGCGACCGGCGAGCCGCGCGGCCCGGTTGCTGCGCAGGGCACCGGCGAGCCGCGCGCCCCCGTGCCCGCGCCGGCGACCGGTCCGCGCACCTGTCCGCTGTGCGCGGAGCCGGTGGACGACCTGTACACCGCGATCGCCTACGGGGATCGCGGGGCTCCGGCCCATTTCGACTGCATCGTTGCCCTGCTCGGCGAGCGGGAGGAACTGGAGGAAGGCGCACGGCTGTGCTACCTGGGCGGGGGCAGTTTCGGCATCGTGCAAATGCGCGCCTCCGCGCGGTCGGGCGACCGGGGCGGCACCCTGTTGATCCACAAGCGGATAGAGGTCGAGGAGCGGGACTCGGCGCCGGCGTGGCGCGAGGAACTGCGCCTGCCGATGCCGGAGCGGCGCGTGAACGTCGCCGCCAGCGAGGTCGCCGCCAGCGAGGAAGTGCCGTGCAGGTGATCTTTCCCGGCACCTTCGACCCACCCACCAACGGCCACCTCGACCTGATGCGGCGTGCGACCCGGATGTTCGCCCGGGTGGTCGTGGTGATTGCCGTGCACCCGCAGAAGTCGGCGCTGTTCACCGCCGAAGAACGATTGGCGATGGTAAACGCGCTGGTGGCCGACCTGCCCAATACCGAGGTGCACGTGTGGAACGGCCTGATCGTCGAGTTCGCGCGGCGCGTCGGAGTCACCACCCTGTTGCGCGGCGTGCGCGCCATGTCCGACTTCGAGTACGAGTTCGAGTTGTCGATGATGAACAAGGCTCTGTACCCCGCCATCGAGACCATCTTTCTGCCCACCGATCAGAAGTACTTCGTGCTGCGTTCGTCGGGCATCAAGGAGGTCGCCAGTCTCGGCGGCGACATCAACGCGATGGTGCCGCCGGTAGTGGCGGATGCCCTGGCCGCCAAGCTCGGCCCGGGGGGCGGCCCGGCCGGGGCCCGGCCCGACCGCCGGGGGCCCGGTGGCCGTCCCGGCCGGCTCCTGACCAGCGCGCCGGGTGCCGGTTGCCGGCAGTCGCCGGCGCAGTCGCTTGACATCTGCATGCGCGCCTTGTTAGGTTGCGCAGACTTCGCCGCGGTGGAAGCCGCTGGCCAACGAACTATACGTGAGCGTTGCCTTGCCGTCGCCGACTTCGTCGAAGCGGGCGGCGCAGCAGCACACCGAATTGGGAAATAGCAAATGGCGTCTATAGGGCCGAAACGGAAACACTCCAAAGCGCGGAGTCGTCGGAGGCGGGCGGTAAACATGCGCATCGCGCTGCCGAGCATGATCGAGTGTCCCCAGTGCGGCAGTCGGATGGTTCTTCACCGGGTGTGCCATGCATGTGGACATTATCGCGGACGGCAGGTGCTCAAGCCCGACGAGTTGGCCTAGCCGGCCGGGAAAATCGGAGGACATAACGATGGATGAACAGCTCTTCGACAAGATGAAGAAGCTCATAGCCGACCGTCTCGAGATCGACGAGGGCAAGATTACGCTCGACTCGTCGTTTCGACAGGACCTGGGTGCTGACAGCCTGGACACTTACGAATTGGTGTATGCCATCGAAGAGGAACTGGGCATCACGATACCCGACGAGAAGGCCAACGAGTTCGAAACCGTAAAGGACGCACTGGCCTTCATCGAGTCGCAGATCAGCGGCAAGTAGACCGCGCCGGGATTCCTCCGCACCGCGCCGGGATTCCTCTCCGCACGCTCCCGGCGCGGCATCCGTGCACGGAGCAGTGCGAATGCCGTTTATCCGCCGCGCAAAGAACCGCGGTTTCCACGTCCGCGGGTTGCCTGCCGACGCCGCGCGCCGTGCCGCCCTGCGCCGGTTGCAGCGGCGGGCCGGCGTCCGTTTCCGCGATCTCGCCTTGCTCAACCTCGCCTTGTGCCACCGCTCGTATGCGCACGAGGCCGGCGTGCTCGGCACCGTCGGCAGCGTCGGCAGCGTCGGCAGCGGGATCCGCAAGCCGGCGGCGGCGAAGCGCCCCGGCGCCGCCAACAATGAAAAGCTGGAGTTCCTCGGCGACGCGGTGCTCGGTCTGGCGATAAGCGACGAGTTGTTTACCACCAGCGGGCAGCGCACCGAGGGCGACCTGGCGCGCGTCAAGTCGTTCGTGGTGAGCGAGGAGGCGCTGTACGACTGGGCGACGCGGCTGGACCTGTCGTCGTACGTGTTGATTGGCCGTGGCGAGGAACTCACCGGCGGCCGCACCAAGAAAGCAATTCTGGCCGATGCGATGGAGGCGATCATCGGCGCCTTCTATTTGGACTCCGGGACCGCCGCGGCGCAGGAATTCGTGCTGCGCTCACTGCGTCCGGAAATCGAGCGCGTCGCCAGCAACAACCACCGCCAGGACTTCAAGACGTTGCTCCAGCAGTTGGCCCAGAAGCGCTTCCGCAGCCATCCGCGCTACCGGGTGGTCAAGCGCGAAGGCCCCGACCATGACCGCACCTTCTGGATCGCGGTGCAACTCGGCGGCCAAACCTACGGTCCCGGCTCGGGCAAGAACAAGAAGGCGGCCGAACAGCAGGCCGCGGCCCGCGCTTACTCTGCGCTGACCGGACGGCCCGGCGGCCGCGAACGCGGGTCAGGCCCGGCGGCCGGCTGAGGGCGCGCATCCTGCCGGATCCGCGAGCGGTAGAAGTTGGCGGCGATGGCAAGCAGCGTGTCGCGCTGGTTCTGGGTCGGATCGTCGAGCACCGCCTCCAGCAGCTCGCGCAGCAGGACGCCCAGCACCGGACCGGGCGCCAGGTCCAGCTCGGTCATGAGGTCGTTCCCGTTCACGGCAAGATCGCGCACCGTGAGCGCTTCGCTCTGCGCCATCACCGCCTCCACGCGGCTCGCGAGCGCGACCAGGCGCGGCGTCAACCGGCCGTGGTGGGCGGCGCCGTAACGGCCCATCTGGTCCGCGCGGCGCAGCGCCAGCAGATCATCGAGCCGATCGCGGCCGACGCGTGCCACGAAGCGGCGCACCGCCGCGTCGGACCAGTGTTCGTCGTACTGGAACATGTGCAGCGCCACCAGGTGGGCGACCTCGTCGCGCCGCGCGTGCGGATAGCGCAGGCGGTCGAAAATCTCGCCCGTCATGCGTGCCGACTCGCGGTCGTGGTGATGGAACGTGAGGGTACCATCGGCGTCGCGAACCATCGTGGTGGCCTTGCCGATGTCGTGCAGCAACCCCGCCCAGCGCAGCACCGGCTCGGAGTCGCTGGCGTCGCACGCCGCCAGCGAGTGGGTGAACACGTCGAATTCGGGCTCGTCGGCCGCGCGCCCCGGCGGCTGGCGCTGCTCCACCCCCACGCAGCGGTGCAGTTCAGGGAGCAGGAGTTCGAGCAGTCCGGTCTCCTCCATCAGCCGCAGGCCGACCGATGGGCGCGGGGCGAGCACGATGCGGTCGATCTCGGCGCCGATGCGCTCGGCGGCGACCCGGCGCACCGTATCCAGGCTGCCGGGAATCGCCGCTCCGGTGGCCGCATCGACGCGAAAGCCGAGCTGCGCCGCAATGCGGCAGGCGCGCAGCGGGCGCAGGCCATCCTCGGCGAAGCGCTCTGCCGGGTCGCCGATGGCGCGGATCAGGCCGCGCTTCAGGTCGGCACGTCCCCCGAACGGATCGACGATTCGTCCGCCCGGTACCTCCATCGCGATGCCGTTGATGGTGAAGTCGCGGCGGCTCAGGTCCTCCTCGATGGTTGGCGCGAATGCGACGCTGTCGGGGCGGCGGCCGTCGCGATACCCGGATTCGGTGCGGAACGTGGTCACCTCCAGCTGCCGGCCAGCGAACAGTACGGTCACGGTGCCGTGGCGCAGGCCGGTGGGGATGACGTGGCGGAACATGCCGCCGACCTGCTCCGGGTGCGCGTCGGTGGCAATGTCGAAGTCGCCGGGCGGGCGGCGCATGAGCAGGTCGCGCACGGCGCCGCCCACCAGCCAGCACTGCAGGCCGCGGTCGGCGAACGGACGCGCGAACCGTTTTACCACGCGAGGCACGGAGAACACGATGCCGATATTGTACTCACGCCGCGCGGCGCTCCGCCACGCCCGCGGGCGGGTGCGCACGCGGAAGCATGCAGGTGGGCCGGTTGGCGGCGCCATGACGGTTCGGTACAGTGCGGCGATGGCGTCGCGGCGATTATCGAACGGCTTGTTGCTGCTGGGCAGCGCCGGTCCGCCGCGCGCGGTGGTGGCGCCGTACCTGCAACGGGTGGGCGTGGTGGTGGCCGCGGACAGCGGATTCGACCTTGCCGTGGAACTCGGCGTGCAGCCCGACCTGGTGGTCGGCGACCTCGATTCGGTGACCCGGCGGTCCGAACTGGCGCGGCTGCCAGCCGGGTGCGTACGCGCGGCCAATCCCGACAAGGCGCTCACCGACGCCGAACTCGGCCTGCAGGCGCTTGCCGAGCGCGGCTGCGGACTCATAATCGTGGCTGGCGGGGGCGGCGGGCGGTTCGACCATCAACTCGCCGTGCTCGGCCTGTTCGAGCGCGACCGGCGCCTCCGGGTGTGGCTTACCGCCGGCGAGCACATGGAGGCAATCGCCGGCCGCGCATGTTTTCGCGGACACCGCGGCAGCACGGTGTCGCTGTTTCCGCTGTCCGGCACCGCCGACGGGCTCTCGTCGCACGGCTTGCGCTGGCCGCTCGACGGCATCCGGCTGCGGCGCGGCCATGCCAGCGTCAGCAACGTGGTGGTGGCCGACGAGTGGCAGGTCGCTGTCGAGCGCGGCCGCCTGCTGATGATTCGCAACCTCGAGCGCCTGCCAATTCCGCCCTGAGCGCGCCGGCTCGCTGCCGGCACGGGCGCAGATCCGGTTACGGTGCCGGTTCGAGCGCCGGTTCGAGTGCCTCCTGGGCGGGCAGGTCAATGAACGATTCGCGCCCGTCGTCGCTCTGCAGGGCGAGGAACTGGATCAGAATCGGGAAGTCTTCGAGCACTTGGCCGTACTCGCGCAGCACCTGCAGCGCCTCGCGGCGTGCTTCCGCCGCCGCCACCCCGCGCTCCCGTTCCGATGCCAGATTCAGCGCCGCGACACGGCGCGCTTCGGAGCGCGCCTCCAGCAGCGCCAGGTAGGAGCGGCGCGCGCGTTCGTACAGTTCCAGGTCGGGAAGACGCAGATCCGCGAACCGCACCGCGCGAATCTCCACCGCCGGGAACTGCTCGGCGAGCGCGCCGGCCACGCGCGCCTCCACCGCGGCGAGATTGCGCAGAGCCCCGGCCAGATCGCCGGTCTGCAGGCGCTCGAACGCGGCGTGAGCGACCGCCTCTCCCTTGGCCTGCGTCCAGGCGGGCAGCGACTCCGGCAACAGGCCCTCGGTTGCCACCAGGTGGGGCAGCGCCTCCGGGCGCACGGAGAACGTCACGGACACGGTGGCCTGATACCCGAAATCGACGTTGCCCGGCAGCACGCTTGCCACCGTATCCGCGGACGGCAGCGTGCCGCGGATCGGCGTGCTGACGGTGGCCGGCTGCACGGCGAAGAAGTACAGCGTAACATTCCCGGGAATGACCCGTTCCCATCGCCATGCGAAGGTGGCCGGCGCGATGACGCGCGCATCGTAGCCGCCGGTCTTGGAAAACTGCACCGCGTAGGTGGCGGCGGGCAGCAGGATCTGGATCCACCCGGCTACGAATATGGTGCCGGCAACGCCCAATAGCACTATGATACTGATCAGGCCTTTCATGCACCGAGTATCGAGGATTCTTTGAGCGTAGTGCAACCTTGGCGGTTCGACGTGCGCGGCATGGCCGTGGCGTTGGGCGAGCTGAGCGGCCGAATCCTGTGGTACAGCTTTCTCCACCTGGTGCTGCTGTCCGTGCTGTACCTGCTTGGCAACGTTCAGGGGTTCCTCGACCAGACACAGTTGCTGTTGCTGCGGCTGATGGAGGTGGCCGGCATCGCAGCCGGCGGATCGGGGGTGTACCGGGTCGGCTACTGCCTGATCCGCGCGTTCACCGCCGGCACGATGGGCATGCTGCAACTGGCCGCCACCGCGCTCGCGACCGCACTAGCGATCGCGCTGCTGCTGGCATCGATATTCCTGCTGATCTGGTTCCAGCTTTAGAGCCAGGCCGTTACAATCCACGGCCATGGAATCGGGCGGATCCGGGTCGCGACGCATCGCCGCGGGGGCAGCCGGGTGGTAGTTGCGGTGCGTGGCGCCATCAGAGTGCGCAGCAACGAAAAGTCGGCCATCCATGAGGCCGCCACCAAGCTTGCCGACAAAATCATGGCGACGAACGGCATCGAGATGAATCGCATCATCTCGGTCCTGTGCTCGTTGACGGAAGACCTCACCGTGGCCAATCCGGCCACCGCCTTGCGTCTCGGCCGATTCGGAGAGGTACCGCTGTTCTGCGTTCAGGAAGCCACCGTGGAGGGACAGATGGCGAGCCTGGTGAGGATGCTGTTCACCTACGACACGGACCGGACCGAGCGCCCGCAGCCGGTGTACCTGAACGGCGCCGAGGGGCTGCGTCCCGACCTGGCCGGGCCTGACCGCCCGCGCGGCTGAGTTCGCGCAGCGCAGCGCGCCGCGCCGCGGCGGGGCTGGCCGGACCCGGCGCGGCGGCGCCATATTGGGGATGCAGCACACTGACTCCCGCCACCTTAGCTCAGTTGGCAGAGCGCGTGACTTGTAATCTCGAGGTCGTCGGTTCGAATCCGACAGGTGGCTGATCCAAGCTTGACATGCCCAAGCTGCTTGACAATGGCGGGTGAATACTGGTAAATATCGGTTCGTTCATGTGGGTTTTCACACCTGCAGCACGTCCAGCCGGGTACGGTACCGGATCTGGGGGGAGATTCCCGAGTGGCCAAAGGGGGCAGACTGTAAATCTGTTGGCAAAGCCTTCGCAGGTTCGAATCCTGCTCTCCCCAATTCCGCGTTGACGTCCGCCGCCCATATGTCGTCCCAGCAGGACGTGCCCTTCTTCGCGGACGGGTTGCGCTTCGATTGCACCCGCTGCCAGCGGTGCTGCCGTATCGATCCGGGCGTAGTCCTGCTCTCGCAGAACGATCTCGACCAGCTTGCCGCCCATTTGAATCTGTCCGAGCGTGAGGTGCGCGAGCGCTACTGCCGTACCGTGGACATGGGCGGCGTCACACAACTGAGCCTGCGCGAGCAGCCCAACTACGACTGCGTGTTCTGGGACGAGGGCGGGTGCTCGGTGTACGCGGCGCGGCCGCTGCAGTGCCGCAGTTTTCCGTTCTGGCCGGCGCAACTTGCCGACCAGGAGAGTTGGCGCATGGCGGGCGAAGAGTGTCCGGGCATCGGCAGCGGACCGCTGCACAGCGCCGTCGAGATTGCCTACTGGCTCGCGCGCCGGGAGGCGGAGCCGCTGCTGGCGGCCGCCGCGCCCGGCGGCTCGCCG
>MPNH01000096.1 GCA_002238925.1 Spirochaetaceae bacterium bin103 | reverse complement strand
CGTCGAGCAACGGCAGCGGGCGCTCGGCGTCGTGGATAGGCGGCAGGTAGCCGTGGTTCAGCAGTCGGACCAAGTCAAATCCGGGCCCGATCTCCATCGCCGACAGGCCGTGCAACTCACGCCGTTCGCCGCGCCCCCCGAGCAGGTTGGCCTGCCCGCGGCGCACCTTGCGGGCACTCGATCCACACAGCGCGAAGTGGACGCCGCGCCGCTCCATGAGCCAGTGCACAACGTCGAGTAGCGCCGGCACCTTCTGCACCTCGTCGATCACGATGAAGCCGGCACCGTGCCGGCGCTGCTCGTCGATCAGCAGTTCCGGCGATTGCAGGTAACGCCGGTAGGTGGCCGGCAGCAACAGGTCTATCCACGGCACGTCCGGGAACTCGGACGCCAGCAGGGTACTCTTGCCCGACTGTCGCGGCCCCCAGAGGAAGAACGTCGCCAGTGGATCGGTCCTCAACCGAAGCAATCGCGTGTATTTCCCCATTACAACTTCAATATTACATGCTATTCTGCAAAATGTCGCATCGAGCGATTCTGGGGCACCTCGATCCACGAACTCCCCGAGCACCACTTGACCCACCGGCGGGCAACAGCTCGGATCAGGCTGGCAGAGACAGACTACGCCGGACGCGCTCGGCAGCAGATGCTCCACTCGATCATTCGGCGGACCGAAGCGGTTCCAGTTCGGCGATGGCAGCGGCCTTGTCACTCCTCATGGCATGCCAGAGGTCCCAATCCTGCTGCAGACCGAGCCAGAAGTCGGCGGACATGCCAACGACCCGTGCGAGTCGCAACGCCGTATCCGGGGTCACACCGCGCCGACCGCGAATTACTTCATTCAGACGCGGGAATGAAACGCCCAGGCGGACGGCGAGCGCCGACTGACTCACACCCAGCGGCTCCAGGAACTCATGCAGGAGCATCTCGCCAGGGTGAGTTGGTGGCCGTTCGCGGGGTAACCGCCTCGTCACCAATCGATCTTCGCCAGTGGCGGATGCGCCGCTCTGGTGGGGTTCAATGGTAATCCGTGATTTCGACTCCATCGGCATAACCTGCCTCCCATCGGTAACAGATTCGGTATTGGTCGTTGATCCTGATGCTGTACTGGCCCGAGCGTGATCCGCGTAATCGCTCCAACCGATTTCCCGGCGGGACGGCCAGCTCACGGATGTCGCGAACCCGGTTGATCTGATCAAGCTTGCGCCGCGCCACTGACCACAGAACCCGCGGGCAGGCCCTCCGCGCCGCAGGCGAGGCGGTACCGTCAAAGATATCCGCGGTGCCGCGGTCACCGAACGACCTTATCACGGACTACATTATAACGGATAGTATGATAACCTGCTGCTGACGGTTGTGGAGTCGTCTTCCGAGGTGACCGATGCCCGCTCAGAACAGCGCGCCTTGCCAGAGCTGCTGGAGGAAGGTGGCGTGGTGGAGGAGTTCGATGCCGTCTTCGGTGGTGCGGTCGTGAGGATCCAGGGACACCACGACGCGGCGGCCGGTTTCCGGGTGATCGGCCTTCAGTTCGCGCAGCCCCTTGGCGTGATCGGCGCGCACCCGGCTGACCGCCTTTGCCTCCACCGCGCAATCGATGTGGTTCACCACGAAGTCGACTTCGATGCCCGAGCTGAGCCGCCAGTAGAAGAAGTCGGCGTAGCGCGCCCGGTACGAGT
>MPNH01000058.1 GCA_002238925.1 Spirochaetaceae bacterium bin103 | reverse complement strand
CCCACTATCCACAGGAATCGTCACCCCCTCCCCGCACCCCACCCCCTTTACCGCCGCCTCGTTCCTGTGGATCTTTGGATGCGGCAACAGCTTCACTTCGTGTGGATTTTTCAGTGCGGCAACTGGCCCGGCGCCGAAATGATTGTTTCGTTGCGATTCCGGCCACCAGCGCCGACCGAGCTTGTGGATAACATGTGCATGAGTCAAGGCGCATCGCCGACCCGAGCCGGTACCGCATGACCCTGATGTGATTCGTGCAATCGCAACGGCCTTTATCACGGTCCGTTCACAGGTGGACAAACATGCTGCACAGACTACCCGAAAAATGCACACCGGCGCTCGCCTCGGGTTCGTTGGACGGCAGCCCGGCCAAAATAGACCGGGCGGCCGTTTTCAATCGGCTTTTCCAGACGGATTGTATGGATGTCGAGCATTTTGAACGAAATGTCCAGCGAACGTCGCCGAGAAGCGCGGTCGTTGAAGATTCAGCGCGGTGAGAGGTAGATCGGCCCGGCGCCTATGTGCCGGCCTTCCGGAATTACCGGTCGGCCTGGAATGTGGATAACATGTGAACGATTTGCGAATAGATTACCGAGCGGTAGCGAATGGTGCCGTCGATTCAGGATCCCGCGGCGATCGGATGTTCCGGCGCGGTCAGAAGCGATGCGCGCCGGTCAGGCTCGGATCCCAGCGCTCGGCCGTGAGCATGCTGAAAGCGGCGTCGAGGGCGGACGGCGTGTTCAGGCGGCGCAAGGCTGCAAGCGCCACGGTGGTGACCTGCCCGCAGGGGTCGTCGAGGGCCGCGACCAGATCCGGCTCAGCGTCGGCGGCGTTGCTGCCCATCCGAGCCAGCGCGGTGGCGGCGTTGAAGCGAAGCTGATCACGAATGCTCCATCCGCGCACCACGGGAGTATCCCAACCGTCCCGCTCCAGGTGCAGCAGCCTGCCCAGGGGAGCGGCCGCCGGGGCCGCGCCGATGGTGCCGAGCGAATCGGCCGCGGTGCGCACCACGAAGTGCGACTCGTCGTCCAGCGCGCCGACCAGGGCGGGCACGGCTGCGCCGGCGGCGTGGTCCATCTCACCGAGGGCGAACGCGGCATTGAGGCGCGCCCACTCGTCGCCGGACTCTAGCAGGTCGATCAGCGCCGCAATCGCCTCCGTGCCGATTGCGGCAAGTGCGTGCGCGGCGTCGTCCATCACCAGTGCCTGCTCGCGCCAGGTGCCGCCATGGTTGCCGCGGCCGACGCCGCGCAGCAGATGGGGGAAGGCGGCGCCGGTATCGCGCAGCGCATCGATCAGGGCCGGGATGGCGGGCGCGCCGATGGCGCCGGCAGCGTAGGTCGCGGCGATGCGTAACGGATCGGGATCGCGGTTGAGGCAGGCGACGAGTGCCGGTACGGCTGGCGCGGCCGCGGCACCGAGACCGGCCAGCGCTTCCGCGGCAGCGACCCGATCCGAGACTCGGCCGCTGGCGAGGCGGCGCGCAAGGCTGCCGGCGGACGCCGCCCCGGCGGATCCACTGGTAGCGGTGGTGGCGCCCGCCGTCAGGCTGGCGTAGCGCCGCGGCGCGCCGCGCAGCCAGTCCCAGAGGTGTGACCAGGCCAGTTCCTGTCGGTCGTTCGTGGACAACTCGCCGGGACAGCGCCAGGTCCACTCCTTACCGGACCAGCCGTTGGCCTCCGGAGCGCCGGAACGCATGTAGATGAACTTCACCATGAAGCGGCGTTGGGCGGTCATGTTGACGCCGGCGGCGTGGCCGATATCGAAGTGGGTAAGGCTTACCAGGCCGGCAGGTCCGCTGACCGGGAGCTGCTGTGCCTTCTCGGCGTCCGACAGGCCGCGGTTCAGATGGGTGCCGGGGATGACGTGGGTCGGCCCCAGCTCCGGCGGCGTGTCCTGCGGGTAGTACATGATGCGAACGAAACGGATGTGATGATGGCGCGGGCGCCCGAGCGGCGTGTAGGAGTCCTGGTGACTGTTGGCGGCCAGCTTGGCCGCGTGGTCGAGCCCGCCCAGATCCTGCTTGGCCTCGATGTGGCAGAAGCGGTGCGGGTGCTCGAGATAGCCGGGGCCGAGCAGGGTGAGCAGGGCGCCGTGCACCTCCGGCGACTCCAGCACATGGCGCATTTCCGGGACCAGCGGCAGGACGTTGTTGCCGGGATTGTCGGTACGCGCCGGGATGGCCGCGTCCAGCTTGCGGCAGATGGTCTGATGCAATTCCGCCGGCACGGAGGGTTGCAGCACCAGAAAACCGTCGGCGATGAACCGGTGCACCTGCTCGGCGGTAAGCGGGACCGGCTTCGTTCCTGCACTGGGTACCATGACGCTACCGTCACCCCGACGGACGGCGCGGGTCAATACCCCGGTGCGAACGCTGTGAGCGCCGGGCTCAGGCGGCGGCGCCGGTGCGCGGATCGACCGGCTTGCCGGTGCGGGCGCTTTCGTAGATGGCCAGAACGATATTGACCGCCTTGCAGGCCTCGGCGCCGTCGATCGCCGGTCCGCGGCCGTGCTGCAGCGCCTGCACCAGGTCTTCGAATTGCGCCTGGTGTCCCTCGATGCCAATGTCGGCCGGATTCGACGCGCCGCCGGCGCTGGCTTCGGCGTGGCCGTGGCGGGCGCGGACCGCGGCGTCGCCGTCGTTCTCCGCGGCGAACGTCCAGTGTTCCAGGCGGTCCTGGATCGAGGCCACGCTGCCGGCGGTGCCGTACACCTCGACGCGCTGCGGGAACCCCGGCCAGGCGGCGGTAGAGCCTTCGATGGTACCGAGGGCGCCGCCCGCGAACTGCACTACCGCGGCACCGGTGTCTTCTACCTCTATGCCGTCGTGCCCGAGCGTGGCCGTGGCGCTGATAACGCGCTCCGCAGGACCCATGAACCACTGCAGCAGGTCGATGGCGTGAATCGACTGATTCATGAGCGCGCCGCCGCCGTCCAGCCGCACGGTGCCGTGCCAGCCGCCCTCGTCGTAGTACTGCTGGGTGCGGTGCCACTTTACGTAGGCGTCGCCGAGCACGATGCGGCCCAGGCGTCCGCCCTCGATCGCCTCCTTGATGAGCCGTGAAACCGCCAGGAAACGGGATGGAAAGATGCCGGCCACCGTAACGCCGCGCCGGTCGGCGGCTTCCAGCAGGCGCGCGCAGCGCTCCCGGGTCACCTCCAGCGGCTTCTCGACGATCAGGTGCTTGCCGGCGTCGATCGCGGCCAGGGCCGGCTCCAGGTGGGCGCCGGACGGGGTGCAGACCGACACCACCTGCAGGCCGGGGTGGCGCAGGAATTCCGCCATGTCGTGGTAACCGGCGCATCCGTGCCGGGCGCCGAACTGCGCCGCCCTGGCATCGCTGCGTGACGCGCATGCCACCAGTTCGGCGCCGCCGGCGGCGTGCAGTGCGCGGGCGTGGAAGTCGGCGATCATGCCGAGCCCCACCACTCCGAAGCCGACGCTCATCCCGCTGCCCGTCGCGAAATCCGCGGTTGCGCCACGATCGCCGCTGTTCTGCAGGGGTATTTCATGATTGGTGGGTCGCATGGTACGGCGAGCGCCGCCGCCTGTTCAATGCGGGGGCCGCGGCTGCTATGCTCGGGCGCCATGAGTGGAACCATCAGCGTGATGCAGTTCGGCTGCGGCCCGATCGGGTGCAGCATCGTGCGGCTGGCGGCGCGGCGGGTGTCGCTGTCGGTGTGCGGCGCGGTCGACATCGACCCGGCGCTGGCCGGGCGCGACCTCGGCGAGGTGGCCGGCGCCGGCGCCGGTCTGGCTACGGCGGTTCGCAGCGACGCGCAGGCGGCGCTCGCCGAGTTGCGTCCCGACCTGGTGTTCCACACGACCGGTTCGAAGGTGGCCGACGTGTACGACCAGCTTGCCCTGATCGCCGCCGCCGGCGCCAACGTGGTGTCCACCTGCGAGGAGTTGGCGTTCCCGGCCTACCGCGAGCCGGAGCTTGCCGAGCGGCTGCACGCGCTGGCGCTGCGCCACGGCGTGTCGATCCTGGGCACCGGGGTCAACCCGGGTTTCCTGATGGACACCTGGCCGCTGTTCATGTCGACGCTGTGCGCGGACGTGCGCCGGGTGCGCGTGGTGCGCATTCAGGACGCAACCGGGCGCCGTGTCCCGTTTCAGCGCAAGATCGGCGCCGGCATGTCGGTGGCGGAGTTCGATGCGGCGGTGGCCGGCGGCGCTTTCGGACACGTGGGGCTGCAGGAGTCGGCCGCGATGCTGGCGGCCGGCCTGGGTTGGCGTCTGGACGCGATCAGCGAGTCGATCGAGCCGGTGCTGCTCGACCGCGACGTGCGCAGCGAGCACGTCAGCGTACCGGCCGGCACGGTCGCCGGGCTGAAGCAGGTGGCGGTAGGAACGCGTAACGGCGAGCCGGCGGTGGAACTGGAGTTCCAGGCCTACCTGGGCGCACCCCGATCCTACGAGACGGTGTCCTTGGCCGGTACGCCGCCGCTGGAAGTGACCATCGACGGCGGCACCCCGGGCGACACCGCCACCGCCGCCATCGTGGTCAACAGCGCCGCCGCCGTGGCCGCCGCCGCGCCCGGCCTGTACAGCATGAAAGATATGCCCGTGGTGGGCTGCACAGCCTGACCAAATGGCGGCGCATGCCGAGGCCGCAATGACAACAGGCCGGCTCCCCTGCGCGGGAAGCCGGCCTGCAATTCGGTTGCGGTCTGGCGAACTTAGAACCGGAAGCGGACGCCCAGTTCGAGGCGGTGCGACATCAGGGTCGGCTTGACGTATGGGTCGTTATCGTCGTCGTCATCGTCGTCGCCGGTGACCTGGGTCTCCAGGGTGCCGAAGAACTTGTAACCGAGGGTAAGCGCCACGGCGTCGATGATTTCGTACGCCACGCCGACGTTGGCCTGGTAGGCGAAGCCCCACCCGCTGCCCTCGAATTGTGCCTCATCGGCATCTTCGTCTTCATTCAGCGCGACCGCCAAGTTGACGGCGCCGGCGCCGATGCCGATGTACGGCACGAACGGGGAGCCGGTGTCGAGGTCGAAGAAGCCGTTGGCCAGGAACGCCATCACGGTGAGGCTGTCGTCGGCCTTCTGATCGTCCTTGTCGTTGTCGATCTCTTCGCCGTGCCGGAAGTTGGCGGACTGGAAGGAGAACTCCGCCTCGGTGCGGAAGTCGCCGAAGTCGTAACCTGCCGAGCCGCCGGCGCTGAAGCCGAAGTCGAGATCCCAGTCGGCTTCCTTTTCGTCGCCGACAATACCCTTTTCGGGCGTGTCGGTGGTGTCGGTAATCAGGGTCGCCCCGCCGCCGGCGGCCGCGTAGAAGCCGGTGCCGGACATCATCATGTCCTGGCCAAACAGGCTCGCGCCGGGAATCGACAGCAGCGCGACGGAAAGAAGTGTAGCGAATATGCGCATGAATTGTTGCCTCACTTGGAGTCGGATGCGCCAGAAAATACAGGTTTTAGCGGCGCACGGCAATTGGCCATGAATGAGTTTCGTCACCGGATAGTTACACACTTCGCGCAGCCCGAAGCGATCGTCAAGCGCGGCTGACGTGCAATTTGATCGCCGCGGAATCGGTGCTCGCCCGGTGCAGGGCAGCCCTGGATTCGGCAAGCGGCAGCACGCCGCTGATCAGCGACTCGACCTCGATGCGGCCCGCCGCCAACAGGGCGGCGCCGACCCGGAAACCGCCGGCAAACCGGAACGAGCCGACCACGCTCAGTTCGTGCGCCATGATGGTGTTGAGCGGTGCCGAAAACGGCTGCTGCAGCGTGCCGATCTGCACCACCGTGCCGCCGCGCGCGGTGTGTTGCAGCGCCCACAGGTATGACGCTTCCGCGCCGGCCGCCTCGAAGGTCACCTGCGGCGCACCGCGGTCGAGGGCGCGCGCCACGGCCTGCTCGTCGCCGGGATCGAGCACCGTGTCGGCGCGGGCGGCGGCCGCTTCGCGCGCCGGCGCGCGCGGGTCGCTGACCACCACTCGCGCTGCGCCGAGTGCGCGCGCCACGGTGGCCACCAACTGGCCGATGGTGCCGGCGCCGCTCACGGCCACCGGCTTGCCGGCAATGCTTCCGGCGCGCAGCACGGCGTGGCACGCCACCGCCAGCGGCTCCAGCAGCGCGCCCTCCGCGTAGCTCAGCCGGTCGCCGAGCCGGTAGCAGTTGGCGGCCGGGACCGTTTTCAGGTCGCACAGCGCGCCGTCGGTGGGCGGGTCGGTGGCGGCGCTGCCGAAGTAGCGCATCTGCGGGCACAGGTTGGAGCGCCCGCCGCGGCACCAGGCGCAGCGCAGGCACGCCTGCGACGGATCCACCGCCACCCGGTCTCCGACCGCGATGCCGCCGGCGGACCGACCGACCGCGACCACCTCGCCTGCTACCTCGTGGCCGAGTACGAACGGCCGGGACGGCACGAAGGCGCCGACCCGCCCGTGCCGGTAGTAGTGGATGTCGCTGCCGCAGATGCCCACCCGCTCCACCCGCACCAGCACCTCGTGGTCGGCCGGCTCCGGATCGGGGCGCTGCTCGCGGCGCAGATCATTCGCGCCGTGCAATACCCATGCGTCCATCGCCGCCACTCTATACCAGCCGCGCCCGGCGTGCGACCGCAACCGGCGCGTTGCGCATATACTGCACCACGTCATGGCATCCTCTCCCGCCGGGCGTGCGCCGGTCAGCGGCGGCCGCGCCGTGCTCGTCGACAGCCTGCTGATTGCCCTGATCGGGTTCGACCTCGTGGTGGCGATCGGGGCTTTGCTGCTGCCGGACCTGTGGTTCCGGCTCCTGCACGACGCCGAATTTGTCGATCCGGGCGGCCTGCTGCGCCGCACCGGCGCGATCTGGGTGGCATTCACGGTGCTGCAGGTGTTGGCCCTGCCGCGCTGGCGCACCTCGCCCATCTGGCTGGTCCTGGTGTGCGGCATCCGGCTCAGCGAGATGTTCGCCGACTGGACCTGGCTGGCATTCGCCCAACACGTAACGCCATTCGGCACCGCGGCGCTGATCTTCACCCTGCCGGCCAACCTGCTGATCTGCTGGTTCCTGTTCGCCACCTACCGGCATACAGCGCGCGAGCGTTAGGAAGTGCGATGCGGATCCTGGTAACGGGAGGCGGCGGGTTCGTCGGCCGCGCCGTCGTGGAGCGGCTGCTTGCCCGCGGCCACCGCGTCCGGTGCTTCTCCCGGTCCGCCTACCCGGAACTGGCGGCGCGCGGGGCCGAAGTGATGCGCGGCGACCTGGCCGACCCTCGCGCTGCCGCGGCAGCCTGCGCCGGCTGCGATGCCGTCGTGCACGCGGCCGCGCTGATCCCGGGGGTGCCCGAGCCGCCGCGCCGCTACCAGGCGGTGAACGTGGGCGGCACCGAGGCGATCATCGCCGGCTGCCGCGCCCATGGCGTGCCGCGGCTGGTATTTACCAGTTCGCCGAGCGTGGTGTTCGGCGGCCACGACCTGCGTGGGGTCGACGAGTCGGTTCCCTACCCGAAGCGGTACGATTCGCCCTACGCGCGCACCAAGGCCGCGGCCGAGCGGGCGGTACTTGCCGCCAACGACGGCGCCCTGGCCACCACGGCATTGCGGCCCCACCTGGTGTGGGGGCCGGGCGATGCCCACCTGGTGCCGGAGCTGATCGCACGGGCGCGCGCCGGCCGGTTGGTGCGCGTGGGCCGCGGGCCGTTCCGGGTCGACGTGACCTACATCGACTGTGCCGCCGAGGCGCACCTGCTTGCCCTCGACGCGTTGGCGCCCGGCAGCGCCGCGGCCGGACGCGCCTACTTCATCTCGCAGGGCGAGCCGGTGGACCTGTGGGAGTTCGTCGGCCGCCTGCTGCGCATGGCCGGCGTAGCGGAGGTGCACCGCCAAGTGCCGCGCTGGCTGGCCCTGGCCGCGGCCGGCGCGGTGGAAGGCGCGTTCCGGGTCACCGGGCGCCGCACGGCGCCGCCGCTGACCCGCTTCCTGGTGCGCGAGATCTCCTCCTCGCACTGGTTCGACATCGGCGCGGCGCGGCGCGATCTTGGCTACCGGCCCGTGGTGTCGATCGACGAGGGCCTTAACCGGCTCGCGCACTGGTGGCAGTCCGGCGGCGCAGCAGGCGGCGGTCACCGCCAAACTTCGGCGTAGCCTGGACCGCAAGCAGTTCCTGCGGCGAAGCTAAGAGGTTTTCCAGTCGACCAGTTCGCTGAGTACCAGCATGCCGTCGTGCGGCATGCCGGGATAAGTGTAGCCGGCCTGGCCGAGCGGCGGCACGTTGCTCACGCCGCGTGCCCCGATCCGGACAGCCAGCTCCCGCCGCCGCGGTTCGGGATACACCCCGGCGGTGGCCACGCCGGGATGCAGAAAGCGCAGCGCATCCTCCAGGCTGGCGACCGGCCGCACCACGATCAGGCGGCACATCGGGTGCTCGGTGATGTTGAACTCCTGCGGCATCACCGCCACCGCGGAGTGGTACTCGCCGCCGGCCCGGTTTTCGAACCAGGTGGCGCCCAGGAAACTGCCCCGCTTCATGCGCCGGATCTGCCCTTGCTGGCTGCGGCTCAGCGCGGCCGGCGCGAAGCCGTCCCAGCGCCCCAGTTCGTCGCGCAGCGCGGCCGCGTAGCGCTCGGCGCCCGCCTGGTCCGCCTCCAGGTAGTGGATCTGTGAGGCGATGCACGCCTTTTGGCTCTGGATCAGCGTGTCGCACACCGCGCGGCCCACCGCCTGCGGCAAGTCGTCGAACGCCTCGCGTCCAATCAGGCTCACCCCGTAGCGCGGGTTGAAGGTAACGGTCTTCGTGAACGCGGCGCGCTCACGCACCGACAGCACCGAGCCGGGGGCGCCCCACACCACGATGCGGTCGTAGCGGCCGGGCAGAAACAGCGGCGCTTCGAACTGCTCGTCGCCCCCGGGCCAATACAGCACTGACAGGTGGCGGGTAAGCGGGTGGTCGGGAAAGGTGCGCGCCGCCAGCAGCGCCAGGTAGGCGCCCGCCAAGGTGGCGCCGTAGGGCAGCTTGATGGTCGCGGCCGACTTGGTCCACAACGCGCGCAGCAGCGAGGCCAGCGGCACCAGCGGCGAATTGCCGGCAGTAATGTGCAGCTGGCGCGTCGGCAGGGCGCGCAGGCGCGGCGTGGCGTCGGCCGCGTCGTAGCCGGCGATCGGCGGCAGGTGCTGAGCGTGAATCATGTGCACGGGAGCGGGATACACGGTTCCCGGCACCTCCACCCAGCCGTCCAGAAAGCGGCGCCCGGGAATCTCCCAAGTGGCCAGGTCGGTGTCCACCATCGTCTCGGCCACCGAGGCCGCAAGCATTACCGGGAACATCGCCAACCCGGCGTCCACGTAGGGGTCGGGGGCTTCCGACGTTGCGCGCACCCACGCCTTGACCTGCTGCAACAGGTCCGCGTCGTCGCCGTAGGCCTGCTGCAGGCCTTCCACGTAGCGCACTACCTCGGCAAACTCGAGCTCGTACAGACCGGCGGCAAGGGCGTCGAGATCATCCTCGATCACCTCGAGCGGCGTCACGGCCGGCATCACCTGGTACTGCCAGGCGCCGGTGGCCCGCATCGAGGCGCGATCCAGAACCGGCTCGCGCAGCACCCACGCCTCGTGCAGCCGCACCCGGGTTTTCGGGTCGCCGCCGGTCTGCTCCCGGTCGACGGCGGCGAACGCGGCCTCAATCTCTCCTTTTCCGATTGCCGGTGGCGTGACCAGCGTACCGCGCACCAGCGCCGGTACCGCGATTACTCCGTCGCGGTCGGCCGCAATGGTCGGGCCGTTCATGCCGCTGCCGTCAGCCCTGCATGGCGGCCATGATGCCGCCGCAGCCCTTCACCTCGCGCCCGGTGGCACGGCCGATGTCGGAAATTGTCACGCCGCTCATCCCGCATGGACAGCCGCCGCTGCGCCGCCTCACATTGTCGCCGGTAATGATGAAACCGGGATAGCAGGCCGCGTACGGATCGAGGAACCCCAGGCCGCCGTAGATGTCGTCGCCGGTCAACGGCTCCAGGGCCTCGTCGAAAATTACCGTCTCGGTGATCGGCGGCACGTGGAAGCGGCCCTCCCGGCAGCGCGGAAACACCACCTGCGCCTCGGTCATCGAGTAGCCCTCGGTAACGCGCTCGGGACGGATGCCGAGGCTCTGCTCGACCAGGGCCAGGAACGCCGGCTCGTCGATGCGGTCGCCCTCGAAGCTCTTCCAACCGCCGCCGTGCGACAGCATGCTGCCCGGCCGCAGGGCGATTTCGTCGCCCTCGGCTACCAGCCATTCGCAGAATTCCTTGATCATGAACGGCGCCCCGAACACCAACGTGCGGCGGCGTGCAGCGGCCGACTCGCGCAGCGCGGCCAGCACGCGGCGGAAGTTGTCGGCGCGGCGTCGGACCGTGGCCTCCAGGAACGCATCGGAGAGGCGCCGTTCGCGCTCGTCGGCCGGTCCGCGCACCAGCGCCCGCACCACTGTTGCGGACAGGTCCAGGTCGAACAGGAAGGTGGCCCGGCCGACCATCCTGGCCAGCGTCTGCCCCACCACCTGAGTGCCCTGGGTGCCGCCGGAGAACGACAGGAAGATGCCGTCGAAACCACGCAGGCCGCGGCGCCGGAAGAACTCGCCGAACCCGTCTGGTCCGAGCATGCGCGCGGCGGCGCGGGAGGCGGCCCGCTCCCAGGATCGCGCCGCGCCCTGGCGCATCTGAAACAGCGGAATGTAGGACACCCCGAGCCCGGTGAGTTGCGACCAGGTGTAGGCATCGCGCGGCACGAACGAGATGTGCCCGCTGGTGCCGGAACTGAATACCGTGTGGATGGCGGCCGCGTTCAGGCGTCCCAGCCAGTCGTCGATCGATGCCGCCCCTGCCACGTCGGCGTTCACCGGCCGGTCGTACACCTGGCGCAGCCAGCGATTCATGGCGCCGTAGTCGTGGTTGTCCAGGTATTCCTGGGGATACGACTTGAAGATGTGATCGGTGGACATCATCTCGGCGGCGATCTGCGCCGTGTCTGCTTCGCGGGGCACCTCGGCCTGGTCGGCGAGCCGGCGATAGATCGGAATGTTGTCCCAGTAGTGCCGGTGGTTGGCGCGGATTGCCGCGAAGCGCAATTCTCGGGCATAATCTTCGTTGACCGAGCCGCTCATCGCCCAACGCATGGCAAGCGTGGTGAGCTGCAAGTGAATCGTGCGTATTTCGGCGTGGTGGTCTGACATGGGCCGCGATTCCGGCGCGCCAAACTACACAGGTTGACCCGCGCCGGTCAACGGGCCGCCGGAGCGCTTGCCGGCGTGGCGGAACGTTGGTTCGATGCCGGTGGCTGGCGCGGCACGCGCACGGTACTATGGTGTACCGTGTTGCACGGCGCCGCCTGGGCCCCGATTAGGATATAACAGTTGAACATGACCTCGCGCCGGGGTGGAGGCGCAGCGTGACCGCAAACACCAGCGTCGAGAGTCTCGGCGTCTATCTTCCCGAACGGGAGGTATCCACTACCGAGGTGGTCCGGGGCTGCCGGCGCCGCATGCTGCTTCCCCTGGAACGCCTGACCGGTATTCGCAGCCGGCGGATGGCGGGCGAGACCGAGTTCTCGATGGATCTGGCCCGCAACGCAGTAACCCGGTGTCTGGCCGCCTCGCGCTACGCCGCCGCGGATATCGACCTGATCATCGCTGCCAACATCTCCAAGCAGGATTCCGCGCTCAATTACAACGTGGAACCGACCACGGCCGTCGTGTTGCGCCGCCAGTTCGGCTTGCACCATGCGCTTGCCTTCGACCTGAGCAACGCCTGTGCCGGCGTATTTACCGCGATCATGGTAGTGGACGAGTTGATCCGGCGCGGCGACGTGCGCCGCGCGCTGGTGGTCAGCGGCGAGTACATCACCCATCTCACTGCCACCGCGCAGCGTGAGCTCGACGGGTTGCACGACGAGCGGCTGGCGTGCCTGACCCTGGGCGATGCCGGGGTCTGCCTGCTGCTTGAGCAGGGTGACGGCTTCGACTTCATCGACATCTATACCGTCCCCGAGCATGCCGAGTTGTGCATGGCGCATTCCGCCGAGTCGCACGGTGCGATCATGTTTACCGACTCGGTCACCCTTGCCCGCGCCGGCATCGCCGAGGTGGTAAGCCAGTACACCGAAGTGGCCGCGGCCGGGCGGGTCACTACCGATCCGCGCTACTTCATCCCGCACCAGACCTCCTCCAACTCGATCAAGGAAGCCACCCGCGCCACCAATCGCCGTCTCGGACGCCGGGTCTGCCGCTCCGACAACACGGTCGACAACCTGCGGCACCGCGGCAATACCGCGACCACCTCGCATTGGGTAGCGATCGGCGACCTGATCGACGCGTCGGCGGTGGAGCCGGGCGATCGCGTGCTGTTCAGCATTACCGCCTCGGGGATAACCGTGGGGCTCGCTCAATACCGGGTAGAGGAGTTCGCCGCGCGCAAGAACAATGGTGCGCCGGTGGCTGCTCCGGCGGCGCCGCCGGAATGCCCGGACAGCGGCGCCCGCGGTTACTATTGCGCCGTGCCCCCGGAGGAGCGGGTCCGGATCGGCTCCGCGGCGACCTGTACGCCGGGTTCGGACGCCGAGCGCGGCAACGTGAAGCTGGCGGCGGCCGCGATTCGGCGCGCGCTGGACGCCGGTGCCGAACCGGACGCGCGTCCGGGGCTGCTGGTGTATTCAGGGGTGTACCGCGAGGCGTTCATCTCCGAACCGGCTCTGGCCACCATCGTCGCCAAGGAACTGGGCATCAAGGGGTCGCGCATCGAACAGGACAGGCGGCGCTTCCTCGCGTTCGACGTGATGAATGGACCTCCGGGCGTGCTGATGGCGTGCCAGGTGGCCGGGCGCATGCTCCTGTCGCGGGACGGTGTTGCGGTCGTTGCCACCTCGGAGTTCAACGAGACCCCGGTCGACGGGCAGCCGCCGCTGGGACTGACCAGTGCCGGCTCCGCCCTGGTGCTGGAGCGCAGCCCCAACCGGGCCGGATTCCGCAGCTTCCTCGTGGACACCCACCCCGAGTACCTGGACTGGTACCGGTCGTACGCCTACACGGACGAGTCGGGGCCGCCGCGCCTGCGCGTGGACCAGGACGAGCGGTGGAGCGAGCGGCTGCCGGAGGCGCTGGCGGCCAGCGTCGCGGAGTTGCTGCGCCGCGAGCGCCTGTCGATTGACGATTTCGCGGTGATCTTCCCGCCGCAACTCGGGCCACAGTTCGCGGCCCCGCCGGGCGCGGGCGCGGGGGGGGCCCGGGGTGGGGGTGTGGGCGCGGGGGGGGCCCCTGTCGATTGACGATTTCGCGGTGTTCTCCCCGCCGCAACTCGGCCCACAGTTCGCGGCCCGGCTGGTCGCTGCCCTCGGCGCGGAGCAGAGCCGATTCGTACCCTGCACCGGCGCCAACCTGTTTACCGCCGCGCCGGCGGCGGGCTGGGAAGCGGCTTGTGAGCGTGCCACCGAGCCCGGCAGCCTGGGCCTGTTCCTGGCGGCCGGCGCCGGCATCGAGGTCGCCTGCGCCACCTACGAGTTCTGATCCGGCGTACTCAGCTTGCGGGTCGCGGACCTGAGTTGGCCAATCCTCCGGCGGCCAGCACCAGCGCCAGCCCGGCGCGGAAATCGATCTCGGGTCGAAAACCGAAGTCGTCGTACGCACGGCTCATGTCGTAACTGACGTCGCGGGACAGGTAATCGAGCGCGTCGCGGGTCACCATGGCGCTCATGCCGGGGGCGAACAACCGTACCGCCACTTGCAGCAGCGGTCCGAGCGCCCGGCACAGGCCGGCCGGCACTGAGAGGATCGGTGACGCCGGTTCCCCGGTGATCTGTGCGTGCACCTCGAACAGGGAGCGCAGCGGCTGCGGCTGGCCCGATGCGGCGTTGTACGTGGCGCCGGCGGCGGCCGGCGCGGCGGCCGCCTGCACCATGAGGCGGGCGACGTCGCTCACGAAGCCGAAGTCGACCAGGTGGCGGCCGCCATCCACCAGCGGGACGTACCGCATGCGCGCCATGGCCAGCGCCACAGGCAGGAAGTGGCGGTCCCCGGGCCCGTAGGTAGCGCTTGGCCGCACGATGGTGAAGCCCAGCCCGCGCGCTCCGTACTCGCGCACCAAGCCCTCCGCTTCCACCTTTGAGCGCCCGTAGGCGGACATCGGCGCCAGGGGGCTGTCCTCGCCGATCGGGGATGCCGCACCGGGACGATAGACGCCGGTGGTGCTGGCAAATACGAACCGCCGCACGCCGGCGCTGGCGCTCGCAGCGAGCATCCGCTCGGTCAGTTCCACGTTGGCGGCGCGGTAGGGCGCATAGTCTTCGCCGGCGCTGAACGGTGCTCCCGAGTGCAGGTATCCGGCAACATGAAACACCAATTGCACGTCGCGCAGTGCGGCGGCGAGCGCGGCGCGGTCGGTCAGGTCGGCGCGCTGCACCTCGATGTTGCGATGGCCGGTGGCCGGTGGGCCGCTCGACGGCCGCAGCAGGCAGCGCACGCGGTGGCCGGCGGCGGCGAGTTGGGCGGCCACTTCGCCGCCGATCATGCCGGAAGCGCCGGTCACCAGCGCCGGCGGGCGGTCCGGCTGGTTGCGCGGCGAATCGGCCGCGGAGGCCCGCCATTCGGTCAGTGGCACGACTACGGTGCCTGCATGCGGCTGCGCACGGCGCGCACGGCCGCGGACACGCCGTCTTCGGCCCGAATTCGAGCGCCCAGTTCGGCGGCGCGGATGCGTACGGCGGGGTCGGTGGCGGCGGCGCGCAGCGCGTCGGCAAGGCGGTCGGCGGTGAGGCGGCGGCGCGGCACCGGGCGCGGGCCGGCGGCCAACTCGTGAATGCGGCGGCCCCAGAATTGCTGGTCGCCGAAGAACGGCACCACCACCTGCGGGACGCCATGGCGGAGAGCGGTGGCTGTGGTGCCGGCGCCGCCATGATGAATGACCGCGGCGGTACGCGGGAACAGCCAGTCGTGCGGAACCCAATCGAGCATCAGCATGTCGGGCGGGAGCTGTGCGGGAGTCAGGCCCCCCCAACCGGTGGCCAGCACGCCGCGCAGTCCGCAGCGGCGCAACGCGGTGAACACGATGCCGGTGAGGTCCTCCTCGCGGTGGCTGCTCATGCTGCCGAATCCCACGTACACCGGTGGTGCGCCGTCGGCGAGAAAGCGCGTCAAGGCGGCATCCGGCTGCCATCCGTCGCCGTCGTCGTTCAGGAACCAGTAGCCGGTAACGTGGACGGATTCGGCCCAGTCGGCGGGGCGCGGCAGCACCGCCGGGCTGAACCCGTACAGCACCAGGCTGTTGCGCAGGTTGGCGGCAAATGTGTGCCTGCGCGGCACCGCGGGCAGGTCCAGGAGCTCGGCGCGCATCTCGTTCGTGGACGGGCGCAGCACGCGCCACAGCAGGAACTCGACCAGCCGGTGACTGGCGTAGTTGTACGTGCGGCGCACCGGAGCCGGGCCGGGCAGTTCGTTGAAGAACACCGACGGCAGGTGCCGGGTCGGAGTGGCCGGCTGCAGGAATGCCGCGGCCAGCGGCACCTCGAGCCGCTGCGCGAGGTTCCAGGTGGCGAAGTAGCTGAGCAGCCCGGTCACGATCACGTCGGCGTCGCGGCACGCCCGGTAGCAGTCCTCGGTCAACTCGCGGCCGAAGGAAAGCGCGAGTTGCCGGAAGTCGCGCATGAACAGCAGCAGGTTGGTTCCGCTGCTCACCCAACCGCGGCCGAAGCTGCTGTCGATCACGGCGCGCGGGTTGACTTCCACCGCGCGGAACGCGAGCCCGCGGTCGGCAACCATCTCCTCGAAGAAGCGGTGGGTGGCGAAGACAACCTGATCGCCGGCGCGGCTCAGGCCCTCGGCGAGGGCGAGCAGCGGCCGAACATCACCATGGGTGCCGAGAGCGACGACACAGATGCGCATGCAGTAAAAACGCCCGCCGGGCGGGCGGCCGGCAGTATAGGGCGCACGCCCGCGCCCGGCAACGCTCCCAGCGTCCGGGGCGACGCTTCCTTGACCATCCGGCCGGCGGAGGCTACCTTGCAGGCTGCCTTCGGATTGCTTAGTGACACGTGCAACTTCATCATCTACCGAAAACGAATACCTGATCCAGCTCTACCTGCTGCTCCGCGAAGGCCGCCCGGTGATCGGCGCGCGCATTGCGGAGCGCATGGGTGTTTCGCCGCCCGCGGTTACCCAGGCCATGAAGCGCCTGGCACAGCACGAGCTGGCGGTGCTCGATCCCGACGACGGCCTGCGCCTGACACCGCGCGGGCGCGACCAGGCGGAGCGCACGATCCGCCGCCACTACCTGCTGGAGCGTCTGCTGGTCGACGAGTTGGGATTCGACTGGGTCGACGTGGACGAGGAGGCGGACCGGCTGGAGCATTCGCTGTCGCCGCGCCTGGAGGCGCACTTGTTTGAACGTCTCGGGCGGCCCACCACCTGCCCGCACGGCAACCCGTTTCCGGGATCGCGCGACGAGCGCCGGTTGCTCGATGCGCGCCGCCTGTCGGAGGTGGAGGAGGGCGCAGTTACCACCATTCTGCGCATTACCGAGGAGGCGGAGGAGAACTCCGACCTGATGCGGCTGTTGCAAGACAACCGGTTGCTGCCCGGCACCACCGTAAAGCTGACCCAGGTAACCGATGAGGATCTGGTCCTGGAGCGGTCGGGCAAGGCGCCCGACGCGGAAATGGTTACCATCTCGCAGGATCTCGCGCGCTTCGTGCGCGTCGATGAACCGCAATAGCGCCATCGGCGACGCCGCAAGGAGGACAACAGCATGCAACAGGTCAAGGTGGCGGTCGTTACCGGCGCCGGCAGCGGAGTAGGGCAAGCCGCCGCGGTCACCCTGTACCGCAATGGCTACGCCGTGGTGGCGGCCGGGCGTCGCGAGGCGGCGTTGCAGGACACCGTGGCGCAGATGTCCGCGGCCTGGAACGGCCCGGCCGGCGATGCGCCGGGAAAGCTGGCCGTATCCACCGACGTGAGCTCGCAGGCTTCGGTGCGGGCATTGTTCACCGCGGCAAGAGAGGCGTACGGGCGGGTCGACCTGCTGTTCAACAACGCCGGGATCGGCGCCCCCGCGGTGCCGCTGGAGGATCTTGAGCTGGCGGACTGGCAGCGCGTGGTGGACACCAACCTCACCGGGTCGTTCCTGTGCACCCAGGAAGCGGTCAGGATCATGAAGGCGCAGGATCCGCGCGGCGGACGCATCATCAACAACGGATCCATCTCCGCGCACGTGCCGCGGCCCAACTCGGTGGCCTACACCGCCACCAAGCACTCCATCACCGGGCTGACCAAGGCCACGGCGCTGGACGGGCGCAACGTCGAAATCACCTGCGGCCAGATCGACATCGGCAATGCCGGTACGCCAATGACCGCGCGCATGGCTGATGGGGTCCGGCAGCCGAACGGCACCACCATGGTGGAGCCTACCATGGACGTGCAGCACGTGGCCGACGCGGTGCTGTACATGGCGAACCTGCCGCTCGACACGAACGTACCGTTCCTGACCGTGATGGCGAACAAGATGCCCTACATCGGCCGCGGCTGAGCCAGGCGGCGAATCGGTGGAGTCCGCGCGTCCGTACGACGAACTGGTCAGCTACATCGCGCTGTCGGCACCCGCGACGCGGCGCCCCGGCACCGGCGATGAGCCGTTTCTGCGCCCCGAGTTCGGCTTCACGCCCAAGTGGTACCGCGACGCCGTGGGGGTCGACTTCGGCACGCGCTGGCACACCGATCCGGGATACCGGCGCAGTGCATTGGTGAAGATGGCGCGCGAGGTGCGGCGCCGCTTTCCGTTGCTGCCGATCGGCCAGGTGGAGGATCCGGAGGCGCCCACCGATCTGCTGACCGGCATCTACGGCGCCTCGTTCGTGGCGCTGTTGTACGGCATCCCGATCGAGTACCAGGAAGACAACTGGCCGTGGAGTGCGCGCGAGCACCTCGACGGCGAGGCGGTGGACCGGCTCGAGCCGCCCGACCTGGAGAGCAGCGCGCCGTTCGCGGAGCTGATGGGGCAGTTGGACTGGATCGAGCGCGAGACCGGCACCGTGCGCGGCTACCTCAACTGGCAGGGCGTGCTCAACAGCGCGTACCGCATCCGCGGCGAGGATCTGTTCCTGGAGATGGTGCGCGAGCCGAACCGCGTGCACCATCTGGTTTCCTGCGTCGCCACCACGATGATCGAGGGTGCGCAGCGGTTGTACGCGCGGCAGCGCGAGGCGGGCGTCGACAACCGCCACTTCACGGTGAGCAACTGCCTGGTGAACATGGTGTCACCCAAGCACTACGAGGAGTTCCTGCTGGCGCACGACCGCCGCATCGCCGAGTCCTTCGGCCTTATCGGCATTCACAACTGCGCCTGGAACGCCAATCCCTACCTGGACCACTACGCCTCAGTGCCCGACGTCGCCTATGTCGACATGGGGCTGGACTCCGACCTGCCCAAGGCCCGCTCGCTGTTCCCTGCCGGCCGCCGCGCGCTGATGTACACGCCGATGGAAGTACGCGACAAGACCAGCGAGCAACTGCGTGCCGACCTGGAGCAGATCGCCCGTCAGTACGGCCCCTGCGACCTGGTGTTCGCCGACATCGAGTCGGGCACTCCGGACGAGCGCGTGCTGGAGCTGGCCCGCATGTGCGACGAAATCAGCGCCGCCAACGAACCGTAGACCAATCAACGAACCGGCACCCCACTCCCGGGACGCGTCAGGAGCGGACACCGGTCCGTAAGGCTGCGGCGAACTGCTGTCGCTGTCGCTCAGTTTCCCGCCCAGTTGGGGACGGAGAGGCCGTCCACGATGGGCAGAGCGCGTTGCAGCTCGGCGCCTGAAAGCGCGGGCACCTCAGCCGTGGCGGCGTTTTCCTCGATCTGGGCAACCGTCTTGGCGCCGGCGATCACGCAGCTGGTGCCGGGGTGGTCGAGGGTGAAGCGCAGCGCGGCCTGCGGCATGGTGCGTCGCTCGGCGAGGAACGCCAGTTCCGGCAGTCGCCGGAAGGCACGCACCGTAGCGGCGCGCGAGAACCGCTCGCGGCGCACGTCGTCGTCCGGCAACTCCCAGTTGGCAAAGTACTTGCCGCTGAGCATGCCCTTCGCCATGGGCACCCGGATCAGGGTTCCCATACCGGCTCTGCGGGCGTAATCGAGGGTTGCGGCTCCCTGGCGCTCTATCAGGTTGTAGCCCACCTGCAGCACGTCCACGTCGCCGAATGCGGCAAGAGACCGGGTCGCCGCACCTCCCGTTGGCCACACCATACCCGAGGTGGCCGGCGACCGAACAACCGCCGCGGCTGACACTGCCGCGGCGCGGCGCGTAGAATTGGCACCATGGTATCGCCATGGTAAACGACGCGCCGGAGCTCAGGTTGGCCTTCGTCGGCTGCGGCCGCATCGCCGGCTTTCATCTCGACGGCATCGAGCAGGCGGCACAGCGTACCCGGGTGACCGCGGCCGTGGACCCCGACGCCAACGCCGCCGCGGCCATCGCCGCCCGCACCGGGGCGCAAACCTACGCCTCCCTGGAGCGGGCGCTCGCCGTCGGAGACTTCGACGCCGTCGACATCATGGTGCCGCATGACCTGCACGAGGACTTGGCGACCCGGGCCTTCGCTGCGGGCAAGCACGTGCTGCTGGAGAAGCCGATGGCGCTGACGCTGGACGCCTGCGCGCGCATCCAGGAGGCGGCCCGCCGCGCCGGCACCGTGTTCATGGTGGCGGAAAACTCGCAGTACTGGCCCGACGTGGTGCGGGCCCGCGACCTTCTGGCCTCCGGCGCCATCGGCGAGCCGGTCACGGCGCGTGCCTCGTTCGAGGCGCTGCACGATCCGTTCTGGTACCCGGGCGACTCCTGGCGTTACGAGGTGGCGCGCACCGGCGGCGGCGTGGTGGTGGACGGCGGCGCGCACTGGATCCGCCCGCTGCGCATGTGGCTGGGCGAAGTGGACGAGGTGGTGGCCACCACCGGCCGGGTGGTGCCGGCGATGCAGGGCGAGTCGCTCGCCCACGCGCTGCTGCGCTTCCAGTCCGGGGTGGTGGCGAGCTTCCAGGCGATTACCCACGACGCGCCGCTGTGGGCGGGACCATGGTGGCGTCTCACCGGTACGGCGGGCGAAATCGTGATCCACGGCGGCTTCGACGGCGGCATGACCCTGGTCGACCGGCAGCACCCGCTGGGCCGCCCGATCGCCGGAGAGCACGGTTATGCGGCGTCATTCGCGCCCGAGCTGGCAGATTTCGAAGCGGCGGTGCTGGATGGCAAGCCGCCGGAGGCGCCGCCGGAGGCGTCGCTCGGCGAACTGCGCACCGCGCTGGCAATCTACCGCTCGGCGGCGTCGGGCACCTGGGAGAGAGTCTGGCAGTAAGCAAAGCCCGGCAGTGGGAACCCGCGTGCGCTAATCGGGCAACTCCGCTGCGATGATCGGCTCGCTCCGGATGTCGTCAACCACGTGCACCTCTAACGTGGCAGACTGAGCCGTAAGGAGCGACTCTTGCTCTTGGGGAAGCATATAGGAGTCGGCCTTAGTGACGTCCACGGTGTAACCGAGGTCCTCCAGCGCCCTGACCGTCACTATGCTGAGCGGAACGGCCTGTACGGGGATCCCGGTCGACATCAACTCCACCCCGAAGACCGAATCGCGCCAATGCGCATCGCGGGCGCGGAATCTGGTCCTTGTCACGGCGTTGTCCAACGGAACCTTGCCCCCCATATAGGTGTTATCAGGCAGTGCGTTGAATGCAGACACTGCTTGTTGCCCGGCGAAGTGGGTATCGGGCGGCGCATCCCCCGGGCTCACGAAGTACGCCGAATTCCCTACCAGGTCGCGCCATTGGGCGATGGTGCCGAATCCCAGCACGTGCCCGATCCCGTGCTTGGCGTACTCGGTCAGCACGGCGTGCGCCACGTCGAAGTCGTCCTCGTCCAGAATCACCCGGCCGAGCGCCGGAAGACCGTCGCTTCGCGTTACGCACGGCCCCGAGAGCGAGTGCGAATTCCCCGGGCCGTCGATGTGCCGAACAGCGATCTCAACCTTCAGGTCATCGATCAGGCCCCCGAACGCGGTTGAACCGCCCGGCGGGTCACCGCTGCGCTGGCACGTCCACCCGGAATTGATGATGGGCAGCCGAGGCAGATCGCCGGTGACGACCTCCTGCCACTTGTCGGCAGCGCTCATGATTGCCGTCTTCTGGTCCATGCTGAGTCGTTGGTCGAGATACTCCAACTCGATCTGGAACCCGGACTCGGTCGTGTCGGGCCCGATCAGCCAGAGGAAGAGGTCGTAATGGTGCGCGCGCGGCGCTGTTACGAACACGTACGCGTAATCCGTACCCGCTTCGACATCGTACGAGTCGAAGTGATCCGCATTCGACGACGTATACCCGGTGGTCTCGATCCTGACGACCGAACTCTGGACGAAGGGGCCTGCCTTGCCGTGGTCGGTGGCCGCCAGCAACTCGTGGTCGCTCATCACGGCAACCTTGAACACGTCCACGTCTGCGCTCCCCTCGATGCGCCCCGCGATGACGGTCCCCGGCGTCACGGTCATCGCGGTCTCGCGGGTGTCTCCCTCGGCGTCGTCGTCGTCCTCGATCGTCCCGGATGCCGAGGCAACGCTCAGAACCGCGTTCACCGGGGCGCTCAATATCACAAAGAACAATTCCACGAGATCGTCGATCCGATCGTCCTGCACAATCGGCACGTCGATTGTGCGGGTCAGGTGTGGATCGTTGGCGCCGAAGGTCAACCGGCCGCTGGTGTGCTGGTAGTCAGTTGCCGGTTTGGCACTGAAGCCACTGGTTTCGTAGGAAACCGTCACCTCCCGGTCGCTCATGCGGTTCAGTGTCACCGTGAACCGCATGGGTCCGTCGCCCTCGCTTGCTCTGCTATTGGCGATGGTGAGGGTGGGCAGGTCCACGCCGGGTTGCCTCTCGGCATTGCGATTGTCGACGATCGTGCCGATGGCCTCGGCATCGCCGAGTGCCGCGTTCATCGGCGAGTGCAGCGACACCGAAAAAACCTCGTCCGGTTCGTCTTCGCCGTCAGCGGCGATCGGTACGATGATACTCTGCTCCAGGGGCTCGCCGGGGACGAAGGTCAACACGCCGGCGGTATTGGCGTAGTCCGATCCCGAACCGCTCGACGCCGTCGCGTCCTTGGTCTCGTAGGACACCGAAACCACCTGCTCTTTCGCCCGTGCGAGCAGTACCTGGAACGACATGCTGCCGGCGTTTTCGGCCGCGGCGGCGTCCTGGATCGCAAGCACGGGTATCTCGTCCTCTTGGGTAACGGTGCCGTTGCCGACGCCGCTGCCGTGCGTCGTGGACGGCGGCTCCACCAACGTCACGGTCGCCGGTGTGTTGTCCACCGCGGCCGATTCACCGGTCGTCGTTGCAGCGTGCTCGAGTTGCACGACAATCGTCTCCAGCTCCTCGGGTTCTTCGTCCGCGCGTGTGACGATCGTGAACCGGGCCTGCGAAGCGCCGGCGGCGAGCGTGACCGTACCGGACGGAGCGGTGTAGTCGGACCCCGCGCGTGCCGTCCCCGAGACGGTGTATGCCACCGCCACCGGAGCTCCGCTCGGCGTCTCGGAAGCAGTCACGGTAAAGGGAGCACCGTCGCCTTCGACCACGGCCGGCACGTCCGCTTCTATTGCCATGCCCACCGCAGCGGCGTCCGGCGGCCGCGGAGTCGCCGTTTCCGAACTCTCCTGCTGGTTGCTGGTTCGGGACACCGCCGAGCTACAACCGATCACGGAACTGGCAAGAACGACAACGAGAACGAGAACAGACAACAACCGTGAACGGCGCCGTGCATCAGATACCTTCATAGACCGCTCCTGACGCAAAATAAACTACACGTTCAAGAACAATCAACTACACGTTCAAGAATAATCAACGAAAACAAGAACGTTGATGCGTTACGAACGCCGCGTGCCGGTGTCGTGTGCAGGCAATGGCGTGAGCAGACGCTCCACCGATATGGGGCTCGGTGGAGGCCGGGACGATCAAGGACGAGGCAGGAATTGGAAGAGCAGGAAAGAAGGTAGGGAGCTCGCCGGACCTACAGAGCTCAAACTCGCCACCTCCCCGATTGCCGGGAAGCGCGAGTAGGTAGATCGATTAACGATCGTCTGTGGCCGCTTCAGCGGCCCTCGTATTGTCCATCGGCCCAAGATCCCCCTCAGGTCAGGTTTGGAAACTGCAAGGTGGCTTCTCCGATCGGAGAGAGGTCCGGCGAAGCTCCCTACTGTCATCAATCCTACCACACCCGATTGACGCTTGCAAGGTGTTTTTTACCGCCGTCTGCGCTACGGTAGGGGCCCGGGAGGTGTCCTGTGCGGGACCGGAATGAAATGCGGATCGGGCTTGGCCAGTTTAGCGAGCTCACCGACGAGAAGCTGGCGTTCATCAAGCAGCTTGGCGCCGACGACTTCCTGATGAACACGCCCCAACTGCCCGGCGGGCAGCGCTGGGAGTACGACGATCTGCTGGCGCTGCGGCAACGGGCGGATGCGGCGGAGTTGCGTCTGATGTGCCTGGAGAACGTGCCGGTACGCTTCTACGACAAGGCGATGCTCGGGCTGCCGGGCCGCGACGAGCAGATCGCCCACATGCAGGCCACCATCCGCAACATGGGCCGCGCCGGCATCCCGATCCTCGGCTACCACTGGATGCCCAACCAGGTGTGGCGCACGCCCGGCCTGGCGCCGTTGCGGGGTGGGGCGGGCGCCACCCGGTTCGATATGGCAGAGCACGCCGAAGCTCCGCTCACCCACGGCCGCGTGTTCAGCGAAGAAGAGATGTGGGACAACTACGAGTACTACATGAGCCGGGTGCTGCCGGTGGCCGAGGAGGCGGGGGTGACGCTGGCGGTGCACCCCGATGATCCGCCGGTGCCGTCGCTTGGCGGGGTGGCGCGCATTTTCCGCAACTTCGCCGGCTTCCGACGCGCCATCGATACCTTCGACAGCCCCAATCATGGCCTTGATTTCTGTATGGGCTGCTGGTCGGAGATGGGGCCGGACGGCGTGCTCGATGCGGTGCGCCACTTCGGCGGCCGCGGGCGCATCGTGTACGTGCACTTCCGCGACGTGCAGGGCCAGGTGCCGTGCTTCAATGAGTGCTTCATCGACGAAGGAAACGTCGACACCTTCGCCGTGGTGCAGGCGCTGCTCGAGGTGGGCTTCGGCGGCTTTCTGATTACCGACCACGTGCCGCGCATGGTGGACGACACCGACTGGGGCCACCGCGGGCGCGCCTACGCCATCGGCTACATCCGCGCCCTGATCGACATCGCTCGCCGCGCCGCGTAGCGCGCGTCGGGTGCGGAGCGCGCATGCCGGTGCCGCCCCCTGCGGGGGCCCCCCGCGGGCGCGCCTCCGCCATCGGCTCCATCCGCGCCCTGATCGACAGCGCCCGCCGCGCCGCGTAGCGCGCGTCGGGTGCGGAGCGCGCATGCCGGTGCCGCCGGCGCACGCCCCGCTGCTTCAGTCCATGATCAGCACGCTGCGCGCCACGTCGCCCTCGGCGAGCGATGCGAACGCATCGTTGACCCGCTCGAGCGGCAGTTGCCTGCTGACCAGTTCGTCCAGCATCAGCTTGCCTTCGCGGTACAGCGCCAGGATGCGCAGAAAGTCGACGTGTGTTCTGGCACTGCCGTAGAAGGAGCCGATCACGGTGCGCTCGAAGAACAGGTCGCGCGCGTCGAACTGGACCGCGGTGTTCAGCGGCGCGTGGCCGACCCACACGGTCGTGCCGCGCCGCCGCGTGCAGCGGACGCTCTGCGAGTAGGGCGCGGAGGCCACGCCGATCGCCTCGAACGCGTAGTGCACGCCCTCGCCGCCGGTCAGTTCCAGGATTGCCTCCACTGGATCGTTGTCCGCGGCGTTGACGGTGTGCGTCGCCCCGAAGCGCCGGCCCAGCTCCAGTTTGTTGTCGCGCAGGTCGACGGCGATGATCATCTCGGCTCCCGCCACGCGTGCGCCCTGGATGCAGTTCAGCCCCACGCCGCCGCAGCCGAACACCGCCACCGTGCTGCCCGCCCGTACCCGCGCCGTATTGACCGCGGCTCCGTAGCCGGTCATCACCCCGCAGCCGATCAGCGCCGCCTGGGCGAACGGAATCTCCTTCGGCATCACCACCGGGGCGGATTCCGGCACCACCGTGTGGGTGGCGAAGGTACCGGTATCGGTAAAGCGGTGCAGCGGTTCGCCGCCCACCGTGCCGCGCTGGCCAGTCGACGGCGGCGCCGTGCACAAGTTAGGCCAGCCGTGCTGGCACATCTCGCAGATGCCGCAGTTGGTGCGCCACGCCAGAATCACGTGGTCGCCCGGCTTCACCGCGGTCACGCCCGCGCCCACTTCCTGCACCATGCCGGCGCCCTCGTGGCCGAGCACCAGGGGCAGCCCATAGTCGCCCCAGTCTCCCTTGAGCGCGTGCCAGTCCGAGTGGCACACGCCGCTGGCCTTCAGATTCACCAGCACCTCCCCGGCGCGCGGACCGCCGAGCTCTATTTCTTCGATGGTCAACTCGCGGTTGAACCCGTGCATGATCGCAGCTTTCATCGTGGCCTCCGGGCGCCACATTGGCACATCCGGCTTACCGCGTCAGCCGCGACGGTGTCCGGCGTGCCCGCCAAGGTTAGTGCATGGTGGAGCCGCCGGACAGGTTGAGGGCCTGGCCGGTCATGCCGCGGGCGTCGTCGGAGGCCAGGTAGACGGCCAGCTCGGCGATTTCCGCCGGTTCGAGCAGGCGGCCGAGCGGGTTGACGTTGGCTTCCATCTTGTCGACCGGCTCGCCGCGCAACTCGGCATCCACCTGCAGGCGGCGCAGCAGCATGACGGTGCGGGTGGCGCCGGGGCAGATGGCATTGATCGTGACGCCGGTGCCGGCGGTCTCCAGGGCCGCGGTGCGGGTCAGGCCGATCAGGCCATGCTTGGTGGCGGTGTAAGCGCCGGCGGCGAGCAGGCCGCGCTTGCCGGCTACCGAGGCCATGTTGATTACCCGGCCCCAGCCGCGCTCGGTCATGGCCGGCACCAGTGCCTTGGTGAGCAGGTAGGGCGCGGTGAGGTTGACCGCGATGCTCAGATCCCAGAAGCCGTCGTCGTAGTCCGCGATGCGGCGCGGATTCGCGCTGCTGCCGATGCCGGCGTTGTTCACCAGGATGTCCACCGCCGGAAAGTGGCGCGCGACTCGGCCCGGCAGCCCGGTTGCCTGCGCGCGGTCGCTCAGGTCGACCGGCAGCGCCTCCGCGGAGCGGCCGAGCGCGGTGACTTCCGCCGCCACCTGTTCGATCTCGGCGGCGGTGCGTGCCGTCAGCGCCACGTCGGCGCCCTCGCGGGCGAATGCGAGTGCGATGGCGCGGCCGATCCCGCGCCCTGCGCCGGTCACCAGCGCTACCTTGTTGTGCAGTTTCATGGCCTGCATTGAACCATCTTCGCGGCACCGACAGAAGGGCCGGCGCTGTCGGTTCACGCGGCGTTCCGCGGGCCGTGCCGGCGGCGGTTGACGGACGCGGCAAGCTGTGGGAATCGTGTAGGCACAATGTCTGGTGTAGGCACAGTGTCTGATCGGGTAGTGAGATTCGCCGAGTTGAGCGGCTTCATCGCGCGCATTTTCGCCGCCGCCGGGGCGAGTGAGGAGAATGCCCGCGTCTGTGCGGCGCACATCGCGGGTGCCAATCTGTGCGGCGTGGACACGCATGGCGCCTGGCAGGTGGCCGGCTACGTGGACGACATCCGCCGCGGCCTGCTGGCGGCGGATGCGGAACCGCGCGTGGTGCGCGAGCAGCCGGGCGCCCTGCTGGTGGCGGGTGGCTGGACGTTCGGGCAGGTGGCTGCCGAATTTGCGGTACACGAGGGGCTGAAGCGGCTTGAAGACCAGGCGGTGGTGCTGGCCGGTGTGGTGCAGTGCCATCACCTGGGACGGGTCGGCCACTACCCGGAGTTGGCCGCGGAGCGCGGCGCGATTGCCGTGGTGTGCGGCGGTGGCTACGGTGTCGGCAGCCCGATCACGGTGCCGTTCGGGGGGCGCGATCCGGTGTTCAACACCAATCCGCTTGCCTACGCCGCGCCCGCCCCGGACGGCCGCGTCATGGCCGACTTCGCGACCACCGCCGGCGCCAACGCCCGCGTACGCATTGCCCGCGAGCGCGGCGAACCGCTGCCGGAGGGATTCGCCGTGGATGCCGAAGGCCGCCCCACCACCGATGCCGAGGCGGTGGCTGCCGGCGGCTCGTTGCTGCCGTTCGGCGGCCACAAGGGTTACGCGCTGATGACCCTGATCGAGGTGCTGAGCCGCATCGTGATGGGCGGCGACGACTACGCCGAGGAAAGCCGCGGCGGACCGGTGTACGGCCACCAGGGCGTGTGCATGTTGCTGTTGCGCCCCGACGTGTTCCGTCCCGCGGCCGACTACCGGGCCGGGGTAGCCGACCTGGCGGACGCCCTGCGCGCCGTGCGCCCGGCCCCGGGATTCGCCGAAGTGCTGGCCCCGGGCGACCCGGAACGCCGCACGCGCGCCGAGCGCGCCCGCGACGGCATCCCCCTGCCACCCGAGGTATGGCAGTCGCTGCTCGACACCGCCGCCGCGGTGGGTGCCGCGGCTCCGTAGCCAGCCAGGTCAGGGTTGGCGAGGCTGGTGGGTGGCGGCGCCCATCGGTTCGAGGCGGCAGCCGTCCACGAATACCTCGAAGAAGTCAGCGGCGGTTTCCAGTTCGATGTGCTCGATTTCGGTGACCAGGTCTTCCAGGGCGCGCCGCCGGGACACCGACAGCAGTACCTCGCGGGTGCCGCGCAGCGCGGCGTTGCCGATCTTGACGATGCGATCTTCCGCCACCGGGGCCAGGAAGCCGATGTCGATGGCGCTCTGCACGTCCACGTAATTGGCGAACCCGCCCGCCAGGTACAGGCGGTCCACCTCGTGCGGCGCCACGCCGAGGGCGCGGGTCACGATGAGCTGGCCGCAGTAGTTGGCCGCCTTGGCCTGCGCCAGGTTGCTGGCGTCCAGCCGCGAAAAGGTGATGCCGTACTCCGGCACCACGGCGATCTCCTTGGCGCGCCGGTCGTGGGTGAACACGCCCTTGGCGGTCATCTTGCCGTGCCGGCGCAACTCGGCGAGCAGGTCGATCAGGCCGGAGCCGCAGATTCCCTCGGGCGCGGCGTCGCCGATGGTGTGGTAGCGGAATTCGCCGTCGCGCCAATGCAGGCGCTCGATGGCGCCCTCGTAGGCGGGCATGCCGTAACCGACCAGGCCGCCCTCGAACGCCGGTCCGGCGGGGCAGGAGGCGGCGATCATGCGTCCGTCCAGGTTGGCGACCACCTCGGTGTTGGTGCCCACGTCGACCAGCATCGCCAGGCCGCTCTGTCCCGCCATGTCCATCGCCACCAGGTCGGCCGCGGTGTCGGCGCCGACGTGGCTGGCAATCAGCGGCATGCCGTACACGCGCGCCTGCGGATGGATGATCAGGCCGAGCGGGCGCGGCCGGCTGGACAGCGCGGTGGTGGCCCGCTGTCCGTCCCGGTACTGGTGCTCGACCTGCGACTTGTACGGCTTTTGACCGAGCGTTTGCACGTCGACGCCGAACACCAGGTCGCGCATGGTGGAGTTGCCGGCGATGGCGACCTCGTAGATCTGCCGCCGCTTGGTGCCGAGTTCGCGTCCGATGTCCAGGATGGCGCTGTTGATGCCGCTGACGATGGCGGCCTGCAGCTCGCCGCGAAACTCGCCACCGTCGTAGGAGACGCGGTTCATGATGTCGCTGCCGGCGAACAGCTGCGGGTTGCCGAACGAGCTCACGCGCAGCGTCTCGCCGTTCTCCAGGTCGATCAGCTCCATCGCAACCGTGGTGGTGCCCACGTCCACCGCCAGCCCGAGCATGCGCCCGTGGTAGCGGTCGATGCGCTCGCCGTCCAGGAACACGCCGTCGCCGCGGCGCGTGACCGCCGGGTCGATCGGCGCCGCGCCATCCGTGTCGGGCGCGGCGGAGACGCCGGCCGTGAGCACGCGCGGTTGGCGGCGCAACGGCGCGAACTCGATGTCGGTACCGGCATCCTCCACCGCGGCCTGGCAGGCGAGCCGAAACGGGTCGCGCAGGAACCGTTCCGCCTCGGTACGCTCGCACAGCGCTTCCATGCCGGTCTCGATCTGTACCACGCATTCGTGGCAGGTACCGGCGCGGCCGCACGAGGTCGCTACCCGTACGGCCAACTCGTCGGCGTAGTCGAATACCGTCCTGCCGCGCTGCAGTGCGCGGACTTCGTTGTCGTGAGTGATCGTACCCATGCCGAGGGCCGGGGATTCAGCTTGCCCCGTCGGCGGCGGGGTCGGTTTCCCAGGCGCTGCGGTAGTCCAGCTTGTCGTCGGAACCGCACATCAGGAGTTCGCCGCCGGGACGCGGGCGGCGCTGGTTACGGCAGCCGAACTTGGCGGTGCACTCGTCGTGGCGGTTCTTGTAGGGGCAGCGGAAGGACGCCTGCACCATGGCGTGATCGGCCATCGCCGACAGAATGGCGCCGAGCCGTTCGCGGCGCCGTTCCCATGCCGCCGCGTCCACCTCGCCAGGTCCATGCGAGCGCTCACTTGCCACCGTCAGAACCCACGCCAACCGGGCAAGTCGGCCGCCTGCCGGACCCACTCGGCCATCTGCTGCTCGTCGAGTTGGCCCTCGTAGAGGTCAATCCAGCGCCCGTCCGGATCCTTGCCGGAGCCGGGAGGGACCGGATGCAGCGCCGCACCATTGAGAAAGGTCATCTTTACGTAGCGGGTAAAGACGTGGTAGCTCGCGAACCACCCCTGGCCCGCGACGCCGTAGAAGGGAGAGTTCCACCGTACCGCCTTGCGCACGTCGGGCACGATGCGCACGATGAGGTCGTCGAGCCGGCGCCCGACTTCGCTCTTCCAGCCGGGCATGGCCGCGATGTAGGCCTGCACGGGTGCGTCGCCGTCGGCCTTCGCAATCTGCGGGTTGCCGCCGGACAGCAGCACCGGCTTGCTATCAGCACCACGCCGCGTGGCTGCGCCGCGTGCCGGAGTCCTGCCCCGAATCGCGTCAGTCATCCTGGTTCTCCGCCAATAGGCGCTTGGCAAGCTCCACGCACGCGACCGCGTCCTTGCCGTAGCCGTCGGCGCCCATGTCGTCGGCGAATTCCTGAGTCACCGGCGCGCCGCCCACCATGATCTGGACGTCGTCGCGCATGCCGGCGTCGATGAATGCCTCGATGGTGCGCCCCATGTTGGGCATGGTGGTGGTGAGCAGGGCGGACATGCCCATCAGCTCCGCCTCGTTCTGCTCGACCGCGTCCAGGAACTCGTCTGGCGAGGTGTCCACGCCCAGGTCGATTACCTCGAAGCCGGCGCCGCGCAGCATCATGTTGCACAGGTTCTTGCCGATGTCGTGCAGGTCGCCCTTCACGGTGCCCATGATCACCTTGGCGATCGACTTGATGCCGGATGCAGACAGAATCGGCTCGATGTGCGCCATGCCCGCCTTCATCGCCCGCGCGCAGGACAGCACCTCCGGCACGAAGATGAAGTTCTCCCGGAACTTGATGCCCACAATGCCCATGCCGGCGATCAGGCCGTCGTCCATGATCTCGGTGGCCTCGAGGCCACCGTCGAGCAGCCGCCGGGTGATCTCGTCCACCACGTCGTCGTCGCCTTCGATCAACCCGGCCGAAATCTCCTGCAGCTCGGGACGCACCGCCGCGAAGATGTCGATCATGCGCTGCCGCTCGTCCGGGCGTTCGATGAACTGCTCGATCTCCTCGCGGATGAACTCGTTGCTTACGTCGCTCAACTCTGCCATCTGTCGGTTATCCGTCCTGTCGGCCACCGGCGTCGCCGGTGCCGTTTCCATTGGGGTGTTGGTTGGGGTGTTGGTCGTGCCACTGGCGCACCGCGGCGGGAATCGCCCGCAGATTGTCCAGCGGGGTCTGCAGCGGTATGGCGCACTCCGGCCCGATCAGCGGCACACCGGCGTCCAGGTTCTCGAACACCTCGGCGCTCACTTCTTCCGGGCCGCGTGCGAACAGGGTCTCCGGGTTGTTGATGTTGCCGACCAGCGCGATGCGGTCGCGCAGGATCTCCATTGCATCCGCCGGGTCGTTCTTGGAGTCGTAGTGGAATGCCGCGAATCCGGTCTCGGCGATTGCCGGCATCCGGTCCAGGGTCTTGCCGCAGATGTGCATGATCAGCGGCACCGGCAGTTCCTCGGCGAATTCCTTGTGCAGATCGCGCAGGTAGCGGCTGTACCACTCGCCGCTCACCAGGTCGCCGGTGGCGTGGTCGGGCAGCGTCAGGGCATCGGCCCCGGCTTCGATCTGCGCTATCCCGAAGTCGATGGTGGCCTTCTTGAGGCGGTCCAGAATCAGCTTGGTCTTGCCGGGGTCGTCGAGCGACAGCAGCAGGAACATCTCCACGCCGAAGCAGTGGTAGGCGAGCGACCACGGACCCATGGTCTTGCCGATAATTGCCACCTCGTCGCCGTAGTCGCGCTTCAGGATCCGGATCGACTCCATTACGCAGGCCGTGTCCGGGTGGGTGAGGAAGTCGGGCGGAATGTGGATGTCATCGGCATCCTGCCAGATCGGCTCGCGCATCTTCACCGTCGGCCAGTTGTCCTTCTGCTCCCACTGGATCTTGCAGCCCAGGGCGGAGGAGTCCTGGATGATGGAGAACACCGGCATGATGGTGTCGAAGCCGAGTTCGGTGTAGCCGGTGGCGGCCAGCCGCGCCATCAGTTCGCCGTCGCGGTTGGCGTCCGGAAACGGCGCGTCCACCAAGTCCATCAGCTCGACCGTGGCCACCGACGTGGGATTGCAGATCGGAGTGCGGTCGACCGGCTCCCCGGCCAGCGCGGCCAGCACGCGCTGGCGTCCGTTCATCTGTGTCATGGGCAACCTCTCCTTGCTCCGCGCCGCCTCAGCGCTGTTGGCTGGGCGCGGCCAGTACGCCGCGCGCCGCCGCCAGTTCCTGTTCGCGCAGCACGCCGCGCGCGTTCAGCGCCAGTTTCAGCAGCATCGCCACCAGCTTGTGGTGGTCCTGGCCGCAGGCGAAGCGCACCTGGTCGATGGAGGCGGGTATCGGCTCCATGCCGGCCAGTTTCACCAGCCCGCCGGCTACCGTGGCCACCCGCCGGACGACCTTGGCTCCCGCGGCGTCGGCGCCGGCCCGGTACAACCCGCCGCCCTCCGGGACGACCTCTATGGTCGCATCGGTCTTCTTGTCGTAGATCGCCATGGGACGCGCCGTTAGCGGCTGGCCCGGATCGAGCTTGCTTGCTTCGATGAACGCGCGACGGGTGGCCTGCTCGTGCGCATCGCCGCAGGCGAAACGTACCCGCAGCGGCGCGCCCGGCACCGCCTGCAAGCCGGCTACCTCCTGCATTGCCGCCGCGATCACCGCCAACCGCTCGTCTGCGCCTGGGCGGGTGCTGTAGCTGTTGATGTCGTATGCGGGTCTGCCGTCCGCGTCTACCGCCCGGTGCAATGCGACCGTGATGTCGTGAAAGTGAGCATCCATCGCGACCAGCTCGATGCGCCGGCCCAGGTCGGTCCGTATCACGGTGTCGCACTCCTTGCTTCGTCGCCGCTCGAATGGCCGGTCCGCACCACTGCAAGGTACGGCCGGAGCGGGCAAATTGCGTACTCCCAGCTTACTGTATCGGCGTCTGTTTGCCTATGCCGTTTGCGGTCCGGCGGGCCGGGGAGGAATGATCCGATCCACGGACAACCGCAAATCCGGAAGCGCGGCGGGTGCGATGCTCTCCGTGCTCTCGACGCGCCGCGTCGTCCGATACCCTTCGGGTGCAGGATCCGTGTACACGTCAATCCGGTCGTGGATCAGGTCGACCAGCCACACTTCACGGATGCCGTCGGCGGCATAGCGCGGAATCTTGGTGCGCCGGTCGAAGTCGAGCGTGGCGTCGGCTACTTCCACCAATAACAGCACTTCCTCCGGAGCGGGGTGGCCCGAGGCGTAGCGATCGGCGCGTTCCGCCAGCAGCATGAGATCGGGTTGCGGCTCCGACCGCTCGGACTCAGCCAGGGGATTCTGTACGCGTACCAGTGCGCGGCCGGCGAGTCGACCGGAGTCGAAAAACGCAGCGTTGATCCAGTCCACGCATGCTGCGTGGCGCCTGCCGATCGGCGACATGACCAGTATCTCTCCCTCAATCAGTTCCAGACGCTCGTGGTGTCCGAGGATTCCCGCCTTGCCCATGGCGTAGTAGTCCTCGCGCGTAAACGGTCGGCGTCGCTCGGCCGCGACAGTGCGCGGTTCGGTCCGCGTTGCGATCATGGTTCCGTCCGCACCCATTAACCCAAGGATACTGTGCGCCGTGGAAAGGCGCTATCCCTCAGCGGGTGGGAATCCCGCCCGGCAACTGTCGCTCCAGCCGGAAGCAGTCGGAGCGGTGCAAGGAGGTAACGAATTGAACTGAAGCACTCCGATGAAGAA
>MPNH01000057.1 GCA_002238925.1 Spirochaetaceae bacterium bin103 | reverse complement strand
GCCGGTTGCTGTTCCGGGCTGACCTCCTGCCTGGCCGACTCGATGTGCGACATTCGGCAGCCGAACAGGAAACAAGCCAACAGCAGACCCAACGCCAACCGCCATCGGCGCGCACTGCGACGGCAAGCTCGGGAAACGGCGATCTGGGCGATTTGGGGTTGAGGCATTTGACGCCCTGTGCGACGCAGAAGACGTCAAACAGGGTGAATCCAGACGCACAGTCTGTCAACAGGACACCACCAACTACCTCTCCATCGTCGGTGATGACGATGGCAGGAACGAGTTCTGCGGGTAACACGTAACACAGTGCGACCCTGCCGGAGCCGGGCAGGCTGCTGCTGTTTGAAAACGGAACCCACAGTAACGGCCCCCGCAGGAAACGGCCAAGTACCACGAACGATGGGCGATAACCGAGTACGACCCGGCGACCGGGGCTACGGAATGACGGGAATGGTCGGCTGGAGGGTTTCCCATTGGATGAGCGGTCCGCGGCGCACTTCGTCGCGGAAGTGCGGCAACCCCGGGAGCGCAGTGTCCGGGAGCTGCGAACGGAGTATCGTGCTGCTCGGGAGCGAATAGGACTCCGCCTCCGTGTAGTCCACGCTGTAGCCAAGGTCGGCGAGGGCCGCGATGGTGACCTTGCTGAGCTTGTCGCTGCCCGCGACGCGGGTGGCCATCACTTCCGTATCGAACACCGACTCGCGCCAGTGGCCATCCAACGATGCGTTGGTGGAGCCTCCGAAGAAGCGGCCCCCGGGCGAAGATGCGCTGCGCACCGACCCGCCGACCAGGCTGTTGGAGTAGGTTTGGGTGTCGTTCTCCACCGGCACCTTGCCGCCGGTGTAGGAGCTGGCAATTTCGTTGAACGCGCTTACGGCGGCGGTGCCGGAGAAGTGCGCATCGGGCAGCGTGGTCGAGTCGGGATTCTCGCGCTGGAAGTCGCGCGCGGAATTCACCAGCAGGTCGTCCCACTCATCTATGCTGCCGAACCCCAGGGCGTGTCCTATCTCGTGTAGTGCCAGGACGCGGAGCACGGATGAACTCCACCGGTTGATGCCCCCCGAATCGAAGGTGATCTCGCTGGCCGCCGGCAACCCGCTGTCCGATCGGGTGACGCAGGTGCCGGCTATCGCCGCCGCACCACCGCTGATTGGCTCAACGAGGATCTCTATAACCAGGTCATCCTGAAAGGTTCCGAACTCGTGGTGATTGCCGTTGCGGCACAGGTTGGGAGTCCAGATGAACTGTGCCGGCAGGCCCTGGGTGATCACACTCTCCCACTTGTCGGCGGCGGCACGGATGGTGGCCTGAGCACTGGCCGACGGTTTGGTTGTAGTGGCGTACACCAGGTCGATGTCGAACGAAGTCTCATCGGAATTACCCGCGTCGTCGAGCCAGATCGCGAGCGTGTAGCTTGGCGTACCGAAGCGGCTCCACACGACCGCGTAGACCGTCGTGGAACTGCTTACCGCCGCCGCATCGTAGCCGTCGGCGTTCACGGAGGTGTAGGTCGCCGCCACGATACTCACCCTCGCTTGAAAGACGAGGTTTTGCGATTGTGTTGAAGAGTCGATGGCGGCGCGCACCGTTTGACCGGCATCCACCACGACCCGGAAGTAGTCGAGGTCGTCTTCGGTTTCCAGGTGGCCGGAGATCGTGTCCTGGGCGGCGGTCGCCGTCGCCGCCACGACCGTGGTCGCGGTCAACTGAAAGTCGCCGTGGTCGTCGTCGGGCCCGTCGTTATCGACAATGATGCCGATGGCGCTGGAATTGTCGAGGGTGGCGCCAGACGGCGATTGCAGAGTGACCGTGAGGGCTTCTTCCTCTTCCGCCGTCGAGTCATTGGTCACCGGGACTGCGATGGTTTGCGCAAGCGTCCCCGCCGTAAACGTCAGCATGCCGTTGGCCGCGGTATAGTCGCTGCCGCCGGTCGCCGTCCGCGTTGCAGCCGAAGTTGCGGCAGATCCGTCCGAGGTCGTGTAGCTCACCGTTACCGTGTCTGTACCGGCGCTGTCGAGCGTCACCGGGAAGTGGAGGTGTCCGGCATCCTCCTGTGCCTGCGCGTTGGCGATTGACAGACCGGGGTCGTCGACTACGGGGGTCACCACTCCGGAGTCGTCGTTGTCGGTAATCGTGCCGGTGGCGCTGGCGTCGGTCAGGGTGGCATTGGCTGGCGACTGCAGCGTCATCGTGAGGTTTTCCTCGTCTTCGTCGAGTGAGTCGTCGGTAACCGGGACGGCGATAGTGCGCGCCTGCGTGCCGGCGGTGAATGTCAGGGTACCGTTGGCCGCGGTGTAGTCGCTGCCGGCGGTCGCGGTGCCGTCCGCCGTCGAATAGCCCACCGTTACCACCCGTGCGCTGGCGGCGTCGAGGGTCACCGGGAAGCGGAGGTGTCCGGCGTCCTCCGCGGCCGTAGCATCGTCGATGGACAACCCGGGAGTGCCGTCGTCGTCGGTAATCGTGCCGGTGGCGCTGGCGTCGGTCAGGGTGGCATTGGCTGGCGACTGCAGCGTCATCGTGAGGTTTTCCTCGTCTTCGTCGAGTGAGTCGTCGGTAACGGGGACGGCGATGGTTTGCGCGCGCGTGCCGGCGGTGAATGTCAGGGTACCGTTGGCCGCGGTGTAGTCGCTGCCGGCGGTCGCGGTGCCGTCCGCCGTCGCATAGCGCACCGTTACCACCCGTGCGCTGGCGGCGTCGAGGGTCACCGGGAAGCGGAGGTGTCCGGCGTCCTCCGCGGCCGTAGCATCGTCGATGGACAACCCGGGAGCGTCGTCGTTGTCGGTAATCGTGCCGGTGGCGCCGGCGTCGGTCAGGGTGGCATTGGCTGGCGACTGCAGCGTCATCGTGAGGTTTTCCTCGTCTTCGTCGAGTGAGTCGTCGGTAACGGGGACGGCGATGGTACGCGCCTGCGTGCCGGCGGTGAAAGTCAATGTGCCGTCTACCGCGGTGTAGTCGCTGCCGGCGGTCGCGGTGCCGTCCGCGGTCGAATAGGCCACCGTTACCGTCTTGCCGCTGGGGTTGTCGAGGGTCACCGGGAAGTGGAGGTGCCCGGCGTCCTCCTGGACCTGGGCATTGTCGATCGACAGCCCGGGCGCGTCGTCGTCGTCGGTAATCGTGCCGGTGGCGGACCGGGCGGCGGGGTCCAGCGTTGCGTTCACGGCGGCGCTCAATGTTACCGTGAACTGCTCGGAGTCTTCGTCGAGCGTGTCGTTCGCGACCGGTACCGCGACGGTCTGCTGCCGCACGCCCGGCGCGAACGTCAGCGTACCGTCCACCGCGGTGTAGTCGCTGCCGGCGGCTGCGGTGACGTTCCCGGTGGCGTAACGCACCGTTACCACGCGTCCGCTTGCCCGCGCCAGCGTGACGGTAAATCGCAGCTCTCCCTGCGGGTTGCCCTCGGCCGCGCTGCGGTCACCGATACCGACCCGTGGCGGCTCGTCGTCGTCTTCTATTACTCCGACAGCGGTGAGCGTGGCTGCGCCGCCGACCAGGACCGCGTTGCGCGCGTTGCTCAACGTGAGCGTGACCTGTTCGTCGGGCTCGTCGGTAGCGTCGTCGTGTACGGTCACTTCGATGGTGCGCACGCCGGCCGATCCCGCCGCGAAACGCACCGTGTCGTTCGCGGCCCGGTAGTCTTCGCCCGCGGTGGCCGAGTCGTCCGGCGACCCCGTTGCATAGCTCACGGACACCTCGGCGCTGCTCGCGGCGGTCAGCGTGAGCTCGAACCGTAGCCGCCCCGCGCCCTCGGCAGCCCGTGCCCCCGAAATCGCCAACGTCGCCGTGTCATCTTCCGCGGTGGTTACCTGCACCGATTCCTGCACCCCGTCGTAGCCGCCGCCGCGAGCGGCGACCCGCAGCAGCACCGGGTCGTCCGCCGCCGAATCCTCGTCCTGCGCGGCCGTAACCGTTACTGTCCGAGCATCCTGCCAGGTTCCCGGTTCGAACCGAAGCTCGTCGGGATCGACCGCCAGCTCGGGGCCGTCATCCAGGTCCACGGTTACCGGTCCGGTCGGCTGCGAACCCAGTTCCACTTCGAATTCGGCGCTGCCGCCCTCCAGCACCGTCAACTCGCCGGGCCGCACCACCAGCGCGCGCGTGTCGTTGTCGGTGATGGTGCCGGTCGCGGCCGCTGCCGCCAGCCCCGCCCCCTGGGCGTTGCTCAACCGCACCACGAAGGTTTCCGCGGCCTCGGCCACCGCGTCGTCGTGCACGGTCACCTGGATCGGCAGCGCGGCGGTCGACCCGGGCGGGAACTGCAGCGTGCCGCTGGCCGGTTCGTAGTCGCTGCCGGCAGCCGCCGTACCGTTCTCGGTCTCGTACCGTACGCTGACCGCGGCTCCGGGGGCCCTGCTCACGCTCACCCTGAAGTCCAGCGTGCCGTCGCCCTCGGCGGCGGTCACGTCGGCTATCGAGAGCTGCGGCGGGTTCGCCGGTCCGCGATCCTGGGGCAGGGGATCCGGCTCGGTTTCCTCGGTTTCCGGCTCGGTTTCCGGCTCAACTTCCGGTTCAGGGTCCTGTTCGCCGCCGGCCGGTTGCTGTTCCGGGCTGACCTCCTGCCTGGCCGACTCGATGTGCGACATTCGGCAGCCGAACAGGAAACAAGCCAACAGCAGACCCAACGCCAACCGCCATCGGCGCGCACTGCGACGGCAAGTTCGGGAAACGGCGCTCTGAGCGATTTGAGGTTGAGGCATTTGACGCCCTGTGCGACGCAGAAGACGTCCAACAGCTTGAATCCAGACGCACAGTCTGTCAACTCATGCGGCACGTAGTGCACTCTAGCGCACGTAGATACACTGCTGACGCGGCTGGATATGTGGCGGAACTGGCGGAGAGTCTCCGATGCGGAGGCGGTACGGGCGCCCGGCGGCGGCGCGGCGGACGGGCGGCGTTTGCTGCGGGCGGGGCGGTGCCTGCTGCGGGCGGCGTTGCGGTGTTATGCCGGCATCCTGCTGGCGGCGCCGATCGGCTGCCAGATGGCTCCCGGCGATACCAAAAACGCCAACCGGACACGGCCGCGCAGCCGGAGACCCCCCCTGGCGGCGCCAACGGGCAACTGCCCGTGTTGAGCATCCCACGTCGGCGCGGAGCGTGTCTATCTCGCGGCGCAGCGATCCAGAAGAATGGGGTGGTTCGTCGCACCAACGATCAAGCTGTCGCTCAGGACCCTGCGCATCTCGGCGACGTCGTTGGACGCACTGCGATGACCGCGACGGCGTCGAATTCGTCGAACAAGGTAGACTCCGCGGCGTTTCGCTGTTTCGTCAAATGCGACACGGCAACTTGGGCGGCCGTCTCCCCCATGAAACGCGTGAGCAGCGCCTCCAGACGGATCAGTCTGCTTAGAAAATCTACGCCAATGCATTCCGCTGTTGCAGCGACTCAAGACTGTCGATCCACCTGCCGAACCGCGGACACGCAGAGCGAATAACCGAAAGTCCTATCAGCTCGGCGAGATACGGGCCGATGACCCGTTTCTGATAGCTTGGGATCAGTTCTGCTATTCGTCTGCTCGGATGTGTGTCTTTGCCGTCATTGATGTCTTCCGGCGTCGACACGTTCGTCCTGATCGCCTCCAGCTTTTGGACCAGGTTTGACGGACTGTCTCGCAGCTCCTCGAAGACCGCGACCTTCGAGAATAACAGAGCCTCGAATTCGTATTGTTGGACGTACGGGATCACCCGTGATTGATCCCAGCTCACCTTGATCCCGGCATCTACCTGCTTGAGGATTTGCGCTTGCAGGTCCTCTCGCGACACCTCGCCCTTGTTCCGAAAACCGTAGAAATCGACAAGCGATGTGACTCGATCGTATGACCAAAAATAATTGACCATTTCCGATGCCAGCCTCTCAACCGTGACGTTACCTCCCAGCGGATGCGGCGTCGCGGACACTCCGTACGTGTGCAGATGGGGTGTGAGCAGATTGTTGACGAACTCTTCCTCTGTTTCCCCTTCCACGACGATGGCCAGACGGATCATGGCCGGCCGCCGAGGAGGTTCTTTTCCCAGAGTTGACCGAGCGAAAATTCGTCGAGCCAGTGCTGCAAATCCTGTGTTTCAAATCTGCGACACTCGGTGCGCCCGTCACGATTCTCCAGGACGACGATCTGGTCGAGATCGAAGGAGTCTACGAACCGCGGCGACTGGGTAGCAACGATGACTTGGCGGTCTGCCGAGCACTGCTTCACCATGGCCGCAATCAAGCCGATGGCAGCCGGATGCAGGCCGAGTTCGGGCTCGTCGAGGAGCACGACGTCGGGCAGCATGTGGGACGGAAGGTTCAGGAGCGTTACCAGAGCGAACAGGCGCAGCGATCCGTCGGACGTAAGGTGTGCTCCGATTGTCTTGTCGGTACTCTTGGCTTGCCAGCGCAACAGCACCGTACCGTTGGACTCGTCAAGTTCGAATCGGGCAAAGTCCGGAAGCACGCGGCCGATGTGGTAGCAGATCATCTCGTAGCGACGTATGTCTTCGCGTTCGAGCCGGAGGAGTATCGCGGCGAGATTGCCGCCGTGGGTGCGAAGCTGACCGTTGTCGTGCGTGTCCCACCTCTTCTTGAGGTTGGACTTGGTGGACGTGTCGTGAAACTGATAAATCGCACAGCTCCGCAACAGTGCTGCGATCACGCGAGCCGTCTGGCTGCCGGGGCCGCCGGACTGGGCGGTTTCGAGCAGCTTGGCTTCGGTGCCGCCACTACCGAGGAGAAACCAATCGCGAGAGGCGTCGTTCAAATCGTTGGTGAACCGAAATGCCTCATCGACGAACATCAGCCGATCGGGTTGAGCGTGTGCGAGTGCGAAACGGTATTCGTTCCGTCCGGCGCTGGTCCTCAGGGTCAGCTCTGCCTCCATGCGTGGGGTCACGCTGCTGCCACGAAACAACTGGTCGTCGGCGCCCCCGTGAGACGTTACAAACTCTTCCAACTTGCGCGCCGGCAGCATCCAGCTCAGCATTTCGAAGAAACGAATCAGGTTGGACTTGCCCGATCCGTTTGCGCCAATGAGAACGGTCGCCGCGGGCAGGTGGTGGATCTCGATATCTGCAAGGGAGCGGAAACCCCTTATGCGAAGGGTCTCCAGGGTGGTGGTAATCGGCATTCTTGCACTCGGCCCACCCCAACCATAGGGCATTGCGCCACGAGCCAACAACCGCGATTGTCAACTTCGGGGAGGAGGGTGCCGTCGCTCGGGCAGGGGCCGGGGCAGGGCGTGTTGATCAGGGGATGAAGGGGATTTGTTGGTGGGGGATGGCGGATCCGGGCAGGGGGCCGCGGTGGACCTGGTCGCGGAGGACCTGGTCGTGGAGGTGCAGGCGGAGGGTGGAACCGGCGGGGAGGGTGTAGGGCTCCGCCTGGGTGTAGTCGACTTCGTAGCCGAGGTCGGCAAGGGCGGCGATGGTGATCTTGCTGAGCTGCTCGCTGGACGACGAGAGTACGGTGCTCATCAGTTCGGTGCCGAGCACCGATTCGCGCCAGTGGTTATCCAACGCACTTTCCGAGTGGGTGCCGGTGTCATTCTCTACCGGCACCTTGCCGTGCGCGTAGGAACTCGCGATTTCGTTGAACGCGCTTACCGCGGCGGCGCCGGCGAAGTGGGCGTCCGGGAAGGTGGTGGAACCGGGATTGCTGCGCTCGTACGCCTGGGCGGAGTTCCGCACCAGGCCGTCCCAGGCGGCGCTGGCGCCGAAACCCAACGCGTGGCCAATCTCGTGCAGCGCCACGAGCCGCAGCGTATCGTTGCCGAACTGGTCGATGTCCTGGGAGTCGATGGTAATGACGGCGGCCCACGGCAGTCCGCCGTCGGCACGAATGGAGCAGATGGCCGCACTTGCGAGCGTGTTACCGGCCCGTGCCCTCGTCGGTGCTTGCGCCGGTTATGGAGAGCGCCGGATTGCCCTGCGGGGTCTGCGGTTCCTGTGGTTGCTCGTCCTGGGGTGGAGCCTCCGGTTCATGGTCCGGGACCCGTTTGCGCGGGCGGCTCGCCCGCTACGCCAGGCTGGTCCGGAGTTGCCCCGGCCTCGCCGAGTCCAGGTGCGACAACGGGCAACCGGCCAGGCACCACGCCAGCAGTAGGCAGAACGCCATCCGCCCTGTAGTCGATGTCCCGCGAATCGCGCCTCATGTTAGCATCGCCACCGTGGCGCTTGGCTTCGGAGGAGCAGGGTGATCGACCACGTAGTGCCGAGCCAGGACCTGTACGCTTGTCACAAAACTAGTTCGGCAAAACGGCAGCTTCCCCGCGGGTGAATTGGAAGGTGTAATTTCCGTACATACGGTCGAGGCGGGTGGTATCGATCCAATCGAGTTGGTCGCTGTCAAACATCTGCTCGCGCCAGTATGGAGATATCTGTATCTTTCCAATTTCGTTGGTGGGTGCATATCCCAACTTGAGTATCTGCCCCTGCCGAAACCTTTGTGCGCCGAATCCCTGATTTCCGCCCGATGCGGACTCCACTGTCACCAAGATGAAATTGTCGGGTCCAATACGCCATGTTCCGGTGAGCGTGCCAAGGGTGGTAGGCTCATCGTCATCATTCGTGTCCCGCTCAGCGAACGTGAACGTATCATTGAACGTGAAGGTCTGAGTCAATATACGACTGCTGTGTGTGCCCCCAACCTCGCGATTCCAGGAGCCAGCGAGGGGATACGGGTCAGGTATATCAACCTTGACGTACCGGGCGAACGTCTCGGTCTCTTCTTCGTTGTCCCACGGCGCCATGAACAGCACGTCGCCGCTCTCGGCCCACGTGTATTGCTTGGCTACGCTCGTTGGTTCCGTTTCCGGGCGCTGGTTATCGTCGTCCCACCCGACCCACGTCCGGGTGATGGCGGTATCGGAAGCACGCCATGTGCCACTCTCCGCCCAGTCACCGAGATACGTACCGTCGGATTCCTCTTCCAACGTGTACTGGATGTACCGGATGTTCGTGAAGGTGAGTATGCTGGTCGCTGTTCCTACGATCTCGTCGTCGTGCCACACAGGCGAGGTGGTCTTCCAGGTGCCCAGGAATGTCGGAACAGATGGCTCGGGCGTGGTATCTTTGGGCTCGGAAGTCTGTACGGCGCTGCTGCAGCCGACAAGCATGACCAACAACCCTATCGGGACAATATATTTCATAATTCGTAGCACGGTGCTCTCCTATATCTGTCGGCGTAGCCGGCTTCGTTGTGGGTCCGATTATCCCCATCGTTGACTCGTTGGACGATACTGACCGCTCATTCTATTGTTGCCAAACCGTAGCTTACCGTGGCCCACCTGTCAACCGAATTGACGATCGCCCCGGGTCCAGAAGCGTACGAATAGCGTGCTTTTGGAGCAGGAACGTGTTACTGGATTGTGACTGACCGAGTGGTGTCATTTGGCACTGTCCGACCTCCGCGGTGTTTCGCGGTTTCATTAAATGCGACACGCAATTTGCTGCTTGGCGGCCGTCTCCCCCATGAACCGCCGCGCCCTGTCTTACTTGCTGCCGCTGGCCGCCTGGTAGTCGGAACAATGGAACAGGGCATAGTAGAGGGTGCTGGCCGCTCGCTTCATGTACTCGCGAGTCACGGTATTTCCGGCGACCGCCCTTTCGCCTACCGTGAAGATCTGCCTCGTCTGCTCTACTTCGCGTGCGCGGTTGGGGCGGGCAGGCGCACGGTTAGCGCTGCTGGGCGGAGGGTGCAGCCGGTATTCGCGGCGGCGGACGGGGTCTTCGAGCACCGCGGCGAGGAGCTTCTTGCCTACCAAGTCGAGCAGGTGATACCCGAGCTGGTACGACTTGGCCTGCGAGGAGAGATCATCCATCCGGTCGATCTCGTCGATCGGCTTGGACAATCGCGCGGCTTCCTCCGCCGGCACGCTCTGCAACGCCAGGAACAGTTCCTTGGGCAGCCGCCTGCTGGCTCTTTGGAAATCGATACTGTTCATCAGGGCGCACGGTGCGGTAGCGCTCATTGGCGAGCTGCCGGTCCAACTGACGGTCGACCACGGCGAGCAGCGTTTCGACCACGATTGCCGGCCCGAAAACGAACTCCTTGCCGTTCGGCCGGCAAATGGTGGCCAGCCCGCGCGCGGAACACCGTGGCGCGGCCGAAACCGGCGCCCGCGGACAACCCCAGCAGTTGCAGCGGATCGGTGTGCCCGGCGGCGTCGGACGGCGGCGGACCGGTCCAGTAATAGAGGACCCAGAACGCACCGTACGACACCGCCGGGTTCAGCACTATGTAGCCGACGCCCCAGGGGTTGAACACGGCGCGGAACGGCGCATCCCGGTAGCGCTGCAGGATCTCGACGGCTCCGACCACCACGCCGACGAGCGATCCGAGCCCGGCATGGAAGAACAACCCCGCTACCAACATCGCAGAACCTCCATCGGCCGCTCACCGGTCGCGCCGGTTTCGCTCTGCGCCGGCGCGCCGTCAACGATCAGGTAACCAATCAGTCCTGAACCCGTTTCCCCCTCCCGGTGGCCCGCCTCAACGTGCGGGCAGTGTTGCTACCCATGGGTAAAGGGGCGTCGAGCCGCCGCGCTGCTACCCGCCGAAGCGGTCGCGGTAAACCGGGCATGGTATGCGGGTCCGCGTCATTTCCCGCTGCGCCGGTGCGCGTAGTAGGAGCTGGTGGCAGCCGTTACCAGCGTTACGACCGGTGCGACGATAACGCCGAACTTGTCGACGTCGTCGACGGCGATCACGCCGAACGCAACCATGGCCAGCAGTGAGAAGATCACGACGGCCAGGATTGCGATGAGCTGGTAGGCGATCCTCCGGCACGCCATGTCTTCGAGCCGCCGCGGGTCAGGGCTGTTGCCACCCTCCGGCGCCCCAACGCCCGGCTCCCCCGTCTCGGGCGAGCGGTCCGTTCCCGCATCCGAGGCGCCGTCCGCGGGCGCGTCCGTGGGACCGCCTCCCGGCATACCGCTGCCGCCAGCGGGCGGCCCGGCGCGCCCGGACAAATCCTCGTACCGCCGCTGCAGGCGGCGCAGCTCCGCGCGTATCATCGAACCGCGCACGGCATGTAACACCACCACCGACAGCGCCGCCCCCGCCGCTCTACTCATCAACCCGCGCAGGGCATTTAACCCCCCCCCCGCCAGCCCCCCCCCCGCCACGACAACGGACAGATACTGCATCAACTCGATACCCATCATGCCTCCGTGTGAGACGCCCCAGATTTTGGAAAAAGGCGATCACGATACCTATAACAGCGTTCGGTCCGTGGCGCTTTGGGTGGTGTGTCATTAATCGACGTGGCGGGCGTACGTATGGCATGCCGTTGCCAACGGAATCGCGTGTGACCACGGGCAAAGGCGTGATAGTTTCACCACGGGTCAGGCCGCCGGTGATGTTGCGTGGAAGTGGGGCGGGTTAGTCGTCTACGGGGTGAGACGATGAGGCTGAGCAAAGAAGAGGCCCCGCGAAGCAGCGGTTCAGGCAACTCTTCGGGATCCTTCACATTCCGGTGGAGAAGAGGATCGCTCTCCGCGACCGGGCAGGCTGCCGAGTGGGCTAGCGTAGGCGGCCGCTTCCGATAGATAGGAAGACTCAATGCTGCCGGGGCAACGTTGCGTGTCCACTGGCCAACGCCGAGGCAAAAAGAGAGCCGCCGAGCAGAACTCGGCGGCTCCCATGACGCGTTTCCACGTTCTCTATCCGTTGCGTTTGCTCAGCTGCTCACTCCGGTGACGTTCGCAGTGAATTCGACAGTTGCCGTCTGACCAAGGCCGCTGCCGTCCGTCGCCGTAATAGTAATCGCGGTAGATTGACCAAGAGCGACTGCGGTGATAGTCACGCCGTTGCCTGAGGGCAAGGCGCCATTCACAAGACCGTCGATCACGGCGATGTCGTCGTTCCCTGTCTTACCGGAGTACGTCGGTGTGCCCGTAGTCTCAGTATCTTGGAACCATCCAGTGGCGTCCGTGGTGACAACCAACTGGCCGTCGACATCCTGAGTAGTTCCCACATACGACTGCCCGAGGGTTGTCAGCGTCGGAGCAGAATCCACGTTGACGAGAACCTTGGCCTCGGCCGTCAGTCCCTTTGTGTCCTCAGCTTCCAGGGTCACGGTGATAGACCGGTGGTTAGCGGTCCCACCGTCAGGCGCGAGCCATGTGGACGCGATGCCAAAAAGTTCGATGGCACCCGAGGGCGTGGTGCTCCAACCCACCTTGGTGGTGTCAGCCTTCCCCTCTTGCGTCATCCCCTTGACGGAGATAGTGAGCTCGTCGTCGTCACTGAACACCGCGAGCACACAGGAATTGATCGATTTGCACTCCCGATAGAAATTGGGCACCGCCGGAAGTGCTGTTCCGCGGTCCTCGTCGGCTGTACCGAGGAGCAGTGGCGTAGTGGTGACGATACCGTCGTTATCTGAGTCCTCGAAAGTCGGCGCACGGTTCAACCTGATGTTGACGGCGGCATTAGCCGAAACGCCGTTGGCGTCGGTTGCCGTGACCATACCCGTATAGCCGGTGGTATAGCGAGTTTCATCGGGGAAACCACCCGTTGGCATCGTGAGTGTGTACTCAAGCGTTCCGTCGCTGACTTCAGCCGTAATGACAGCACTACCAGCCATGAAATCGATGATAGCTGGTGTTGCTGGGTCAGCGTCGACGAGTGCGTAGGTGTTGCCCCCTGCTCCGCCAACGAAGTAGTCGCCCAAATTGAGGGTAAACTTCTTGGTTGTGGGGCCGACAGCAGTTTCCGCATCATCGTCAATTGCTCGGTCGTCGTCGTCGACCAACTCGGCATCATTGAGAAGCACGGCGTCAACACCGCTCCGTGCCTGAAACGCTCCGGGACCAGCAGGTCCCTGGGGCCCGGCCGCGCCGGAGTCGCCCGTGTCGCCCTTAGGGCCTTGCTCGCCCGCGGGGCCTACGGCACCCTGGCAGGCGACGAACATGACCGCCGCCGATACGATAATCGAAATGAACGCCGCGAATTTCATCGGGCGTGCAACCCTCTGTGTCATAAAGACCTCCTGCCCGCTCGCGTTACCTCACGGCGGTACGTGTTATGAGAAATAGTTGATTCGAGCCCTGCGCCCTCATCAGCAAAGGAAGAATCGCCAGCGGGCCTTGACGATCAGGGCTATCAGGAGCCCAAAAACCACCCGGTGGATTCTCCAATGATCGGCTTGCCGATCACGAAACCTTACTTCTGCAGCCCTCCCTTTTACCGACTCCAACAGGCGCTGGTGCCGTTCTCACGAGACAATTACCCTCCCGCGACACATACAATGGACTGACTGGCAAACCACTGTCAAGCGGTAATTTTGCACAGTCCAAGGGCTTCCGGCACGGAGCCGCCCCTCCCCAGGGTCCCGTACGGCGCATCGGGCAATGCCTTGCACGCGGTAAACATGCAGGTGCGCCGCGGGTTTGTCAACTACTCGTTCTTGGCAGCGGGGCGGCGGCGGCGGGCGGCGTTGGCAAGGGCCGGGCACGGGCCGGGAGCGGTGGCCGCGGAGCAGGAGCCGCGCGGGGCTGCGCGCCGGTTCGCCGGGCTTGAGACGGGCCGCGTGTGTGGCCGCCGCGCGGGTGACGGCAACCGGGAGGGCCGGTGCGCACGCCGAGGCAGCCGGGAGGCACGGGTACAAGGTGCGGTGGCGCTGCACTTGGCGGCGGTGAGGTGGTCGGGCCGGAGGGTCGCGATGCACAACGCTTGGCCTTGGTGTCAACCGGATGGCACGGCCGGCTACGGCCGGCGGCCACGGCGGCGGGCCGCCTCCAGGCGTCCGCTACGTCGAGATTCCAGGGGGTGGCATTCCCCTTGCTCGTGCACCTCGTCGAACTCGGCGTAAGCTACCAGTTCTGACGTTCGGGTAGCGGCCTGATTTGCACGTCGGCGGGCTGAGAGGCATCCGGCGTTCCATCACGGCTGTCCCGGAGCGGCGCCGGTGCTGTGCCGCCGCCGTGTGCGTTCGGCTTAAGCGGGCGGACACCAACCTGCGCTGGTAGACCCACGTGGTGACTGGAGGTCGGCAGCGTGATGCGTCCACAGATGACCGTGCGGCGGCCAGGGCCGCTATCAGCGACCCTTGGTCGTAGTAGAAGCCCGCAGCCGCCGATACCAACGCAACGAGTGGGCCAAGGATCACGCCGGCCTCGGATCATAGATCGCTCCACCACGAGGGGCCGGAGCGTCATGGGCCGCCTACTGTCGGACAATTTCTCTGAGCGGCTGGTCCGGTGCGCCAAAGAAATCTTGCGCTTCTTCCTTTGCTGATCCACGAAGAATTTCTCCAGGATGATCGAGCGCCGCAGCACGTCATTGAAGGAGACTCCATCAATGCCGGCCTGCGTCTTGAGAAACTCAACCTCTTCCGACGTCAGGTGGACAGTGACTTGTTGCACCGTGCTCTTTCTGGTACCCGCCATGGCATTCGGGCTCGCCGGTGGCGCGGGCGGAGCCCGCGGTGACCCCTACGGAGGCCCGCCAGACACAAGTCCGAAGTGGTGCAACAGCTTGTCAACATTCGTGTTGAGGCTTGCTACGTTCGACTTCAGGTCAGCTACGTCGGACTTCAGGTCGGCCACGTCGGACTTCAGGTCGGCTACATCGGACTTCAGGTCGGTCACATCGGACTTCAGGTCGGCTATGTCCGCTGACAGGTCTTCGTGAACGGCCTTGATCGCATCGACGACCGGACCGTGTGCCCCGCTCGCCTCAGCTCGACGGATGGCTTGTTTAGCCCGGCGTGGTGCACTACTCGGTTGGGGGCTGCTCAATTACCATACCTCCGAAGCGCCACGACGCGCCCTTTGTGTCAGATAGAGTAGTGAGTCGAAAGAATCGCCGTCAAGTGGGATTCAGGCGTCGGCGGTGTCGAAGGCGGTGATGTTGCGGGTGGCGCGGCTGAACTCGACGCCGATCAGGTGGATGGGCTCGCCGGTGGCGCGGTACTTGTCGGCGTAGCGGCGAGCCTGGAGCTGGGCGAGGGCGGAGCCGGGGGACATCTCGGCCACCTTGAACTCGAACAGGTAGACGTGGCCGGCGGCCCGCACGGCCATGTCGAGGCGGCCGTGGCTGCTGGACTCCTCCACGGTGATGTCGTAGCCGAGGGCGGCGAAGTAGGAGTAGAACACGCTGGCGTAGAAGCCCTCGTAATCGGCGATGCTGTTGTTTGTCCGCCGACAACTGTCGGCGGCATACCTTTGGTACGGAATACTGGCGAAGAAGGCGTGGAACAGTTCCTTCATGCCGGCGCAGTCGTGATTGTCCAGCAGCTTCGCCAGGCGGATGCTGTTGGCGGTCTGCCCGTTCACGTCGTGCACCAGTTTGCGCAGCAGGATCTCGTTCAGGCTCTGCCGCACCTCTCGGTTCGGATAGCCCAGCCGGTACAGTGCCTTGCCCCCCAGGCGCTCCTCGGCGGTGATGGTCAGGTAGCCGGTCTGGAACAGCAGCGCCTCGGTGCCGATGTGCTCAGCGGCGGAGCGGCCGCCGACGTCGAACGCGGACAGCAGCTCGGCCGTGCTCACCATGTCGCCGAGCGATACCGACGCGACGCGGCGGCTGAACAGCGTGTCGACCAGAAAGGTGGGCGTCCCGGTCTCGAACCAGTGCGCTTCGAATTCGCGGCGGCGCAGCAGCAGCAGCACGTCGAAGGGGTTGTACACTTTCTCGGCGCCGCGCCAGCTATAGCCGTTGTACCAGTCGCGTACCTCCTTGCGGTCCAATCCGGCCAGTTCCGGCGCAAAGACGGTGTCCAGGTCATCCTCCGTGTACCCGCAGATCGACGAGAACACCGGGTCCAGGGTGAGGTCGGTAAGGTTGTTCAACTGAGAAAAGAGGTTGACCTTCGAGAACTTGCTGATGCCGGTGAGGAACGAGAACCGCACGTGTGCGTCGCTGTCCTTGATCACGCCGTACAGACCGCGCAGGTAGTCGCGGTTGGCGCGCGCCGCCTCCGGCTGCTCCAGCGCGTCCAGAATCGGCTTGTCGTACTCGTCCACCAGCACGACGACCCGTTGTCCGGTGTGCGTGTGCAGCGTCCTGAGCAGGTGGGCGAACCGTTCCGGCGCAGTGGCGTACCGCACCCTCACGCCCTCCTTTTCCGCGGCGGCCTCCAGTTGTGCCAGGACGCTCGTGTTCACATTCGCCGGCTCCGTGAAGCTGCCGCCGGCGAAGCTGAGCCGCACCACCGGATGGCGCTGCGACCAGTCGTGGCCGGCGTGGATGTGCAAGCCCTCGAACAGGTCCTCGCTGCCTTCGAACAGTTCCTTGAGTGTGTCCAGGAACAGGCTCTTGCCGAAGCGGCGGGGGCGTGACAGGAAGTAGTGCTTGCCTTCCCGGAGCAGCCGCTCGACGTAGGCGGTCTTGTCAACGTAGTAACAGTCCTGCTCGCGCAACTCGCGGAGCGTCTGCATGCCGATTGGCAATCTGCGCCTGACCACCCGCTCATCTTACCGCCCAGCGCGGGAGCGCGAAACCGGGAGCGGGACTCAGGCGTCGGCGGTGTCGAAGGCGGCTATATTGCGGGTGGCGCGGCTGAACTCGACGCCGATGAGGTGGATGGGCTCGCCGGTGGCGCGGTACTTGTCGGCGTAGCGGCGATTCTGGAGCTGGGCGAGGGCGGAGCCGGGCGGCGTCATCTCGGCCACCTTGAACTCGAACAGGTAGACGTGGCCGGCGGCGCGCACGCCATGTCCAGGCGTGGGGTTGGTGCCGCTGGTGGTGATGGCGGACGCGCCGGAGCGGACGCTGCGCGGTTACATCGACCTGTACCTGCAGCAGGAGGTGAAGGCGAAGGGGATGGTGCGGCGCCTGGACGACTTCAGCCGGTTCCTGGAGGTGGCGTCGTTCTCCCACGGGCAGTTCTTTTGAACGTGGCGGAGATTGCGCGCGAGTGCGTGGCCAGCCGCAATACGGTGGAGTCGTACTTGGGCATCCTGGAGGATCTGCTCATCGCCGTGCGCGTTCCGGTGTTCCGGTGGCGGGCCAAGCGCGCCGTGGTGGCGCATGGCAAGTTCTATTTCTTCGACTGCGGGGTGTTCCGCTCGCTACGCCCCGCCGAGCTGCTCGATACCGGCGGCGACAGCGAGCGGGCCGCCCTCGAAGGCTTGGTGCTGCAGCATCTGCGGGCGTGGATCGGTACGGCAACGTGGACTGCCGCGTGTATTTCTGGCGCACGCGCGGCGGGTCGGAGGCGGACTTCGTACTGTACGGGGCGGCCGCGGCCCGCCGACCTGCGGGGCATCCGGGTCATTCCACCAGGGCTACGCGGAGGCGACGCCGCTGGTGTTGTACCGCGGCACCGACACCCTGCAGCCGACGGCGTGCGCTGCATGCCCGTCGACCGCTTCCTGCGCGACTTGGTGCCGGGCCGGGAGTCCCCAACCTGAACTCGTGACTAGCTTCCGGTGGCTTGGCCCGCGGTGCGCTCCGAAGCGCCCTCAGCGTTGCGTGACCACCGCGCCTGCTCTGGCGCGCGGGCGACGGCGAAAACCCCCGGCGGCGAATCCGCCCGGGGGTATGATCTGCCCGACAGTGCTACTCCTGCGGCTATTGGGCGCGTCGCTCCAAGCGCATCCAATAGTCGCCGAAAGGATTTCCTTCGTGTTCTACCCAGGTAGAGGTTTCCTCGTCGTATCGTTGCTCCATATCCCACACCGAGAACACCAAGTGACCGGGGATCCCCGTTGGTGCATACGCGTATCGCCCCCGGTGTCCTATCAGCCGGCTGGATTCCTCGTCGGTCGCCGAGCCGTCGATTGTTTGCACGGCTTCTTGCCACGTGACGATCACGAAATGGTTGTCGGGATCGTCCTGCCAACTTGCGGTGGCCCGGAACACTTCCTGTGGCGAGACACCGGGCGGCGAACGGTACTCGTCAATGAAGGAATCACCGAACGTGAACGTCCAGGGCTGCAGCTCTCGTCCGCATAGGGGGTTATCCTCCCACGGACACCAACCGCTCCAGGTGCCGGCAAGCCCGCCGGGCAGCGGATCGTGGACGCGTCCCCACAGTTGGTAATTCTGTGTCGGTTCGTCGTCCTCCCAATGATGGACGGCAAGAACATCACCGACGATGAAGTATTCCTTGTCCACCGTTTGCATTACGTCATCGTCGTCGATAAACGCCCTTGTAACCGTGGTTCCGCTCGTGCTCCAGCCGGTTGAGTTGGTCCAATAGTCTACTACCTCGTCGTTGGCAGCGTACGAAGAGGTTTCGATGGCCCGAGCAGAGGTAAACGTGAGCGCTCTCGTCTCGACTATGTCGCCGTGTGCGTCGTGGGTCCATCGGTTGGTCAGGCGCCACGTACCCCGTAGCGGCAGCGCAGCCGCTCCCGGCATCGGCGGGTCGCCTACGCGCGTGAACCGGTCGAAATTCACTTCCGGGCCGTCGCTTCCCCAATGATGGATGAACAGCGCGCCATCCACAATGAAGTATTCTTTCTCGACCGGAACTGTTTGGCCGTCGTCTTCGAATCGCGTCAATGTGACACTGGACGCGGCAATGCTAACCGTACCGACGGCGTACCACGAGTTAATCTCGACGCCGTCGGCATTGAGGACAACATTGTGTTCCGAGAAGTGCGTATCGCTGATAAAGACCGTCTGTTGTTCGGTCTCCTCCGTGCCGTCATCGGTGGTGCCGACCGTGATCCGTTCCCACGTACCGAGCAGCGTGGGCTCGGGTTCGGCCATATCCGCGGGCTCGGTGTCTGTGCTGGGCTTCTTTGCGGCCGTTTCACACCCGACAAGGGAGGTGGCAAGGACCGCCACAACCGCCGACAGGGTGATGCAACCGGCGACGTTCCGCGCCGCGAGACAAAAAAAACGGCCCGAGGGCATGTTGCGTCCTCGGCGCAAGGGGCGGAAGCCGGCCAGCCTCGCGATCAATGCGGTCACGAACAAATGCGATATTGCCTTCATTGGTAGTAACCTCCTACCGCCCCTGGCGATGGTAAGGGGGACGGATCATAGTCCTATGTTCTCGGTAATTTCAGACGCGCCAGATCGCGCGGCCGTGCCACTTACTCTAACTTGTGTACCGTTTGATCAAAAAGGTTATAGTCGTGACATGTTTGTGATTTATCGTCTTGAATTGGTACGTATAGCGTGTGCACCTCATGGCGTTGCCTCATGGTGAGACACGGAGTCTCACAAACCGCGGGTCCGGCAGACCCGTCGTGAGTCACGGATTGATCACTGGTGCGCCGCGAGGGATCACGGAGTAATCACAATCAGATCCTTTTGGAGGAATGGTCGTTAGGCTACGATAAACAAACAGGGCGGTATGTGGGTCCGGATAATCATGAGCACGAAGTTCTCTCACGCATAGAAGCAAAGAAAAGGAACCATTGCCCTGGCACAACCACGAGAGAGCGAAGAGTTCGGAAAAGAGGGAGACAAAGACATACATGTGCAAAACAATGTTTTCAGGAACGGTTTTGGACACCGATCGGGCAAGAACAGGGAGTGGTGCAGATGAGTAGGCTTTCGTTTCGGTTGATATGGGGTCTACCCGTCCTCATTTTCATGGTGGCCGGTTCGCTCGGTGGCTGCCGGGGGGCAATGCCCACATCCAAAGACGATAGAGACAAGATGACGCCACCATCCGAGATGGCCGCCACGCCAAAGGAAGCGCTGATGGGTACGTGGCAGACTGTCGAGGAAAATCGTGACGACGACGGTAACGTGATCGGTACGACGACGTCTGCACTCACATTCACCAAGACACGGGCGATATTGTTGCACACTGAAAGGGACAACGACGGCAACATCGTGGAAGCAGATTGGTGTCAGTGTGAGAGCGGAACGTGGGAAGCAAGCGAAAATACCATCACAAAGACCCGTGTTCCGTGGCTTGAAGACGCACTCAATCCATTTAGTGGCGAGTTGGGGTTTTGGGGTTCGGAGAAGGTCTCCGTCGCCAGGGACTACGTACTCATAGATGGCGCGACGGATGTACTGCTTGTTCATTCGTGGGCGGGCCACGAGCCGACGGTCTCCTTCGCACGATATACGCGTATCGACGATCCCATACCCGGCGGCTTGGTTACCGGTATGTGGGCAGGCGAGATCGATTGGCCCCGGCCCGCGGGCGAGGAGCAAATCACACGTTGGACGTTTACGTTCGGCGAATCCTTCACCGAGCATGCTATAGAAGAGTGGGTGACAGGCCCGGGTGCTTCTCCTTCTGTAGAGGATTTCTTACTTGTCGGAAGCGCAATTCACGACACTGAAGAGTACGTTTTTTCCGTTACCGTAGAGGTCCACACACGTACTATAGACGATGCGCCGGCTGACACCAACGTCGCACCAGGACAAGTGTTACGCTACGCATATGCACCCACCGGTAATCCCGACGAGATCGCCGTTTCACTTTGGTGGGCCGAGCAGGATTATGACCCGGATTCACAGGCCTTTGTGGATCGGGAAACCAGTGAAGACCGCCCGATATTCGCGGATGGTCGCTACCAGTTACGACTGAAGCCGGTGAGCCGATGAATCTTACCAAGCAAAAGACTGGGGACCGGAAAGGGGCATCCGATGGACAAGTCCCGACAACCCACCGATCACTTGGGCGGCGTGAAAGGTGTCCATCTATTGGTTTGAACTGACGGCCCTACGGTTCAGGGATACCGGCTGTCGTTTCACCCACACGGCGTCGAGCCCGTCCGCTGGCGGCAGCAGGCGGGCTCACTCACATTTGCTGGCGGTGGGGGCGCGATGTCTGCTGTGGCCCGCAGGTTATCCATGTTGGTCCGGGCGGGCAATTCGGTAGCCGATGCCACGCTCGTTGCAGATGCAGGCGGCGGCGTTGCCGAGTTTTCGGCGCAGCTTCATCATGAAGGAACGCACCCGCGCGGTGTCGCTGTCGCCGCGTACGCGCCAGACTTGGCGGAGCAGCGAACCGTGGGTCAACACGCGGCCGGGGTTGAGCGAGAGCAGGCGCAGCAACTCGAACTCGGTGGCGGTGAGTTCGACGGGGTGGCCGGCCACGGTCACCCGGCGCTGGTCGTAGTCGATGACAAGGTCGCCCAGCACGAACGGTTCGGGCTCGTCGCTACGGCGCAGGGCTGCCCGGACCCTCGCGGTCAGTTCCGTCGGCGAGAACGGCTTGACGATGTAGTCGGCGGCGCCTGCCTCCAGGGCCCGTGCGATGGTTTCATCGCGTCCGTAGCCGGAGATGAAGATAACCGGCAGGTCGCTCAGTTCGGGCACGCTCTCCATCAATTCGATGCCGTCGGATCCGGGCAGCATCAGGTCGAGCAGAACCAGCCGGGGTTGCTCCGCCCGGATCATTTCCGCCAGGGCGCTTGCGTCTCCGGTCAGCAGCGGGGCATAGCCCGCCTCGGTGAGGGTCTCGCGCACGTACCGCAGCGTCTGCGGGTCGTCGTCCACTACCAGGATACGCGCCGGGGAGGGCTCCGACCGGGGTAGCCGGGATGAATCGGAGCAGGCTTCGGCGGCGGCACCCGAGGCTACCGGGATGGTAAAGGTGATCCGCGTGCCGCTGCCCGCGCCGCCGCTGTCGGCCCGGATGCGGCCGCCGTGGGATTCTACCAGGCCCCTGCTGATAGCCAGGCCCAGACCGGAGCCGCGCTGCCCGCGCTTGCCGTTGCCCGGGGCCGCGGCGTACCTGCGGAACAGGTGGGGCAACCGCTCTTCCGGCACCCCCTCGCCCCGGTCCGTAACCGAGACAGCCACATACAGGCCGTCGCGCACCGCGGCGATGGAAATTGGCGATGACTCCGGCGAGTGCTTGGCAGCGTTGGAGAGGAGGTTGTTCAGTACCTGGACGATGCGCTCCGGGTCGGCCAGAACGCACGGCAACTCGCGCGGCAGGTCGATGTGGAGGGGGTGCTGGTGGCCACTGCTCAGGAACGTGTTGCGGGCTTGGTCCACCAGGGCGGTCAGCTCCGCCGGTTCCGGTGCGATCGACAGCGTACCCGTGTCGAGACGCCCGGCATCGAGCAGATCGCTTATCAAGCCGTCCATGTGATCGGCCTGCTTGTCGATGATGCGAAAGAACTGGCGTACCTCGACCGGGTCCACGGCTCGCGAGGAGCTCAGTGCCATGGCGGTGGAACCCTTGATGGAGGTCAGCGGCGCGCGCAGCTCGTGTCCGACCATGCCCAGGAACTCGGCCCGCAACCGGTCCACTTCCTCGAACGGCGCCAAGTCCTGCAGGGTCACCACCACCGACTCCACCTCGCCAGCGCCGAAACGGATCGGCGTGCAATTGAGGTCCCCCACCGGCCGGGTCGGTCCGGCGTTGACGGGAGAGAAACACGGATGCGTGCGTAGACTGGAACAGGTAGTGTTGGAGGGGGCGCGAAGTAGGCCGGCGCGTCACTGGTGTAGCGCCCTACGGGGCGAACCCGGAATTGAGCTTGGTCCCGAGGCCCGTGGCGTTGTCAGTGGTGAGGGTCTGCACGGCGACGTGCTGATCCATCCCGGTAAGGAGAATGCTCAGTTTGTTCACGCCTTGGCCGCCCCACTGCACCGGAGGAGAGACTGAATGGCACGACGTAACCGCAGAGGCAAGCGCAATCGCTCGGCACAACCGCAGCGGGTGTACCCCAACGCGGCAGGCTTGGATGTGGGCGCCACCGAGGTGTACGCGGCGGTGCGCGCCGAGCGCGACGAGGAGCCGATCCGATCATTTCCGACCTTCACCCGCGATCTGCATGCCTTGGCCGATTGGCTGAGCGCCCGCGAGGTCGACACGGTCGCCATGGAGTCCACCGGCGTCTACTGGATCCCCGTGTACCAGATCCTGGAAGCACGCGGGTTCGAGGTGGTGCTGGTCAACGCCCGTCACGTGCACTCGGTGCCCGGCCGCAAGAGCGACGTGTCCGACTGCGAATGGCTGCGCTACCTGCACTCGGTGGGCTTGCTGCGCGGCTCGTTCCGACCGGCTGACGAGGTGTGCGCGGTGCGCTCCCTGTTGCGCCATCGCGACGGCCTGATCAAGACCGCTGCCCGCAGCGTGCAGCACATGCAGAAGGCGTGCGACCAGATGAACGTCCATCTGCACCATGCGATCTCCGATCTGACCGGGTACAGCGGCCTGGCCATCATCGACGCCATCCTGGCAGGAGAGCACGACCCGGCGCGCTTGGCGGCGCTGGCCCACCCGCGGATCAGAGCCAGTCGCGACACGTTGATCAAGGCGCTGGAGGGCGATTGGAGATCCGAACATCTGTTCACGCTGCGCCACGCGCGCCAGACCTATGCGCACTACCAACAGCTTATCAGCGAGTGTGACGAGGAGATCGAGGCCCGCATCCGCGCCTTCGAGCGGACGTTGCCGCCGCCGCCGGCCACCTCCGCGGACCTCCAATCCCCGCAGGCGCCCAAGAGGTCCCCGGAGGCACCCGAGCCGAGCCCGCAATCGTTCAACCTGCCAGCCCATCTGACGCGGCTGTTCGGCACCGACCTGACCCTCATTCCCGGTATCGGGTCGGCCACCGCACTGGTATTATTCGGCGAACTCGGCTCCGATCTGTCGCGGTTCCCGAGCGCGTCGCAGTTCGCATCCTGGTTGAACCTCTGTCCGCAGACCAAGATCACCGGCGGCCGGGTGATCAGCTCGCAGACCGGGCCTGGCGTCAACCGCGCGGCACAGGCGCTACGCATGTCAACCCAGAGCCTGTACCGCAGCCGCTCGGCGCTGGGCGACTTCTTCCGCCGCAGGCGCGCCAGCGTCGGCACCCCGCAGGCGATCACCGATACCGCCCACAAGATGGCGCGCATCATCTACCATCTGGTGGAGTTGCCCCGCTTTCGTGGACACATTAAGAGTGACGCGGGAGGAGGAGGCAACGATGCCGAATACACATCGACCGTACGCGCCTGAGTTTCGCCAGCAAATGGTCGAGCTGGTCCGGTCCGGGCGCACGCCTGAGGAGCTGGCGCTGGAGTACGAGCCGTCAGCGGGGGCGATCCGCAATTGGGTGGTGCAGCAGGAGCGTGACGCTGGGCGCCGCGATGACGGGCTGAGCAGCGATGAGCGCCAGGAGCTGCGCCGGCTGCGGCGGGAGAACAAGCAACTGCGGATGGAGCGTGACATCCTAAAAAAAGCAGCGGCCTGGTTCGCACGGGAGAGCGACTCGATCCCGGAGCGGGGTTCGAGTTCGTGAAAGCCAACCAGGCCAGCTGGCCGGTACGCACGATATGCCGAGTGCTGGGTCTCTCCGCCAGCGGCTACTACGCGTGGGTGGGCCGAGAGCCGTCGGCGCGAGCGCGGCGGGATGGACAGTTGGTGGAGCGGATCACGACGATTTGGAGAGCCAACCGCAAGGTGTACGGTCGTCCGCGGATCCACGCCGAGCTGCAGGCTGAGGGCGAGCGAGTCGGGCAGAAGCGGATAGCGCGGCTGATGAAGCAGGCCGGCATTGAGGGTGCCAGTCGGCGCCGCTCGGCCAAGACCACCACGCGCGGCGAGGCGAGTCGTCCGGCGCCGGACTTGGTGGATCGAGACTTCAGCGCCACCGGGGCGGACCAATTGTGGGTGGGGGACATCACGTACGTGCCGACCTGGGCTGGGTTTCTGTACCTGGCGGTGGTGCTGGATGCCTGGAGCCGTCGGGTGGTGGGCTGGTCGATGGCCGGTCATCTGCGTACGGAGTTGGTGCTGGAAGCGCTGGAGATGGCGATCTGGCAGCGACGCCCCGAGCAAGTGATCCATCACAGCGACCAGGGCTCGCAGTACACCTCGATCGCGTTCGGGGCGCGCTGCAAAGAGGCCGGCGTGCGCCCGTCGATGGGCTCGGTGGGCGATGCGTACGACAACGCGCTGTGCGAAAGTTTCTTCGCGACCCTGGAGTGCGAGTTGCTGGACCAGCGCAGATTTCGCAGCCGTGGCGAGGCGCGCTTGGCCGTGTTCGAGTTCATTGAGGGGTTCTACAACCGGCGCCGGCGCCACTCAGCGCTGGGCTACCAGTCACCGGTCGCGTTCGAGGCCGCTCGGGCAGCAGGAGCGGCAGCGTGAGCGCCGTCAACGCCGATTCCGGGCACCGCTGGCTCCGCCGCGGCCGCGACATCACCCCGCACATGTCTTCCGTTGCTTGGCGGAACGGGCCGGGCACCGTCAAAGCCGGGCGCTCGGACGACAAGCCTGCGCCAGGGGCCCCATCACCACGGTCAGATCCTCACAGATCCGAGGTCTTCCAACAGCGCCCTTCGAGGCCCCTTGACCGACCCGGTTTTCAGGTCCAACGTTCTCTCAAGAAGAATCAGACCTCAGCAGTTACCTGTCCACCAAAACGGGACAACTCCAGGTATCCCATGAAGAAAGCGCTTGTTGTGTTTCTGGTGCTTCTCTTTTTCGTTTCAGGTGCAACAATTATAGCGGCGGGTTCCGCGCAGGAGAGCGCCACCGAAGAGGCGGCGGCCATAACGGCCGATACGGATATCGTCCTGGTAGGAGGCCGTTTCACCTGGCCTGCAAACTGGCTGCAGGCCCCGACTGCTTCCGAGCTCGGCATCACGGAGTTCAGCGAGGCTCCGACGTTGGCAGCGATGGTGGCCCGCGGAGAGCTTCCACCGGTCGAGGATCGGCTTCCGGACGATCCCCTGGTGATAGGCTCGTACGCCGAGATCGGTGAGTACGGCGGCGAGTTGCGGGTGGCCCGCAAGGGACCGAGAGACTACGGTGACATGCTCCGGGGCAAGCATGTGTTTCTGTTTCGAGCAGATCCAAGTAGCGCGGAAATCATTCCTTCGCTGGCCAAGGGATACGAGGTGTCGAGTGACAACCGAACGCTGACCATCTACCTGCGCGAGGGAGCGAAGTGGTCCGATGGTATGCCGTTCACCGCCGACGACATCATGTTCATGTACACCTATGTCATGGCAGACCCCGATGTGAATTATTGGGTCACTCGCGGATGGACATTCGAGGGAGAACTCTCAAAGTTCCAGAAAATAGACGACCATGCCGTGCGGATCACGTTTCCTGTGCCGGTGTCGCCAGCCCTGTGGAAATCTCATCTGAATTGGTTCAGAACCCGGCAATCCTTCCTGTTCACTGCTGCGCACTGGGCGCAAGAGTACCACAAAGCATTCAACTCGGAGGTGGAGAAGCTCGCCAAAGAGGAAGGACATGAGTCCTGGGATGCGCTGTTCCTCGCGGCCATCGATACGCAGCCCAGCCAGAGCTTCGTACAGCCGGAAATGACCACGTGGATCATCGAGAGTCGCGACTCGTCCGGCATTCAGCATGTGCGCAATCCATATTATTGGGCGGTCGATCCGGAAGGCAACCAGCTTCCCTACATCGACAGCTTGTACGCTGAGTTCTTCGCGGATTCCGAGGTAGCCATCCTCAACATGATGCAGGGCTCGATCGACATCGGCGGTCGCTTGATGAATCCCGCGGATTTTCCGCTGTACAAGGAGAACGAGGGGATTGGGGATTACACGATCCGAGAGTGGCAGGATACGAAGACGGGCCGCGTGGTCTATGGGTTCAATCTCAACATCGAAGACCCGGTAAAGGCTGCGATCTTCCAAGACGATCGATTCCGGCACGCCATGTCGCTGGCCATCAATCGAGAAGAGATCAATGAGTTCGCGTTCCAGGGACTGGCCACGCCTCAGCAGTTCACGGTGACTGCTGCAGCGGAGTTCTATGATCCCTCCTGGGCCAGAGCCTATGCGGATTACGATCCCGAGCGCGCGATGCAGCTTCTCGATGAGTTGGACCTGCGCGATATTGATGGAGACGGTTTCCGCGAAGGCCCCGGCGGTGAGCCGTTCCTGATCGAGTTGAACATCAATACCTCATCGGTCATGGGAACCATGGGCTTCAGCACCACCGAGCTGGTCGCCGAGTATTGGCAGGAAGTCGGAATCAGGACGGATTACAAGCAAATCTCCTCAGACCTCAATCGCGAGCTGCGCGATGCAAACCAGCTTGATGTCCATGTGGGTGTTGCCGAGGGCTATATGCCGACCCGTGTCTCCGTCCCCGGCAACTTCACTACCGGTGCAACCGGCTACGCGCTGAATTGGCGGGACTGGGTGAGCCACCAGTACTGGCTTGACGCCGGCAGCAAAGGCGACGAACCGGCACGAGGAGAAGAACCACCGGAGAAGTGGAAGCGATTCGTCGAGACCAAGAACGCATGGGTCAGTGCCCAGAGCGATGACGAGTTCAAGCGGCTCGGCAGGGAGTACTGGTCGATGCAAGCGGAGCTCATTCCGGTGATCGGCACGGTCGGATATGCGCTGCGTCCGATCCTCATCAACAACAGAATTCGCAATGTGCCAGAAACGCTGCCGTTTGCGTGGGAAACCGTTCTCTGGGTAAACGCGACGCCAGCTCAGTGGTTCATCCGCGACTAGCAGCCCGTGAGTGCCGTTTGGCATGGGTCAGCAGCCGCAGCAGCCGCATTCTCGTTCGGAGGTGCGGCTCGTTTCTTCCATAAGCAGGGGCTGCCATGATTCGTTGGCTGACCAGAAGAGTCATCAACATGTTGATCGTCTTGTGGCTCATCTCTGTTGTTTCCTTCATCATCATTCAGCTTCCCCCGGGTGATCTCTTGACCGCCACGCTCATTGCGCTTGAACAGCGGGGTGTCGAAATCACCGACGACCTGGTCGATGATCTCAGGCGGCAGTACGGACTCGACAAGCCGCCCGTGCTTCAATATGTCCACTGGATCAGCAGGTTCGTCCAGGGCGATATGGGAAGGTCGTTCGTATGGAACGCACCGGTAAACGAGCTGGTGGGAGAGCGAATTGCCCTGACATTCGTCATCGCCCTCTCGTCGCTGCTGTTCGTTTGGATAGTGGCGTTCCCGGTGGGCATTTACTCCGCCGTGCGGCAGTACTCGTGGGGTGACCATACCGCGACGTTCCTCAGCTACATTGGACTCGCCACTCCCAACTTCCTGTTCGCCCTCATCTTGATGTACGTGTCGTTTCGGTACCTCGGCCTCGACATCGGCGGCATGTTCTCCCTGGAGTACCGGGAGGCGCCCTGGTCGTTCGCCAAGGTCCTTGACCTGCTCGCGCACCTGTGGATCCCGACGGTCGTGCTGGGCACGGCGGGCACCGCCGGGTTGGTGCGAATCATGCGTGCAAATCTGCTGGATGAGCTGCGCAAGCAGTATGTCGTCACGGCGCGTGCCAAGGGGCTGACCGAGACCACGTTGATCATGAAGTACCCCGTCCGCGTGGCACTCAACCCGTTCATCAGCACGGTGGGCTGGACGCTTCCGACGCTGATATCCGGGGCCACCATCACCGCCATCGTGCTCAATCTGCCCACCACCGGACCGTTCCTGGTCGGCTCGCTGCTGTCGCAGGATATGTTCCTGGCTGGCAGTTTCATCATGCTGCTGAGCATCCTCACGGTCGTGGGCACGTTGCTTTCCGACGTTCTCCTCGTGATGCTGGATCCGCGGATCCGATACGCGAAACAGGCGGCCTGAGGGTGACCGCGAATGGCGGTGCGACGGGCACCGAGGCGGGTCATGAAGTCAGACTGCGCATACGACGCCCGTTTCCACCTGCCGTATCGCCTCTACCGGAGGGCGGCCGGGACGAGGCGGCGGAGAACAGAGACGACTTCTCCTCGCAGTGGCAACTCATGCGTCGTCGCTTCCTCAAGCACCGGCTGGCCATCATCGGGTCGGTGGTGCTGCTTTTGATGTACCTTGCGGCGCTGTTCGCCCCTTTCCTGAGCCCGCACGACCCCACGCAGAGGAACGTCGCCTATCGTGAAGCGCCGCCGCAGCGGGTGCGTTTGTTCGCGGATGGACGACTGCGAGGACCTTTCGTGTACGCCTTGATCGGAGAAAAGGACCGAGAGACCTACAAGACCGTTTACCGGGCAGACCGTTCGCGGGCGTACCCGATCCGTCTCTTCGTCCAGGGACACAGCTACCGCCTTTTCGGCCTGGTCCCGATGAAGGTCCACCTGTTCGGCACGGGCGTCGAGGACGTCCCCGTGCACCTGTTCGGAGCTGACGCTCTGGGCCGTGACGTGCTCGCGCGCACCCTGCACGGAGCGCAGATCTCACTGTCGATTGGGCTGGTTGGAGTGGCCATCAGCTTCTTCCTCGGCATCTTGATCGGCGGGGTGGCCGGCTACTTCGGCGGCACCGCGGACGAGGTGGTAAACCGCCTCATCGACCTCCTCATCTCGATTCCCAGTTTGCCGCTGTGGATGGGTCTGAGCGCAGCGTTGCCGCGCGGGTGGCCGGTGGCGCAGACCTACCTGGCCATCACCATCATCCTCTCGCTGCTGGGATGGACCACTCTGGCGCGCGTGGTACGGGGCAAGTTCCTGGCGCTGCGCGAATCCGACTTCGTGGTGGCCGCCCGGATCGGCGGTCGGCGTGACCTGCCTATCATCTTCATTCACATGGTGCCGTCGTTCTTGAGCCATATCATCGCCGCACTCACCCTCACCATCCCCGGTATGATTCTGGCTGAGACGTCCCTCAGCTTCCTCGGGCTGGGCATGCAGGCTCCTGCAATTAGCTGGGGTGTGCTGTTGAAAGCGGCCCAGAACGTCCACACGCTGGCGTTGGCGCCGTGGCTGATGATTCCCGGGCTGTTCGTGATCGTTACGGTTCTCGCCTTCAATTTTGTCGGCGACGGACTCCGTGATGCAGCAGACCCGTACGCCAACTGATCGCGGTTGGGGAATATTCAGGGGAGGTTACTTGTAGGGATCCGCCGCGTCGCGCAGACCGTCGCCGAGGAAGTTGAAGCAGAGCACGGTCAACACCACGAACAGAGCCGGAATCAGCAACCACGGGCTCAGCGCCACGGTCCTGATGTTCTGTGCCTGCTGCAGCAGCACGCCCCAGCTTACCGCCGGCGGACGCAGCCCGATGCCGATGAAGCTCAGCGCGGTCTCGCCCAGGATCATCGACGGCACCGCCAGGGTCAGGTGCACGATCAGGTAGCTCATGAATCCCGGCAGCAGGTGCTTGCCGATAATGCGCATCTCGCCGGTGTTGGAGATCTTCGCCGACAGCACGTAATCCTCTTCACGAAGCTGCAGTATCTTGCCGCGCACGACACGCGCCAGCCCGGTCCACCCGACGATCGAGAGAATCACCGTGATCATGAAGTAGATGCGTATCGGCGGCCACGCGGTCGGCACGGCGGCCGCCAGTGCCATCCACAGCGGCAGCGTCGGAATCGAACCGAAGAACTCGATTACGCGCTGAATCAACATGTCCGCCGCGCCGCCGAAGTAGCCGGAAATGCCGCCCAGAAGGCAGCCCAGGATGAAGCTGATCGCAACACCCACGAGGCCGATGGTCAGCGAGATACGCGCACCATGGAGCGTGCGGGAATACAGGTCGCGGCCCAGTTCGTCGGTGCCGAACAGGAACATCACGCCCGGATCCTCCACTCCCAGCAGGTGAATGTTGGCGGGGAAGATTCCAAGCAGCTTGTAGTCGCCGCCGCGCACCAGGAGACGGATCGGGAACACTGCCTCCTTGTCCACGACGTAGATGCGGCGAAAGGTCTCCGGATCGCGCGACGTTGCGAGACCATAGACGAACGGGCGGTGGGGCCGGCCCTCGTGCAGGACGCGGATGCGCTGCACTGGCGACAGAATGTAGTCGTTGTTTCGTTGCCCGAAGTCGTGGGTCGAGAAGAACCCGGGGGCGATGACCCCGGTCAGGTACAGCAGGGCCAGCACCGAGCCGCCGAGAATCGCCAGCCGGTGCTTGACGAGGTTGCGCCTCATCAGCGTCCAACTGGAAGCGGTGAAGTAGGCTTCGTCCGCTGCGGTTTCGACCGCTGCCGGCACGGGGACTTCCGACGTCATACGCAGCTATTCCTGGTTCTCGAATCTGATGCGGGGATCGATCGCGACCAGCAGCATGTCGGAGATCAGGTTGCCGATGATGCCGAGGGCGCTGAGCAGCATCAGCATGCTGCCGGCAAGGAACATGTCCTGGGCGCGCAGCGCGCGCAGCAGCAGCGGACCGATGGTTGGCAGACTGATCACGATCGAGGTCAGCGTCGCGCCCGAGATGATGGTCGGCAGCAACCCGCCGATGGTGCTGATTACCGGGTTGATGGCGATGCGGATCGGGTACTTTATCAGCAGGGAACGCTCGTTCAGCCCCTTGGAGCGGGCGGTGATGACGTACTGCTTCTTCAGTTCGTCGAGCAGACAGCCGCGCATGACCCGGATCGTCCATGCGGTGCCGGCCGTGCCGATCACCACCAGCGGAATGGGCAGATGTTTGAGCAGATCCACCACCTTCGCCAGGCTCCAGGGAGCGACCACGTACTCCGGCGAGAACAGCCCACCGACGCTCCAACCGGCGTACTTGTACAACACGAACATCAGCACCAGCGCAAGCAGGAAGTTGGGCGTTGCCAGTCCCATGAAGCCGAACACCGTGAACGCGTAGTCGCCGAGCGAGTATTGGTGGGTCGCCGAGTAGATCCCGATCGGGATCGCGATCAGATAGGTCAATACGAGCGAGATCAGGGAGATGGTCACCGTGAGCGCCAACCGCTCCTTGATCAGCTCGGTGACCGGCTGGTTCCACTGGAACGACTGCCCCAAGTCGCCCTGCAGCAGGTTGCCGAGCCACTTGAGGTATTGCAGGTACATCGGCTGATCGAGTCCGTAGTACTTCTTGAGCGACAAAATCTGTTCTTCGCTCACCACCGTCCCTTGGGCTCGCATGTTCTCGATGAACGCGGTCAGGAAGTCGCCCGGAGGAAGCTGAATGATGAAGAACGACACGACGGACAGAACCAGAAGAACCACGATCATGTAGAAGATGCGACGAATGATGTAGCTCAGCACGGTTTCTCTGCCTTGCAAAAGACGCGAGCCGTAGACTCCCGGAGGGTGCCTGCAGCCCGCACTCTCTCGAAACTGCCCTTGCTCCTTGTGCTTCTACTTGAAATACAGCCCCTCTGCGAAGTAGTTCAGATCGCCGCGCCAACCCATCCAGGGCAGGAACTCGGTGGGAACGTTACCGAGGCTGTTCTTGGCGATCAGCGGAACGGGGACCATCCCGACGGTGCCGATAACCACCAGATTCCTGGCGTGCCAATCGTGCACCTTCTGGCGCAACGAGTTGTACTCCGGCGTCCCCAGCAGATGCTGCTGAGACTCCCGGTCCCAATTCTCCAGGTCCATTACCCAGTCGGGGGGTTCCTCACCGGGAATCTTGCCGCCCTCGAAATCGTCCAGCGTGGCCGTGCCCGCTTCGATGTCGTACTTGGCGTTCAACCACCGTCTCCACTCCACGCCCCAGGAGACGTCCTTTTGGCGCCGGCTCACGTTGTAGTACGGTTCCGTGTAGGCGAAAACCTCGGTGGAGAAGTACAGCGGAGCCACCATGAGACCGTGTTCGGGCGAGTCGCGCCGCTGGGTCCACAAGGCTGCTTCCTGAAACTTGACCGTGACTTCGAAACCCAACGCCTTCCAGTACTCCTGCACCAATTCGAACAGTTTGCTCGAGATGGTGGCCCCGACGCTCACGGCGGACTCTATGACCAGATGTACGGGCTTGCCATCTGGACGCAGGCGCTTGCCGTTCTTGTCGCGCTCGGTCAGACCCATCTCATCGAGCAGGGCATTCGCCCGCTGCGGATCGTACTCGGCGAATGACTCCGCCCATTCTGGCTCGAAGTAGCTGACCGACGGCAATATGGTCGCCTGCCGCGGCACAGCCTGCCCGGAGTACACTACTTCGTTGATCTCGTCGCGGTTGATGGCGAGAGACAGCGCTTGACGGAACCGGATGTCGTTGTTGATCTCCCGCTCCACCGGATCGGAGTGGTTCAGGTTGATACCGAAAATCGCTTCCGATCCGTGGAATCCGGGAAGCAGCACGACCCGGTAGTCGCCCTGCTGCTCGTTCTCCTTGTACAGGGTGATGTTTTCGAACGAGGTATTCATCCAGGCGAAATCCGCTTCGCCGGTGACGATCTTGATGTCGTACAACTCGCTGTCGATGATGGTGTTGAGGATCCGGTCGACGTAAGGCAACTGCTGTCCTTCGGCATCCACCTTCCAGTAATAGGGATTGCGTTCGAATACCTTCACCGTGGTATCGATATTGGTAAACATCCACGGCTGCATGGTCGGTTTTTCGACATCGTTCATCGGCGCCCACCAGTAGTGGCTGTGCATCAGTTTCGCCCAGCCTTCGAAACCCTGTTCCTTGGCCAACGTGTCGGCATCCGGATTGTACTTGATGTGGTATTTCTCCAGGTAGTGTTTCGGATGGTAGCCCTGCCAGTCGCTGGTGAACCACTGCCCCATCTGGTAATACATGATCGGTGACGGGCTTCCCAAGTCGGCCTCGTAGACGACGGTAGAGTCGTCCAGCTTGCGCACGTCCTTGACGAATGCGGAGCCGCCCCACGTGGTGACTTCTTCGTTCCAGTGCATGTCGTGAAACATGAACAGGATGTCATCGGCAGTGAACGGCGCGCCATCGGACCACTTGGCGCCACGCCGCAGCGTCACGGTGATGGTTGTCCGGTCGTCGCTGTATTCCACGGCTTGGGCCAAGTTGCCGACTACGGTCTGGTTGTCGGGAGCGAAGTTGCCGAGGTACCCGCCGCGTTCCGGTTCATCGCCCAGATCGTGCCAGGGATTGGCGTCCATGGAGTAGGATCTCAGCGTGCCGCCATACTGCCCGATGCCCTCCAGCGGCTCGAACAGTGCCGGAACCTCCGGCAGCCTCTCGTCAACCGGCGGCAGTTCGCCTGCGGCCACCAGCGCGGTCAGCATCGGCGACTCCTTGTAGCGCGAATCTGACGCCGCGGTCGCGGCGGCGCCGTCATCGGTATCGCCGTCGCCCCCTGCAACGGCAAGCGGAGTGGACAGACAAATCAAGAGGCCCACGATCAGCGATGTCGATTTCATGTTTGCTCCTTGTGCGACCCGAGGCGAGGGTGGATTGGCTTCCATGGGCGACGGATCCTGATGCGACCCACTTTGCATGAGCGCGGCGTTGCTGTCAAACAGCGGCTCCCGGCGCCTGCGGCGGAAGCAAGCTGCCGCTGCTGTGTGGAGTCGAGGAGAGGCGCGCCCTGCCGTAGGTGGAGGGAGTAGCTGTTGCCGGCGGCTTTCGCACATGCCGGTGCCTCAGTCCCTACCATAGCCACGTTTCCTCTCCCCGCTCATCGAACCCGGC
>MPNH01000056.1 GCA_002238925.1 Spirochaetaceae bacterium bin103 | reverse complement strand
GGGCGCGTGGATGGCGCCGGCCAGCTCGTGGCGGTCCGCGCCGCGCAGGTCGAGCAGTTGCTTGCGCGGGCTTCCGAGGCGCGCATGGGCGGCCTTGATCGCGGCCACCGACACCACCTCATCCTGTTCCGTGTAGACCACCAGCGTGGGGCAACGGATCGCCTCCAGCGCGGCGCGCCTGGCGTCGTGGACCGCCTGCATCATCGGTATCAGCGAGCGCGAGTGGTGGCGGGTGGTCCAGTAGCGGTCTTCCCTCTCGTCGCGCCCGGACAGGTCGCGGTAAGGGCCCACCAGCAGCCGGGCGAGCAGCGGACCGGCGGGCGTCAGCAGCAGGCTCACGCCGCGGTTGCGCGGCCAGAAGTTGGGCGCCAGCAGCACCAACGCCGCGACCGACGGGTGGCGAGCGACCTCAGTCCTCTGAGCCATCTCGGACACGGCCAGGGCGGCGCCGGTGGACATTCCGATCAGCACTACCCGCCGCCCGATCGCCGCGCCCACCTGTAGCGCCTCGGTCACGTCCCGCCGCCAGCATGCCAGGGTGGCGGCGCCGATGGCATCGGAGCCCAGCCCGCTGCCGGTCAGGCGGGTGCAGAACAGGTTGGCGGCCAGCCGCCCGGCGATCTGCTCCGGCACCGGCGCGGTGGCCTGACGGCTGCCGGTGTAGCCGTGGACGTACACCAACGCCACGTCGGTCCGGCATGGCGCGCCGCCGTTCCACACCACCAGCTTCTCGGTGCCGGGCGTGATCGGGTGGCCGGCCGCCGTCGCCGCGGACGCTTCGGACGCCTGCAGCCACCGTTCGATGTCACCAGGACGCCGGGGCACGAACGGGCCTGGAGGGTGCGCTGCGGCAGAGCGCCGCCCCGGAACGCGGCGGCCGGCGACCGAACCTTGGCAGCGGTCCGTCATCGGGCGCGCCGGCAACGGTGGCAGCCTCGCCCGTTGCGCGGCTCCCGCCGGTGTGAGCCCGCCGCCGCCGCGGCCGGGCGGATCGGCGATCGCGCCGGACGCGCGCAGTGCGCCGCCGCCCACGGCCCTCACTCCGGCGGCGGCATGCCGAGGTCGTCGGCGTGTACCCAACCGAAGTGGCGGTAGCTGCCCTGTACGCGCACGTCGTACCAGTGGCCGACGCCGCCGCGGGCATAGAGCGTGTCCCCCTGGCGCAAGTGCAGGCGCACGGTGGAACTGCGATCGGGCCCGGCGTGCAGCGCGATCCCGGAGCGAGGTGCACGCAGGATCATCGCCTCGATCGGCATCGTATCCCAGCGGTCGAACGGATCGCGCTGATCGAGGAAGGCGAGGATGCCTGCCACCAGCCCGGCGGCCGCCTGCTCGGGGTGGGCAAGGAGGTATTCGCGATCGGTGCCGTTGCTGAGATAGCCCATCTCCAGGATTGCCGCCGGGGTGGTCAACGTAATCGCATGACGGTAGCGGTAGCTGTTGAAAGCGTAGTAGCCGCGCATTCGGTACGTGACGCCGTTCAGGTCGCGCGGCAGCCCGGTCGCTTCGCCGTAATGTTCGAGCAACGCGGCGACCAGGTCCCGCGATGCCGGCGATGCCCGCCACGGTGGCGAGATCTTGTAGCCGCGCACTCCGGTGTGGGTGCTGCCGTCGGCATGCACCGACACGAACGCATCGGCGGCGAACCCGGGCGGGACGGTGGCCGGCAGCACCGTGACTTCGATACCGGCGTCCTCCAGGAGCTCGGCGGCCGCCTCCGCCACGGCGCGATTGACCTCGACCTCCGTGATGCCGGCTGCGTAAGCGCCGGTGGAACCGCGCAACCGGCTCAGTTCTGCCGGCAACTGCGCGGAGTCGAGGTGGCCGATCTGGAGCCCGACCCGCCACGGCGCCCCGGCGCCGGGCACCGCCACCGCCGCCTTGGGAGCCGGTGTCGAGGTCGGCTCCGGCTGCGGGCGCGCGGGGCCGGACCGGGTCAGCGCCGGCGCGTGCGGACTTGCCAACAGCATCGCGGCGCCGGCGGCGACAATGACCGCGAACAGGACGGCGAGGTTGCGGAGCATGCGGCGCCCGCTGCTGCCGCGTGGCCGGTCGACTGGCCGGTTCGGCGTGGCGCTGCTGTCCGGCCCCAGTGTTGCAGGGGTGCCGTCTCGATCCACGGTATTCATTATAACGCCTGGAACGCTGTCCGGCGTATCGCTATGCTGAGGCGGTGCATGCGATTGTAGTGGGTCAGGGCGCGGAGGCGCCGTTGCAGTGGCGGGAGGTGGCGGATCCGGAACCGAAGCCGCACGAGGTGCTGGTCAGGATTCACGCCACGGCGGTGAACCGCGCGGATTTGGCGCAACGGCGCGGCGGCTATGACCCGCCGCCGGGGGCGCCGCCCTACCTGGGCCTGGAGATGGCCGGCGAGGTGGCCGCCGTCGGCGCGCGGGCGGCGGGGTTCGCGGTCGGCGACCGGGTGTATTCCATCCTCGGCGGCGGCGGCTATGCCGAGGCGGTGGCCGCCGATGCGAGCTACCTGATGCCGATGCCGGACGCGTTGAGCTTCGCCGAGGGCGGCGGGCTGCCGGAGGTGTTCCTCACCGCCTACGTCAACATGTTCATGGAAGCGGGGCTCACGGCGGGCGAGACGGTGCTGATCCACGGCGGCGCAAGCGGGGTCGGTACGGCAGCCATTCAGCTTGCCCGCCACGCCGGCGCCCGGGTGTGCGTAACGGCGCGCTCGGAAGCCAAGCTGGCGGCGTGCCGGCAACTGGGCGCCGAGGTTGCGGTCAACCACACGACCGGGCGGTGGGAGGAGAAGATCGGCGCGGCGGCCGGCGGCGTCGACGTGATCCTGGACTGCGTCGGCGCCAGTTACCTGGGCCGCAACCTGGCCCTGCTGCGCGAGCGCGGGCGGCTGGTATTCATCGCCACGCTCGGCGGCAACGTGGCCGAGTTCCGCATCGGCGACCTGATGCGCAAGCGGCAGCGGCTGATCGGCTCGGTGCTGCGCGCCCGCACCGCCGAAGAGAAGGCCGCCATCAGCGCCGGCTTTCAGCGCGACTTCGGAGCAGCGGTGGCGGCGCGCGACATCCTGCCGGTCATCCACACGGTGATGCCGGTGCAACAGGCGCAGCAGGCGCACGACCTGGTGGAGCGCTACGACAACATCGGCAAGGTGGTGCTCGCCGTCCGCTGACTTGCCCGCGGGTCAGGTGGTGCGCGCCGGCTTCAGGTGCTGCTCCTGGCCGAGCCCGGTCACCCGGTAGGTGATCTGCTCCTGCTCGCCGCGCGGCTTCAGCCCCGCCACCATGAAGTTGTTGTAGGGATCGGTGGGCTTCACGAACGTCGGCCGCATTGATGCCTCGTGGTAGCCGATGCGCACCGACCGCCGCCACTTGTCGGTGCGGTTCATGTCGGACCAGTGGATGGCCAGGTAGCTGAAGAAGACCACGTCTCCGGCCTTGGCCGATACCGGCACCGACGGTGTCCTGCTCGGGTGATACTCCTCCGGCGGCAGGTAGGGCCGGGTGTGGGCGCCGGTAATGTGCTCCAGGGGGCCGGCCTTGTGGCTGCCCGGTACCACCTGCAGGCAGCCGCTCGCTTCCGGCGCGTCGTCCAGGTGTAGCAGGCAGTCCACGAAATCGGGACCGTCATGCGGGTAGAACGGGTAGTCCTGGTGCATCGGGAACGGGGTGCCGCGTTCCGGCGGCTTGGCGTGCAGAATGGTGCCGTGCCATTGCACGTTGGATCCCACCAGCGCGCGTACGCATTCGGTCAGGCGGCGGTGGAAGATCACCCGTCCCCACGCCGCCGAGTAGAAGTGCGGATTGCCGACGAATACGGCGCGGGTCTGTTCCTGCTCGCCCGCCGGCAGGTAATGGTCGCGCCACGGCCCCTTCCAGCCTATGCTGTCTTCGCCCCACCACTCCTCGACGATCTGGTCCATGTCGTCGCTGAGTTCGCGAAGTTCCTCGTCGGTGAAGATATCGGAGACGCGGAGATAACCCTCTTCCCGGTACGCCTCCACCTGTTCTGCCGTCAACATCAGGCCCGCAAGCGTACCGTTCCGCCCGTGGCATGTCGAGGTCGACCGCTCCGGTTGGCTCCGGTTGGCTCCGGTTGGGTCAGGAAATCAGCGGCTCCAACCCATTTCGGGAATGCCGTCGACCACTTCGAAGGTGCTGGCGTCGCGGAAGGTGCGCCCGTAGCGGTCGGTGGTGACCACCTCGAGGGTGTGCAGGCCGACGGCCAGATCGGCGGGCAGGTCGGCGCGCCACAGGTGGTTGGAGCGCGTGGCGAGCATCCAGTCCCGGAACGGCCCCGCCACGCCGCTCCAGCGCACGCCCTGCCAGATGGTGAAGCCGGCGGTGTCGTCGCCGCCGCGGTCGCTGCGCACCGCCATGCGGCCGTTGGTGGACTGCTTCGCCAGCGCCCACGGGTCGGCGTATTCGACGCCGCTCAGCGGCCCCTCGCCCTCGCCCGGCTGGGTACGCACCGCCATGATCGGCGGTCCGCCGTTCACCGAGACCGACACCGTGCTCTCCTTGGAGCCGTTCCAGACGTTGACCGCCACCCAGGTGCCGCCGCGCAGGTCGCGCACGGTCAGCATGTTCATGTCGCCCAGGTCGTTGATGGTCACCGGCGGCACCACGTCGGAGGGCGCGCCGTGTTGGTCCACGTAGGCGAGCAGGTCCTCCGCCCAACTCCGGAACCGCGGCGTGTTGAACGAGGCGTGCAACTGCCGGTCGGGGCTGCCGCCGAAGGTGAGGTAGGTGTCGACATAGTCGGCGCCGTCGAAGTCGAGCTGATAGTAGCCGCGCGGCGCGCCGAGCCGCTGGGTGGCGTGCGGGATGCCGGCGTCGTCCAGGTCGCCGGCCCACCATGAGCCGGACACCGCGCCGGTCACGATCTGGTGGAACCTCGCCGGGCCGGTGCCGGTGTGCTCCCGCCAGCCCTCGAAGTGTTCGCCCGGCACGATCTGCTCGGTGGTGTGAGTGTGCCCCGACAGCCCGAGGGCCGGCCGGTCGCCAATGATGGCGTACAGTTCATCCAGGTTGTCCGTCTGGTGCTTCTGCTGCGCGGCGTCGGTATAGGTCACGAACGGTATGTGCGCGCTGATTACCAGCAGCTTGTCCTCCGGTACGTGCGCTAGGTCGTTGCGCAGCCATTCGAGCTGGCGCTCAGCGATCACGCCGTTGTAGGTGGGACGGCGCGCCGGGTTGCAGAACGCGTGGTCGTCGATGCCGTTGCACGGGTAGCGCACGTTGTCGAGCACGATGAAGTGTATGCGCCCGATGTCGAACGAGTAGTACTCCGGCCCCCACTCGCGTCGGAAGGTGTCGAACGAATGCGCGTCGTGCTCGGCGTCCCAGTCCAGGTCGTGGTTGCCGCCGACGTAGTACTGCGGTACGCCGCCGGCCGCGACGATCTTCTTGAACCGTCCGAACAGCGACAGGTCGTCACCCATGATGTCGCCCTCGAACAGCAGGCACTCCACGGTCGAGTTGTCGCGCGTCACCAGCATCTTGCCGACCGTGTCGCGTACGTAGGAGACCTCCTGGTTGGTGTACGGCTGCGGGTCGCCGAACGCCAGGCACTGGAAGCGGTCGCCCACCGGATCCTCGATCAGCGGAAAGTTGATCTGCCCCGGCAGCGGGCCGGTGGGAGCGATGCCGCCGTAGCGCAGCGGCGGCGAGCCGTCGATCTTGTGGATGTAGGCGAATTGCGGAACCATCTCCGCGCTGACCGGGGTGGCGTAGCCGGCCGGCTTGGTAATGAACAGGTTCATGTCGTCGTAGGCGGGAATCTCGTAACTGCCGCCGGCGCTGGTGGCGACCACCTCGCGCCCGTTGGAGACCAGTACGCCGGCCACGCCGCGTTCGCCAGGGTCGAGCAGGGAGTTGCGGTTGGCGTCCAGGAACACGGAACCGCGGGCCATGGTGGCCGCCGCGTCGGTGCCGGTCGTCTGCACGGAGCCGATGTAGCTCGGATCCCTGGCGAGCGCGTCGCCTGCCAACGCGACCAGTAGCAACGGCAGCAGAACACGCGCGCCCCTTCGAACGCGTAAACGCTGAATTTCGGTCAAGGCGATGGATTCCTACCCGCTGCCTGGTTCAACGGGGGAGTCTCGCTGGCGATTCGGATCCTCCTGGTCGCGAAGCTGCACGTAGTGGCGGATCAGGCCGCTGGTGGACGAGTCGTGGGCCGAGTCCCGATCCGCGTCCGGCGTGCCGCCGGCCAGTTCCGGCAGGATGGCGGATGCCAGCTGCTTGCCCAGTTCCACGCCCATCTGGTCGAACGAGTTGATGTTCCAGATCACGCCCTGGGTGAAGATCTTGTGCTCGTACAAGGCGATCAACGCACCCAGGGTGGCCGGCGTGAGCTGCCGGAACAGAAAGGAGTTGGTCGGCTTGTTGCCGGCGAACGTCTTGGCCGCGGCGAGCAGGTCCAGGTCCTCCTCCGTCACGCCGTCGGCAGCCAGTTCGGCGCGCGCCTCGGCGGTGGTGCGGCCACGCATCAGCGCCTCGGTCTGGGCCAGAAAGTTGGCGACGAGGATGTCGTGGTGCCCGCCTAGCGGGTTGTGGCTGCGCGCCGGCGCCAGGAAGTCGCACGGCACCAGGTCGGTGCCCTGGTGGATGAGCTGGTAGAAGGCGTGCTGGCCGTTGGTGCCGGGCTGGCCCCAGATCACCGGTCCGGTGCCGTAGTCGACCGCGCCTCCCGCCTTGTCGACGCTCTTTCCGTTGCTCTCCATGTCGCCCTGCTGCAGGTAGTCGGCGAAGTGGCGCAGGTACTGATCGTAGGGCAGGATAGCGTGCGTCCGGGCGCCGAAGAAGTTGCGATACCAGATGCCGAGCAGCGCCATGATCACCGGGATGTTGCGTTCGGGCGGGGTGTGGCGGAAGTGCTCGTCCGCCTCGTGGGCGCCGGCGAGCAGCTCCTCGAACCGGTCCATGCCGATGGCGAGGGCGATCGGCAGGCCGATGGCCGACCACAGCGAGTAGCGCCCGCCGACCCAGTCCCAGAACTCGAACATGTTGTTGGTGTCGATGCCGAACGCGGCCACCGCCTCGGCGTTGGTGGACAGGGCGGCGAAGTGGCGGGCGATTGCGCTCTCGTCGCCGGCGGCGCGCAGCAACCACTCGCGCGCGGAGGCGGCGTTGGTCATCGTCTCCTGGGTGGTGAAGGTCTTGGAGGCGACCAGGAACAGGGTGGTGGCGGGGTCGAGGCCCTTCAGGGTCTCGGCGATGTCGGTGCCGTCGACGTTGGAGACGAAGTGTACGCGCAGGTGGGAGGCGGCGTACGGGGTGAGCGCCCCGACCACCATCCGCGGACCGAGATCCGACCCGCCGATGCCGATGTTGACCACGTCGGTGATCGCCTGCCCGCCGTAGCCGCGCCAGGCGCCGGAACGCACCCGCTCGCTGAACGAGCGCATCTTGCCGAGCACCCGGTTGACCTCCGGCATCACGTCGACGCCGTCTACCGTGATTAGCCGGCCGGAACGGTTGCGCAACGCCACGTGCAGCACCGCACGCCCCTCGGTGGTGTTGATCCGGCCGCCCGTGAACATCGCTTCGATGGAAGCCGGCAGGCCGGTCTGGCGCGCCAACTCCAGCAGGAGATCCATCGTTGCCCCGGTGATGCGGTTCTTGGAGTAGTCGAACAGAATGTCCCCAAAGCGCACCGAGAAGCGGTCGAAGCGGCCGGGGTCGGTTGCGAACAGCTCGCGCATGTGGCGGCCGTCGATGGCGCGCCGGTGCGCGGCCAGGTCACGCCACGCCGGCAGCTCGGTCAGTGCAGACACTTTGTTCCTTCTCCTCGGGCGGGAGGATCAGCCGTCGACCTGCTGCAGCGCCTTCGGCACGGTGGCCTCGGGGCGGACGTTGTACCACACCCCTTCCAGGTTGCCGTTCTCGTCGACCAGGAACGAGGAACGCTTGATGCCGATCGAGGTGCGCCCGTACATTTTCTTCTCGCCCCAGGCGCCGTACGCCTCGGCAATGCTGTGGTCGTCGTCGGCGAGCAGCGGGAAGCCGAGTTCGAACTTGTCGTCGAACTTCTTCTGGTCCTCCGGCACGTCGGGGCTGATGCCGACCGCCGCCAGGTTGCGGCTGGCCAAGTCGTCGCGGGCGTCGCGTACGGCGCACGACTGGCGTGTGCAGCCGGGGGTATCGGCGCGCGGATAGAAGTAGATCAGGAGCTTCTTGCCGCGGTAGCCGGACAAGGTGTGGACGTTGCCGTCCTGGTCGCTGAGCGAGAAATCGGGAGCGGGATCGCCTTTCTGCAACATGATGGCCGCAATATACCGCGTGCCGGCCGCGCCCGTGAACTGTCCGAAGGGGCACGCGTGATATGGTACCCGTCGTCATGAGCCGGAAAGGGGCATCGGGGCACGATGCGGAGAGCAGGAAGTTCGCGGCGCCGCCGCTCTCGGGAGCGTTCGCGCAGCCGCGGTCGGCCAGGAAGCTGCTCGGCCTGCTGGCCGTGTTCGGGCCGGCGGCGATCGTGGCGTCGGTCAGTATCGGCGCCGGCGAGACGATCGTGGTGGTGCGCGCCGGGGCATGGGCGCGCTACGGGCTGCTGTGGCGGGGGGGGTGGGGGGGTGGGGGTTAGTCGGGGCGGGGGGGAGACGATCGTGGTGGTGCGCGCCGGGGCATGGGGGCGCTACGGGCTGCTGTGGCGGGTGCTGCTGAGTTGCGTGGTCAAGGGCGTGTTTGCCACCTACCTGCTGGGGCGCTATACGGCGGTCAGCGGCGAGCACATCGGCCACCGCCTGGTGCGGCTGCCGGGGCCGCGCGGCTGGCTGCTGGTGGTGATCGTGGCGCTGGAGATGATCGGCGCGCCGCTGGTGTGGGTGCCGATCGCCAAGCCGTGCGGCGACCTGTTCCACTACCTGCTGCAGGGCGTACTGCCGGCGGCGATCCCGACCCCGGTGTACGAGAACCTGATCACCTGCGCCTTCATCGCGCTCGCCCTGGCGTTCTGCCTGCGCCTGTTGTACGAGAAGCTGGAGAAGCAGCAGATCGTGATCTGCAGCATCCTGGTCGCCGGCACCGTCGTCGGCACCCTGATGGTGCAGCCCGATCTCGGCGCGGCGCTGCGCGGAACGCTCGGCTTCGGCCAACTGCCGGAGTTTCCGGACTGGGCGCCGCGCGACGCGGTCGAGAACCCGCTGCTGACCATGGCCACCGCGTTCGCGTACGTGGGCGGCACCGTGATGAGCTACGTTGCGTACTCAGATTAGAGTGCCGCGCTCCCTGTTCTCCCTGCTCGCCCTTCTGTGGCTGCCCGCGGGCGTGGTCACCTCGGCACTGGTCCGTGGCATGGGAGTCCCTCCCGAGCCGCAGGCGCTGCTGTCGCTGCTGGTGGTCGCGCCCGCCGGCCTGCCGCTGGCGCTCGCCTGCCGGCGCCTGCACCGCAACGGCTTCCGTGTTGCCGCCTGGGCCGCGATGGCCGTGCTGGCGGCCGCCACGGTGGCCGCCACGCTGGTCGCCGGCCTGCTCGGCCCCGCCGCCATCATCATCTACGCCCTCCTCGTCAGCCTTCCCGCCTGGCTCGCCGCCCTCCTTCTCCGCCGCGGGCGGTAGCCAACCGGGCCGCTTGTCAGGGGTTGGGCGGGGAGGTGCAGATCAGGATCTCCAGCGTCTCGTCGCCGGTGTTCTCGACCCCATGCTCGCACCACGGCGGCAGGTGGATGAAGGTGCCGGCGGACACCTCGCGGCGGTCGCCGTTCAGCGTCATGGTGCCGCGCCCGCGCACGATCACGTAGCACTCCTCGGTGTGGTGGCTGCCTGGCTCCAGTACCACGTGCGGCGGCACGTAGAACATCACCAGACCCAGATTCTGCGCCGGTGCGTTCGGGTTGGAGGGATGCACCACGCGCACCCCTACCCCGTCGCAGCCGGGATACTTCACCGGCAGCCCGTCCGCCGCGGTGACCACGTTCGGCGCCGGCGGCGTGGAAGGCCTGGCGACCGGGGGCTCGCCCTCGTAGCCCTTGAATTCGGTAATCCTTGCCATCTCTTGTCCTCCTTGCTCTGGCAACTCTAGAAATCGCGGGCGTAACCGGCGGTCCAGCCGCCGTCCACGGTGAGGATAGCACCATTCACGTAGCTCGCCTCGGGGGCCACCAGGAACAGCGCGGCGGCGGCGATCTCTTCAACCCTCGCCGGGCGACCGAGCGGGATGTGCGACAGCAGGCTGGCGGACTGCTCCGTGAACGCGCCGTCGGCGCCGTAGAACAGGCGCTCGGTGCCGCGCGTCAGGGTGGACCCCGGCGCCACAGCGTTTACCAGGATGCCGCGCGGGCCCAGTTCCAGGGCCATGGAGCGGGTCAGGTTGATCACCCCCGCCTTGGCGGCCACGAACGGCGACTGCAGGCGCAGCGGCACCAGCCCGGCCACCGAGCTGATGTTCACCACTCGCCCGCCGCCGCCCGCCTCCAGCAGCGGCACCGCGGCGCGGCTGACCACGAACACCCCGGTCAGGTCCACCTGCAGGATGCGCTGCCAGTCGGCCAGCGCGAAACGGTCGATCGGCACCCGCTCGCCGCCGCTGTTGATGCCGGCATTGTTGATCAGGATCTGCAGCCCGCCGAAGTCAGCGCCGATCTCCTCGATTACGCCAGCCATCGCCTCGTGGTCGGTGACGTCGGCGTGCCAGCAGCGCCCGCCCAGCTCGCCGGCGGCCCGTTCGCCGGAATCGCGGTCCACGTCCACGATGGCAACGCGCGCGCCGTTGGCCGCCAGCGCACCGGCAATGGCGCGCCCGATGCCCTGGCCGCCGCCGGTCACCAGCGCCACCTGCCCACCCAGGTCAACTTCCATCTTCACCGCTTCCCCGGCGCCGGGGACCGAAGTCGTCCGGGGTCAGCACGGCGCCGTACAGGTGGCCGAACGGGGCTGGGTCGCCATGGTTGGTGTAGTCGACAAAGTAGATGGAGCCGTCGGGCAGCTCCACCCAGGACGAGTAGCCGTTGTCGGGCACGCCGCTGCTGATCTCGCCGTGCCGTCCGTCGCTGTAGGCCACCGGATCGGCGGGCGGATTGGCGCTGATCTCGAGCATGTTGTCGAGCTGGTACTGGTCGGGCAGGCGCCCGCGGCGCGCGTCCCAGTGCCACACGTACTCCGCCTCGTGCTCGTTGCGAATGTGGTAGTTTACGTGCCGGAACCACACCTCGCCGCCGCCCTCCGGCTCGCGCCCGAACCAGGTCTCCTCCAGCGGCCACTCGCGGGTCACCACGCCGTGGATCACCTCTTGGCCATCCACGCTCACCCACATGCGGCCCGCCGTGGCTTGCACGCGTACGGTGTGATACTCGGTCATGTCCACCGGGTGGGCGGCGTCTACCCGCGGGCCGGTGGTAGAACCGTGGAAGCCGGGGTTGGCGCTGCTCGCCGGGCGGCGCCGAAAATCGCACCAGATGGCGTCGCGCAACACGAATACGCAGAACGACACCCGGCTGACGTGCAAGGTGGCAAGCGGCACGCCGGGCGGACCGTCCACCCGCAGGCGCGCCTCCAGCAGGAAGTCGCTGCGCAGGTTCTCCGGTGGCTGCAGCAGGTAGCGGGTGACGCCGCGCGGGCGGTTGGCGATGTGCAGGGCGCCGCCGACCAGGCACACTTCGTCGCCGTAGTGCACCCCGGCCACCTGGTATGCGGTGTCGGCCAGGTCGCCGGCCCAGGCGTGGGTGCCGCGGTTGCCCGCCTGGTTGCGGTAGGTCACCAGCACGCGGCCGTCGCGCAGCTCCCTGGCGTACGGCCGGTCGCCGGAGAACGGCAGCGGCCGCACGCCGCTCCAGGTGCGGCCCAGGTCGTAGGAGAAGGCGACACAGGAGGGGTAGCCGTTGTGGTTCTCCTCGCGCATCACGCACGCCAAGGCGCCGCTGGAGAGCACCACAACCGCGCCTTCGTTGTAGTCGTGGCCGGGATCCTTGGCCACCACGCTCGGTGGATCCCAGGTCAGACCGCCGTCGCGGGAACGGCTGGCCATCACCGCCAGCCGCCAGTTGTCGCGCGGTACCACCTCGGTGGTGGTAATCAGCGCCCCGTCCGCCAGCTCTACCACCCGGTCCGGCTCGATGCCGGGGATGGTGGTGTGGCGCGGCTCGCTCCAGGTGGCGCCCTCGTCGTCGCTGAACCAGATCCACACCCCCGACGGGCGGTCGACGTGGTAGTAGTTGTAGTCGTCGTGGTCGCACACGATCACCAGCCGTCCGCCGCGCAGACGGCTCAGCCGCGGGGTGAGCCAGCGCTCCTCGCCACGGTCGATGCGTGCTTCCGCCACCACCCGCGGGTTGCCCCAGGTGGCGCCGCCGTCGGCACTCTCCAGGGTGGTGATACGGCTCGATTGCTCCGGCCAGTGCTTGTCGCAGTCGCAGAACACCAGCATCAGCCGGCCGGTCGGGAAGTGGATGATATCGGGGTTCTTGGTGAAGCGGTCCGGAATCCGCCACACGTCGAACAGGCGGCCGGTGCCCTCCAGGGTACGCATCCCCATGACCCGCTACCCGTAGTGGCGGATCGTCCGCCGCAGCGCGTCCAGCTGGCTGTCCACCTTGGCCAGCGTCTGGCTGCCGGTCTTGAACAGGCACAGCGAATTGCGCAGCCTCTCGGCGGTGGGGCAGTCGCCGGTGCGGTACGCCTTCACCGCGCCGCGGTAGCGCGGGTCGTGATGCGGCGCGCGCTCCGGGGCACCGTAGAATGACAGGTTGCGGAACACCGGCTCCAGATGCACCGGCACCCACAGCCCGTAGAGGCCGTCGCCGCCGTGCTCGATGAAGGTGCGCCGGAAGCTGCGCCAATCCACCCCCAACAGCTCCTCGTCCAGCTTGCAAGTGAAGCTCCAGTAGCTGTGCGTGGATCCGTCCGGGACCACCGGCGGGATCAGCCACCGGCAACCCTCCTCGCGGATCACCTGCCGGTACTGGTGGGCGATGATGCGGCGCGCCGCCACCAGGTACTCCAACCGCTCGAGCTGGGCCAGGCCGAGCGCCGACTGCATCGCCGACATGCGGAAGTTGTAGCCCATGTGGGTATGGCGCTCGAACGCCCAGTCCTGGCGGATGTCGCGCGGCATCATCGTGGAGCCGGCGCTGGCGCCGAGCGCGCTGTACCCCTGTATCGCCGCCTTGCGCACGCCGGTGGCCAGCTCCTCGTCGGCGGTAATCACCATGCCGCCGTCGCCGCCGCTGGTGATGTGCTTCGAGCCCTGCAGGCTGAAGCTGGCGGCATCGCCGATGGTGCCTGCCAGCCGCCCTCGGTACCAGGCCAGGAAGCACTGCGCGTCATCCTCAATTACCACCAGGCTGTGGTCGCGAGCGATGGCACCGATGGCGTCGAAGTCCGCCGGCAGGCCGAACACGGTTACCGGGATCACGGCGCGGGTAAATTCGGTCACCTTGTCCCGCACGTCGGCCGGGTCGATGGTAAAGGTGTCGGGATCGCAGTCCGCGAACACCGGGACCGCACCGCACTGCAGCACCACGAACGCGGTCGCCGCCATGGTTACCGTGGGCACGATCACCTCGTCGCCCGGCCCGACCCCGGCCGCCAGCAGGCAGGCCAGCATGGTGCCGGAGCCGGAGTTGCACGAGATGGCGTACGGCACCCCGAAGCGCTCGGCGAAGGCGCGTTCGAAGCGCGCCGGCATGTCGGCCGACTCCTTGTTGCCGAAGCCGTCGGCGAGCACCTCGTCCATGTAGCGGCGGTCGGCCTCGCCTACCCGGTTGGGCGGCAGGTGGCGGAAGATCTCCGCGCGGTCCAGCGTTCCCGGATCGACGGTCGCCAGGTTTTCGAGTTCGTGGCTCATGGCTGCTCCTTGCAAGCGCGGCGTCATACGTCGAACCAGGTGCCCTGGATGCAGGTTACGCCGTCGTGGTCCTCGCCGTAGTAGGCGGTGAACAGCCGCCCCGGCTGATATTCGATCGCCGCCGGATAGCCGAGGTTGCCGTTCGGCAGGTCGCCGCGAATCACGATTTCGCCGCTCCACGACGCGCCGTCGTCTTCGCTGACGATGGCGCGGATGCCAAACGGCGCTCGGCGCCGCCCGTAGACGATTGCCACGCGGCCGTCGGCGAGCGCCACGCAGTGGCTGGGATAGCCCCACACCGGCAGCTCCCGCGGCGGCTCCCAGGTGGTGCCGCCGTCGCGCGAGGCGCTCAGGTGGATGCGGCCGTGGTTCTCCTCTCGCGACGCCATCAGAACGGTGCCGGCGGCGGTCTGCCCCGCCGACGGCTCGGAGAAGATCAGCCCCTGCCTGCGGGCCACCTCCACCGGTGCGCCCCAACTGCGCCCGCGGTCGTGCGAGCGGACGCAGAACGAGGACTCCAGCGGACAGTGGTCGTGGCTGCCGAGCGCCAGCAGCAGGTCGCCGTCCGCCAGTTCCAGTGCGCCCTTGGGGCTGAACGCGCCCTGGTAGGGGGCGATGGCCACCTCGGCGGTGTGCTCCCAGGTGCGCCCGCCGTCGCGGCTGACGTGCACCCAGGCGCCGCCCTCGGCGCGCGCGTAGGGATAGGGGTGGTGCCGCCAGTCGCCGTCGCCGCGCACCGGCTGCCAGCCCCGTTCGCCGCGCACAAAGATCTCGCGCTCGCCGCGCGCGGCCAGCGCCTGCGCCTCCTCCAGCGGGTACCACAGAAAGCGCCACTGGTTGAGCAGCACCTCGCCGCTGGACAGGGCGCTGATGCCGGGCACCTCCACGCCGTGCCAGTCGTAGCCGGGCGCCACCCGCGGCGCCGTCCAGGTTTCGCCCCGGTCGCGGGAGCGGGTAATGAAGTTGAGATACTGCGGATCGCCGGGCGGATGCCGGTAAGGCACCCGCTCCAGGCTCTGGGCGAAGGCGACCAGCCAGTCGCCGTCCGGCAGGCGCGTGATGCACGCGTGCGACGAGTAGGCGTGCTGCGCCTTGAAGATGATGGTGGTGCGGCCGATGGCGGCTTGCATCCGGGCCTCCTTGCGCGGGCTACCGGTTCCGAGACCTTGAGTGTAACCTGAAGGGCCATGGAACGCATCACCATCTCGCGCGACGATGACCTGTACGAGGCGTTTGCCGACATTGCACAGACTCCCGACGGCACTCTCGTGGTGACCTACCGCGAAAGCCTGCGCCACGGTCCGCAGCCGTTTTCGCGGGTGGTGGTGCGCCGCAGCCACGACGAGGGGCGCACCTGGGAGCCGAAGCACACCGTGGTGGAGCGCACCGAGGAGCAGCAGCGCGACGGCGAGGGGGTACTCAACTGCTCCCGGCTGATGTGCGCCGCCGACGGCACCCTGTACCTGGCCGTGGACCTGCTGTACAAGCCGGAAGTGGAGCCGGAGCCCGGCATGATCCTGCTATTCCGCAGCGCCGACGCCGGCGCCACCTGGCAGGGCCCGCAGGAAACCGGCATCACGTCCGGCATCGTGCCGTCGATCAAGCAGCTCACCGACGGTGACCTGCTGATCGGCGTGACGCGCATTCTCTTCCCGACTGGCAGGCGCACCGACATGCAGGAACAGCAGCAGGTGTACCGGTCACGCGACCTCGGCGCCACCTGGGAAGGGCCCGCCGAGGTACCGCACCCGGCCACCCCGAGCGCCAACGGGCTGCCGTGGCGTCTGAACGAGGGCGACTTCGCCGAGCTCGATGATGGCACCGTGGTGTGCTACATGCGCGAGGACGCCGAGACGCTGTCCGGCTGGAAGAGCCTGTCGCACGACGGCGGGCGCAGCTGGTCGGTGCCGGTGCGGGCGCAGATGAACGCCTGCCTGGGGCGTCCGTCGGTGGGACGGTTGCGGTCCGGAGAGATCGCCATCACCTACCGCTACGGCGCCGGCGTCTCCCACAGCCTGGCGCTGCACGTGGAAACCCCGGCCGAGGCTGCGCGCACCGCGCCGGTGGATCGCGAGCGCTGGGCCGACGATTTTCACCAGGCGCGCACGGCATTCCTGGACAACGACCGCGCGGTGTGCCCGGACAGCGGCTACAGCGGCTGGGTGCAGTTGGCGAGCGGCGACCTGTACGTGGTCAACTACGTGACCGACGACGCCCCGCGGGCGCAGATCCGCGGCTATCTGGTGAGCCGCTCCGACTGGTACCTCTACCCCGAGGGCGACATCTGGTGGTATCATCCGCGTGACAACGGCGCCTACATCGAAACCGCGCGCGCCCATGCCCAAGCCCAGTATCGGCGGGTACGGCAACGCCCCGGCGGGCGGGTGCCCACCGCCAAGTAAACGCCAAGCGGAGACAGCCATGGCAACAACCTCCCCAACCCAGACCGAGCAGACCAAGCGGTTCCAGACGGACGGCTACTTCATCGTACGCGGCGCGCTGCCCGACGCGATGCTGCAGCCGATCCGCGACCTCATCGACCGCAACGTCGACGCCCACGCGCGCGAATTGCACGCCGAGGGCGCCATCGAGTCGACGCACGCCGACGCCTCCTTCGAGCGCCGCCTGGCGCTGCTGTACCGCGACTCGGAGTCGCGCATGCGCTCCTGGAACACGTTCCTGTTCTCGCCCGAGCTGTACGGGCTGGTGCGCAACCGGGCGATCCTCGACGCCCTGCAGCCGCTGCTGGGCGAGGAGATCTCCTTCAATGGCGACTACCACCTGCGTCCCAAGCTGCCCGGCAGCACCAACACCGCCTTCCCGATGCACCAGGACAGCCAGTACTACGGGCCGGAAACGGGTCACATCCTGGTGATTTCCGTATGGATTCCGCTGGTCGACGTGGACGAGCGCAACGGCTGCCTGTGGCTCATTCCCGGCAGCCACAAGTGGGGCCTGTTGCCGGGCGCGCGGCGTGCCGACCACAACATGGTGAGCTTTGAAGACGTGGAGCAGCGCGGCACGGCGGTGCCCGAACCGATGCGCTGCGGCGACTTCCTGGCGTTCCACAACCTCACCTTCCACGGCAGCAAGGTGAACCGCAGCGACGGTGTACGCTGGAGCGTCGATGTCCGTTTCCGCGAGACGCCCGGCTACCGCGAGCAGACCGAGCAGGAGCGCATCGGCGACAACGCCTTGCAGGACGCCCTCGACCGCAGCGCCAGGCCGCCGCTTGTGGTGCGTAGCCGCCACCCGCGGACCCTCGGCGACTATTCCGCCTGGGACGGCGTTCGCCGCCGCCTGCAGGAAGCCGCCGCCCGCCGCCGCGCCGGCTGACCGGCGCCCCGCGGGCCGCAAAGCCGCGCCAGCACCGTGCCGCCTTCGTGGCACCGGCCGAATGCCGGCAGCAGGCCGCGCGGTTTTCGCGCAGTCGAGTGCAACCGCAGCAGCTGCAGCAGCCGAACCTCCGGCGACGCGTGCTATGCTGGTATGCCGTGTATCGTCGCGTACTGCAGCTTGTGGTGGCCGGGCTTGCCGCGCTGCTCGTACCGGGCGCCGGCGCCGCCGCCCAGATGCGTTTCTCCGAGCAGGCGCAGGCGGCCGGGCTCACGGCCCGCCACCGGCCCTCTCTGGAGACGCTGCTGGCGATGACCGCCGGCGGCGCCGCCGCCGACTTCGACAACGACGGCTGGCAGGACCTGTACTTCGTCGCCGGCGGCGGCGCGCCGGATAGATTCTACCTTAACAACGGCGACGGCACCTTTACCGACCACGCCGCCGCGGCCGGACTCGGCCGCCCCCACCTGGGGCACGGCGTGGCGGTGGGGGACTACGACGGCGACGGCTGGGTCGACATCTTTCTGACCAGCTTCGGGCCGGCGGAGCACGACCGGGCGGAGCCGGGGCAGCACCTGCTGTTCCGCAACCGGGGTCCCGGACCCGATGGTGTGCCCACGTTCAGCGACGTGGCGCGTACGGCGCACGTCAGCCGCACATCGACCAGTGTTGCCAGCGGCATGGGCGCGGCGTTCGGCGACTACGATCTGGACGGCGACCTGGATCTGTTCGTGGCCGCGTGGATGTCCGGCGCCTACGGCAACCTGCTGTTCCGGAACAACGGCGACGGCACGTTCGGCAACGCCACCCACCGCGCCGGCTTGGCGCTCGACGGGGTGCGCGGATTTGCCGCGAGCTTCGCCGACATGGACGGCGATCGCTACCCGGAGCTGCTGGTGGCGGCCGACGCCTACACCAGCCGCTACTTCGTGAACCGCGGCGACGGCACCTTCGCAGATGCCACGGACGCTTCCGGCACCGGCCTGGACGCCAACGGCATGGGCCACGTAACCGGCGATTTCGACAACGACGGCCGCCTCGACTGGTATGTGACCTCCGTACACGGCATCGGCGGCTACGACGTGCCGTGGGATGCGCCCGCGGTGCCGGGCACCGGCAACATGTTGTACCGCAATCTAGGCGGCCACCGCTACGACGAACTCGCCGGTGCCGCCGGAGTCAGTGACGGCGGCTGGGGCTGGGGTGCGGTGGCGGTGGACCTGGACCACGACGGCGACCAGGACCTGGTGACAACCAACGGCTGGGCGGAACTGAACGCCGCCGGCCGCCAGGAGTGGCTGCACGAGCGTACCTACCTGTTCCGCAACGAGTTGCAGCCCACCGGTGCGCTTCGGTTCAGCGAGGTGGGGGCCGCCGCCGGGCTCGACCACGCCGGCGAGGGGCGTGGCCTTATCCACCTCGACTACGACAACGACGGCGACCAGGATCTGGTGATCTTCGACGCGCTCGGACCGATCAGCCTGTACCGCAACGACCTCGCCGGCCCCGGCACCCACTGGCTGCGGCTGTTCCTAGACACCTCCGCGGCGCCCGGTCTGGCGCCCAACGGCCGCGGGGCGCGCATCGAACTCAGCGCCGGCGGCCGCCGCCAGTACCGCTACCTCGACGGCGGCTGCACCTACCTCGGCTCCGCGGAGCTGTCCGCCCACTTCGGGCTCGGCCGCCACCGCGTGGCGCAACGGGTACGTGTCGAGTGGCCGGACGGACGCATAACGGACCTGCACGACATCGCGGCCGACCGCACGCTGTGCATCCGCCCGACCGGCGCGGTGCGGCAGTGCGCTGCCGGGGTTCAGCTCTTGTAGGGGTCGGCTGCGTCGCGCAGGCCGTCGCCGACGAAGTTGAACGCCAGGATCACCAGAATCACCGCGAACACCGGCGTCATCAACCACGGCGACAGCGCCACGGTCTGGATATTCTGCGCTTGCTGCAGCAGCACCCCCCAGCTGATCGCCGGCGCCCGCAGGCCCACGCCCAGGAAGCTGAGCGCGGTCTCGCCAAGAATCATGTTCGGGATCGCCAGCGTGAGGGAAGCGATCAGGTGGCTGAGCACCCCCGGCACCAGGTACTGGAACAGCAGCCGCGCCGTGCCGGCGTTGTCGATGCGGGCGGCGGTGACGTAGTCGGTCTCGCGCAGCGTCAGCACCTTGCCGCGCACCTCCCGCGCCAACCCCGGCCAACTGATCAGCGACAGGATAACCGTGATGGCGAAGAATACCCGAGTGATCGGCCAGCCGATCGGGATCGCCACCGCCAGCGCCATCCACAAGGGCAGTTGCGGCAGCGAAGTAAGCACTTCGATTACGCGCTGGATCGCCATGTCCGCCAAGCCCCCGAAGTAGCCGGAAATGCTGCCGAGCGCGATCGCCAGGATGAAGCTGACAACTACCCCCACCAATCCGATGGTCAGCGAGATGCGGCCGGCGAACACGGTGCGCGAGAGGATGTCGCGGCCCTGCTTGTCGGTGCCCAGCAGGTAGTAGTAGGCGCCGTCGTCGACTCCGAACAAGTGCAGCCGGGAGCGGAACACGCCCCACATTTCGTACTCCGACCCCGGCACCAGAAACCGGATCGGATAGCGGCTGTCGGTCACCTCGCGGAAGTGCGGCCGCAAGGTGACCGGATCGCGCTCCAGCTCCAGGGCGTAGACGAAGGGGCGGTGAAAGCGCCCGTCGGTGTCGCGCACGTGCACCCGCATCGGCGGTACGAACGGCGCGTCGTCGTTGCGGAAGTCAGTCGGGTAGGGCGCCACGAAATCGGCGAACGCGGCGCTGAGGTAGCCCAGGATCAGAAACACCGCGCAGGCCACCGCCAGCTTGTGGCGGATGAAGGCAAGCCACACCAGGCGCCACTGGCTGGCGGTGAATACCGCGCGCTCGACCTCGTGCGCCAGGATGCCCGTGCTGTCCGCCACCGTCCCCGGTCCCCCGGCTCAGGTGTACCGGATGCGCGGGTCGACGATCGCCAGCACGATGTCCGACGCCAGCATCCCGATGATGGTCATGAACCCGGTCAACATGATGAAGGCACCGGCCAGCGGCATGTCCTGGGCCCGGACCGCCTGCAGGAATAATGGGCCGGCCGTGGGCAGATTCAGCACCACGGCGGTGATCACCGTGCCGGACACGAACTGCGGAAGAATCCACCCGACGCTGGAGATGAACGGGTTCACCGCGATTCGTAGCGGGTACTTGATGATCAGCTTGCCCTCCGGTACGCCCTTGGCCCGCTGCATCTCCACGTAGGGCTTCTTCAACTCGTCGAGGAGATTGGCGCGCAGGATGCGGATCAGGCTGGCAGTGCCCGCCGTGCCGACCACCACCATCGGCACCCACACGTGCTTGAGGAAATCCCACAGCTTGCCCAGGCTGAACGCCGCGCTCTCGAACTCCGGGGAGAACAGGCCGCCGACGCTGGTGTTGAAATACCTGGTGGCCACGAACATCAGCACCAGCGCGAGCAGGAAGTTGGGGATTGCCAAGCCCAGGAAGCCGAGCACGGTCCACACGTAGTCGCCGATGGAATACTGGCGTACCGCCGAGTAGACCCCGATCGGAAACGCCACCACCCATGAGAAGGCCAGCGACAACAGGGTGACCAGGAAGGTCATCGGCATGCGCAACGCCAGCAGCTCACCGACCGGGGCCTTGAAGAACAGCGAGAACCCGAAGTCGCCGCGCACCAGCCGCGAGATCCACAGGAAGTAGCGCACCGTGACCGGACGATCGAGTCCATATGCGTGGCGGATGTTCTCGATCAGCGCGTCGTCGACCTGGCGGCCCGCCGTCATCAGCGTCTCTACGTAACTGGTCACGTAGTCGCCCGGCGGCAGCTCGATAACCAGGAACGCCAGAACCGAGATCAGGACCAGGGTCGGGAGCATGATGATGGCCCGGCGCGCGATATATGCCCCCATGGAGTCCGATGCTATGGGCGCCCCGAGTCGTTGTCAATGTTGCCTTTGGCCTCGCCGCGTGGCCGCCGCGCGCGCGCGTCGCTGCCGCCACGCCGGAATTGCCGGCATACGCGAGCTTGACAACGGCGCGAGGCCGTGGATGCTGAACGGATATTCTTCCGAGGAGGCGTGCATGAGAAAGCTCGCACTACTGATACCACTGGCGATCGCCCTGGCGGCAGCAATGGCCGTTGCATCCGGCACCGAAGAGGGGGGAGGCGCCGTCGCGGGCGTGCCGGTTGGCGACGTGATACCGCAGTCGACGGTGGACGCAGCCGGCGAAGCGGTCGTGTTCGCCACCCCGGCCGAGTACCAGGCCAAGACAGGACTTGCCATACCGGCGTACACCGAGGCGCCGATGCTGGCCGCCATGGTCTCCGCCGGTGAACTGCCTCCGGTCGAGGACCGCATCAGTGAGGACCCGCTGGTGCTGCTTCCGCTGTCCGAAGTGAAGCAGGTCGGGCGCTACACGGAGAAGTTCTCGATGGTGGACAAGGGCTGGATCGGAATCGCCCACAGCAATCATGCCATGGGCATGTCCAACCCCTATAATTTCTCCCACGCCTATCCGCAGGTGTTCAAGTCGGCGACGCCATCCGACGGTGCCCGGGTCTGGACATTCGAGTTGCGCCGCGGGATGAAGTGGTCGGATGGCGAACCGTTCACGAGTGAGGACGTGCGTTTCTGGTTCGAGGACGACGCCTCCAATCGCGAACTCAATCCCAACGTGTTCGAGAACCTGGTGCAGAAGGACGGCACCTCGGGGGGCCAGAACATCATCGACGACTACACCTTCCAGTACGTGTTCGACTTCCCCTACCTGATGGGCGAGAACATCTTCGACCTGATGGCGCTGAGCACCTACCTGCCGGCCCACTACCTGAAGCAGTTTCATCCCAAGTACAACGAGAACATCGATGCGCTGGTGAAAGAGTCGGGCTTCAACACCTGGACCGAGCTGTTCCGCAACAAGGAAGACCGCTGGGAGCAGAAGAACAACATCGACAAACCGGTGCTGACGCCGTGGCGGGTAATCGTGCCGATACCCAACAAGACGGTGATTTTCGAGCGCAACCCCTATTACTGGGCGGTGGACGTGGCCGGCCAGCAGCTTCCCTACTTCGACACGGTGCAACTGGAGACCGGCGTCGACCTGGAGGTGGCCAAGCTGAAGGCGCTGAACGGCGAAGTGGACTGGTTCTCCAACGAGGGCGTGGCAATGTACCCGGTGGCCAAGGAGCAGGAACGCGAGGGCAAGATCCTCGTGACGCGCCACGGCCACTCCGGGACCAACGGCGGCCTGCTGGAATTCAACCTCACTTCGGAGGATCCGGTACTGCGCCCGATCTTTCGGAACCGCGACTTCCGGTTCGGTGTGTCGCACGCCATCAACCGCGAGCAGATCATCAAACTGGAGTATTACGGTCTGACCCAGCCGCAGCAGTCGTGCTGGAGCGAGGCGTCTCCGTTCTACGACGCCAACCTGTGCAACACCGCGCTGGAGTACGACCCCGATCTGGCCAACGAGCTGCTCGACAAGGCCGGGCTGAGCGAGCGCGACGCCGACGGTTACCGGCTGCGCCCGGACGGCAAGCGGCTGGAAATCAACATGGTGATGGTGGCCGGCGACCATGAGGCGGCGGCCGAGATCGTGGTCTCCAACCTGAAGGACGTGGGCCTGGCCATCAACACACGTGTGCTGGAGTGGGGGGCATTCGGACAGATGCGCGTGAACAACGAGCTGGAGCTGGTATACGACCCCTACAACTGGGGTACCAACGAGGGCATCTACTACCAGGCGGCGTCGCTCGGCATCCCGTACCTGCGCGGCTTCTGGGCGCAGAAGTGGACCGACTGGTTCACCAGCAACGGCGAGCGCGGCGAGGAGCCGCCCGCCATTGTCCGCGAGGCGATCGACGAGTACTGGAAGGTGAAGGAAAACCTTGACTGGGATGTGCGTGCCGAGTCGATGAAGCGGATCACCGAAATCGCGGCGGACAATCTGTGGACCATCGGCATCATGAACCATCCGGGCTACACCATCATGTACAACGCCGGTCTGCAGAACGTGCCGACCCGATTCCTGGCCTACCACCGCACCGACATATCGCGGCCGCAGGTCATGTTCTTCTGATCCCGGGTCCACGTGGAGGCGGCATGCAGGGAGCCCTGAAGGCATCCGCATGCCGCCGGTCTTTCCATTCTCGCCGCTCCCGCCTGCACCGGCAGGCCGAGGTACCCGACCATGACCAGATCAGTCGTTTCCGCCGAGCCCGACATCTACAAGATGCTGCCCGATCTCGCTCGCTGCGAGGACGGGTCACTGGTGTGCTGCTACCGGGAGAGCCTGGTCCACGGGCGCTGGCCCTGGACCCGAATCGCCATGCACATAAGCCGCGACGGCGGCCGCAACTGGGGCGGGAAGGCCGTGGTGGATGAAATTCCCGACTACGAAACCGGTGGCGGCTGGAACACGCCGCGCCTGTTGCACCTCGGTGGGGGGCGCCTGCTGATGATCTGCGACTGGGGGCCGGCCGGGCAGCAGGAGTACACCCCGGACAGCAGGATCTACTCGTGGCACTCTGAGGATGGCGGGGTTACGTGGAGCGGCAAGGTGGAGACCGGCATTACCGGCCGGATCTGCCCCTGTCTGTTCCGTACCCGCTCCGGCAAGATCCTGCTCGGCGCCGACGGCTGGGACGGCACCACCTGGAGTGTTGACCTGTGGGTGTCCGAGGATGAGGGCGTCACCTGGCAGGGGCCGACGACGGTGTCCGACTCGCTCGAGTTGTGGCTCAACGAGAGCACCTTCGTGCAGCTCGACGACGGCACCCTGGTGTGCTACATCCGCGAGGATCGCGAGCGCCGCTGGGGGTTCAAGGCGATCTCGAAGGACGACGGCGCCACGTGGCAGGGGCCTTACCCGACCAACCTGCTGTCCTGCATCGGGCGCCCCGAGGCCGGGCTGCTGCGCAGCGGCGAGGTGGTCGTGTTCTACGGCTTCGGCACGGCGCCGCGGCTGCTGGTGCTGCACGCCGAGGACCAGGCCAGCGCCGCCGACCCGGACTGCGTCGAGAACGCCGCGGGGTCGCATCTCACGCCCAGCTACCGCCGATTCTTCGTGGAGCACGACCGCAGCATCCATCCGGACGGCGCCTATTCCGGCTGGGTGCAACTTCCCGGCGGTGATCTGTACGTGGTGCAGTACATCGTCGACGACGCGCCCATGGCCTTCATCCGCAGCTACCGCATCAGCCGCGAGGACTGGATCCTGGCGCCCGAGGGCGGCATTCCGCAGATCGACGGTTCCCGGTACCGTGAGGCGCTCTACCACGAGCAGGCATTGAGTGCCAGCTCCGCGCTGTTCCGGCGCAGCCGCGGCGCCGGGTGATGCATGAGATGGGACCGCCGCTGCTGAGCGTCCGCAACCTCAGGACCCACTTCCGTACCACGCTCGGCACGGTGCATGCGGTGGATGACGTAACGTTCGACATCCACCGCGGCGAAGTAGTCGGGCTGGTGGGCGAGAGCGGCTGCGGCAAGTCTATCACCGCGCGTTCCATCCTCGGCATCGTGCCTCCGCCGGGGGCGGTCGTGGGCGGCAGCATTCTCTACTCGCGCGGGCCGGCGGAGCAGCCGGTCGACCTGGTGTCGCTCCGGCCCACAAGTGCGGAGTTGCGCCGCTTCCGTGGGCAGGAAATCGCGATGATCTTCCAGGAGCCGATGAGCGCACTCAGCCCCGTGCACACGGTGGGCGATCAGTTGATCGAGGCGGTCAAGCTGTACCGTCCCCGCATCGGAGATGCGGAGGCGCGCGACCGCGGCATCGAGCTGCTGCGCCAGGTAGGCATTCCAAGTCCCGAGAAGCTGATCGACGCCTACGTGTTCGAACTGAGCGGCGGCATGCGGCAGCGCGCGCTGATCGCCATCGCGATCTCCGGCGAGCCGCAGCTGCTGGTCGCCGACGAGCCCACCACCGCAATCGACGTCACCATCCAGGCGAAGGTGCTGGAGTTGCTCCGCGAACTGCAGGCGCAGACCGGCATGGCGATCCTGTTCATTACCCACAACCTCGGCGTGATCGCGGAACTCGCGACCCGGGTAAACGTGATGTACCTGGGCCGGATCGTGGAGAGCGGCTCGGTGTACGATCTGTTCGACGATCCCCGCCACCCTTACTCGCAGAAGCTGCTGCAGTCGATTCCAAGCATCGCGGTACCGCCCGGTTCGGATCTGCAGACCATCGAAGGCTCGTTGCCCGATCCCTACGTGCGCCTCCGCGGCTGCCGGTTCGCGGAGCGCTGCAGCGAATTCATGGCGGACGTATGCGACGGCCCGGAACCGGATCTGCTGCCGGTGGGAAGCGGGCACCATGCGCGCTGTTACCTGTACGAATCACCGGCGCGTGCATCGGCGACGGAGCGGGTGGGTGCCCGGCAACGCGGCTGAGTTGCTTCTCGACGTCCGCGGCCTGAGAAAGTACTTTCCGATTCGGCGCGGCGTGCTGCGCCGCACCGTCGGCTGGGTGCGGGCGGTGAACGGCGTCAGCTTCCAGGTTCGGCGTGGCGAGACGGTGGGTCTGGTGGGGGAGAGCGGCTGCGGCAAGACCACCCTGCTGCGCACCCTGGTGCGCGCGGTGGATCCCACCGGCGGCTCGATACTCTTCCAGCGCGGCGGCGAGCGGATCGACGTGGCACACGCCGAGGGCGACGAGCTGAAACGTGCGCGGCAGGCGATCCGGATGGTGTTCCAGGATCCCGAATCATCGCTCAACCCACGCATGACGGTGCGCCGGATCGTCGCCGAGCCGCTGGTGATCAATCGCGCCGTCGCGTCGAAGGCGGAGATCGAGCGCCGCACGCGCGAGTTGCTGGTGCGCGTCGGCCTCAAGCCGGAGCATCTCAACCGCTACCCATATGCGTTTTCCGGTGGCCAGCGGCAGCGCATCGGCGTTGCGCGTGCGCTTGCCCTGGAACCCGAGCTGCTACTGGCCGACGAGCCCACGTCCGCGCTCGACGTATCGGTCCAGGCGCAGATTCTCAACCTGCTGATGGAGTTGCAGCGTGACATGCACTTGGCGATCATCTTTGTGACCCACGACCTGAGCGTGGTGCGCCACATGGCGTCACGGGTGGCGGTGATGTACCTCGGCAGCATCGTGGAGATGGGGACGCGGCGGGAGATCTTCGCACGTCCGCGCCACCCCTACACGGAAGCGCTGTTTTCCTCGATCCCGCAGCCCGACCCGCACCGGCCCCTGCAGCGCATAGAGCTGGAAGGTGATATTCCCGAGATCGTGGCGATTCCGCCGGGCTGCCCGTTTCACCCCCGTTGCGGGTATGAGCAGGACCGGTGCGGAAACGAGCGGCCGGAGCTGCGGACGGTGGCGGCGGCCGGCGCGGCGCACCACGCGGCGTGCCACTTCGCCGGCGAACTGCAACTCAGGGGCGAGGCCGACCTGCTGGCGCCTGGTGGTTCCGCCGGTTCCTGACCCGCCAGTGCAGCCCGCCGGTGAGCAGCGCGGCCGCCGCCTCCGGGTCGCGTTCCAGCAGGGCGCCGGCGTCCAACCTGCCCGTCCAGCCGGAACATCCCCAGCACCGACACCTGCTAGCCCATTCGAGTATTCAGTCCAGGCCCAACGCTGAGTGCCACTCGCCGCGGGGTCGGGCGGTCAGGCGGCGGCGAAGATCAGGGCCAGCTCGGCCATGCGGTTGCTGAAGCCCATTTCGTTGTCGTAGAAGCTGGTCAGCTTGACCAGGGAAGCGTTGCCGTCGACCGGCACCACCAGCGGGCTGTCCGAAACCATCGACGAGAACGGCTCGCCGACGCAGTCGCGGGAGCACTCGTAGTAGTCGTTGACGGTTATCACCTGGCCGAGCAGGGTGGAGCCGTTGATCTTGGCGGCGTTGGCGGCGAGGGCGGCTACCAGCTCGTCCTTGGAAGGGGTGCCGTCGATCTGGTAGACCGCCTCCACCACACTGCCGGTGTCGGTGGGCACGCGCAGGGCGGTACCGTTGAGTTTGCCGTTCAGATGCGGCAGCACCTTGCCGACCGCGACCGCGGCGCCGGTGCTGGCCGGGATCACGTTGTTGAGGGTGGCGCGGTTCTTGCCTCCGCCGAAGGTGTCGGCCACCTTCTGGGTTGCGGTGGCGGCGTGGGTGGTGCTCATCAGGCCGCCCCTGACCGGGAAGCTCATGTCGACGGCGCGCGTCATCGGAGCGAGGCAGTTGGTGGTGCAACTCGCGTTGGAGACGATCTTGTGCTCGGGGGTGAGGATGTCGTGGTTGACGCCCACCACCACGGTGTCGGTGCCGTCGTTGCAGGGTGCGGAAACGATGACGCGCCCTGCGCCGCCGGCGAGATGGGCGCTGGCCTTCTCGGTGGTCAGGTAAAAGCCCGTGCACTCGAACACGATGTCGACGCCGTGGTCGCCCCACGGCACGTTGGATGCGTCCATTTCGGCGTAGATGGTCAATTCGTGGTCGCCGACGCGGATCTTGTTGTCGGCGCTCTGCTCCACCGCGGCGGGGAAACGGCCGTACACCGAGTCCTTCGGCAGGCTGGCGGCGATGTCGGCGGTTGGCACCAGGTCGTTGCCGGCCACGATCTCGAAGCGGTCATCCAGCTTGGAGACGATTACTCGCATCACGTTCTTGCCGATGCGGCCCATGCCGTTGAATCCGACGCGTACTTTGCTCATTGGTTGATTTCTCCTTGGATGCGGCGCCGGGCGCCGCCGAACGGTAGTTCCCCATATAGTCGTCAGCCGCACTGGCCGCCGTCAATGATGCGCCGCCGCTGGTGGGGTTGCCGGAGGCAGCGCACGGGTTTAGGTTGGCTGCGCCATGCGCAGGTTCGTGTTGGCCCTCGATCAGGGCACCACCAGTTCGCGGGCGCTGCTGTTCGACGCGGCCGGGGCGGTCGTAGCGGTCGCGCAACAGGAATTCCGGCAGATGTTCCCGCGGGCGGGCTGGGTGGAGCACGATGCCGAGGAGATCCTGGCCAGCCAGGTGGCCGTGGCACGCCAGGCGGTAGCGGACGCCGGCTGCAACGCGGCCGACGTGGCGGCGGTCGGCATCACCAACCAGCGCGAGACCACGGTGGTCTGGGAGCGCGGCAGCGGCAAGCCGATTCACCCGGCCATCGTGTGGCAGGACCGCCGCACCAGCGGCATGGTGACGGACCTTGAGAAGGCCGGTCACGGCGACCTGTTCCAGAGGCGCACCGGGTTGGTGCTGGATGCCTACTTTTCCGGTACCAAGCTGGCCTGGATTCTGGACCAGGTGCCCGATGCGCGGGCGCGCGCCGTGGCCGGCGAACTGGCGTTCGGGACCATCGACAGCTGGCTGGCGTTTCGCCTCAGCGGCGGGTCGTTGCACCTCACCGACGCCACCAATGCCAGCCGAACCTTGCTGTACGACATCCACCGCGGTTGTTGGGACGAGGAGTTGCTCGGCCTGCTCGGCGTCCCGGCCGCGCTGCTGCCGGTGGTGTGCGATTCGTCCGCGGTGTACGGCGATCTGACCGGGCTGCTCGACGAGCCGGTGCCGCTGGCCGGCATCGCGGGCGACCAGCAGGCGGCCTCGGTGGGGCAGGCTCTGTTCGCGCCGGGGCTGGCCAAGAACACGTACGGCACCGGCTGCTTCCTGCTTGCCCACACCGGCGCCGAAGCGCCGCGCTCCGCGAACCGGCTGCTGACTACCGTGGCGTCGCAGATGGCCGGACGGCGCGAATATGCCCTGGAGGGCAGCGTATTCATGGGCGGCGCGGTGGTGCAGTGGCTGCGCGACGGCCTCGGGCTGATCGCCAGCGCGCCGGAGGTGGAGGCGCTGGCCGCGTCGGTGCCCGACACCGGCGGCGTGTACCTGGTGCCGGCGTTTGCCGGGCTGGGCGCCCCGTACTGGGACCAGGATGCGCGCGGTACGGTGACCGGGCTGACCCGCGGCACCGGCAGGGCGCACCTGGCGCGGGCGGCGCTGGAGGCGATCGCCTGCCAGGTGGTGGACGTGGTGCGCGCCATGGAACGAGATCTGGGCGCCCCGTTGACCGAGCTGCGCGTGGACGGGGGCGCGGCGGCCAACAACCTGTTGATGCAGCTTCAGGCCGACCTGCTTGACCTGCCGGTGGTGCGTCCGGTCAACCTGGAGACCACCGCCTGGGGCGCGGCGTTGCTGGCCGGGCTGGCGGTGGGCCTGTGGCCGGACCGTTCCGCGGCCGCCGACCTGTGGCGTGCCGAACGGCGCTTCGAGCCGCGGATGGACGGGAGCCGGCGGGAGGCGCTGCTCGCCGGCTGGGCGGACGCGGTGCGGCGCACGCGCTCCCCGGAGGCAACATCCACCGCGGCGCCCCGGTAGTGAGCCGTCGGCTGAACTGCCGGACAGGGGTCGAGGGTTGCCGGACACCAGCCTCGGCGCAACGGCGGGCCGGCGGCGTGTGGCCACCGCCGCGAACACCTTCGCCTGTCGCGGGTTGCGCGGGATGGGCAAGTGAATCGCGCTGACCACCTGCGGCGTTTGCAGGCGGAGCGCTTCGATCTGCTGGTGGTCGGCGGCGGCGCCACCGGCTGCGGCAGTGCGCTTGATGCCGCCACGCGCGGGCTGCGGGTGGCGCTGGTGGAGCGGGCCGACTTTGGCAGCGGCACCAGCAGCCGCAGCACCAAGCTGGTGCACGGCGGCGTGCGCTATCTGGAACAGGCGGTGAAGCGTATCGACCGTAGCCAGTTCCGCTTGGTGCGCGAGGCGCTGCGCGAGCGCCAGGCGCTGCTGGAGCTGGCCCCGCACCTGGTCCACGAACTGCCGATCTTCGTCCCGTTGTATCAACTTGGCCAGCACCCCTACTACCGCATCGGACTGCGCCTTTACGACCGCCTGGCCGGCAAGTATTCGTTGCACCGCTCGGAATTCGTGCCGCGCGAACATGTCATGACCCGGTTCCCCTACCTGCGCGAGGAGGTGCGCGGCCACGGCCCGCCACGCCGTCTGCGCGGCGGGGTGGTTTACCATGACGGCCAGTTCGACGACGCGCGCATGAATCTCGCCCTCGCCCTGACCGCCGCCGAACAGGGCGCGGCGATTGCAAACTACGTGACGGTGGAAGGGTTCACCACCGATGCGCGCGGGCGCATCACCGGCGCGGCGGTACGCGACCAGCTTACCGGCAACGCCTGGCCGATCCGCGCGCGCGTGGTGCTGAACGCCGCGGGTCCTTACGTCGACGACCTGCGCGCGCTCGACGAGGAGACCAGCGCTCCGCTGTTGCGGGTCAGCGCCGGCACCCACCTGGTACTTGGCCCGCGTTTCCCGGCGCCCGACACCGGGTTCCTGATTCCGCGCACGGAGGATGGCCGGGTAATCTTCGTGCTGCCGTGGCAGCGCCGTCTGCTGGTGGGCACCACCGAGGTGTCGGCGCCGGTGACCGAAGATCCGGTGCCCACGCCGCGTGAGGTGCACTACCTGCTCGATCATCTGAACAGCTACCTCAACGTGCCGGTCCGCGCGGACGACGTGGCCTCGGCGTGGACCGGGCTGCGTCCTCTGATTGCGGCGCCGCCGCGGCGCGTCGCCGGCGGGCGCAGGCGGCGCCGCGGGACCGCAGCGCTGACCCGCGACCATTACCTGACCGAGAGCCGGGCGGGCCTGGTCACGGTGGCGGGCGGCAAGTGGACGACCTACCGCGTGATGGCGGTGCACGCGGTCAACCGCGCCGTGGCCGCCGGTGGGCTCGCTGTCCGCAACGTGTCGCACACCCGCACAACCCCGCTGGCCGGCGCCGCCGGTTATCGCCCCGACGCGGATGGACTGCAACGGCGCCATCGGCTGCCGGCGGACGTTGCCCGCCATCTCGATACCACCTATGGGGACCGCGCCACCGCGGTCGCTCGGCTGGCCGCGGCCGGCCACCGGGCCCGGTTGGCGAGCCGCTACCCCTACCTGGAGGCGGAGGCGCTGTACGCGGCGCGCCAGGAGGCGGCCTGCACCGTGGACGACGTACTATCGCGGCGCACCCGCTTGGCGTTCCTGGATAGCGCGGCGGCGCTGGCGAGCGTGCCGCGCGTGGCCGAGCTGATGGCCGGCGAACTGAACTGGAGCGTGGCCGAGCGACACCGCCAGGAGGCTGCCGCGGCCGCCAGACTGCACGCCACCTGGGCGGCGATCGCGGCCGGCGGCGTGCCGCTCAGCGACTGAGGAGGCGCCTGACCGAGGGGCAGCGGATGCCTGGTCCGATTGGCGCAGACTGGCGCGGGGCCGGGTGCCCGGTGCCGCTCTACACCACCGGCTCGGGCAGCGCGCGCCGAATTTCGCCCACTCGGTAGCCGAAGCCGGCGCCGGCGAGCGTGGACAGGTCCAAGTGACCGCCGCGGCGCCGGTACAGGCCGGGGTGCACCTGCGCCTCGGCCGCGGAGGCCGCGGGGTAGAATTGCATGGCGTTGGTCTCCACGCCCATGATGGTGCCGGCGTGGGCGGCCAGCTGCACATGCGGAATCTGCGCCAGCATCGGATTGGTAAGATCCTGCACCATCAGCGTCATGCCGTGCTGCCGCGCCCAGCACAGGCTCAGCAGCGCTCCGGTCTGCGTCTTGCATGTCTTCAGCGCCACGCCGCTCCAGCCGAGCGACCGGCCCAGGCGCACCAAGGTCCAGTCGTGGGCGCTCTCATCCATGAACAGCGGTTTGCGCGCCGCCACCGAGCGCACGTCGGTCCGGTGCTGCTCCAGGTCGTAAGGAAACGGCTGCTCGACGTACAGGATCGTCGCGTAGGTGTGCGGTGCATTGTCGCGTAACCGATCCAGGATGCGGTTCACGTACTCGGGATCATCCACGGTACAGTTGAAGTCCGCCGACAGCCACAGCACCGGGTGGCGCGCCGCGATCGCCCCGACTGCGGCCAGCCGTTCGTAGTCCCATGCCTCGTCGTCGCCGCGCAGCTTCACCTTCAAGGCTTGCAGGCCATCGGTCCGAATCCAGTCTTCCAGCAGCGTCGGGTAGTCGTCGTCGGGCTCGTCGCCGGTAAGGTCCGCCGGGGACAGCGGGTCGAGGCCGCCCACCAGGTGCCACGCCATCAGCCGGCGCGGCGCCGCCGCAAGATAGTCGCACGGGTAGCGTCCGGTGAATGCCGGGTCGCCAAGGAACGCCGCCAGGTCGGTTGCCAGGTAGTCGGGGCCGTACGTGGCGTAGGCCGGGCACCCCATCAGCTTGCCGTAGGCGTCGTGGGTCGCGAGGTCGAAGGCGGAGGCGCACACCAGGGCGGCGAGCCAGGGGATTGCGGCCTGTGCGGGTCGCGTGCTGTTGGCCTCTGCCAGCAGGCTCGGGAGGCGCGTGGTGATGAACCGATGGCCGATCTCCATGGGGTGGCCGGGCCGGTCGTTGTGGGGCCAGGCGCGGGCAATCGCCTCGGTCAGGCCGCGCAGCGCCGCCAGCCGCTCGGCGTAGGTGAGACCGCTCGGCCACACCCACTGCACGTTCAGGGGCGTTTCCCCCCAGCCGGCGGCGGTGGCCTGAGCGGTCGACCCGGGATCGCCGGCGGCGTGCAGTTCCACGCTGGCGCGGGCGCAAATCACCTCGGTGAGCACCTCGGGGCCGAACTTGAGCGGTACGCGGGTGGTTACCGGCAGGTAGTAGAGACGGGTGGTGCCGAGCACAGCGGCTCGCTGTTGTGGCGCGGGCATGGCGGAGCGAGTATAGCAGGGCGGCGTGTCCTGCGAGGGCCGGCGGAAGAGCGGCGCGGCGCAGGTGGGGGCATAAAAAAAGGCCCCTGGGTAAAGGAGGTAAAACCCCAGGGGCCGTGGATGGAAATCGATACACCCGGGGTGCAGAACGCCTGACCTTTGCCAATTGACGTCCGGAAAAGGCCCCCCCAGTCTGTATGCAAAAAGTACAACCACGCCCAAAGGAAAAGGTTACAGGTGGCGTCAGGAAACTTCAGAAGAATCTGCTGCCCGGTATCGCTCGAGGTGGCGGTGCACGGCGGTCCGGTGATGCGGAGACGGCCAGCGGGCCGTTGTCGCGGCGGGATGGCGCCGGGTAGGGTTGGATCATGATGGTACGCAAGCGGATCTATCTGGCCAGTCCGTACGGTTTTTCCGTGCAGCAGAAGGAGCGCTTGCTGCCCGAGTTCGTGGCACGCCTGGAGGCGCTTGGCGCCGAGGTATGGGAACCGTTTGCACGCAACAACTTCGACCTGACCGAGCCTGGCTGGGCGTACCGGGTCGGGCAGCGCGATCTGACCGATGTCAGCACCTGCGACGCCATCCTTGCCATCGTGAACGGCACGCCACCGGACGAGGGAGTAATGGTGGAACTGGGTGTGGCGATCGCGCGCAGGATCCCGACCTTCCTGTTCCGCGACGATTTCCGGCGCTGCACCGACAGCGAGCACTATCCGCTCAACCTGATGCTGTTTACCGGTCTCCCGGAGCAGGGCTGGGAGCGCTACTACTACACCGGCTTGGAGGAACTGGCGCGCCCCGACAAGGCGCTGGCGCAGTGGCTGGCCGCACCGTCGGGCAGTGCGCCGGCGTGACCGCCTGGGAGCTGACGCGGACGCTACTGTTCGCCGCCCTGAGTGTGGTGCAGGTGGCGCCGGCGGCGCTGAGCTGGTGGCGCGGCAGCCGCTACCGGCCCCGCCTGTCGCGCGGCCCCGCCGCCGCGGTGCACCTGGTCGTGCCGTGCAAGGGGGCAGGCCCGCACCTGGAGCGCCACCTGGAGGCGTTTGCCGCCCAGCGCTACCGTCCCCTCGACATCACCTTCGTCACCGAGAGCGAGCACGATACAGCGGCGCCCGTCATCGCCGGCGTTGCCGCTCGCTACCAACACGTTCGCCACGTAGTAGCCGGGTTGGCTCACACCGGCTCGCAGAAAATCCATAACCTGCTGGCCGCGGTATCGGCCGCACCCGCGGAGGCGGAGGTGTACGCGTTCTGCGACGCCGATATAGAGCCGCCTCCCGACCTGCTGCACCACTTGGTTGGAGCGTTGCGCCGGCCGCGCGTAACCGTTGCCACCGGCTACCGATGGCTCGCCCCCGAGTCCGCGAGCCTGGCCGCGCAGGTGCACACCGTATTGTCGGCGCACATGGCGGCGCTCGCCGCTTGGCCCACCTCGCAGGCGGTGTGGGGCGGCACCTGGGCGATCCGGCGCACCGACTGGCAGCGCCTCGGGGTGGCCGCCCACTGGTACCCGCGCCTGTCCGACGACCTGTCGCTGCAGACGTTGCTGTTCCGCCACCGCGCCCGGCGCGTGTTCGTGCCGCGCTGCGTGTCGCCGACCGGAGACGCGATCGCCCGGTTCCCTGAGCTGCTTGACTGGTTCGGCCGCCAGGTGTTCTATACGCGGCTGTATACGCCCGGGTCGTGGTGGGCGGCGGTGATTGGGATCCTGGGGCTGGGGGCGGCATTCGCCGCCGCTGCCGCGGAACTGATCATGGCGGCCCGGGGCAGCGGCGTCGCCGCGTGGCCGGTGCTGGCCGCCCCCGGTCTGTTCGCCCCCCCTCTGGGCCCCCCGGTGCCGTGGCCCGCGGCTCGCGCCCCCCCGGGCCTGTTCGCCGCCGCTCTGGTCTCGCCGTTGCTGTGCACGGCGCCGCGCGAGCGCCCGCTCACCTTCGCCCGGCGCCGCTGGGTCGGGTTGATGCCGCTGGTCGCACTGGTGGCGCTGTGGGGCGCGGTGCGCTCCGTGTTCATGCGCCGCGTCACCTGGGCAGGCGTCACCTACACCTTCAACCGCGACGGCACGGTCCGCACCGTCGAACACAACTTGTGAGATGGACCGGCTTCGCGGCGCTGTACGGCGTGGGTTGCGGTTGCCTAGCCGGCGGCCTCTTTCAGCGCGTCAACGTCCGCCCGCAGCGCTGCCACTTCGGAGCGGTCGGCTTTCGTCTCGGCGAGGCCCCGAACGGCCGCCTCTACCCTCGCAAATCCGTTCTCGATCACGTTGGCAACACCTTGCTCCAGTTCGTCCATGCGGTCGTTCAGCTTGCGCACCTGCTCGTCGATGCGGTCCAGGCGCTCGTCGACGCCGCTCAACCGCCCGTCGACGCGGTCCAGGCGCTCGTCGACGCCGCTCAATCGCCCGTCGACGCGGTCCAGGCGCTCGTCGACGCCGCTCAATCGCCCGTCGATGCGGTCCAGGCGCTCGTCGACGCCGCTCAACCGCTCGTCGATGCGGTCCAGGCGCTCGTCGACGCCGCTCAACCGCTCGTCGATGCGGTCCATGCGGTCACGCAGACTGCGTATCTGCTCGCCGTTTTCTTCCAGCCGCCCGTTGATGCGGTGCAGGCTGTCCATCACGTCGCGGAGAGTTGGCTCGGGCGTGTTATTCATCATTCTTCAACCACCATACGGTCTTGACCGTTCGTTCCGCAACCCCCCGCATTGCCTCAAGCTAAATCCACACGAACGAGAACCGTTGCCTCATCGAAGAATCCACACGACGGACCTGTGCCAGTATGTGGTCGGAGGGTCGGAGGAGATGGGGGTCATCATGGCAGATCGGAGGACGCTCAGAAGGACCGCGCAGCGGTATCGACGGGCGACGAAGAAGCAGAAGGCGGGGATTCTGGACGAGTTCGTGGCGACGCAT
>MPNH01000055.1 GCA_002238925.1 Spirochaetaceae bacterium bin103 | reverse complement strand
CGCGGCTGGTGGACGACGCCGCCTGGGGCGAGAACATCGCGGCCGATGAGTTCATGCTGCAGCCGGGCGGCATCGACGCCATCACCGAGTTCTGGAACTGGATCAACGACGGCCCCGGCTCCGGCGGCGTCGGCCTGCACGGCGACTTCAACATGACCGGCAGCTACGACGAGTGGGAGCAGGCGCGCCGGCTGATCGAGCGCGGCGAACGCAAGCTGTCCGACTACGGCGGCGAGCTGCCCGGCACCGAGCCGCCTGACGAGTGGAAGCGCTACTTCGACTGGCAGCGCCAGTTCAGGCTCTCCGAGTTCGGTTCCGACGAGTGGTTCGAGCTGGCCCAGAAGATGTTCGACTTCACCGGCGACAACGTGTTCGTGATCGGCACCGTCGGCGAAGCCCCGGCCGTGCTGCTGACCAACAACGACCTGCGCAACGTGCCCACCGAGTTCCCGGTCTCCAACACCGACTGGAAGGGCAACCTGATGTACTGGGCCGACCAACTCTGGTTCGACCGCTGAAACATTCCGGTTGCCGGAAGCCGCCTGAGCGCGCATAATACGTTACTGTTGTGAAGGTTCTCATTACTGGAATGGCCGGTTTCATCGGCTTCCATCTGGCCCGCCGTCTGGTCGACCTCGGGCACCGGGTGTTCGGGATCGACAACCTCAACCGCTACTACGACGTCCAGTTGAAGCTGGACCGGCTGCGCGAACTCGGAGTCGTCTGTAGCGAAGAGTGCGGTCCCGAGACGCTCACCGCCGATTCGGGCCTACGCTTCCGGCGCCTCGACCTTGCCGACGCCGAGGCCGTCGGGGCCCTGTGTGCGGAAGAGCGCTTCGACGTGGTATGCCACCTCGCCGCGCAGGCCGGCGTCCGCTACTCGCTCAGCGACCCGTTCGCCTACACTGCCAACAACGTGCACGGCTTCCTGAGCGTGCTCGAAGCGGTGCGCCAGACCCCGGTGCGCCACCTGGTCTACGCCTCATCCAGCTCCGTGTACGGCCTCGACCGCCACGTGCCGTTCACCGAATCCAGCGCCGCCGACCACCCAGTAAGCCTGTACGCCGCCACCAAGCGCGCCAACGAGCTGATGGCGCACAGCTACTCGCACCTGTTCGGCATCCCATCGACCGGCCTGCGCTTCTTCACCGTGTACGGCCCCTGGGGCCGCCCCGACATGGCGCTGTTCTCCTTCACCCGCGCCATCCTCAACGGCGACCCGATCGACCTCTACAACCACGGCAACATGGAACGCGACTTCACCTACATCGACGTCGTCGTCGAAGCCATGCTCCGTGTGATCGACCATCCGCCCCAGGGCGCCGCCGACTGGGACGGCCGCCAGTCCTCTGTCTCCCCCGCCCCGGCCCGCGTCTACAACGTCGGCAACGGCGACCCCGTCTCCGTGCTCGACTTGGTCATCGCCCTCGAAGACGCCCTCGGCAAGAAAGCCGTAACCCGCGAAGTCCCCATCCAACCTGGCGACGTCCCCCGCACCTGGGCCGACACCACCGCTTTGACGGAAGACCTGGGCGATGTGGCGCAAGTCCCAATCCGAGAGGGCGTCGAGCGTTTCTTCGACTGGATTCGTGACCATGAGCATTCCGGCCCATTAGTTTCCGAACGTCACCAGCGCCAAGCATCTCTACCAGCCACCCCATAGATCAGTTGCGCGAGGTGGTGTGCTACTGCTTACGAGTCCGCTGACTGCAGCCGGTAGCGTCTCCGCCTACCGGCCTCCCTGCAAATTCGATGACCTGCCTATTCACCCACGCCGCTTGTGGCACTCATTCGTTGCACGCATTTCCCTGGGAATACCGCAAGAAACCATCTCAGGGCAGAAACCTTACTGATGAATGATCATCGCACGACAGCCGGCGCGGGATCCGTCGATCCTGCAGACCGCTATCACCGCGTAAGAGACGCGAGTATCCGTGGTGCTGGCGCAGGGTTCGTGGCATTCGTAGCTCAAACCGGACTTCGGATTGGTTCGATCGCTGTGCTCGCTCGCCTCTTGACACCAGATGAATTCGGCGTCGCTGCAATGGCGACTATTCTGCTGAGTCTATTCACGCTCGTTGGAGATTGGGGGCTGACAACCGCAGCGACTCAGCGTGTTTCGGTCGACGCCGATGAGCTCTCGAATCTGTTCTGGATCAACACCGTTGTGGGATTCATACTCGCGGGGGCCACGGTACTGTGCTCTCCGCTCCTCGCCTTGCTGTTTGGAGAACCTCGAGTGACTGGTGCTGCGATGTTGCTCTCAATCACCCTCATCGCGATTGGGTGCGGCGCACAACACGAGGCCGTACTGCGGCGGCGATTGAGATACGACTTGCTACAGATAGTGCGTGTGTCATCGTACGTTTGCGGTGTATCCGTCGGTGTCGGTTCGGCGCTGGTTGGCGCGGGGTTCTGGGCACTGATTTGGATGCACCTGACCATTCAGATCGCACGTACCGTGCTATTCTGGGTTCTCGCGCGCTGGCACCCGGGAAGGCCCAAGAGAGGTACGAACGTTCGTTCGATTGTCAATTTTGCCACAGGTCTGGTTCCTTCTCGGCTGATCCTGTATCTGTCCCGCAACGCAGCTCCGATCATGCTAGGAGCCGCTGCAGGAACCACTGATCTTGGCCTCTACAACCGAGCATCAACCGCCGTCATGACGCCGGTTTCGTCTGTGTTGGATCCGTTGGAGCGGGTCATACCATCATCGCTCAGCCGGCTTCAGGAGGACCGAGTAGCATTCCGCCGATTGTTCAAGCAAACAATGATGATAGCGGCGTTCGGTGGTTGTGGTATCCTTGGGTTGGTGGTCGCTGAGGCGCCGGCATTCGTCGGTCTGCTGCTAGGCGATCAGTGGTTATCGGCCATTCCGTTGGTACGGTGGCTCGCATTGGCAGGTCTTGCAGCAGTGATTGGTAAAGCGACGGGATGGATCCTGGTTCCACTCGGAGCGGCGGGCAAACTGGTGACCGTACGACTCATTCGCGCCGGAGCGAGCGTTGCGGGGGTGATTGTCGGCTGGCAATGGGGCGCCGCCGGAATAGCAGCGGGATACGGCGTGGCAGCGCTTGTCAGCTTGGTCGGCGAAGTCGTGTGGGCGACGAGCGGAACACCCTTACGTGCCCGCGCGCTCGTCGAAGCAGCGTGGCGGTCGGTCGTATGCGGACTGGTTGCCGGGAGCACGGTGTTCTTGATTCGCACAGAATTGACACTTGCTACCTTGCTGCTGGAGGTGGGACTGTATTGCGTGCTGTTCATCGTCGGTCATGCACTGTTGCCCGGTGGGAGTCTACTGATGCGCACTGCGCGTGAGGCCGTGTCAGTGGCATTGTCACGGCAGACGGCTGCCTGAACATGATTGGACACACCCACATCCAACACAATCGTGCGGTTCAAACGGAGGCCGCGTGGCTCGCGGGCAGATAAGTTTGCGCTTCACGCCACGCGCAATCGGGAAAGTCGTCCGATCTTGGCTTCCGTCCGGCTCCTGGATGGATGCCGTCTATTCCACACTCCGGTATGTAGTCGGACAGCACAGGTTGCCTCGGTATCGCAATCCCAAGCTCCTTAACGACCACCTCTTTCGCCTCAGAAACGACGGTAGTTTGCTGTGTCCGTTGCGGCAGTTCATCACCGACAAGGAATACGTCAAGCATTATGTGGCCAGCGTTGTCGGCAGTGAGTACACGCTGCAGACGTACGCGGTGCTTCGGACACCCGGGGATGTAGACAATCTGGAATTGAACCGCTTCCCCTGTGTGGTCAAGCCCTCGCACATGAGCGGCGAGGTTGTACTCCTCCACACACCGGGTCAGAGCGTCGATGCCAATATCCTCAAGAAGTGGCTCAGCACCGACTACTACAAGGTGTCGCGCGAGCCAAACTACAGATACCTTGAACCCAAGATCCTGGTAGAGGAGTTCTTTGTCGAACCGAATATGGAAGTGCCCCGTGACTTCAAGTTCCATTGCTTCCACGGCACCCCCCGGATCATCCAGGTCGATCTGGGAAGGTTCAACAATCACACCCGCAGCTTCTACGATCCCTCGTGGCGCCGGTTGCGCATCGACTGGGCGTATCCACCGGCAGCCGAACCCGATTCCAAGCCCTCCTGCCTGCCTCTCATGCTTCGGATCGCCGAGCAACTCTCACGCTCTCTGTCGTACATTCGGGTCGACATGTACACGGACGGCGTCGCGGTAAAGGTGGGCGAGATGACAAATTGTCCTGACGGCGCAAAGCGGTTACTCCGACCTCGCTCCGCAGAGGTGTGGCTAGGTAACCTGTTCGCCGGGACGGATACGACATGACCGTTTGCTGTTCGCATGGGCCCGTCAAGCAGCGCTCCGGTTGCAGACCGTCGTGAGCGAACCCCGACTCGCGCCCCGGAATCGATTCCGGTTGGAACAGACTGCCGCTGGTTTCCTGATCGGAGCATTTCAGTTGGTCGGACGGTCTCATGTTGGCCAGTTCTTCGGCGGTGGAGACTCTGTGTGGTACTTCGAACTCAGACTCTGGATTCTGTCCGCTCTGTCCATCTGGTTATTCGCGATCGCGGCGAAGAGAAGCCCGCGAGTCAATCGCTATTTTGCAGGGAAAGTCAGATCTTGGAGCGTCGCGTTCGTCGCGTTTGTTGCATACATGATCGCCTCCAGCATCTGGGCCCCGGACTTGACTCTCGCAGGCATCAAGACTTACGATTTGTTGTTCGTGGGTTGGTCGTGCGTGTTAACCGTTGCCGCGCTACGCTTGAGCGGGGTGGCCGCTACGATTGAAGGGTTCTGGTTGGCGATATTCGGCCTGGGACTGGTCTTGGCGCTTGCGGGTCTCGCATCAGTGGTGTCCGGGAACTTGACGAAGGGTAGAGTGAGCGCCCTCGGCGGAGGTCCGAATGTATTCGGCCGGAACATGGGGCTACTCACGCTTGCCGCACTCTACTATATCATCGACGGGAGGAGACTAGCTAAACATCCGGCGTTAGTCGTTGCTCCGATCGCTATACTTCTCGTGCTGCAATCGGGTTCACGGGGTGCGATGTTGGCGCTATTCGCCGCGGTGCTCGTGTATCTCCGTAGTCGTGGTATCGACCGTCGGGTCCTCTGGTCGATTGTCGGAGTCAGCGTGCTCGGACTTGCTGCATTACTTACGCAGGTGGGACAACTAGCCGTGAAGATCTTCTTCCGTCGTTTCATCGAACTTCTATTGCTTCGGGGATATACGTCAAACCGGGTCGATCTCTTCGCCGACGGCATTTCGGCGGGAATCGCGAACCCGCTCGGTGGGCTTGGCTTGGCGGGATTCGCTCAACTAGACAGTTTCGGGACCTACCCTCACAATATGTTCATCGAGGCTTTCGCAGAGGGCGGCTTGCTGGGACTGCTACTCCTATCGGCGCCGTTCCTCCTCTATCTCCGCCGCTGGATGCGGGGAGGGGGGCCCGGTCATCCTGCGATCGTAGCCGGCCTCTGCCTGCTTGGGATCTCCAGCAGCATCTCTGGAGATCTGTTTGATGCCCGAGGGGTGTTTCTCCTTCTGCTGTTCGCTGTCGCCACTCAACTCCCGGCGACGGTCCGCCATCATCGCTCTCCGGGGGCTACCTCGGTTCTGCCCGTGTCACGGGCATGATGGTACACGGGTATGATAGGATAGGCATGATGCCGACATGTGTGCGTGTATCACAAACAGACCAATCTCGTTACACTTGCCCGATGCTTACTCGCCGCAGCCACATGCTGACGTCCGCGTTCGGCACCCGTCGTTGACTCTTCTCCGAAAGTTCATTCCCCGGAAGTTGCGCGCCATTGCCAAGCGTTTCGCTGTCCGGTTCAGCCGGCACGGCGCCCGCTGGTTTTCGTGGAATTCCTTTCTTGCGTCGCTCTATTACTTGGTCGTGAACCGCTCATTCTGCCGCGAACAACGTGCGGTACTTGCCGGTCGCGCCGACTATTGGCGTTCAGAAACTGGCACCTATCGGGAGACCAGCGTGCAACTTCGACGCAACATTCATCGGATCGAAAAAGGCCTGATCATGAAGCCTCGCCGAGCGATTTTTGCGCTGCGTTACATCGCCGAGACGATCGATGCGTTTGAGGCCGCAATGGCTTCACCGTTAGAGGAACCTGACGAGATCCGATGGGCGACAGATGTCCTTGACCGATATTTCGAGAGTGTGGAGCCATTTCCCGAGGCCAGTGAGCAGCGGCAGCGATTTGACCGTATCCGTCTCTCAGATGGTAGTCGTGACGGACAAGCTGTAGCGCCTTTTCCGTACGCTGACATCGTTCCTCATGGCATCGGTCATGAACAGTTGCTCGCCTTGTTTCGTCACCGCAAGTCGGTTCGGTGGTTCGAGCGGCGACCGGTACCGTTCGAAGACATCAAGAAGGCGGTTGACGGTGCACGGCTGGCGCCTTCGTCATGCAACCGTCAGCCGTATTGGTTCTACATCACTACCGACCCCTCGACAGCTCAGAAATTGGCCAGTTGTGCAATGGGAACGGCGGGATACGTGCACAATATTCAAAGTCTCATCGTTCTGGTCGGGGACCTGAGTTCGTTTTTCTCTGAGCGTGATCGGCATCTTATCTATATCGATGGAGCGTTGGCAGCAATGCAGCTCATGCTCGCGCTCGACACGCTAGGGATCTCCACTTGCAATATCAACTGGCCTGACATCGGGGAGCGTGAGAGACGGCTAAGTGGCCTTCTCGGACTGAGCCCGTATCTTCGGCCGATCATGCTGATCGCGGCCGGTTATGCGGATCACACTGGCGGAGTTCCCTTTTCGCAGAAAAAGAGCTCGGATCTGCTGATTAGAAGAGTGGTGCTTCCAGCACGGCCGGATGCGTAGTGCAAATGGATTTCCGAACCGCGTCTGTTGACCAGCTCGAGCGTAGTCTATATCCAAACGTGAGGCTGGAACCACATGACTGTTGAGATCCGAGGAACGGAGTTCATCAACAAAGGCGCACATCTCATGCTACTTGCAATTCTCGACCAGATTCGCAGTCGCCATCCACACGCCCGCGTGGCCATGCGCGCATTCGCTTCAGGAGCACCATTCGAGCGGAGAGCCGAGCTGGGGGTATTTCAACTGGTGACGATCGGCCGATTACCGAAGCTGTCAAACTTGGCATCCCAATTGATTCCGGCTTTTGTCAGATGTCGCTTGGGGGTCGTTCTCGAGCGCGAGATCGGACTGGTGTTGGATGCCGGCGGCTTTGCATACAGCGACCAGCGAGGTCCCATGCCGACCAAGCGAGCAGCACGAGCGATCCGGCGGTGGAAGCGCAACGCTACTCGTGTTGTCCTATTGCCCCAGGCATTTGGACCCTTCAATAATCGCAGCATACAACGCGATTTTCGGATGATTGTGGAACACGCAGATCTGATATATGCACGCGATGCCCGATCTCATCAGTACATCACGGAGTTGGTTGGCAGGAATGACACGGTGAGGCGTGCGCCCGACTTTACTAACTTGCTTGCCGCCTCTGTCGCTAAGCATGGCGACCATTTCGCCGGAAGAGTATGTATCGTCCCCAACCAAAGGATGATCGACAAGACAACAGCGCAGACCGGTCGCGCTTACGTTCGAATGATGGCATGTTGTGCGAAAGTGCTGGACGAGATGCAGCTTCGTCCTTTCATGCTGCTGCACGAAGGTCCCGGCGACAGGGATTTAGCGGCAAGGATAATCGCAGAGACCAACTTACGCTTGCACATGGTCGATTACCGGGATCCTCTTGAAATCAAGGGGGTCATCGGGAGTTGCCTTGCGGTAGTCGGATCACGCTACCACGCACTGGTGAATGCCCTTTCTCAGGCGGTGCCAGCTTTGGCCGCAGGATGGAGTCACAAGTATGAGGAACTCTTTGATGACTATGGATTCGCTCAGGGAATGTTATCCGTACACAACGATGAACAGGAGATTCGGCGTAAGGTGGAAATGATTGTCCGGGAACCAGAGCGAGACAGAATCATACAGTGTATTACGAGGACCGGGGCAATCGAACGGGCTCGTGCAAGACAAATGTGGGATGAAATATTTCGCTCTGCGGCCATCTGACCACTAATAATATTGCATGCAAAAGAGCACCAATGATCTGGTGTCGATCGTAATTCCGACGTACGAAAGACCGCGCTTACTGCAGCGGGCTATTGGTTCAGTATTGAGCCAATCGTACGACAACATCGAAGTGCTTGTAATTGACGACAGCGAGCGGTGCGAAGGTCTGGAGGTATGTGCGGGATTTCACGACCCGCGGATACGAGCGTATCGAAACCGCCGTGGAAAGGGGGCTTGCGGAAGCCGGAACACCGGTATCGAACTTGCTCAAGGAGCCTTCTACACGGGACTGGATGATGACGACTATTTTCACAATGACCGAATTTCGGTGCTGATGGACGCCTATCGGAAAACCCACTCATTTGTAGCATCGAATATTCTGCAAGTAAGGGAACAACGGAAATCACCGCGGTTTCGGGGTGGACGTGCGATCCGGCTAAGCGACATCCTTTGGGGGAACTGCGTTGGCAATCAAATCTTTACGGAAACCTCGAAAGTGCGATCCGTTGGTGGATTCGATGAGGACTTGGAAGCTGGACAGGACGTCGACTTGTGGATCAGGATGATCGAACGGTGGGGTGACGCGTTGCGGATTGAGCGTTGTCTTTACATGATGGACTACGATCATGGTGAAGCGAGGATCAGTACCACCGTCGAAATCACCCGACGAGTAAGTGGTTTCCTGGAACGGCATGGCGACAAGCTCAGCACGGCTCAGAGGTTGCTATACGCCATGCGCATGAGGAGTGGCAGGAAGGCTCCGTACCTTGCGCTTGCCGCGGCCACGCTGGTATTCCCCGGCAGCTGGAACTACTGGATCAAGCGCACGACGAGGGTCTGGTAGGTGCGTAAGCGTTGAATGCCGTACACACGGGCTCAGGCCTGAAGGTACTGCTGGTCGGACCAGTGCCCCCGGAAATGCCGGTTTCGACGAACCCGATGGGTGGTACCTCCGTGAATTTTGCCGAAATGGTGAAGCAGTTGTGCGAGCGAGGATTCGACGTCGCGGTAGTGGACACTACCCGGCCGCGGCTCAATCTCCCCCATTGGCGCCGGTGGTTCAACAACATCGCAACTGTTATGCGCGTGGTCGGTCAGACCGCGCTGCGACTCCCGCGCAGCCAAGTGGTAGTATTGAATATCTCGGCCGGCTCCGCGTGGACACTCGGTTCGTGCATTTGGTTTTTCTGCGCGACATGCCGGTGTCCCATGGCGCTGCGCTTGTTCGGCGGTGACTTTGCGCGAATGTACGACCGATACGGTCGACTGTTGCGCTGGTGGGCGGACCACACCTTTATGCGATGTGACCTTGTGTTCGTACAGACCCGGGAATTACTTAACAGGTTTCGACAGCACGTTAACTTTCGCTGGTTTGCCAACACGAGGGACCTGAGACCGCCGTCGGCTGAAGCGCCGCAAGCGGTATCGCGGCTCGTCTTTATTTCGCAGCTGCGCCGTGAAAAAGGGCTCCAGGAGACCCTCGAGGCGTGCCGAGACCTTCCCACGCACTGCCAACTCAACGTGTTTGGCCCGCCCATGCCTGATACCGATATGAGTCTATTCGACGGGAGCAAGGCCGTTTACCGCGGCGCGCTCAACGCGCACGAAGTGCCGGGGGTACTGCTCCAACACGATGTGCTGTTGTTGCCTACCTACTGGAAGTCGGAGGGGTATCCGGGAATAGTGCTGGAGGCCTTACAGTGCGGTAGGCCGGTGATCACCACCTGGTGGAGGTGTGTCCCCGAGGTGGTCGAGGATGGGAAAAGCGGATTGTTGGTTGAGCCTCGTTCAGCTCCCTCCGTAAGAGAGGCCATTCACCGATTGGCGAACGATCCTGACCTGTACCGAACGCTCTGCAAAGGCGCCCGAGAACGGGGCGAGTTCTTTCGGAGCGGCCCCTGGTACGACCAAATGGCGAAGGAACTCTGTACCCTCGTCCGGAATCCTGAGAAACGGGGTTAGCTCGCTCATCAGCGCGTGCTTGCAACGAGCCGCAGTTTCAGCGCTTCGAACGCGTAACCGCTGAACAGCCACAGTGACTTGGCAAGGCCAAAGCGTTCGACCTCGCGCAGCAGCTTCCAGGAATACCTGGCCGCTACCAGCTTGTTCGCAGACAAAGAGTCTCGGTGCAGACGATACCACATAAGCGGTTCGCGTATTCCTATTGCGCTACGTGAACCGTCCCGCAGCAGGGCAAGCCAATAACCATGGTCCGCACGGAGTGGAATCTCGGGCATGCGAGCTTCACCGCAGGTTGAGCGCCGCACCATGGCTGTGGAGCAGGCGATATAATTTCGGCGTAGCATCGTGCGATAGGTTACCCGCTCGGGCACCGTTACCAGGGTTCCCCCCTGCTCTCCATCGAGTCTACGCTTGTACGCGGTGTAAGCAATGTCGGCTCGGTGACGATTCATTACCGCGACTTGCTTGACCGTCTTCTCGGGATACCAGATGTCATCGCTGTCGATGAACGCTATCAGTTCGCCACTTGCCCGATCCAGCGCGACGTTGCGCGCGTGCGCAGGGCCCCGGTTCGTGTCTTGAGCCACCAGTCGGATACGGTGGTCGCGCCGCTGAGCGTCGGCTATCACATCAACCGTGGCATCGATGGATGCATCATCGACGATTATCAATTCCCAGTCCTTGAGCGTTTGACCGATAACCGAGTCGATGGACGCCGCGATGAGCCGCTCGGCGTTATAGCTGGCCATGACAATCGAAAGGAGAGGACCAGACATCTATAAAAATGTATCATGTTTTTCCGCGTTGGAGTCAATGAGATGGATAGCAGATGGCGGCGATAGCGGTGATCGGTGGGGCCGGGTTCATCGGCCGGAGGTTGGCGGCGGCGCTGAGCAGTGCCGGTCACACGGTGACGATCGTGGATGTGGAGACGCCGGGCGGTCGCGACGAAAGCTACCGCTTGGCCGACGTGCGCGACCGTGCCGCCGTGCGAACCGCACTCGATGGCGTGGAGGTCGTGTACAACCTCGCGGCGGTGCACCGCGATGATGTCAAGCCGGAGACGCGGTATGACGAAGTGAACGTCGCGGGTGCAGCAAATGTGTGCGAGGTTTGCGGCGAACTGGGGATCGAACAGGTCATCTTCATCAGCTCAGTCGCGGTCTACGGGATAGCAGCGCCCGAAACCAGGGAAGAAGATGGCACGTCGCCGTTCAACGCCTACGGGCGCTCGAAGCTTCGCGCGGAACAGGTGCATCAGGAGTGGCAGATCGAAGCTCCTTCGGAACGCTCGCTGGTGATCGTCCGTCCGACCGTGGTTTTCGGTGAAGGTAACCGGGGTAACGTCTACGAACTCGTGCGTCAGGTCGCCGCCGGACGGTTCGTGATGGTTGGTTGCGGCCACAACCGCAAGTCGATGGCGTACGTGGGCAATCTGAGCGCGTTTCTCGTACACGTCCTTGGGCTTGGACCGGGGTACCATCTGTTCAACTACGCGGACAAGCCCGACTATCAGATGGGTGAGCTGGTCGACATGGTGGTTCAGACGGTCGACCAGCCCCTGAAGAGCAGAATCCAGATCCCGTATGCCGTAGGTTACCTTGGTGGAGTCACCTGTGACCTGCTTGCCACGATCACCGGCAAGCGATTTCCGATTAGTGCCGTCCGGGTCAGGAAATTCTGCAGCACCACCACATTTGCAACCCAGCGAGTGGAACACACCGGCTTCCAACCCCCGTTGGGGCTGGATGAAGCGCTGGAAGACACGATCAGGTATGAAGTAGCGGCTGCGGCAGGTGCGAGTGACCCGGATGACAACGGATCTTGACCCGGTAAGGCCTGAGCCCGAGGTGGTCCTGGTTGTTGCACCTGAGCTGGTTGGACGAGCGGTTCTCGGCCTTCGAGGAGCGCTGGGTGACGGTCGGCCAGACGAACACCGGCCTGACCTTGACGGTTGCCGATCTGTTCTTCGGAGAGGACGGCGACGCAGTCATACGATTGATCAGTGCCCGCCTGGCGACCCCGAGGGAGAAGCGGCAATATGAAGAAACGATCTGATTGGGACAACTACGAGCTCCCGGAGGAGTATGACTTCTCCGGCAAGGAGGCGGTGCGCGGACGCTTCTATTCACCGAGGAAGAAGTCGATCACGATCCGGCTGGACGATGACGTCGTGGTCTATTTCCGCAAACTCGCAGGGATCAAGAAGGTGGGCTACCAGTCGCTGATCAACGCGGCACTCCGGGAACGGATGAACCAGCAGACTCGATAGCGCCGAGCAGCCGCACCCGGCACTCGCGGGCACGGACGTTGCCGCTCCGTCTTGGCTGCCGGCACTCCCGCCGGCCGGCATTCCGCTACCGTTCGTACAACCCCTGGAACAACGTGGCCAAATCGCGGTCGTGGCCGCGGATGAAGACCGGGATGCGTTCGATCGGGGCGGCCGCCGCGACGGTGGTGCCGCCGGCGTGCACGCGGTCGCCGTTCCAGGCGTCGCTCCACTCCGCGCCCGCGGGCTTCGTCTCGGCGCATCACTGGTCGCACCGGCGACGGGAAGTGCCGGTGGATGTAGCGCCGCACCGTGGTTTCCGAGTATTTCACCACGTGCTGCCGCAGCAGCTCGTGGATCACCAGGAAGCTGTAGCCTTCCTGGCGCCATGCGTCGATCTGGTTGCCGGACAACGGAAGCTCACGCGGCACGTAGCCCAGATCGATCAACCGACCGAGCGGACGACTCAGGTTGGTGACCGGCATTATGCTCCTTCGACATTATGTTATGCGAGCCGAATAGCGAGATTGAACCTGGGCAAGAGCGTTTCGGTACCGGCCGGTCGGCCGGTGCTGTACAGGGTGGGCGCGTTCGGGCTACTGATAGCATGAGGTTGTGGCGAACGACAGCAGGCAGGAAGCGCGCGTCAAACGCGCGAGCACGACGGCGATTCTGGCGGCGGCGATCCGCGCCGGTCACTTGCGCTGGCACCAGGACCCGATTGTGTCGGACACCTACGCAATCCACCTGATCACGCCGTTCTGGCGGCTGGTGGCCAACAACTGGGCATTGTACCGGGTAATCGTCCACCGGCTGATGCGGGCGTTGATGCCGGTCCACACCGAGAACATCCTGCGCCTCCGCTACGCCGAGGACCAGTTGCGCGACGCGGTGGCCGCCGGCGCCCGGCAGTATGTCATTCTCGGCGCCGGCCTCGATTCGTTCTGCCTGCGGCAGGATGAGTTCGCCGACCGGTTGCGCGTGTTCGAGGTGGACCATCCGGCGTCGCAGAACATGAAGCGCGACAAGCTGCTCAGGATCAGCGACCATCTGCCGCCCAACCTCGTGTTCACGCCGGTGGATTTCGAGACCGACCGGCTCGACGAAGCGCTGACCAAGGCCGGATTCGATACCGCTGCCCCGGCGTTCTTCTCCTGGCTCGGTACCAGCTACTACCTGACGCGCGACGCCGTTCGCGACACGCTCGACCGCATTGCGGCGATAGCGACGCCGGGCACCAGGATTGCCCTCGATTACAAGTATCCGCGCCACCTGGTGCCCCCCGACGGCCTGTTGTTCGCCGACAAGCTCGACCAGTTCGTGGCCAAGCGCGGCGAGCCGATGCTGTCGATGTACACGCCGGACGAGTTGAACGCCGAGATGCGCCGCGCCGGGTTTACCAATCTCGATCACGTGTCGCCCGAACAGCAGGCGCATCGCTACCTGAAGGGCCGCGACGACATGGCCCCGCCGGCGGCGAACTTCGCGTTCGCGCTGTTCGCCGCTTAGGAGCGTGGGCAAGACGGGACGCCGCCCGGCGGCGGCTGCGGGGCGATAGTGGCGGCTCGCCCCGGTGGCACCGGCAGCGGGCGCATCTGCAGCGCCGTCGGCGCCCGTTCCGGTCTGGTGGGCAATCCGTCCGACCTGTTCGGCGGCAAGGTGATCTCCCTGCTGTTCGACGCGTTCTCGGCGCGCGTGACGCTGTACGAGTCCGAGCGCGTCACGGTGGTGCCCAATGCCCGCGACACTACCAGCTTCCCGGACGTGGCCGCACTCGCCCGCTACCGCCACCAATACGGCTACTACGGCGGCATCCGCCTGATCGAGGCCCTGCTGGTGCGCTTCCACCACTGCTGCGAGGAGCGCGGCATCACGCTGCCGCGGCGCAACTTCACCATCGAGTACCACTCCGACATCCCGTTCGGGGTCGGGCTCGGCGGCTCCTCGGCAATCATCACCGCCGTGTTCAAGGCGCTGATGCAGTTCTACGAGCTCACCGAGCGGGACATCCCGAAGCCGGAGCAGCCCAACATCATCCTGGAGGCGGAGACCATCGAGCTCGGCATCAGCGCCGGGCCGCAGGATCGCGTGGTGGCGGTGTACGGCGGCGTGGTGGCGATGGACTTTACCTCCGCCGCGTACGCGCGCAACGGCGGCCGCCACGGCGACTACGAGTACCTCCCCGCGCACCTGCTGCCGCCGCTGTTCATCGCCTGGCACGAGGGCCTGTCCAAGTCCTCCGGCGCGATTCATAACGTGATGCGCTACCGGGCGGAGGTGGAACACGACGCCGCCATTGCGGAGGCGATGGCCGCCAAGGCGGCGCTCGTCGACGAGGCGCTGGCGGCGCTGCGCGGCGGCGACTCGGGCCGACTCGGCCCGATCATGGACCGCGACTTCGACCTGCGCCGCTCGGTGTACGACCTGCCCCCGGAGCAGGTGCGCATGATCGCCATCGCCCGCGAGCAGGGCGCCCATGCCAAGTTCGCCGGCTCCGGCGGCGCCGCAATCGGCACCTGCGAGGACGCCGCCCACCTGGAGCGGATCGGCAGCGCATACCGCGCCGAAGGATTCGCCATCGTCCCTGTCCGCGTCAGCGAGCCTGCGTCCTGACCGCGGTCCTGCTCGCCGCCGGCTACGGTACCCGCGTACGCGCCCTGTTCCCGGATACCCCGAAGGCGCTGATCCCGGTCGGTGGCCGCCCCCTGCTCGACCACCTGCTGGCCAACATCGCCCGCTCCGGCGCCGTCGAAGCCGCCGCGCTGGTCACCAACGACCTGTTCCTGGCCGCCTTCGAACGCCATCTCGCGGACCACGAGCCGCCGCTGCCGGTGCGCCTGCTCAGCGACCGCACGTCCCACGAGCGGCAGCGGCTCGGCGCGCTCGGCGACCTGGCACTGGCCCTCGACCGCCTCGCGTGCACGGACACGGTGCTGGTCGCCGCCACCGACAAGCTGCTGGCCTTCGAACTGACCGAGCCGCTCGCCTTCGCCCGCCGGCGCGCCGCCGCCGTCAACCTGTGCGTGCAGATGCCGGACCGCTCCCACATCGCCGGCCGGCACGGCTGCGTCCTGCTCGACGACGCCAGCCGCATCGTCGACTTCGAGGAAAAACCCGCGCAGCCCCGCTCCGACCTGGCCAGCCTTGCCCTCTACGTGCTCCCGCCCGCGGCGCACTCCCTGCTGCGCGACTACCTGGCCGGCGGCGGCAACCCCGACGCCCCCGGCCACTTCCTGGCCTGGCTGGTCCAGCGCGCCCCCGTCTACGGCTACATCGCCGGCGGCCCCAGCTACGACGTAGGCACCCCCGAAACCTACGCCGCCGCCAACCGCGCCTACACCCGCCGCCCTATCTGACGGTGCTCATGCAGCAGGGCGCACCACGGCTGAGGGGCGGGCGTTACGGCTGCGCGCCGGTCGGGCGCTGTACGGCGGGGGGTAGCCGCCAGCCGGGGCCGAGGGCCAGGAAGGGCGGGTTGTGGAGGTCGTGCTTGTTGTAGCGCAGAGGGCGGCCGGTGCGTGCCTGCACGATGCGGCCGCCGACGGTGCGCAGCAGGGCGTCGCCGGCCGCGGTGTCCCACTCCATGGTGGGGCCGAAGCGCGGGTAGTAGTCCGCCTCCCCCGCAGCCACCATGCCCAGCTTGATGGCGCTGGACAGGCGCCGGATGGTCAGCCCGCCGTGGGCGGCGCGCAGCCGGCCGACCAGGCGCTCGGTGTTGGCGGCAAAGTGGCTGGTGCTGGCCACCACCACCGGCACCTCCCGGGCCGGGCGCACTCCCCCATCCAGCCGGCTTCCCGCACCCGCCGTCAGCGCCGCCCGCCGCGCGCCGTCCAACAGGTATGCGCCGCAGCCCACGGCGCCGTAGTAGAGCCGGTCGCGCACCGGCGCGTAGATCACCCCCAGCCAGGGCACGCCCGCCTCGCACAGCGCCACGTTCACCGAGAAATCGTCGCCGCCGCGGATGTACTCCTTGGTGCCGTCGAGCGGGTCCACCAGCCACAGCCGCCGCCACGCTCTCCGTTCCGCGGCCGGCGCAATGCGGCCCTCCTCGCTCACCACCGGGATTTCCGGCGCCGACGCAACCAGCACCTCTTCCAGGGCAACCTGCGCCGCCTCGTCCGCCTGCGTCACCGGCGTGTCGTCCGCCTTGCGGCGCACGGTCAGCGCTCCGCTCCGGTGCCGCAGCACCACCTCGCCGCCACGCACCGCCGCCCGCATCGCACACTCCAGGAGTTGAACCGTGCCGTCCCCCACGAGCCCCACCATATCCGTTTGCACCACCCGCCGCGACCCTCCGACCCTTGTCACGCGCAGCACCCGCATGGCAGTCCACGGAAGTCTGGCGCCCGCAACCCGCAAGCCTACCTGAGACGGCCCGGAGCGTAGCACGGCCCGAGGTGGGCGTAGACGGGGGCGGGGTATGTGCGTAGCATTGGGGCGGGGGGGACCATGTGCGGGATTGTGGGATACGTCGGGCCACGGCCGGCGGCGGAGCTGCTGGTAACCGGGCTGCGGCGCCTGGAATACCGGGGCTATGATTCGGCGGGGATTGCGACCCTCGACGGCGACCGCGTGCTGCACCGGCACCGTACGGTGGGCGAGGTGGACAACCTGGCGCGCAAGTTGGCCGCCGAACGTGCCCCGGGCACTACCGGCATTGCGCACACCCGGTGGGCGACGCACGGCGCCCCCACGCAGCGCAACGCCCACCCCCACTTCGACGCCAGCGGCACCATCGCCGTGGTACACAACGGCATCATCGAGAACTACCGGTCGATTCGCGCCTTCCTCACCGAGCAGGGCATCGAGCCGGCCAGCGAAACCGACACCGAGGCGCTCGCCCAGCTCATCGGCTACCTTTACCACGACGGCGGCAACGGCGAGTCCGGCAACCTGCTCGCTTCCGTGCGGCGCGCGCTGCACGACGTGCGCGGCACCTTCGGCCTGGTGGTAATAAGCCGCGACCACCCCGATCAGCTCATCGCCGCCCGCCGCGGCAGCCCGGTCCTGGTCGGGGTCGGCGACGGCGAGCACGTGGTGGCCTCCGACGGCGCGGCGGTAATCGAACACACCCGGCAGGTGGTCTACCTGGACGACAACGAGTTGGCGCTGCTCACCCGCGACGGCCTGCGCGCCTCCACCATCGACGACATCCCGCTGAGCAAGAGCGTCAGCACCCTCGAGGTACGGCTGCAGGAGATCGAGCTCGACGGCCACCGCCACCACATGAGCAAGGAGATCCACGAGCAGCCGGCGGCGCTGCGCAACACGCTGCGCGGGCGCATTGACCAGAACGAGGGCACGGTGGTGCTGGGTGGACTGGCGGACCGCGAGCGCGAACTGGCCCGCTACCAGCGCGTGATCCTGACCGGCTGCGGCACCGCCTGGCACGCCGGGCTGATCGGCGAGTACCTGTTCGAGGAGCTGGCGCGGGTGCCGGCCGAGGTGGAGTACGCCAGCGAACTGCGCTACCGCAACCCGGTGATCCAGCGCAACACGCTCGGCATCGTGCTCAGCCAGTCGGGCGAGACCGCCGATTCGGTGGCCGCCCTGCGCGAACTGCAGCTCAAGGGCGCCACCACCCTGGGCATTGTCAACGTGGTGGGATCGAGCATCGCGCGCGAAACCGATTCCGGTGTGTACCTGCACGTCGGTCCCGAGATCGGCGTGGCCAGCACCAAGGCGTTCACCGGCCAGGTTGCCGTGCTTGCGCTGCTGGCAATCAACATGGGCCGCCGCCGCCACCTGTCCCCCGAGCGCACCGCCGGTCTGCTGCGCCAGTTGGACGAAATCCCGGCCAAGATCGAGCGCATCCTGGCCATGGCGGATGCCATCCGCGATCTCACCGAACGCTACGTGGAGCGCGAGAACTGGCTCTACCTGGGCCGCGGCGTGAATTACCCGGTGGCCCTGGAGGGGGCGCTCAAGCTGAAGGAGATCAGCTACATCCACGCCGAGGGGCTGCCCGCCGCGGAGATGAAGCACGGGCCGATCGCCCTGATCGACCGCGGCATGCCGGTGGTGGTGGTGGCGCCGCGCGATCACACCTACGACAAGGTGGTGGCGAACATCGAGGAGGTGAAGGGGCGCGCCGGCAGTATTATCGCCATCGCCACCGAGGGCGACCGCCACCTGGCGGAACTGGCCGACGCGATCATCTACGTGCCCAAGACTCACCCCCTGCTGTCGCCGCTGGTCACCACCATCCCGCTGCAGCTCATGGCCTACTACGCGGCGCTCGCGCGCGGCCACAACGTCGACCGCCCGCGCAACCTCGCCAAGAGCGTTACCGTCGAGTGAACTCGACGGTTTAGTCGAATAGGAATTCGACCAGATTGGTGGGAGATTCGACCGTTTAGTCGAATAGGAATTCGACCAGATTGGTGGGGGGGCGACGGTCGGGGATTCGACGGTCGGGGCTCGACGGTTTGGTTTGATCGAATCGGATTCGACAGGGGTGGTGGGGGGCTCGACGGTCGGGGTTTATGTTTTTCGGGTGGTGAGGCGTTTGGCGTCGCGTAGTGCGCGGCCTTGGAACCAGCCGGGCGAACGCCGTCCCCGGGTGCGCGCAATGCCGACGTTCATCAGCAACCCGATGCCGATCATCGCAGTCCACAGCGACGATCCGCCGTACGATACCAGCATCAGCGGAATGCCGGTAATCGGCAGCACCCCCATCGCCATGCCCATGTTTACCAGCGCATGGAACAGGATCATCGCCACCACCCCGGCGGCGACCAGCGTGGCGAACGGATCGCGCGCCGCATACATTATTACCAGGCCGCGGGCCAGCATCACCGCGAACAGCAGCAGCACCAGGACGCCTCCCAGGAAGCCCGATTCCTCCGCCAGGATCGAGAAGATGAAGTCGGTGCTCTGCTGCGGCAGGTAGCGCAGGTGGCTCTGCGTGCCCTGCAGAAACCCGGTGCCGGACAGCCCGCCGGCGCCCACCGCGGTAACCGACTGGATGATGTTCCAGCCTGCCCCGCGCGGGTCTACCCACGGGTTCACAAAAATCACCAGCCGCATGATCTGGTACTCCTTGAGCACCGTCGACATCGCCAGGCCGCCGGCCACCGCCAGGCCGAGCAGCGCCGTCCCGTACAGGATCCAGTAGTAGTAGCCGTGCCGGTAGCGCCGCTGGCCGATGGCCGCCAGCCCGGCCACCACCGCCAGCACCGCCAGCGAGTAGCGCGCCACGCCAGCGTCCGTCACCAGCCGCCAGATGCCCGGCTCGCGGGTGGCGAGCAGGCTCTGCATTGCCGGGATGGCCGCGAACACCAGGGTCAGGAAGCCGAGCAGCGTCACGAACAGCAGGTGGCGGATGCGCGCCCCGGCCATCAGCGCCATGGTCAGAAAGATCGGGCAGTAGATCAGCGCCGTGCCCATGTCCGGCTGCAGCACGATGAGGCCGATCGGCGCCGCTACCACCAGCAATCCGAGCATGAAGCGCGGCAGCTCGGTAATGCCGCTGCCGATCTCCGACAGGTAGGCGGCCAGAAACAGAATGGTGGCGACCTTGGCGAACTCGGACGGCTGGATGCCCAGGTCGCCGATGCCGAGCCAGGAGCGCGCGCCGTTCACCTGGCGCCCGAATATCAGCGTAATCACCAGCAGCGCCAGGGCGGCCAGAAATATGTACGGGGTGCGCGCCTTGTAGCGCTGGTGATTGATAACCGCGAACACCACCATCAGCACCAGGCCGCTGGACGCCCACACGATCTGCTTTATCCACTCGTTCGACACCGAGACCCCAACCGAATTCACGCCGCTGGAGTACACGAACAGAACGCCGGTACCCACCAGCGCCAGGCTGGACAGCAGCAGAATGGGGTCAAGCGCGCGCAGAACGCTGACTCCCGATCCGAGGATGCGGGCGCGCGAACCGCGCTGGGAGGTGCCGGCGGCCGCTCTCACTCCGGTTCGCCGCCTTCAGCGCCGGCGGCTTCCGCTTCCGCTTCCTCTTCCCCCTCCGGGCGCAGCGGGTTGAACACCGCATCGCCGTACCACGGCCTCAGGTAGTCCACCGCCTCGGCAACCGTCTGCCCCGAGAACGCCGCGTGAAAGATCAGGTTCGCCGCCTTGGCAGCCCACCACTCCCAGACGTTTACCGCCTCCACCATGGCCACCACGACAATCTGCTCATCGCGGTCGGCGGCGCCGTACGGACCGTAGGCGGCGAACCAGGAGTGCCACTGGTCCTCCAGCCCCACCTCTCCGGTGCCCGTCTTGCCGGCCACCGCAACCGCGTCGGTGGTAATGACCGGCTTCGCCGTGCCGACCGTTATGACCCGCCGCATGGCGTCGCGCACGGCGGCAAACGTGGCGTCGCTGATCTCGGAGCTGTGCAGCAGCTCGCGCTCGGTCTTGTGCAGAATATCGCCGGTTTCCCCGTCCCGGATCTCCTTGACCACGTGCGGGCGGTAGATCTCGCCGTTGTTCGCCACCATGGCGATCAGGTTGGCGATCTGCACCGGGGTAACGGTGATGTAGCCCTGGCCAATAGACAGGTTTACCGTGTCGCCGCCCACCCAGCCGGTGCCGCGCTCGCGCAGCTTCCACGCCGGCGTCGGCACCGATCCCGCCGTCTCCCCCGGCAGGTCGACGCCGGTCGGCGCGCCGAGGCCGAATTGCACCGAGTAGTCCGCTATGTTGCCGATGCCCAGGGCGAGCCCGGCCTGGTAGAAGTAGATGTCGCAGGACTGCGCGAGAGCGTCGTCCATGTCGATGCGGCCGTGCCCCTCCCGCACCCAGTCGTTGAAGATGCGGTCGCCGTAGGCGAACCGGCCGCGGCACATCACGGACCGGGACGGCGAGTAGATGCGTTCCTCGAGCAACGCGGTCATCATCAGAATCTTGAACACGCTCGCCGGTGCATAGGCGGCGCGGATGGCGCGGTTGACGAACGGAAACCCCGGATCGGATGCCGCCGCGCTGAACGCCGCCGGCCCGCCGTCGCCGATGAAGGTCTGCGGATCGAACCAGGGGTAGGACACCATGGCCAGAATCTCGCCGGTGGTGGGCCGCAGCACCACCACCGAACCGACGCGCGGACCGAGCGCCACCTCGGCCGCGCGCTGCAGGCGCCAGTCAATGGTCAGCACGATGTCGGAGCCGGGCCGCGGCGCCACCGCCGTCTCCCAGACGTCGGTAACCGCCCGCTCGTGCACGTCCACGGTGCGCTGGCCGACGCCGTCGCTGCCGCGCAGCACCGGTTCGTAGCGCTTCTCGACGCCGCTCTTGCCCACCACGTCGCCGGACGAGTAGCCCTCGTTGAACAGCACCTGCAATTCCTCGCGCGTCACGTCGCCCACGTAGCCGGTCACGTGCGCCAGCGACCCGATCACGCCGTAGTCGCGCGCCGGCTCGCTGTGCCAGGTTACGCCCGGGAACGAGTCGATTTGCTCCGCCAGCGTGGCGATGGCGGCAAACTCCACGTTGCGCTTCAGCTCGACGGCGCGGAACAGGTGGCGCATGTGGCGCGGCACCCGCTCCGCCAACTGGTGCGGCTCCACCCCGAGCTGCCCTGCCAGCCGCTCCAGCAGGTCGGGCAGCTCGCCCGCGGGCACTTCGCCGGGGACCAGGTCCACCGAGAACGCGGGCCGGTTGGTCACCAACACTTGCCGGTAGGTGCGGTCGTAGATCTTGCCGCGCTGGGCGGGAATCGGAATCTCGCGGCGCGCCACGCTGCTCGCGCGGGTGCGGAACTCGACGCCGCGCACCACCTGCAGGAAGAACAGGTAGCCGCAGACCAGCAGCAGCGCTGCCCCGATGCCGGCGGCAAAGCCGATCGCGCGGCGCCGGAGCAGGATCCGGTGCTCGATATCGCTCATGACGGCGGCCGCGGGCTGGTGCTGCGCAACAGCCGGACCTGGCTCAACAGTGCGAACAGCAACGGCGCCAGGATCACATTGTAGGCGGATTCGATCCAGAAGCGCGCTTCCAGCAGGTGGGCATCGAGCGGAATCTGGAATGCCAGCGACAGCACGCCGCTTGCCAGCCCCTTGACCACTACCGCGCCGGCCACCAGCAGCACCGGCACCACCACGGCGCTGGCCCGGATCAGCCCGAACGGCAGGCCGGCGCAGAACCCCACCAGCGCCTTCACGATGGCGTGGAAACCGAGCGGCGAAAGAGTCACCACGTCCTCCAGCAGGCCGCCCACGAAGCCGGCGATCTGCCCGCTCATCGACCCGCGGCGCAGCGCCAGAAACGCCACCAGGATCAGTTGCAGGTCGGGCTTCACCCCGAATACGGCCACGAACTCCAGCACCGTGGTCTGCAACAGTACGGCGGCGCCGAGCAGCAGTATGGTCAGAATGATCGGGCGATGATCCACCGCCGAGGTGCCGGCCAACTAACGCTCCTGCGGGACGATCACGAACAGGTATTCCAGCCGCGCCACTTCGATTGCCGGCTGCAGCTCGATGTCGAGCGCGTTGCCGCTGGTCTCGCTGCGCACCATGCGCACCGCACCGATCAGCACGCCGGCCGGGAATACTCCCCCGAGCCCGGAGGTAATGACCGGCTCACCGGCCTCGATCATCTCGCTGGCGGCACTGTTCACGTGCCGCATCAACAGGGTGTTGGAGGCCGACCCGAGCCCCTGCACCAGGCCGTCATAGCGCAAGTCGCGCAGGCGGGCGGCGACGAACGATGTCCGCGCGCTGATCGGCTGCACCAGCGCGCTGCGCCGATCCACCTCGACAACCCGCCCAACCAGTCCCTGCACGCCGTCCTGCAGGGCAACCACCACCATGTCGGCGCGCACGCCGTCGCCGATTCCGCGGTCAATGGTCAGGTTGGTGAACTGGTTGCCGGGGGCGCGCGCCATCACCTCGGCGGGCAGGTGGCGGAAGGTGGGCGGCGGCTCGAACCCGAGCTGGCGCCGCAGCTCGTCGTTCTGCCGTTCCAACTCCGCCATGTCGCTGGACAACTGCTCCAGCTCCAGCAAGCGCTGCCGCGCCGCCACCAATGCTACCCGCATGCGGCGCAACTCGGCGATGGTGTTCCAGGAGCCGCCGAAAAACGCGCCTACCTCGTGCATGGCCAACTGCAGCGACGAGAACACGCTGCGGCCCATGCGCTCGGACGCGGCCGCCACCGGACGGTGGGACAGAATCATCATGATCGTCCCCAGCGCCACCAGCACGACCAGGACCGCACCGGCGCGGTGGCGCGATACGAAGGAGTTGACCGCCTGTCGACTCCCGTTTGCTTCCACCGGCCGTCAGTTGCGGTAGTTGAAGTACTTCCGGTCCCGGTCGCGCATGCTTTCCAGGAAGCGGCCGGCACCGATCGCCACGCACAACAGCGGGTTTTCGGCCACCGCGACCGGCACCCCGGTCTCCTGGTGGATCAGGCTCGGCAACCCCTTGAGCAGCGAGCCGCCGCCGGTCATCGTTATGCCCCGCTCGATAATGTCTGCCGCCAGCTCCGGCGGCGTCTTGGCGAGATTGCGCTTGATCTCCTCCACCACGGAGTTGGTGATCTCGGTAAGCGACTCGCGAATCTCCACGGAGTCCACTTCCAGGCGCCGCGGCAACCCGGTAATCGCATCGCGGCCCATGATCTCCATCTTTTCGATCTTCTTGTCGGGCGCCGCATTGCCGATGGTGATCTTGACCTTTTCGGCGGTCTCGTTGCCGATTATCAGGTTGTGCACGGTGCGCACGTGCTTGATGATGGCATCGTCGAACTCGTCGCCGCCGATGCGGATAGCGCTCGATACCACCATGCCGCCGAGCGAGATTACCGACACCTCGGTGGTGCCGCCGCCGATGTCGCACACCATGTGCCCGGCCGGCTCCAGAAACGGTATGTCGGCGCCGATGGCGGCCGCCATCGACTCCTCGATCAGGTACACTTCGCGCGCGCCGGCCTGCTCCGCGCTCTCGCGCACCGCGCGCCGCTCCACCTCGGTGATGCTGGTCGGAATGCCAATCACCATGCGCGGCTTCACCAACCAGCGGCGCTGCGTTACCGAGCGGATGAAGTAGCGGATCATCTTCTCGGTGTGCTCCAGGTCCGCAATCACGCCGTCCTGCAATGGGCGGATGGCCGCGATGTCCTCGGGCGTCTTCCACAGCATGCGCTTGGCTTCCTTGCCCACCGCCACGACGTTCTTCGTGCTCCGCTCGACCGCCACCACGGACGGTTCGGAGAGCACGATTCCCTTGCCCTTGACGTGTACAAGAGTGTTGCACGTCCCCAGATCGATTCCAATATCCATAGCCAAATTACCGAATATGCTCACGCTGGCCTCCTCGCCGGCGGCTGGCCCGAAAACGATGCCCAACCGCCGATGCCTGTGCACCGATGCTTATCGCGTATTCCGGGCGACGGGGCGGCCGTGGCACCCGCGTCATCCGCGCAGGCGCAGATTGGCGCCATGATGCTGCCGACTTATGCCGCGCGCTCGCCGCCAATGCGCGCGTGCCTGAACGACGTCCCCCTGTCCGGCGTAGGCATCGCCGAGGAACACATACGCATCCGCCGATCCCGGCACAATTTCCAGGATCTGTTGAAACTGATCCCGCGCCGCAGCGTACCTTTCCTGCTCCAATAGTACCGTACCGAGCATAAGTCGCGCACGGACCTCCACCTCGCGGTCGGCGGCGGCTGCCACCGCCGCCTGAAAGTGTTCCAATGCCGCATCCGGCCGGTTCATGCGCGCCAGCAACTGTCCCACCGACAGATACAGGAGCGCGTTCGGCTCCCGCTGCAACGCGGTGGAAAAGTGCTCCATGCCGGTATCGAGATCGCCCATGCGCACGTACGCCATGCCCAGATACTCGCGCACGTCGGCCGGCTCGTGACCGCCGTCGAGCGACTCGGAAAGGTAGCGGATCGCCGCATCGTAGTAAAAACCGCCCTTGTGATAGTAGGCCTTGCCAAGCAGGTAGGCCGATTCGCCCCAGTAGCGCAGGTCCTCGTCCAGCCTGGCGCGGCGCAGCGCGGCGATCGCCGAATCGAGCCCCGAACCCGCCTCGGTGCCGGGTGCAACGGTAACGCCGTCATCCGCCGCCAGCGCCAGGTAGAAGTGGGCGATGCCGCGGAACAGCAACGCCTCGGAGTCGAGCGGCTTGTCGGCCAGGATCTCTGCGCTCCAGTTGAGCACCTCCGCGTAGCGTCCTTCATTGGACAGTTCACGCAGCGCCGGCTGTCGGCTCGGACGCAATACCTGGGGAAGACGCACCCGATCGACGCGGTCCAGGAACCCCATAGTGAACAATACCGCAATCAGGGCACCGGCGGCGATGACCAGGATCGGCAACAGCTTCAGCCACAGGGGACGCCGCCGAACGTAGTGGTATCTCGAGCTACGCCGCACGCTCCCTAACTTACGCCTCCACGCCATTGTATCCCAGACCGTGGCAAAGAAAAAGCGATAACGCCGGGGCGTTCTGCACAGTAAAGAAAAAGAGGCGGACCTGTAAGCCGGGTCCAGTACCGTGGGCGCCTTTGGCGCCCACGGTTTAGCAGAATGCCTTTGGCATTCTGCACCTTGCGGGTACCGAGAGGCGCCTTCAGGTGCGCATCATCTATCTGGGCCGTCCGTTTCCGGGCGGCTCGTGCAGCCTACCCGCAGGTTGGAGCGTAAACTCCTGGACGGGCCGTCCACCTGCTGCTTGGCCTTGCTCCTGGCGAGGTTTACCGTGCCGCCGCTGTCACCAGAGGCGCGGTGGGCTCTTACCCCACCTTTTCACCCTCACCGGCACACGCCGCGTCAGCGCCGCGGCCGGCAGTATGTTTTCTGTGGCACTCTCTGTCCGCGCACGCCGAAACGCCGCGGCCCGGGGGTTACCCGGCGCCATGCCCTGACGGAGCCCGGACTTTCCTCCGCGCCGCCCGCCCCTCGGGGCCGCAGCGCGGCGATGCGCCGGTCCGCCTCTCTAATCGTCGTCTTCTTCGTCGTCGCTGTCACTGGGAGCGGCGGCCACCGGCCCGGCCGCCGCCGCATCCACCACGGCCTCGATCTCTTCCGGTTCGTCGTCCTCGAACATCAGGTCGTCGTCGTCGAACTCGGCGGTGGCGGCGTCGAATGGATCGGTCTCGAATTCGTCATCGCCGCCGTAGAACACGATGCGGCTGCAGTTGGGACAGAACATGATCTCTTCGCCAATGCGCACCCGGTTGGCGAAGAACGGCGGCAGAATCATCTGGCAGCCGGTGCACACACCGGCACGCAGCGCGACGATGCCGAGCCCCTCCTTGTTGCGGATGATCCGCTCGAACTTGAACAGTAATTCCTCGTCGAGCCCGGGCGTGATCTGGGCCTCCTCGGCTACCAGCTCCTTGAGCGTGATCTTGCGCTCGGCTATCTCGGTGTCGATGCGCTGCTGCTCTTCGGCCACCTCCTGATCCTGCTTGCCGATGCGCTGCTCCTCCTGCTCCAGGGCCACCGACATCTCATCGAGCCGCGACTCTTCGCGCTGCAACTCGCGCCGCACCTCCGCCTCGCGCAGATTGGCGTCGTTGATTTCCTTGTCGAGCGCCTCGTACTCACGCTGCGTGCGGATGGCGTCCATCTGCCCTTCGTAGCGTTCGCGCTCCCGTTCCGCTTCGATGGCGCGCTCGCGCAGCTCGGTGATCCGTTCCCGGGTCCTGTTGTACAGGTCGTTGTGGTCCACGTAGTTCTGCTTGAGCCGATTCAGCTCGTCGGTCTTGTGCGACAGTGCGCGCGGCAGATCCTGAATCTCGGCCTCGGTGCCGAAGCGCTGGAACAGCACTTTCTGCAGTGTACGCAGCTTCTGCAGCACGTCCTCGAGGTTGCCGCTCCCGGTGTCGGGGTAGGTGGTGTCGGCGGGGTAATTCATGGGCTCTCGTTACTCGTCCAGGTAGTCTTTCAGGCGCCGGCTGCGTTTCGGATGGCGCAACCGCCGCAGGGCCTTGGCTTCGATCTGACGGATGCGCTCGCGCGTGACGTTGAAGTACAGGCCCACCTCCTCCAACGTCAGCGAATATCCATCATCCAGCCCGAACCGCATCTTGAGCACTTCCTGCTCCCGCTTCGGCAACGTCTTGAGTACGTCATCGAGCTGTTCCTGCAGCAGGGTGAACGCGGTCCGGCTGGCCGGATTCTCCACATCCTTGTCCTCGATGAAATCGCCGAGGATCGAGTCCTCCTCCTCGCCGATCGGGGTCTCCAGCGAAATCGGTTCGCGCGCGACGCCCTTCACCGACTTGATGCGCGCCTCCGACCAGCCGAGACGGGCGGCGACCTCCTCGTCGGTCGGCTCGCGGCCGAGCACCTGCATGAGCTGGCGCGACTCCCGCACTACCTTGTTAATCTGCTCGATCATGTGCACCGGAACCCGAATGGTGCGGGCCTGGTCGGAAATCGAACGGGTAATCGCCTGCCGGATCCACCAGGTGGCGTAGGTCGAGAACTTGTAACCCTTCCGGTACTCGAACTTCTCGACCGCCTTGATCAGGCCGATGTTGCCCTCCTGCACCAAGTCGAAAAAGTGCAGCCCACGGTTGGTGTACTTCTTGGCGATGCTCACCACCAACCGCAGGTTGGCCTGGATCAGGCGGTCCTTGGCTCCCTTCATCATAACCCGGCCATGTTCGATCTGGTCGGTCATCTGCAGGATCTCGTCGGTGGTCTGCTCGAAGTCGTTCTCCAGGCCGGCCAACTCGCGCTCGTTCACCTGGTAGTCGCGGATCAGCTCCTTGATCTTTTCGGCGGGGGTCTCCAGCTCGCCCTCGATGCGCTCGCGCTCGGCGTTCTGCGCCAGCCCCCGTCCCAGGCTGCGCAGCTCCTTGGAGTTGCCGACCCTGAGTTGAGCTTCGATGTTGCGCTGCTCGGCGCACACGAAGCGGATCTTGCGAGCCGCCTCGGAAAACCGGTCGGAGACCTCGTTGATCTCGTCCTGATGGAAGGCAATGCTCCTCAGCGCCTTCAGAATCGGGGCGCGCATCGCGTGCAGCCGATCGTTGCCAAGCACCGCTCCGCCCTCGGCGGCGATGCACTTCTTGGCCTCGACGTAGCACTTCAGGTTCACGTACAGATCGCGAATCGTCTCCTTGTACCACGCGTTGAGGCGGCGCCGGTCGGCGAGAAACTCGGACGCCTCCTTCTTGTTGAGGTTGAGTTCGCGCGGATCCTTGGCGGACCGCGCGCGCTCGGCGATGTCGAAGAACTGCGGAATGAGGGCGCCGCTGGAGGTGAATACATCCTTGATGATGTTCTCGCCCTCTTCCATCTCCTTCGACAGGCGCACCTCGTCGTCCGCCGTGAGCAGGTTCTCGCGCCCGATCTCGCGCAGGTACAGGCGAATCGGGTCGTCGACCGCGGAGTCCTTGTCGCTGTACACCAGTTTGCGGTTCGCGGCCACCGGCCGTTCGGGCTCGTCGGCAACGTCCTCGTCTTCCAGCTTGATGCCGTTCTTCTCCAGGATCGCTGCGACGTCGTCGATGCGATCCGAGTTGACTATCCAGTCCGGCAGGAAGTCATTGACCTCGTCGTAGGTCACCGTCTTCTTCCGACGGGCAAAGTCCAACAGTCGTTCCACCACCGGATCGTGCTGAAGATCGCTCACCAACGGCGTACTCATCGAGACACGGCCTCCCCGCGCAGCTTGTTCAGCTCGCTGTCCAAAAAGATTTTGTCGGCCAACAATTCACTAATAGCCTCGGTCGATCCTTCATGTTCCGCGCGTCGGACTCGCTCCATCAGCCGGTCGCGCTTGCGCTCCAGGGCGTGTGACTTCACCCGCCGCACACCGCCAGCAACATACGCCTCGACATTGACGGAGAATTCGTCTACCGCAAGCTTCTGAGCAACCAGCGCCCGCAACTCGTCCGACTCGATGCGCCGCAACAGGTTGTCCGGGTCGCTCTGCTCGTGGCGAAAACAGTCCTCCAGGACAATATACAGTGCCCGCGCCCGGTCGTCCTGCAATTCGTCGGCGTCCAGCCGGTCGCGCACCACGCTGAACTGCCCACGGTTGACCGCCACGGCGAGCATGAGCCGCAGCTCGGCGCCGGCCGCCGCGGTGCCTCCCGCGTCCGCGCGTCCGCCCGCGGCCGCACGGCCAGCCGGGCCTGCGCGCCGCGCACCGCCGCCGACGGCTCGGCGCCGAAACTCGGTGCGCACGGTGTCGTAGTCCAGGCGCAACTGCTCCGCTACCTCCTGCAACAACCCTTCCCGCGTAATCGCCGAATCAACTTCGAGCAGGTAGGGCAGCAGTGCGGCAAACGCCTGCTCCTTGCCCTCCGCGGTGCTCAGGTCGGTTCCGGCACACGCGGTCTGAATCGTGTACCGAGACGCTGTTATAGGCGATTCGAGCACGCGTTGCAATTGCGCGTCGTTGCCGGCCGCGACCAGGTCCGCCGGATCGCTGCCGGGCGGCAGCGGCGCCACCGCGGCCGGCACCTCGTGCTGCGCCAGAACGCGCAGCGCGCGCAGGGCGGCGGTGCGGCCGGCGTCGTCGGCATCGAACATCACGGTTGCCGAGAATCCCTGCCGCTTCAACAGCCGCGCGTGAGCGGCGCCGAAGGCGGTACCGAGCGTCGCCACCGCGGGCACGCCGAGCCCGGCGAGGGCAATCACGTCGGTGTAGCCCTCCACCACCACCACGCTCGGCGGCCGCGCGCCGCTCGCGTCACCGGCGCCACCGGCGCGCAGCAGCGCACGAGCCCGGTCGAGCCCGAACAGCTGCTCGTTCTTGCGGAAGAACGGCGTCTCCGCGGAGTTCACGTACTTGGGAACGCCTTCGCCGGCGAGGGTACGCCCGCCGAACGCGATCACCTCGCCGCGGGCGCTGGCAATCGGAAACATCAGCCGCGCCCGGAACAGCCCACGCAGTCCTTGCGACGCGCCGCCGGCGGCCTCGCGCGGCGCCACGAACAGGCCGGTCTGGCTCAGGAACCGGTCCGAGTATTGCTTGCCGTGCAGGAAGCGCAGCAGCCAGCCGGACGCTGCCGGCGCCCAGCCAAGCTGGAAATCGGCCACCGCACCACTGCCGATGCCGCGCTCCTGCAGGTAGTCGCGCGCCGGCGCCGCCTGCTCGTGGGTGCGCAGCAGGTGGTGGAAGGTGGCGGCGATCCTGCTGTTCAGTTCGACGTATTCGCGCCGGCTGACCGCATCCGAGGGGCCGCGTTCGGCCTCCAGCTCGATGCCGGCGCGTTCGGCCAGCGCGCGCAGCGCCTCCGGGAACGACAGCCCCTCCACGTCCATCACGAACTGGGTCACGCCGCCGCCCTTGCCGCAGCCGAAGCAGTAGAATGCCGCCTTGTCGGCGGACACGGTGAACGAGGGCGTCTTCTCGGAGTGGAACGGACACAGGCCCCAGAAGCGCCCGCTGCGTTGGCGGAGCGCCGTGTACTCGCCCACCACCTCGACAATATCGGTGCGGCCCAGTATCTGGGCGATTTGAGCCTCAGGAACGCGCACGGTCCGGTGCGGCGGCGACACCCTTCAGGTACAGGAACTTGGCCTCCGAGTGTGCGCTCAGGTCGGTGGAGAACTGGTGTGCCCCGGTGGCGGGATCGCGCACCACGAAATACCAGTAGTCGGTCTTGGCGGGGTTCAGCGCCGCCCGCAGGGCGGTCAGGCCCGGATTGGCGATCGGTGCCGGCGGCAGTCCCTTGCGCCGGTAGGTGTTGAAGTCGGAGTCGATATCCAGGTCGGCGTGCAGGATACGCTCCGGGTGCTCCTTCCCCTGCAGCTCGGTGATGATGTACTGAATGGTGGCGCACGACTCCAGGCGCGCCTTGCCGCGCAGCCGGTTGTAGAACACCGACGCAATGATCGGCGCCTCGCCCGGCAGCCGGTACTCGCGCTCCACGATCGAGGCGAGCGTCACGGTAGCGTGCAACTGCGCCGGATCGGCGCGGCTGCCGGGATCGATCTGCTCCAGGCGGGCGAAGAAGTTGCCCACCATGTGGCGGACTACCGCCTCGGCGCCGTACTCGGGCGGAAAGTAGTAGGTATCGGGAAACAGGTAGCCTTCGGCGGTGTCCGCCGCGATGCCGAGTTCCGCCATCAGCAGCGGCGAGCGCGCCGCGGCCTGGAACTGCACCGCACCTGCCACGCCGATCTGCTCCAGGTAAGCGGCAATCCCGTTTATTGTCCAACCCTCCGGGATGGTGACGCGCGACAGGTGCTGCGATGCGTCGACCAGCAGGGCGAGCACCTGCGCAGTCGTGGCGCCGGCGGGCAACTGGAAGTAGCCGGCCTGAATCGCCGTATCGCTGCCGCGCACGCCGGCGAGCGCGCGGAACACCAGCGGCGAGCGGATAATGCCCTCCCGCTGCAGCCGTTGCGCGACCGACCCGAAGGTCTCCCCCGACTCGATCGCGAACGGACGCGCGGCATCGTGCGCCGCGGCGCCCGGGGGCGGCCGGTTCAGGTGCAGTCCAGCGCCGCCAATCGCAGCCGCGGTCACCGCAATCAGTGCCCCGAACGCCGCCGCTACGACCCCCGGCCGGTGAGAATGAATTCGACTCGGCGATTCTTCCATCGGTTCTGTTCATCCGAGAACGGGACGACCGGATTCGCGCCGCCCACGCCGTCGGTGGTTATCCTCCCGGCGTTCACTCCGAGCGCCACCAGTTCGCGCTTGACCGCCTCGGCACGCGCCGCCGACAGCGGCAGCAACACCTCGCGCTGCTCGCGCGCCGCCGCATCGGTATCCTGGTACAGCACGCTGTTGGCATGTCCCTCGATCAGAATCGTGAAGGCACGATTCTTGTTGAATATCTCTCCCAGGCGCAGGATCGTGCGCGCGTTCAAGTCGGCCGCGGCGCCGCTGACCTGCGAAAGATCGGCAGAGTTGGGTGGAAAGGTAATGCTGGCAATCTGGATCTTCCACTTGTCGCCGTCGCGAATCACCAGCACGTCGACCGTGATGGCGTCGTTGACGATGGCCGTGTTGCCAAGCACGTCGCTGACCGCCAGCGCGACCGGGTAGTCGAGCGCCGACTGCACCAGTTCGCCGTTGTCGGACAAGCCGTTCCAGAGGATCCGCGAACTTGGCGCTCCACGCCCGGAGAAGGTGGCGAACAGGGCGCCCTGCGGATCGGTAATGGTCATGCTCCACCCGGACAGCGGGCTGATGTCCTCCACGCCGACGATCATGGCCAACTCATCGTCGACGCCGTCGTTGTCCGGGGAGAACGGCTGCGGCGACAGGTCGAGCGTGATGCGCGGTGGCGTGCGGTCGAGCAGGAACGCCGCGGTTTGCGCCGTCGGCCGGTTGCCCTTGGTGTAGGTAACCGTCACGTCGGCGGCGTAGGAACCTTCCGGCGCGCCCGAACCGCTGTCGGTCTGGCCGTCCCACACCACGCGCTCCGGCACCGCCCCGGTGCCGCCCATGGCGCGCTGCACACCCAGCTCGGCGTGCGTAAACCGGATCTCCCAGGTCTGCACCCCTTCGCTCAGGCTGAGCACGATGCCCACCGCCTGCGTGTCGCGCACGTTGTCGCCATTCGGTGAGAAGCCTTCCGTGTCAATGGTGGCGAACACCGTCGTCGGCCGGCTGTCGACCTCGATCCCTTCCAGCACCGCGGTGGCAGCGTTGCCGGCCAGATCGCGCCCGGTTACGCGATACACGTAGAAGCCGTCGCTCACCAGGTTGCCATTCTCGTCGGTGCCGTCCCAGGAGAATCCGTCCAGTTCGCCCTTCCAGAAGAAGGTGCGCACCACCTCACCGTTTTCGCCGGCGATTTCACCCTCCCAGGTGTCTTCGAGCGTCGACGACTGGTCGACAAAGATCTCGTCGTTCTGGCCGTCGCCGTCCGGGGACAGCAGCAGCGATTCGGCGGTCAACTCCGCCTCCGGATAGCCGGTGTCGATCACGAAGGTCGGACTGCTGGCCTGGGGGTTGTTGCCCTTCTGGTAGTACACCTCCAGGATCGCGAAGTAGTTGCCGTCCGGGGAGCGGTCCCCGTCATCGTCGAGGCCGTCCCAGATGATCTGCTCCGGTACGCTGCCGCGATCGGACAGGGTACGCACGATGCCGGCGGAAGCGCCTTCGCCGCGGCCCGCCTCCACGCGCAGCACGTAGCGCTCCACGCCCTCGGAGTCTTCGAGGCGCGGCAGCAGCTTGATGTGGTCGGCCACGCCGTCGGCATTCGGCGAGAAGTGCGTTGCACTGGTAGCCAGGAACACCGGCGTGTCGGCGGTGTCGACCGTCAGCTCGACGGCGTTGGACCGGCCCACGTTGCCCGCCGAGTCGCGCGCTTCCAACTGGTAGTAGTAGATGCCGTCCGGCGCCGGCAGCCCGTCGGAACGGCGCCCGTCCCAGGTAAAGCTGCCCTCCGGCGTGCCGCGCCAGGTGAGCGTACGCACCGCGTCGCCGTTCGCCGCGCTGACCACGCCGGTCCACTCGGCCTCGTCGAAGGTTTCCTGGAAGATCGTTACCGTATCCTTGTTGCCGTCGCCGTCCGGCGAGAACACTGCCAGCGAGGCCTTTACGGTAGCGGCCGGCGCGGTCAGGTCGATCAGCAGCTCCGGCGCCACCGCGCTCGGCCGATTGCCGTTCTCGTAGATCAGGTCGAGCTGCGCCTGGTAGATGCCCTCCGGCAGTGTGCGGCCGGCGTCGTCGCGGCCATCGAACGTGAGCTCGCCGGGCACCGGCGCGGAACCGGAGTACAGCCGCACGACCTGGCCGGACGGGTTGCGCACCGCGAGCTCCCAGCGCTCCACGCCGGTCGGCACCGGCACCTCGAGCAGGTAGCTGGCCGTATCGTCGTGGCCGTCGTCGTTGGGCGAGATGTCCGAGTCGGTCGCCCGCACCGCGATCGGCGTGGCCTGGGTGTTGATGATGATGTTGGGCAGGCGCACCTCGGCGCTGTTGCCGGCGCGGTCGCTGCCGGACAACTGGTAACTGTACACACCGTCCGCGGCCAACGTTCCATCGCCGCGGCGGCCGTCCCAGACCACGGTGGCGGGCGGATCCATGCTCCACTCGTAGGTCATCACCGTAATACCGGCCGGATCCACCAGCCTGGCCTCCCACTGGTCTTCCGGAGAGAACTCCTGTTGGATGGTGATGGTGTCCTTGTTGCCGTCGTCGTTGGGCGAAAACACCAGTTCGGTGGCGCGCAGCGTCGCCTGCGGAGGCTCGGTGTCGATCACCACCGTGCGCAACTGGCTGCGCGCCCGGTTGCCGCTGTCGTCCCACGCCTCCAGGGCGTAATGATAGGTGCCGTCCGCGACCACCTGGCCGCCGGACGACCTGCCGTCCCAGCGCAGGGTTTCGGGAATTTCGATCTGTTCCTTGCTCGCAAGCAACCGGTCGAACGCGCCTTCGACGCCGTCCGGCGACGCCCCCCCGTCCTTGTTGCGGATGGTGCGCACCAGGTTGCCGGCCTCATCTTCGACCATCAGCATGTAGCCGGCAATCAGGCCGCTGTCGGTAATGGTGATCGGCAGCGTCAGGTCGTCCTGCACGCCATCCAGGTTGGGCGAGCGGTATTCCACGTCGTTACTTTCAACGGTGACCCGCGGCGGTTCGTTGTCGATCACGCCGAGGGCAACGGTGGTGCCCAGGCCCAGCCCCCAGATCTGCTCGCGCAACGGCCCCGCCGCGGTGTGGATGCCGATTTCGCCGCGCGACCAGTCGCGGTCGCCGTACCCGACGAGCTGCATCGACTCCGGCAGGCCGAACCCGAACCGCATGCTGAACCCGAACTTGGGGCTGAACTCCTCGTCGTCGTGCGAGCCGACGAGCGCGAACGGGTAGTACGCGCTGATACGCAGGAAGTCGCTAATCGAGATCGCCGCGCCTACCTCCATGCGCAGCGACTGGAACGTCGGCGCCGCCAGGTCGAGATTGGTGCTAAAGGCGATATCGGGCGTGTGCAGCGGCGTAAGCGTTACGCCGAGCGCCGGCGTAAAGGCGGGCGCATACACGCGATAGCCGTCCATCGGGTCGGTAATTGCCTTGCCGATGCCGCGCATCGCCAAGCCCCAGGCCAGGTCCTTGATCGGGCCCACCTGTCCGGGACGGTGCAGAAAGCCCAGGTCCAGGCCGCCTCCCCACGCCCACTCCTGTTCGCCCACCGGGGCCAGCGGATCCTCGCCCACCTGCAGGCCGAGACCGGCGCCGAGAAAAACCTGCGGATACAACTCCTTGGCGAACGACGCGTGCAGCGCGCCGAGCGGACCGATCTGCAGCGCCGGCAGTTCGGAGCCGAAGTAGTGGGCGCTGAACCCCCATACGCCGATGCGGGTGGGGAGGGTGGCGGCGACATTGACAACGCTGCCGAGCCCATTCTCGCCGCTCTTGGTAGGCGCCAGGGCGATGTAGCCGAAATCGAAGCTGATGCGCTCGTCGGCGCCGGTCAGCGCCGGGTTGATGGCGTGGGCCACCGGCACCCTGATCGCCGTAACGGAACGGCCGCCGGCCAGTACCGCGGGAGCGTACAGAGACAGCAGATCGCCGCTGCTCGGAACCGTCTGGGCGCCGGCGAGCGACGCTACCGCGGCCAGGATGGCGACACTGCACCAGCGGTTCGGAAGTAGGGCGCGACGCGTGCTCATCGTGCTCATTTTCGGCAAGCACGCCGCCCGCC
>MPNH01000054.1 GCA_002238925.1 Spirochaetaceae bacterium bin103 | reverse complement strand
AGCGGGTTCCTGATCAGCAAGCCGCCGCACGCGCCGCCGCTGTATTGGCACCAGGACGGCGTGCTGTGGGACCACCCGATCAGCTACACCGACCGCCCGCAGCAGTACTTCCTGATGTACTACCTGGCGTGGCGCCGTTGCGGCCCGACTGCCGCGTGGCCGGGCCGGCGTTCACTCTGCGCTACCTCCCGGCGCGCGAAGACCTGGACGACAGCCCGGTGGACAACCTCAGCGACGCCGGCATCGTCGGCATCTACCCCCCCAACGAAGACACCCTCCGCGCCTACCGCGACTCGCGCTCCTGACCGGCGCTGCACTTCCTGATGCCGGGCATCGGAATCTGCGGTGACACTATCGGGGCGCAGCCTGCGCGGCCTTGACGGATTTGCGGTCCGGTCCGACACTGCGCGAACCGGTGGAGCGCAGGATTTTCAGGCAACAACGGTGTCCGGCGAGTGGCACAGCACGGGACGCGCGGCATCCGGGAGGCGGGCGAACGTGCTGACTCGACTGCAGGTCTCCGGGTTCAGGAATCTGGTGGATGCCGATGTCCGGTTCGGCCCGTTCACCTGTGTCGCCGGGCCCAATGGCGCCGGCAAGTCCAACCTGTTCGACGCCATCCGGTTTCTGAGCGCCCTGGCCGACGGCACGCTCGGCGAGGCCGCCGCCGCGGTGTGCCGCGGACAGGGCGGCGCCGAGGAGGTACACGGCCTGTTTCACCGCTCCGGCGACCGGGTCGCCGCCCGCATGACGTTCGTGGCGGACATGGTCGTGCCGTGGCGGGCGGTCGACGACTTGGGTCAGGAGACCAGGGCCAGCAGCACCCTGTTACGCTACTCCCTGGAGCTTGGCCGCCGCGAGCTGCCCGATGCGCTGACGCGCGGCCCCCTCGTCCTGGTCAGGGAGGAATTGATTCACCTGCGCCAACGTGACGCGCCGCACCACCTGCGGTTCCCCCACAGTGTCAGTGACTGGCGCCGGGCGGTGGTGGGCGGCCGACGTCCCGCCCCGTCGTTCATCTCGACCGAGGGAGTCGGCGAGCACCGCGTGGTTGTGCGGCACGCGGACCGCGGCGGCGGTGTCAGTCCTGTGCGGCGGGCGGCAGTCGGTTTGCCGCGTACCATGCTGTCGACGGCTTCCGGCGCGTACAGCCCCACGGCGCTCGCGGCCCGCCGGGAGATGCAGTCGTGGCAGCTCGTGCAGCCGGATCCGGCTTCGCTGCGCCGGCCGGACCGGTTCGGTTCCCCGTCCCGCATGGCGGGCGACGGCAGCCACTTGGCGGCGGCCCTGCACCACTTGGCCGCCAGCCAAGCCGGCGCCGAGCCGCGGTCGGGGCCGGCGCCGCTGGACGCGATTTCCGCCCGCCTGGGGGAGCTGATCGGCGGTGCGCACTCGCTGCAGATCGAAGTGGATCCGGAACGCGACCGGCTGGAGCTGGCCCTGCTCGACAGCGGCGGAACGATTCATCCCGCCGCCACGCTCGCGGACGGCGTGCTGCGGCTCCTAACGTTCCTGGTGCTGGCCCACGGCCCGCACACGCGCGGCGTGCTGTGCGTGGAGGATCCCGATCACGGTATCCATCCGGCGCAGATTCCGGCCGTGCTCAATCTGTTGACCGGGATGGGCGTGGATCCTCACCAGACGGTCAGCCAGCACAATCCGCTCCGCCAGGTGATCGTCAGCACCCATGCGCCGGCCGTCCTGCAGCAGGTTCCCGACGACAGCGTCGTGTTCGTGCGCTCCCGCGCCGGGCAGGCGCAGTTCTTGTGCCTGCCGGGAACCTGGCGGGCAGCGGACGGCCGGCACGCCTCACGCGACGACATCGAGGCGTACCTGAATCCGGTGCCGTCCCGGCAGGCCGGTGCCGGAGGCGCGTCCTACCGGCGGGTAGCCGATCGGGAAGACCTCGGGCAATTGCCGCTGTTTCCCGACTGAGCCGGCGCCCGCTTCCTTGCCGGGAGCGGCGGTGCCGAGCCGCCAGCATCGAAAACCGACGCTGGCATGTCCCATGCTTCTACCGTTTCGTTGCGCCGCTGCCACGGTGCAACCCGCGTAGTTCGCGGATGCAACTGACGTATCGGCTTACCGGTTTGCCGCGGTTGCTCGCGCGTTTGTTGCGCTCTCCAAGGAATCGACAGTCCATCCACGAAGCCGCCCGTGGCGCCGTCCACCGCCGTCAGGTAGTGCCAATGGTATGGACCGGGGACGACGCTGCTTTTGCCTGCATGACGTGATCTCCCCTTCGCGTCTCCCCGTGTCCGCATTCCGTGGTGGGAGGTCGTGATAACGATGACACCGATAATCTCAACCGTCCGCCGCGACCGCTCGATTCGGCCGGCGACGTACGGCGCAGTGCGCACCGCGGCGGCATTGCTTGCCGTTCTGTTTGCTCTCGCGGGCGCCGGGCCGGAATCGGCACACTCTCAACAGCCTGAAATCCTTGGCACCGTCGCGGCCAATCCGGGGTCCGTGGCCTGGGCGACGGCGGACGGAACAGCCAGCGCCATGGCCAACAGCGGACCGAGGCCGCGGGAGTGGCTGGGCCGCCTTGGGCGCACGGCGTGGGAGCACACCCTGTTGGCGGTGGACCAGCGGCTGCGCAGCGCCCAAGTCCCGGCGGCGCGGGCCGCGGTGGCGGGCCGGAATATTACGGTCGCGGACGCCAGTCGCGATGGCGTGCTGACCCTGCGGGGACAGGGCGCCTTCGGACAGTTCACGGGCCAGGACGACGACCTCGCGGTGAACGGCGACGTGGCCAGCGGGACGCTGGGCGTGGACTACGCGTTCGGCCCGTGGCTGGCCGGTCTGGCGCTGTCGCACAGTGGTGGCTGGGGCAGCTACTCACGGTCCTCGACGCCCGGCGGCGAGGTGACCAGCACCCTCACCGGAGCGTATCCGTACCTCGGCGTGGAGGCGGCGCGCGGGCGCCTGTCGCTGTGGGTGGCCGGCGGCTACGGCCTCGGCGAACTGCGGCTGGCGCCGCGCGGCAGCGCGGCGCTGCAGACCGAGATCGGCCTGTTGGCGGGAGCCGCGGGCGTGCGCGCGACGCTGCTGCCGGCGGCCGCCACCGGCGGCCTGGCACTGGGGCTGAATGCCGACGTGCTGCTGCTGCGGGCGACCTCCGAGGAGGCTCCCGGTCTGGCCGCCGAGGCGGCCGACGTGAACCGGGTGCGCCTGGGCCTGGAGGGGCTGTACACGGTAGCGCTCGGCGCCAGCGCGCAACTGACCCCGTCGCTCGAGGTCGGCATACGGCGCGATGGCGGCGACGCCGAGACCGGCTTCGGTATCGACGCCGGCGCCGGGCTGCGCTACACCCATTTGGGGCTGGGGCTGTCGTTTGGCCTGAGCGGGCATGCGCTGCTGGTGCACGAGACCGGGCAGGTGGCGGAGTGGGGCGCGAGCGGCTGGCTGGCGTGGGATCCGAATCCCGCTTCGCAGCTGGGCCCCGCGCTCACCGTAAGCCAGGCGGACGCGCACGGCGCCGGACGCGTTGACGCGAAGCTCGCCTACGGCATGCCGCTGGGCTTCGGCGTCGGCGTGCCGTGGGCCGGCATCGGGGCCGCCGAGCGCGAGCGCGAGTACCGGCTGGGTTACGCAATCCACGCGGGTGACCCGTCGGCTATCGGTGTGCGGGTGGAGCTGGTGGCAACCCGCCGCGAGCCCACGGGCGCCGAACCCGAGCACACGCTCGCCGTGCACTCCACGATGCGCTGGTAGGAGGAAAGGAGCGTGACCGTATGCTACTGTATTGGCCAGTGAAGAATTTGCACAACAATGGATGGACAGCGGCACACGGTGACCGCTACCGAGAGGAGGGGTTCGTCGTACTGGAGCGCGTGTTCGGCCCCGAGGAGTGCCGGGAGTTCGTCCGGCACGTGGACGATCTGAGCGCCGGGAAGAAACAACTCGACGGCTTCGGACAGCAGGAGAACTACGGCCAGCGCACGTTCAATCAGCACCTCTACGACCCGGTCGCGCTGCAGTTCCTGATCGACGAGCGCCTGCACCGGCCGCTTGCCGACTGTTTCGAAGACGAACCTGAGGCGATCCAGACCATGCACTTCTTCGAGGGCTCGGAGCATCCCCTGCACCAGGACCAATACTACCTGCCTGACTGCATGTCGGCGTGGATCGCGATGGTCGACGTGGACGAGAACAATGGACCGCTGGTGGTACAGCCCGGCTCGCACCAGGGCCGGCTGATCACCAGGAGCGACGCGCGCCACCAACTGCAGCCGGGAGAGACCTACGTGGATCAGCAGCACGGCCGCTACTTCCCGCTGGTACGTGAGGTGTTTCGCGAAAACGGGCATGACGAATTGCGCGTGCTGGTGAACCAGGGCGACGTGGTGCTGTTCCATGGGCGGCTGATCCACGGCGGCGCCCCGGTGCGGCGCCCCGGCACTCCGCGGCACGCGCTGGCGTGCCACTACATTCCGTACCACTCCGAGCACTGGGACCGCGACTGGCCGCGCATCTCGTTCGACGGCACCCGCCGCGTCCACTACCGCGCCAGGTAGCCGACCGGCGTCAGGCGCCCTGTTCCCTGGTAGTCGGGGTCCATGACTCGCGGTACGCCTCCCCGAGCCGCAACCGGGTCAGGTAGAGCACTTGGCCGGTGTGCAGCTTGAGGTGGGACATGGTGTCGTAGATCGCGGCCAGGACCGTGGTGTCGGAGCCCTGGATCCGCCTGCCGTCGAGGATCGCGGCGTCGTCGACCTCGGCGTATACCGCCGCGACCCGGTCGAGCACGCGGTTGAATCGCGCTTGCAGACTGGTCTTGTCCGCTCTGGCTTCGACGCGAAATTCCGCCGGGCGGTCCCGTACGTCGGGCTCGCCGCCGATGCCCGAAATGGCCCACTGGCGCAGATTGCCGATCAGGTGCTGGATGATTACCCCGATCGAATTGCTGCCGGCGCGCGGCGTCCACCACAGATCCTCCGCGCCGAGTTGATCGAAGCAGTGGTTGATATTCCTGCGCGCGTGGTCGAGCTGGTGCAGCGAGCTGGCCACGTACGCACGCGCAACCTGGTTCATGATGATGCCTCCCGGCCCGAGCCGCGTACGGTCTCGAGGGTGGTGATTCCGCAATGAAACGCCGCGCCCGGGGAAAGGGGTCAACCTCTGCACACTGACCACATTGACCGGGGAAGGGGTGATCGCGGACACTGAACGGCAAGGAACTGGGCGATGCCGAAGCTGTCGGGAAAGATTGCCGTGGTGACCGGAAGCGGACGCGGTATCGGCCGTGCCGTGGCGTTGGCATTCGCCCGGGACGGTGCGGACCTGGTGCTGGCGGCGCGCAGTACGTCCGAGTTGGAGTCGGCCGCCGAGGAGATACGCGGCCTGGGCCGCCGGGCGGCCACGGCGCCGACCGACCTGATCCGGCGCGACCAGGTGGATGCGTTGGCCGATGTTGTGCGCACCGGATTCGGCCGTCTGGACATACTGGTCAACAACGCCGGCGGCGGGCTGGAGCGCAGCCCGATCCTGGACAGCGACCCCGACCTGTGGATCGAAGACGTGACGGTGAACTGCATCAGCGCCTACCTGGTATCGCGCGCCCTGCTGCCGCTGATGATCGAGTCGGGCGGCGGGCGCGTGATCAACGTGGGATCGGGCATGGGCCACCGCCCCACCGCCAGCGGCTCCGCCTACCACGTCGGCAAGGCGGGCATGTGGATGTTCACCCGCTGCCTGGCCGAGGAGGTGTGGCAGCACAACATCACCGTGAATGAGCTGATTCCCGGCCCGGTCGCCACCCGGCTCACCGGCGGCCACATGCAGGTGGACGGTCCGCCGCCGTACGCGGCCAGCGAGGTGATCAAGGAGCCGGAGGACGTGGCGCCGCTGGCGCTGTTCCTGGCCACCCAGCCCGACCGCGGCCCCACCGCACAGAGCTTCAGCCTCACCCGCCGCCCGATCTGACCGGCTCGAGAAGGCGAGCCGGGCAAGGTGGTTACCGATGCCGCGCAACGACTGGGCGCGGTGGGCGAGAGGACACGATTTTCGTATGCTGATGGGGCCATGAATAACCATCTGTTGTCCGATGCCGCGATTCGCCAGTTCATCGTGGATGGCTACGTGCAGGTGCAGACCGAGCTTCCCGATTCGGTGCACCGCGCCATCTTCGAGAAGACCGACGCCATCTTCTCCAAGATCCGCAGTCCGGACGTGGAGTGGGCCTACAATCCGCTCAACAACGTGCTGCCGGTGGTGCCGGAACTGCAACAGGTCATGGATGCGCCGCAGGTGCGCGGCGCGTTGACCAGCCTGCTCGGGCCTGGCTACGTGATGCTCCCGCACCGGCACTGCCATCCCAACTTTGCCAAGCCGGAGGTGTCCGTCGACGACGGGCGCAAGCTGATCATGGGCATTCACAAGGACGGCCACGCCGGCGGCCAGAAGCCGCGCCACCGGGTGCCGCGCTGGGCGATCCTGTTCTACTACCCGCAGGAATGCCCGGACGAGCAGGGGCCGACGGCCATCGTGCCGCGCTCTCACTACCAGCACAACCTGGCCCGCCAGGGCGACGCCGACCCCAACCTGACCCTGGCGGCGCGCGGCGACGGCTCTTACGGCCTCCCCGAACACTACATCCACCGCACCATGCTGCCGCTGGCGTGCGGCCTCGGCGCGGTGTCGATCATGCACTTCGACGTCGGCCACTCGGTAATCGAGAATCTCGCCGCGCAGCACCGCTACGGACAGAAGTTCGTGTTCATGCGCACCGAAGAGCCGGACGGCGCCACCTGGGACAACCGGGTGGCGAGTTGGGAGCAGCCCGATGTTACCGCGATTCCCGACCACGAGATCCTGTGGACCTACATCTGGAACTGGATGCGCGGCGCGGACGACCGCTTCTTGCGCGGAGCCGGAGCCCGGCTGCAGCGGCGCAGCGCCGCCGAGCTGATTCGCCTGCTGGAGTCCCCGGAGCCGGCGCGGCGGCTGCAGGCGGCCAACGAGTTGGGATTCCTGCGCGCGGAGGCGGCCGACACCGAGGGCACGGTCGCGGCGCTGGTGCGGGCGCTGCGGGACGAATACGAACCGGTCCGCCTCAACGCCGCCTACGCGCTCGGCGCCATCGGTGAACCGGCGCAGGCGCCGCTCCTGGAGCTGCTTGCCACGGACGCCGCGTTCTATGAATTCGATCCGGTTACGCACGTATCGATCGCGGCACATGCGCTCGGCGCCATGGGCGGGACGGCGGTGGAGGCGCTCGCTGAACGGTTGACCGCAGGCGGCGAGCACACCCGCTCCTGGGCCGCCTACGCACTCGGCGAGATCGGGCGGCCCGCCGCCGGGGCGCCGCCCCCGCGGGCGGGGAGGGGGGGCCCCCCCCCGCCGGTGCGCTGCCGCAACTGCTCGAGGCGGCGCGCGACGCGTCTCCCAACGTGCGCCGGCACGCACTCTCGGCGGCCGGGATCATTGCGACGCCGGCTGACGGGGTGGAGCATGCGCTGCTGGAACGGCTGGCGAGCGAGCCGGACGGCCAACTGCGCCAGTACGTGCTGCAGGCGATGTTTCGAATCGGTCCGACCGGCGGCGCCGGTATTCCGGCGCTGGCGGACGCACTGGCCGACGACGACGCCTACGTCGCCGCTTACGCCGCCGAGCAACTGTTCCGCACCGCCACTCCGGAGGCGTTCGCGGCGCTGGTGCCCTACCTGCGCGGCCAGCGCTGGTTCCCGCACGAGCCGATCACCGAGCAACGCATCATCGAGCGGCGCGAACGTGCGCGGACGCAGCGTCTCGCGAAGCGCCGGCAAGCCCCCGAACTGGCGGTAACGGTAGGCGCCGGCTGAGCGCACGCCGCCCGTCGCGGCGGCGCCTGGGCGAACCGAATGCAGAGCACTGAACGAATCGGGCAGCGGGTCTCGAGTCTGTTCGGCAGCACGCTGCGCCACACGCCCGCCGAGGCGGACCTGGAGTCGCACGCCCTGCTGCTGCGCGCGGGCTATGTGCGCCAGTTGGCGGCCGGCATCTTCTCGCTGCTGCCGCTCGGCTGGCGGGCGCTGCGCAAGATTGAGCAGATCCTGCGCGAGGAGATGGACCGGATCGGCGGCCAGGAGTTGTCGCTGCCGGTGGTGCATCCCGCCGACCTGTGGCAGGCAACCGGGCGCTGGCACCAGATCGACGCCATCCTGGCCCGGTTCCGCGACCGCCGCGAGCGCGACCTGGTGCTGGCCATGACGCACGAGGAGGCGGTGGCATTCCACGCCGCGTCCGAGATCACCTCCTACCGGCAGCTTCCCGCGCTGGTGTACCAGGTGCAGACCAAGTTCCGCGACGAGTTGCGCCCGCGCGGCGGGCTGATCCGGGTGCGCGAGTTCCGCATGAAGGACGCCTACTCGCTGGACCGCGATCAAGCCGGGCTGGAGGGCCAGTACCGCGCCCACTACGAGGCCTACGGGCGCATCGGGCGGCGGGTCGGCGTGCCATTGACCGCGGTGCGCAGCGACACCGGCATGATGGGCGGCGCGGTTGCCCACGAGTTCATGTACCTCACCGCGGCCGGCGAAGACAGCCTGGCGCTGTGCGCGCAGTGCGGTTACGCCGCCAACCGCGACGTGGCGGAGTTTGCCCTGCAGCCCGCCGCCGGCGAGCCGGAACCGCTGGCCGAGGTGCACACCCCCGGTACGGCTACCATCGACGACCTGGCCGCATACCTCGGCATCGCACCTCAACAGACGGCCAAGATGGTGTTCTACGCCACCGCGGCTGGTCCGGAGGCGGCCGGCGGCGCACAGCCCACCGTGGTGGCGGCGATCGTACGGGGGGACCTGGAGGCGAACCAGGTCCAGGTGCAGCGCCTGGCCGGGTTAGGAGAACTGCGTCCCGCCCACGAGGACGAGATCGGCGCCACCGGCATGGTGCCGGGGTTCGCGTCGCCGGTGGGCATCGATCCGCGAGCGGCAATCTTCGTGGTAGACCGCTCGGTGGCGGAGGGCACCAACCTGGCGATGGGCGCCAACCGCACCGACTACCATCTACGCAACGTGTGCTGCGGGCGCGACTACCAGCCGACCGCGGTGGGCCCGGTGGCCGCCGCCTTCGATGGCGCTCCGTGCGTCGCTTGCGGCAACCCGCTGCAGCTCGCCCGCGGTGTGGAGGTGGGCAACATCTTCCAACTCGGCACCCGCTACGCCGAAGCGCTGGAGGCGCGCTTCACCGACGAGGCCGGTGCCGCCCATCCGATCGTCATGGGATCCTACGGCATCGGCCTGGAGCGCTTGCTGGCGTGCGTGGCCGAGGAGCACCGCGACGAATACGGCCTGAAGCTGCCGGTGTCGGTGGCCCCCTACCAGGTCGCCCTGGTCGCCCTCGCGCGCAAGGAAGAGACCTGGCAGGCGGCCGAGCAGGTGTTCGCCGACCTGGCGGCAGCCGGCATCGAGGTGCTGTACGACGACCGCCGCGACCTGAGCGCCGGCGTCAAGTTCAACGACGCCGACCTGCGCGGCCTGCCGCTGCGCGTGGTGATCGGCGAGCGCTCCCTGGCCGCCGGCGGCGCCGAACTGTCCCACCGCGGCAACCGGGACCGCCGCCTCATCCCCCTGGACCAACTCGCCGCCACCCTGCAGGAAGAAATCTCCGCCCTCCGCGCCCCCCTCACCCTCACGCCATAGCATGCGCCAGCGCCTGAAGTAGACTTGACCCGTAACCGGGTGCCCCCGGCGACACCCTCTCCAGATGGCGGCGCCGCCGCGGCGGCAGCCACGAACGCTGAGCGGATCACCCCAGTTGCTTGTCGCGTCCGAGTCGCTCCAGTTCCAGCATTTGTGCTGCCGAGACGACAAACTTCGTAGCCGGGCGTCCGGCGAACCGTTGCTGCCATTCCTTGCGCGCGAGCTCGCGTTCCACCGCGTCCAGGACCACCTCGCTTATTGATTGCCTGCTCGCGCGCGCGTGGCGACGCAGGCGTTCGTGGAGTTCCGGGGGTACATTCTTGACCAGGAGGTCCATGGGAACTTTATAGCATGACGGGAGGGAGGCCGGAACAAGGCGCAGCGGCGCAGCCCATTGAGTGGGCCGACCAACTTCGGGCACAGCGCGACAGCGCGGCGCTCAGAGGCGGTCGGCGGAGGGGATGTGGAAGGGGAGGGGGCACCAGGAGCCGAGGGCGGCGGGGACGGCGCCGGGCGCGGGGACGGCGCCGGGCAGCGGTCCGCCGAAAGCGCGCAGGGGGTCCGCGGCGGTGAGCCGAACCTGCGGGGGGGGGCTCGGCCGAAGGCGCGCAGGGCGTCCGGGGCGGTGAGCCGAACCTGCGGGTCGGCGCTCGTTGGCTCACAGCCGGCCGACGCGCCGTCCACCCACAGCCGCAGGCAGCCGGCGCCGGCGATCTCGACCAACGCCTCGCCGGCGGGCAGGGCCTCGGAGCGCGCCCGTTCGGCCAGGAGCGCGGCGAGCACGGCGGGCCAGTCGAATACCTGCCAGTTGCCGCAGCACTGCACGCGGGTGGAGTCGGCCAACGCGCCGAGCCGGCGGGCCAGGGCTCGCTGCCAGGGCGATACCGCCACCCGTATCTGCGGTAAACCGCGGTCGGCACGCCAGGCGGCGGCGACCCGCACCGCGGTGGCGGCGTCCACGGCGACCAGTTCGGTGACGGCGCTCCGGTCGCGGCCCGCCACCAGGCAGCCGGCCACCTCGGTTCCGTCCAGCGCGGCATACAGGGCGCCGCCCCAGCTTGCGCAGATACGCGGCAGCTCCGCCGGCGGGCGCTGCCAGTGCACGCGCTGGCCGGCGTGCTGCCGGGCCGCCTCCTCCAGCAGAGAATCGCCATCCTGCAGCCGCCGGAGCCGCAGCCCGCCCGCGTCGACGCCGGCGCCGGCGAAATCGCGTTCGGTGACCTGGAAGCTGATTTCCGCACCGGCGCGCTCGTAGCCGAAGTGACGGTAGCGGTGGCCGAGGCCGTCCAGCCAGGACAGGTCGTAGCCGTCCGCCCGCGCTTCGGCGACGGCGTGCCCGACCACGGCGCGCATCAGGCCGCGGCCACGGTGGCGCGGATGGCTAGCCACGGCGCCGATGCCGGCCACCCGCAGCGCACTGCCGCCCACCTGCCAGGTCATGGGGTAGACGCCGGCCAGTGCCAGCAGGGCGCCTTGCTCGCGCACCACCCAGTGGCAGCGCACCAGCTCCGGGTGGGGCCGGTACAGCTTCGGCAGCAGGGTCTCGAAGTCGTGCGGCCCGTAGGTCTGGCTGAACACGTAGTTGATGAAGTCGATCGCTTCCGCGAAGCCCTCCGGCTGCAGCCGCTCGACCTGCCAGCTCATCCCAACAGCTCCGCGAGCGGCACCACGGCCAGGTCGATGTTGTTGATGTTGGGCGAAGATCCCGCCGAGTGAATCACGTACACGTCGCCCTCCGATTCGATCAGGTGCGGGTAGGCCAGGCTGGCCATGTCGGCGCGCCCGCGCGGCGACGGGGTGCGCTCGATGTCGCGGAGCAGGTACATGCGGTTGAAGATGCGCATGCCGGGCTCACCGAGGGCGATGGTGAGGTAGCGGCGGCGGTTGCCGTGGTCGTACACGCAGTTGCCCACCAGGTAGATGTGGCCGGTCGACAGCACCCCGCAGTACGGCTTGGAGATGGTCATTGGCAGGTTGGTCTCCACCGCCGTGCTCCAGGTTTCGCCGCAGTCGTCGCTGACGCTGAGCATGGCGTAGGTGACGTGCGGGTTCCACGGCGCCTGGTTGCGGATGACCTGGTAGACGCGGCTGCCGGCGATCCAGCAGGTCGCTTCGTTGCCCATCAGCCCGCCGAGCGGAGTGTGGATTACCCGCCAGCGCCGCAAGTCGTCGCCGTCGCTGATGGCGATGGCGGCCAGGAAGTCCTTGTTCATGCCGGTGGTAATCCAGTTGCCGTTGGCCATCCGCTCCGGCACCCGGTAGGGCCAGAAGTTGTCGGCCACCACGCCGTGCGGCTGCCAGCGGCCGGCCGCCTCGTCCAGCGTCCAGGCGCACGTGCGCAGGCCGCGGAAGCGGTTGTAGAAGGTGCGCCCGGGCGGCGGCGGGAACGGGTTGTCGCCGAACTGCGCATGCAGCGCCCACAGCGTGCCGCCCTGCGCGACGAACTCGCCGTGGCTGTATCCGGTGCCCGCCGGCGGCGGCGCCATGACCTGCGGCGCGCTCCAGGTCGCGCCACGGTCGGTGCTGGTCTGCACCAGCACCGTCTCGCCGGCGGTGTTCTCCTTGCGCTTGTTGACCGCGTAGGACACGTACAGGATGCCGCCGTACTCGTAGATGGCCGCGCCGTGATGAAACTGGCAGCCGTCCACGTACGGATCGTACGGCTTTACCGTACTTACGCGCACGTTGGCGAGCGGCGCGATCTCCTCCCCCGACGGCAACGGCACGCCGGGATCCCACAGTATCGCGTTGTTCTCCATGGCTTGCCTCCCCGCGCCGCGGCGCGCAGCTGGCGGCCGCGCGCTGGACAGGTGCGGATTATGCGCCATAATCGGGTGCCACGCGAAGGAGACGTGGTGCCCGAGCGACCCGACTGCCCGAAACCTGACCGACCATGAGTGCCCCCGCCACCCGCCTGCCAACCTCGGCCACCCGGCCGCGGGCGTGGTACGCGCCGCTGATCACCCATCGCTACCTGTACCTGATGCTGGTGCCCGGCGCGGTGGTGCTGCTGATCTACCGCTACCTGCCGATGTACGGGCTCACCATCGCGTTCAAGAACTTCCGCCTGTCGCGCGGCATCTGGCGCAGCCCGTGGGTGGGGTTCGAGAATTTCGAGCGCTTCTTCAACTCGCCGTTCTTCGAGTTGATCATCACCAACACCGTGGTGATCAGCCTGCTCAAGCTGGTGTTCGTGTTCCCGGTGCCGATCGTGCTGGCGCTGATGCTCAACGAGGTGCGGGCCAACTGGTACAAGCGCGGCGTGCAGACCGTGCTCTACCTGCCGCACTTCCTGTCCTGGGTGGTGATCGGGCACCTGGCGGTGGTGTTCCTGGCGCCGCAGACCGGCGTCATCACCAACCTGCTGCGCGACACCATCGGCCTGGCGCCCAACATGCTCATGGATCCGGCCTCGTTTCGCGGCACCCTGGTGCTCACCGACATCTGGAAGGAGGCGGGCTGGGGCACCATCATCTTCCTGGCCGCTCTCGCTGGCGTGGACCCCGACCTGTACGAGGCCGCCACCATCGACGGCGCGCGCAAGCTGCAGCAGATCTGGTATATCACCCTGCCCTCGATCCTGCCGGTGGTGGTCATCATCTTCATCCTGCGCATCGGCAATATCCTCGATGCCGGCTTCGAGCAGATCTTCATCCTGCAGAATCCGGTGGTCTACGACGTCAGCGAGATCCTGGACACCTACACCTACCGGGCGGCGTTCCAGGAGGGGCAGTACAGCATCGGCGCCACGGTCGGCTTCTTCAAGTCGGTGGTGGGACTGGCGATGGTGCTGGCCGCCAACTGGGCAATCCGCAAGGTGGGCGAGGAGGGGGTGTTTTGAGGGGCGCCGCGGCGCGCGCCGGGCTGCTGCGGCTGCCGGAGCCGGGCACGGCGCTGAATCACCTGCTGCTGGCGGTCACCGGCGTGGTGATGCTGTACCCGATGTGGTATGTGTTCATGTATGGACTGAGCGATCCGCAGGCGGTACTCGGCAAGGGCGCCATCCTGTGGCCGCAGGAACCGACGCTGGCGGCGGTGTGGTTCGTGCTGCGCACCCCGGAGATCATGCGCTCCTACCTCAACACCGCGTTCGTGGTGATCGCCGGCACGCTGCTCAGCATCGCCGTGACCTCGCTGTACGCCTACCCGCTGTCGACCCGGATTCCCGGCGTGCGGGTGATTTCGCTGCTCACCTATTTCACCATCCTGTTCAGCGGCGGCATCATCCCCACCTACGTCATCGTGCGCGAGACCGGGCTGATCAACTCGCTGTGGTCGCTGATCGTGCCGCAGCTGGTGTGGCCGTTCTACGTGTTCATCATGATCAAGTTCTTCAGAAACATCCCCGACAGCCTGCCGGAGTCGGCGCGGATGGACGGCGCCAACGACCTGGTGATCCTGATCCGCATTGTCCTGCCGCTGTCGCTGCCGGCGCTGGCTTCGGTGGGGCTGTTCTACGCCGTGCGCTACTGGAACGAATTCTTTACCGCCATCATCTACCTGCCCAACAAGGAAAAGTGGACGCTGCAGGTAATCCTGCGCAGCCTGCTGATCACGCAGCTAGAGGACCAGTTCGACATGCCGTCGGGCGACCAGACCGCGGGGTCGGTTACGGCCGACACGGTGAAGATGGCCACCGTGATGGTGGGCACGCTGCCGGTGATGCTGATCTACCCGTTCCTGCAGAAACACTTCGCCAAGGGCGTGATGATCGGTGCCGTGAAGGGTTGAATAGTGCTGCAAGAGCTGAGAGAGCTCCGGTGCAGGGGCGCCGGAGGCCGCACTCGATTCCGATTCAAGGAGGTTGTGATGCGATACGCACAACTGTTGTTCGTGACGGCGCTGCTTGTGGCGCCGGCGGGGCTGGCGATTGCCGCCGGCGAAGGCGAGGCTGCCACGGGTGAGGTGCCGGAGGTGCACATCATTTCGCGCATGCTCGGCACCTACCAGGAGGGCAACCTGGTGCAGGGCGAGCTGGAGAAGGCGGTGGGCGCCAAGTTCAACTGGGAGCCCAAGTCGCCCGGCGAGTACCGGCAGACCACCCAGACCATCCTGGCGTCCGGCGATTACCCGGACTTGCTGGAGGCGTGGTTCGCCGATGCCCAGCGCGAGATCATGGAGCTGGCCGAGGATGAGGTGATTATCGGCCTGGACGCGCTGCTTGCCGAGCATGGCCCCAACGTGCTCAAGGCGCGTCCGTTCAAGGAGCAGTGGTACCGGCCGTTCGGGCCCGACGGCGATACCTACAGCATCAACGCGCGGTTCAACTCGTGGGGCTTCGAATGGGGCTACACCATCCGCCAGGACTGGCTCGACACGCTCGGGCTGTCGGTGCCGCAGGATCTGGACGAGTACTACGAGGTGGTGCGGGCGTTTACCCACGACGACCCGGACGGCGACGGCAAGGCGGACACCTACGGCCTGTCGGGCGGCTATCCCGCCAAGGGGCGGCGCAGCATGATCGAGTACATCCTCGGCGGCCACGGCGTCCTGCTCAGCCACTGGGACGAGGTGGACGGCGAGCTGGTGTGGTGGGCCGTGCATCCGGGCACCAAGGAGGCGATCCGCTACTTCCGCCGGCTGTTCGAGGAGGGCCTGGTCGACCCCGAGTTCCCGATCATGACGCGCCCGCAGTGGCTGGACAAGCAGCGCCAGGACACCTACGGCACGCTGTGGTGGTGGAACACCCACCTGGACGAGGGCTACTCGCAGTGGTGGACGGAGTTCAAGCGCGGCGTGCCGCACGCGGAGGTAAGTTTCATACCGCCGGCGCCCGATCCGCAGGGACGGCGGCGCATGCCGGGCCAGGGCGTGAAAGGTTACTCGCCGGGGCTGATCATATTCTCGCACGCCGAGCACCCGGAGAAAGCTATCCAGCTGATCGACTACCTGGCGACCGACGAAGGCGCGGCGCTGGCCGCGTTCGGCCTGCCGGGCGTGCACTGGGAGGAGGGCGACAATCGCATCGTCTCGATGATCGACACCGCCGAGGACCAGGCGGCGGCCGGCAACTACATCTTTTCGTGGTTCTTCCGCCGCGACAACATGATGGTGACCAGCCCGCTGGTGTTCGAGAACCGCTCCGCCTACGTCGATTACGTACAGCGGCCGGTCATCGAGGACCGCGTCGAGGCGGAGGGCGAGTTCCGCGCCGGCCTCGGCGGCCTGGAGGGCAGCCGCCTGCTGAAGATGCAGATCGAGGCCGACATCGACCTGGACGCCGAGTGGGACGCCTACGTCGAAGAGTGGTACGCCAGCGGCGGTCAGGCGATTACCGACCAGAAGAACGCCCTGTGGAAGGCGATGCGCTGACCGAACCGCGACGGTTGTGGGGTGGGGGCGTCTTCCCCGCAGTGAGCCGCATCCCGCTGCTCGACGAGGTGACCCACGTGGTGGTGCACCGCGGTGCGGCGGGCGACGGCTTCCTGCACGGCGCTGCCATCGTGCACCACGCCGGCACCTGGCACGTGAGCTGGGGCAGCAGCCCGGTGGACGAGAACAGCCTGCTGGAGCGGGAGTACGGGCGGCGCGGGCCTGGCCGTGACGGCGCCCGGCGTTGGGGGCCGGTCGAGGTGATCGGCCCCAACCTCGGCGGCAGGGAGGCGCGCAGCCACGGCGTGTTCCACGTGCAGGACGGGGTGCTGTGGTCGCTGGTGCCGCGCTTCGGGCGCCCGCACGACGCCGCCGACGCGGACAGTACCTTTCCCGGCCTGGTGACGGACGCGTTCCGTCTCGACCAGGGTAGCGGGCATTGGGAGCTGGCCGCGGAGGCGGTGGCACACGACTTCTGGCCGATGGACGCGCCGACGCGGCTCCCGGACGGGCGCTGGATCATGGGCGGCCTCACCGGCCGCCAAAACCCGGTGGTGGCCACCAGCGAGGAGGCGCCGCTGGCCTGGGAACGGGCCGAGATCCCGCGTCCGGCGGGGTGCGACATGCGCTTCGCCGAGACCAGTGTGCTGGCCTGGCCGGAGGGTGACGCGGGAGGCCACGAGCGTCGGAACTCAGGGGCGGCCAGCCGGTCAGTTGGTTCGTACCAGTGCACAGCCATCGTCCGGTACACCGCCGGCAGTTTGCCGGGCATTGCCGAGCAGGTGGCGCTGGTGTCCGACAGTGCGGACGGCGGACGCACCTGGACGCCGCTGGCGCCCGCCAACCTGCCGATGACCGCCAGCAAACCGTACGCCGGCCACCTTTCCACGGGGCAGGCGTTCCTGGTGTGCAACGCCGGTCCCGACCGCCATACCCTGGTGCTGGCCGTCGCCAAACCGGGCGCGCGCTTCTTTTCCCGGGTGTGGCGCATCCGCCACGGCGCCAGCCCCGACCTGCGCCTGCCGGGGCGCGCCAAGTCGCCGCAATGGTCCTACCCCTACGCCCACGAACACGACGGCAACCTGTACGTGGTCTACTCCATCGGCAAGGAGGACTGCGGCCTGTCCATCATCCCGTTGCACGCCATCGCTTGCTCGTGAGACCGGCGGCGGGCGCTTCGGGCGCCACATGGCATGTGCTGTTATGATGTGACCGCTATGGGTGACGCATACATTGCGGAGGGAGTGCGGCGAGCCGCCGCGCTGGGCAATCGCGGGCCGCTGGAGTTCACGGCGGAAGGCGCGCTGGCGCCGCACATTGACGCCGCCTACTGGCGTACCGGGTTCTACATCTTCGAGGGGGTGTTCGGCGACGCGGAGGTGGCCGACCTGGTCGCCGACTTCGACCGGTTCCTGGAACGGGCGCCCACCTCCAGCACGGCGACCACCGACGCGGCGGGCCGCCCGGCGCTTTCACCGGGGCCGGGACAGAAGAGACGATTCACGTTCGGCAAGCCGCTCGGCGACCCGTTCGGCGGCACCGGCGCGGCGCGCGGCCGCTACCAGGCCAGGATGACCGAATACGCTGCCCCGGACGACGCCCCGGAAGAGGTGCTTGTCAACGTGGTTGGCGCGCTCCAGTTCATGGACAGCTTCCTGCGCCTGTACGGACACCCGCGGCTGCTCGCGGTAGCCGCTCACATCAATGGCCCCGACTTCGTGCCGTTCCGCGAGGCGCTGTGGATCAAGGAGGCGGGCCTCGGGCCGTCCACCGCCTGGCACCAGGACGGCACCACCCACTGGGACACCCCGGAGCTGGACGCCGGCACGCACGGCTTCAACTTCATGGCCCAGCTCTATCCCACCACCGCCGAGAACGGGCTGTGGCTGATCCCCGGCTCACACTGCAGCGGCAAGGTCGACATCAAGGCGCGCGTGGCGGCCAACGGCGGCTCCGACCGGCTGCCCGGCGCCGTGCCGATGGTGTGCGCGCCCGGCGACGTCGCGCTGGTCAATCGCCAGATCCTGCACGGCGCCTTCGCCAACCGTTCCGACCGCCGCCGCGTGTCGCTGACCTTCGGCTTCCACCGCCGCGCCAGCGTCGCCGGCGTCGTGGGCGAACAGCCGGAGGCGTACGATGACGAGCGCATCCACCGCCGCGCCCGGGTCATCGCACTGGGCATCGACGCCCGCCGCCAGCGCTTCCCGGACGAGCCGCGCTTCGATTACCGGCCGCTCGCCGCCGAGGCCGCCGCCAACCACTGGAACAAGGCCAACCGCGAAGCCGTCCTCACCGACTACGAGCAGTACGACCTCGGCATCTGACCCGCTCTGCCCGGCCCTTGCCGCGGCCGGGGGGCCGGGTCAACGGCGCGCGATTCGGCACGGCCGCCAGCGCTTCGACCAATGTTCGTCCGATTGCACGTGCCCCACGCGTACGCTCTTGCAGACGTTGCGTGGGAACTCCGCCGCCGGGAACCCCGCGGCAAGGCGCAGCACTACGCCCTCCCGCTCCCCGCCGAGCGCTGACGGCCGGCCGTGCGCTTCGCTGACGAAGTCGCAAACCTCCCTCACCGAGTCGAACGTCCCCTCGAACAGCACCGGCACCACCGGGATGTCGCGCACCCGCGCATAGTCCACCGTCTCCCGGAACGAACCGAATGATCCATCGCCGAATCGCAACGCGAATGCATAGTATGTCCGGTCTTCCGGCACCGGCTCATACTCGATGCTGTGTACGCCGTAAATCTCCTCCCCGTAGAGAAAGACATCTGGTTCCGTGACTTTCCACGCATGATGTTTTCTCACCATGCCCAGCCACTTCGCCGACGCCGGAGCCGACACGCTGCGCGTATACACCTTCCCCCGATGCAGCAGCGTGTTGCTTCCGTCCAGCTTCTCGGTAACAACAATGGGGCGTCCCGCGAATCGTACGGCGTCGACTCTATCATCATGGACGCCGGGATGTGCGGGTGAGTACGGCCAGTAAAGCGTACGAGGATATTTCCAGACGCGAGTGGCGAACGCCACGCCAGTCATCCCCCTGACGCCTGCTTAGTGGCAAACCGAGGGCACAGTTGGCGAACACTTACTCCCAAGTCGCTTGTCAATGCCTCTCGCTCGCTCCAGTCGCTGTCCGTGGCGTTCAGTATCTCGGCTTGAGCTACTACGGCCACGGCGAGGAACTTTCGATCCGATGGATCGAGCCTGTTCTTTGGCAACTCCGTAAATCCGCGGCACTCATCCGTGCAAGGTGTAATTGGGACGATACGCACCGACTTGCCGTCATGCATGTGGTTCAACACGTGCTTGAAGAAAACATCTCCCATGCCAGGAGCGCCCGAGAAGTTAAGGTGTCCCCGGTATTCCCCAAGAATGCGGTATCTGTCGTCCAGAACGACAGCATGGCTCTTACAAAGGTCTTCGAGCATCTCGACACATTGCCGGCGACAGACCAGATCCGCATGTGTATTACGTCCATTCGCCACTATTGCGACGTTAGTGTCTACCACGAAATCAGTCACTGTGATGCTTCAATTCGTCTATCGAGCGATGCTTTACTGATCGCGGCGATCTCACCTACTTCATCCCCGAAGAACTTGGGGGGCCAATTCGTGATCTCGCCAAACTCATTGAGAGCCAAGTCATTGAGCGTTGCTATTCCATGATCATTGCGCACGAAGTAGAGCTTCAGGTCAGAGGAATCGGCCTTTCCCTCAGCGGCGCGTCTCTGGAAGCGCCGCAGGAGATGCTCACTATGGCTCTCCACGATAATCTGTATGTCTCGTCGTTTAGCAACAGCCAGCATCACGTCCGCCAGTCCGCGTTGCACCGATGGATGCAGGTGGATTTCCGGCTGCTCCATCAGAACGATCGAGCCCTCTGGTACATAGTACAATAGGACGAGCACCGGGAGAACCTGTGAGACGCCAAACCCTACATCCGTCAACATCGTTTCGGGACTCGACCTATTCGCTCTTACACGAGCATGATAGAGGCTAGAACCCTGTGCGATTTCTCTAATCTCAAACGAATGAATCAAATCGAGCTCTTGTAACCAGTACGCAATCATTTCCTGAAACGTCTTGAGCTTCCATCCGGGCCTAAGATTCATTCTATCGTTGCGCGATGTAGCCGCAAGAATCGCATCTACGCTGTGCTCCCCGCGTGGGCCGACATCGACGGGACGTGCTCCTGACCATCGGTATTCCCGCTGAGGGAATTCGCGGAGCGGTCCGAGATAGAATACACTGTCAATCAGATCTTCATATTCGGCTTCAAACTCACTTAGGAAGCTGGTGTTCTGGAAGTAGGTTTGCGCTTGGTCGGGAAAAAGGTGTGTTTTTACTGGTCCAGGAAGCGCCCACTTGCGTCCCTGATTCCGAATGAAATGAGTCTCATGAACGCCGCTCGATTGCAGAACAAACTCTGAAGCTCGTTCGCCTCTTGACTCAATGAAGAACTTGGTGTTGGCAAACTCGTACTTGACGCTACGTGTGATGAGATTCGGACCCTTTGTTCCGATGCAGCAGCTCGTTTGCAGGTTGCGGCCCCTCATAAGCACATCCGTACGCCGGCCTAGTGGGTCACGAATCCTGAGTTCATCAGACAATCTCCACTTCAGCGTCCACTCGATGTCGAGGTCCCTGTCTCCTCCATTGACGACATCTCGGTAACCTCCCATGTTCACTAGTTCTCCCGGACCGCCGAAATCCAAGACAAGGCCACGATCGGTCGCATTCTTGGTCTGTTTCAGCAAGAGCAGGAACTGAAGCACACTGCTCTTGCCAGAGCTGTTCGTGCCGAAGATGCCGGTGATCCTGCCAAGCGGCATCTTCAATTTCTTCCATGCCTTGAAATTACTGAGGTTCAACGCTTTCAACACTCGTCGTTCTCCTAGGTCGAGCGGCTTTCATGCATTATCCCATATCAGGCTGCAAAATGTTACGCTGGGAAGGGGTTGGTGCCCCAGATGTCGAGGTCGCGGACCAGGGTGCGGCCGGGGAGGCGGGCGAGGTGGACGATGGTGGCGGCGATGTCGGCGGCGTGCATGAAGATGCCCGGGCCGTGCGGCGGGCTGGTGTCCTCGCCGGTGTCGGTCTGGCTGGGGTTTATCACCATCACCCGGATGTTGGAGCGGCGCACGTCGTACAGCAGCGCTTGGGCGAAGCCGTGCAGGCCGAACTTGCTGGCCGAGTAGGCGGCGCTGCCGGGATCGGCCTTCTTGCCATTCATGGAACTGATAATGAAGATGTCGCCGCGTTCGTTGCGCAGCATGCCGGGCAGGAAGCAGCGCGTGGTGTAGAACACGCCGGTCAGGTTGGTGGCGATCACCCGCTGCCACGCCTCCAGCGACATGGTCGGCACCGGACCGCCGCCGCCGCCGCCGGCGTTGTTCACCAGGATGTCCGGCGCGCCCCACGTATCCTCGACGGTGCGGGCGAGCGCTTCCACGGCACGCGGGTCGGCCTGGTCGCACACCACCGGCAGGCATTCGCCGTCGATGGTCGCCACGGCCGGTTCCAGGCGCGCTGGCGAACGGCCCGTAACCGCCACGCGCGCCCCCGCCGCCGCGAACGCTCGTGCGATGTGCAGGCCGATGCCGCGGCTGGGGCCGGGCCCCACCGGCACCCTTTCCCCCCCGCCCCCGCGAACGCCCGTGCGATGTGCAGGCCGATGCCGCGGCGGGCGCCGGTCACGACCGCGATCTTTCCGCTCAGGTCATACATGTCGCCGTCATATTACCCGCCACGCGGCAGGCGGTCTGCGACGGCGGGGAGGGCGGCGACCGGCTGCGGTCCCCGCTGGTACCAGTAGGCGGTGGACGAGTAGTCGTCGGCGCGGTGGTTGTTGTGGCCGTGTTCCAGGGTGACGCGGATGCTGCGCCGGAATGGGATGGGGTCGGGCACGTGCCAGCGGTACATCGACCAGCGGCCTTCCCAGTCGCGGTGGCCGCGGTTGTACAACGAGGTGCCGAAGAAGGGGTACTGCACGTCCTGCATCCCCCAGCCCTGGCCGAAGTACTCCTCCTGGCCGGTGCCGTGCAGGGAGCCCGGGAACGGTTCACCGTCGACAAACACCATGTCGTCGCCCTCGCCCCACCAGCCGCCGGCGTGGTTGTCCACGCTCAGGTGGCAGCCGAAGTAGGTGCCCTCGCCGGCGGCGTCCAGGATCACGTAGTTGTTGACGCCGCTCAGGTTGGGGCCTTCCTTGCCGTCCGGTTCGAGCGGCGTCGGTGGGCACGGCATCTCGCAGCGCCAGCTCGCGTGGAAATGGTACAGGTCCGCCGGCAGGCGCTCCCAGCGCTGGTAATCCACGTGCCAGAACGCGCGCAGGGCCAGCTCACCCTCGTTGCGCAATACGACTCGTGCCCGCTTCAGGAACGGCATCCGGAACCAGGAGATGAGCGAGCCTCGTGCGTCGCCCGGGTGTGCGCTGATCTCGACCAGGGCGCTGCTGAAGCTGCGCATCGCGCCGTGCCCGATCGCGAAGAAATCGCCGACCGGCACGTCCACGCTCGGAAAATCGGCGCCGTCCCAGTAGATGCGCAGCACGGTCTTGCGCAGCAGCAGCGGGTCGGCGACCTTCAGGTGATGTTCGCGTGACGCCGCGACACCGGTGTCGATGGCGAACCAGAGCCGGGTGATAAATCCGCATCCGTGAATGTCCGCGAGCAGCATCTCGCCGCCGGCGCCGATGTCGCGCCAGTCGCGGTTCAAGCCGTCGCGCGACCAGCTTGCCTCCCGCCCGGACGTAAACGGCAGCGGGCGCCAAGGTTCGGCATCGTGGAACGGGGGCATGGTTTGTTCATTCATTCTCAGCTCCGGTCGGGGATGGACTCGCACGCGCTGTTTCAATAGCTTAAGCGGCAACGCGCGCGGTCGCGCAGCGCGTTCCAGAACGTCCCGATTGGTTGCCCAGCAGGACGCTACTCGATCATAAGCAATAAGTTACCGGTGTGCCGACCCGTTCGGCCCGGGCAACTGTCCAGGAGAAGTCATGAACCTCGTCGATACCGGATTCGTTCTTGTCTGCTCGGCGCTCGTCTTTCTGATGACGCCGGGCCTCGCGTTTTTCTACGGCGGGCTGGTCGGCCGCCACAACACGCTTACCATCATGGCGCAGAACCTGATCGCGCTGGGCCTGGTGAGCGTGGTGTGGATCGTGATCGGCTTCTCGCTGGCCTTCGGCGATACCGTCGGCGGCATCATCGGCGACCTCAAGTACTGGCTGTTCCGTATTCCGGTCGACGAGGTGTTCGAGGGGACCACGATCCCGACCTGGACCTTCTTCTTGTTCCAGATGATGTTCGCGGTCATCACCCCCGCGCTGATAACCGGCGCCTTCGTGGACCGCTTCCGGTTCAGCGGTTACCTGATCTTCATCTGCATCTGGAGCGTGCTGGTGTACTCGGTGCTGGCGCACTGGGTATGGGGCGGCGGGCTGTTGGCCAAGCTGGGTGCGCTCGACTTCGCCGGCGGTACGGTGGTGCACATCTCGGCCGGCATGGCCGCGCTGGCCACCGTCTCCGTGCTCGGAGCGCGCCACACCCACACGCCCCCGCACGACATCCGCTTCGTGGCGCTGGGCGCCGCGCTGCTGTGGTTCGGCTGGTTCGGCTTCAACGGCGGCAGCGCGTTGTCGCCCAACGAAATTGCCTCGATCGCCTTCATCAACACCGACATCTCCGCGTCCACCGCGATGGTCACCTGGATGCTGCTGTCGTGGCGCCACAAGGGCAAGCCGAGCATCATCGGCGCGCTTACCGGCGCGATCGCCGGCCTGATCGCCATCACCCCGGCCGCCGGCTTCGTGACCCCCGGCTGGGCGGCGCTGATCGGCGTGCTGGCCGGCGCGGTGTGCTACGGCGCGGTGCTGTTCAAGGAGAAGATGGGGTGGGACGACGCGCTGGACGTGTGGGCCGTGCACGGCGTCGGCGGTATCCTCGGTTCCATCCTGACCGGCATGTTCGCGACCCCGGAAACCGGCCACGCGGGCCTGGTGTACGGCGGCGTGGGCCTGTTCTTCGCCAACCTGGCCGCCACCGCGATCAGCATGGCGTACGCATTCGGCATGACCTGGCTCATCCTCAAGGTGCTCGGTGCCGTGAAGCGCCTGAAGCCGGAATCCGACGAACTGGAAGCGGGCCTCGACCTGACCTTCCACGGCGAACGCGCCCTCGACCACGGCTGACCCTGCGTCATGGCGCGCCCCACTTCGGGCCGCGCCATGACGCCGCCGGAGCACCGGACTCAGCCGAGCGGCGCTATATGCCAGCCGCCGAGCTGGCTTGCTCTACGCTAACTGGCGTTGTGCCCGCGCATTGGCCGGCGGCATCGTCAGAGGCCCTACAACCAATCGTCGAGCGTCAAGCAGTCCTGATCAGCGGATCAGCGGGATCAGCTGACAACAGATCGGTTGGCAACAAGGTTGTAGCGTGGCGCTGACTGGGGGTCAGCGCGCAGTGAGGCGGAGTTCGGTGAGGCCGCGGATTACGAAGGTGGGGTGGTAGACGGGTTCGGCGGCCAACTCGACGTTGGCGAAGTTGGTTGCCAGATCGGCGAGGGCGATGGCGAGTTCGTGGCGGGCGAGGGGGGCGCCGACGCAGAAGTGGATGCCGCCGCCGAAGCCGATGTGGGTGGGGTCGCCGCGCGCCACGTCGAAGCGGTCCGGGTGGTCGAATCGGCGCGGGTCGCGCTGCGCCGAGCCGAACAGCATCGCCACCCGGTCGCCCACGACCAGCGGTTGGCCGGCAATCTCCACGCCCGGCTCCAGCACCCAGCGGTCGAACATCTGCAGCGGCGAGTCCCAGCGCAACAGTTCCTCGACAGCCGTGGCCGCGTCAACTTCGTCGGCGACGAGGCGCCGCCACTGGTCGCGGTGTTCCAGCAGCGCCTTCATGCCGTTGCCCATCGTGTTGACCGTGGCCTCGTGGCCGGCCTCCAGCAGCACCATCGTGGTGGACACGATCTCGTCGTCGCTGAGCCGCTCGCCATCCTCGGTAACCTGCGCGAGCTGCGAGACCAGCCGCTCGTCGGGTGAGCGCCGCTTGTCCGCGATCAGCTCCCGCGTGTAGTCGATGAACTCGCCGGCAGCCGCGTTGGCCCGCGTCTTCACGTCGTCGGACGCAGACAACTCGTACATCTTGACGATGGCGTGCGACCAGTCCAGCAGGCGCTGCGTGTCGGCGCGCGGCACGCCCAGCACCTCGCCGACCACCGCCACCGAGTAGCGCTGCGCGTAGTCGGCGAGCAGGTCGAACGTGCCCATGTCCCGGCAGCGGTCGATCAACTCCCGCGACAGCTCGGCAATCACCGCACCGATCCGGGTCACCGAGCGGGAGGTGAACACCTTGGACACCAGCTTGCGGATGCGGGTGTGGTCGGGCGGCTCCAGGCTGAGCAGCGACCAGCGCTCATGCTGGTGGAACGATCCCCAGCGCGGATCGGGCTCCGGCTGCCCCAGGTCGGCATGGGTATACCGGTGGTGGTAGATGCGGCCCAGGCGGCGGTCGCGCAACGTCTCGTTCACGTCGGCGAAGCGCGTCAGCATCCACTGCCCGGTCGCTTCGTTGCGGAATACCGGCGTCGCCTCCCGCACCCGGCCCAGCGCTGGGTACGGATCGGCCAGAAACGCCGGATCGTAGAAATCCAACTCCGGTGCGGGTTCTGTCGTCGCCATCCACCGACTCCTCCGCCATCGTAGCCGCAATCGTGCGCTTACGGGCGATTGAGTTATTGAGTTCCCGGCTGCCGCGTGCCATTCTGCGCCTTGAGGATAAAGCCATAATGAACTGCAACTACACGGTGCGCGCGGCGCGCTGCGACCACCGCGCCTCTGCCGAAGACATCTATCGTACCCTGGAGCGGATAACCGCCCCGCTCGCGCGGAGCTGGGAGCGCCTGGAGCGGGCCCGGCGCATCGTGATCAAGTTCAACATGACGCAGCCGGACACCGCCCGCTTCGCCGGCCGGCGCCAGGAGCTGGTCGACGAGGACGTGATACGCGCGGTGTTGCGGTTGCTGCGCGCACGCACGAGCGCAACCCTGGTCGCCACCGACACCTGCGTGCACACGCCGGACAAGACGGTCCCGGCCGACTACGAGTCGGCGCCCGTGTTGCGCGAGTTCGGCGTGGAACTGATCGACGCCGGATCGCCGCCGCTGCGCGTTTACGAGGTGCCAGGCGGCGGCAACATGTTCGACCGCTATCTGCTCACCTCCTGCATCGGGGAGGCGGACGAGTTCGTGTCGGTCGCCAAGATGAAAAACCACCTGTTCATGGGCGTCACCCTGTGCATGAAGAACCTGTTCGGGCTGCCGCCGCCGAACCGTCCCGAGGGACGCATCCGGCACTACTTCCACCACGCCATCCGGCTCTCGTACGTGCTGCCCGACCTGGCCATGATCACCAATCCCTGTCTCAACATTATCGACGGGCTGATCGGCCAACAGGGATCAGAGTGGGGCGGACGTCCGGTGGTGCCCGACGCCCTGATCGCGGGCGACCAGACCACCGCCACCGACGCATGCGCCGTCCACCTCATGGGGCACGATCCCGCCGCCGACTGGCCGACGCCGCCGTTCCGCCGCGACCGCAACCACCTGCTGGTAGCCGCCGAGCGCGGCTACGGCACCGTCGACCTCCGCCAGATCGATTTCCAAAGCGACGTGCGGGCACCGCTGGCGGCGTTCGACTCCGACCAACAGGATCCGCCGGCAATCGTCGCCGCCATCCGGCGCAGCGCCTGCGAGCAGGCCCTGTTCTACCGCGCCGAGCGCGAACGCCTGGTGCGCCGCTACCCCGGCGAGCTCGTGGTGCTGCGCGCCGGCGAGGTGGTGTGGCACGGCTCCGACCAGCCGGCGTTCGCCAGCCACGCCGACCTGGCCGGCGCCGACCCGACCCAGGCCTCGTTCCTGAAGGTAGCCGATCCCGACGAGCGCGAGGGCGAAGTAATGGCCGTCTACGAGAACCTGCTCCCCGCATTCGCAAGCTGACCGCGGCCCGGCTCGGCGGTTCCTGTGCGTCACCGCATCGGAGCGCGAACGGCGCGAACGGAGTCTTGCTTCGCCATCTACCGATTCCTGTGGTATCGTAGCTATCGCCGATGTTGGTCTACAAGGCGATGTACAAGTTCCTTGATGACGGTGTTCATGCGGAAGTGCTGGATTTTCCGGGCGTGATCAGTTGCGGGCCTGACCTGGAGGAAGCGCGTCGATTGCTGTCGAGTGCTCTGGTCGACATGGCCGAACTCAACCTCGAACGGGGTGAATCGCTGCCCCAGACGGATCCCTCTGCGACCGATCCCGACTCCGACATAGAAGAGCCCATCTATCTCCTGCTTCAAGCTGCGTCACGGGTTACCTTGGTGGCTCAAAACGCATCGCATTGAAGCCCTGAAATCGGGATCTGTTCGCGTAACTGCGCAACCTCCGCGGCGACGACGGGCGGCGCGACGTTTGTGGCGACCGTGTTCCGAGGTTGATGTGATCCTGGCCGATTCAAACGTGTCGCCGACTATATTCCATTCTATTACTGTGGATTGGCTCGTTGAGAAACAAGACGTGTCCCCGAATGTCTCCGAGGTCATGAAGGGCCTGGCCGAATGGTCCGGGGTTGCGGCGGCGGGTCGACGCAAGTTGAAGGTATTTGATTCTCGGATAATCGAGATCGCGTTGGACCATCTTGATAAAGCGAACAACCTGCCTGTGTAGGTTGGTGAGTCGCATGGTTCCTAACGGACCGCTCTTTTGGCGATCCGGCTTAACGTGAAGTCTCTGAGCGCGAGATAGAGTTGGCACGCGACACGCCGCGTTGAAGGGGATGGGTCGGCTCCCCGGGGGAACGTCTTCAAAGTCTAAGTAGCCTAAGAACCGGCAATCGAGTCGACCCTTCCGTTACTGGTCACAGCTCGGATTCGTCGTCGAAGTCGTGGTCGAACGGGGACGAGGCCATCATCATGGCGCTGTCGGCGGCGTCGGCGATGTCGGTGTCCTGGGAGTCGGTCAGTTCGGCGAGGAGCGGTTTGGCCTCGCGGGGATTGATGGAGGCGGCCGCTTCGATGGCGGCGAGCAGAAGCGCCTTGTCGGTGTCCGGCGCGCTGAGCAGGGCGGACACATGTGGCCACGTGCCGTCGATTTCCCAATTGCCGGCGGCCCACACCGCTTCGTAGCGGATCTCATCATCCGGGTCGTCGAGCGCGGCGACGATTTCATCGCCGAAGCCAGCCACCCACCGCATCGCGAACACGGCCGTGAGCCGCCAGTCCCGGTCTTCGCTTGAGTACGCCGCGCGGACCGCGTCCGGGTGCCAATCGGCGGGCGCGCGCACCGAGGCTTCGAGGATGCGTCGCCGGACTTCCTTCGGGATGTCGGTCTCCTGGTAGCGCGCGTGCAGAGACTGTTGGATCCTGCGGAAGGTGTGCTCGGAGATCGGCGGGGCGTCGAACGAGTCTTCGTCGAGGCCGGGGAGGTCGCCGAAGCTGTCCGTGTCCATATGCTCCAGGACCGGCCCGAGAGACAGCGCCGCCCGGGTCCGCAACTCCTCGGAGGTGTTGGCGTCGCCGACGACGGATAGCAGCGCGCCGGCGAGCTCATCGTTGATAATCGCGCCCTCACCGGCCATCTCGGCGGCCTGTAAGCGCTCCAACTCAGCCGCTTGACGGTCGCGGAGAATTGCCAGCAGCGTGCTGTCGATGTTCGAGGGCCACAGCCAGGGTAGTTGTTGTGCGATACGCGCCAAGTCCATTTCTTCCTCAGGAGGTGCCGGCGGAGAGGAGGTTGATTTGCGGTTCGTACAGCTCCTCGAGGTAGGCGATGTCGTCCGGGGTAAGATCGAGCGCGGCACCGGCGGCCAGGTCTTCGATCTGCGCCGGCTTTGATGCGCCGACGACGGGGGCGGCGACTCCGGGTTTGCCGAGCAGCCAGGCGATGCTGACCTGGGCCTGGGAGACGCCGTGCTTGCGCGCCACCTCGGCGACCCGTTCGGCAATCTGGAACGCGCGCCGGCCGCCGTACAGCATTTGGCTGCGCGCCCGGTCGCGCCCCTGTGAGCGGGCGCTCGATCCCTGGTCGAAGCCGCCCCGGTAGGAGCCGGTCAGCACGCCGCGCGCCAGCGGCGACCAGGGCGTGAGTGCAACGCCGGTCTCGACGCAGTAGGGGTTCATCTCGCGTTCTTCTTCCCGGTAGAGCAGATTGTAGTGGTTCTGCATGGCCACGAACCGGGGCCAGCCGTGCATCCGGGCGGTGAGCTGCAATTCCGCGAACTGCCAGGCGAACATCGACGAGGCGGCCAGGTACAGCGCCTTGCCGGCGCGCACCACGTCGTGCAGCGCCTCCAGCGTTTCCTCGATCGGTACCGCGTCGTATCCCGGCACGCCGTGCGGATGGCGGTGGATTACCAGCACGTCGAGATAGTCGTGCCCGAGCCGCCGCAGGCTGGCGTCCACCCCCTCCATGATGTGCTTGCGCGACAGGCCACCCTGGTTGGGGCCGGTCCCCATCGGCATGGCGACCTTGCTCTGCAGCACGTATTCGTCGCGGGGCAGCAACTCCCTGAGCAGCCGCCCCACCACCATCTCGCAGGTACCGCCGCCGTAGACGTCGGCGCAATCGAAGTAGAACAATCCGTTGTCGATTGCACTTTTTGCGATCTGCCGCGCCTGTTCGGGATCGATGGCCCAGTCCCCCTGACTGCCCTGGCCGGGCTGCCCGAAATTCATGGTGCCCAGGCACAACCGGGACACGGTGAGGCCGCTGCCAAGCTGCACATGCTTTAACATCGTTACTTTCCTCCTTCAGTCGCGGCGCCCGGTGCGGCGCCGGACTCGACCTTGAGATCCGCCACCTTCGCCCCGCTCACGTCGCGCAGGCGGGCCGGCTCGATCGGGAACACGCTGAACGGGCTGCCTCCGGCCGCCCACACCTCGGCGAAGCAGTGCAGGTCGGCGTCCATGAATACGTCGATCGGCGCCGCGTAGCCAAGGGGCGGAACCCCGCCGATGGCGAAGCCGGTGGCGGCGCGCACAAAATCCGCATCCGCTCGGCCCACCCGTTCGCCCACCGCCGCCGACAACTTGCCGGTATCGAGCCGATTGCCGCCGCTCATGATCGCGACCACCGCACGGTCGCCGGCGCGAAACACCAGCGTCTTGGCGATCTCGCCCACCGTGCAGCCGACCGCAGCCGCCGCCTCCACCGCGGTGCGGGTCGAGCCGGGCAGCGTACGAATCGGGCAGTCCAGGCCCGCCGCCTGCAAAGCGGCGCGCACCCGTTCAGGTCCCTTCTTTCTTGCCATGGAGTCGGTGCGCATTGTAACCGACCGTGGGGCTCCGGTGGGACCACCACGGCGCCGTGACCGCCGTGACTGCCGGTGGAGGGGTCAGCGCCGGACGGCGACGAAGAACAGGCGGCGGAACGGGTACAGGGTGACGCCATCCGCGCGCCGCGGGTAGGCGTCCCGCAACCGCGCCCGGTACTGGTCAAGGAAGGCGGCGCGGTCGGCGTCGCCGAGACCGGTCAGGAACGGGCGCAAACCGGTGGCGGTGACCCATTCCAGCACCGGGTTGGGGCCGGTGAGTGCGTGCAGGTACTCGGTGGTCCACACCTCGATGTGGGCGGCGCCGGGCGCCAGCAGGTCGTAGTAGAAGCCGGGTTCGTGCAGCCAGCGGTTGCCGACCGCCTGCCGCAGCTCGGCACTGCCGAGCGGAGAGCCGCCGGTGCCGCCGTCGGCGAGCGTCTCGCGCATCAGGCGGTGCGAGGGCTGGTCCCAGCTCAGCGGCGCCTGCACGGCCAGACAGCCGCCAGCCCGCAGCAGTGACCAGAGGCGGGGAATGAGGGTGGCATGATCGGGCAGCCACTGGATTGCGGCGTTGGAGAACAACAGCGACGGGGGCGCGGCGGGCGCCGCCGCGGCGCGCGCGGCGCGGCGGGGGCGCGGCGGCCCGCCAGTCTGCCAGGTCGCCCTGTTCCCAGTGCACGCGGGACGGCGTTGCCCGCGCCTTGGCCAGCATCTGCGGCGAGTTGTCCATGCCCACCACGGTTGCCTGCGGCCAGCGGTCGGCGAGCATGCGGGTAATGTGGCCGCTGCCGCAGCCAAGGTCGTAGATGCGGCTCGGTTCCGCGAGCGGGACACGCTCGATCAGGTCCAAGGCGGGCCGCAGGCGGTGGTCGGAGAACTTCAGATACTGCGCGGGATCCCAGGATTCGCCGGCAAACTCGCGCGCGTGCGGGGTGGGTTGATCCATGGATGCGGTGGCGGATCGTACCACGTGCCGCCGGCCGTGGCAGTCGCGCCAGCCCGATGCGCCGGAAAAGGTGGAAGCAACGGGCGCGAGCTTTGACATCGCCGCCGCGGTCGGGCAGGCTCGTGGGCAACCGATGGAACGACCCAATATCCTGCTCCTGATGAGCGATCAGCAGCGCTGGGACACCCTGGGTTGCTATGGCTGCACCGCCATCCCCACTCCCGCCCTGGACGGCCTGGCCGCCGCCGGCGTGGTGTTCGAGCGCTGCTACGTGGACGTGCCGATCTGTACGCCGAGCCGCGCATGCATGCTGACCGGAAAGCTGCCCGCCGGGCACGGCGTGTACGGCATTCACGACACCCTGCCCGACGACCAGGTGCTGTTCCCGGAGCACCTCTCCCGCCTCGGCTACCAGACCGCGCTGGTGGGCAAGCTGCACGTCTCCGGGCGGGCGGTGGAGTGCCTCGAACGCCACCCGCACGACGGCTTCGAGCGCTACGAGTGGAGCATCGATCCGCAGGTGCACCTCGACTCACCGTTCAACGCGCACGCGGCGTGGCTGCGCGAACATCATCCCGGGTTTTTGGACCGGCTGCTCACCGGGTCCCAGGACCATCATCCCGAGGAGGCGCACTTCAACACCTGGGCGGCGGAGCGGGCCATCGCCTTCCTGGAGGAGCGCGACCCGGAGCGGCCGTTCTTCCTCAACGTCAGTCTGTTCGATCCGCACAACCCCTATTTCGACTATCCGCTTGCCGCGGGCGCGCTGGTCGACCGCTCGCGGATTCCGCCGGTGCAGCCCCTTACCGTCGCCCATGAGCCGGTTCCGGACGGGGTGGCTCGCGAGCGGGCGCTGTTCCACGCCGGGCAGGGCAGGGCGGCCGACCCGCGGCGCCGCGACATCGACGCAATTCGGCACGGCTACCTCGCGTCGGTCGCCTTCATGGACCGGCAGATCGGGCGCATCTTCGCCGAACTGGAGCGGCGCGGCATGGCGGACAATACGCTGGTCCTGTTCGTGTCGGATCACGGCGACATGATCGGCGACCTGGATCTGATCACCAAGGGCGCCTACTTCTACGACCCCTGCACCCGGGTGCCGATGATCCTGCGCCTGCCGCAGGGGGAGCTGGCCGGCCACCGGGTACACGATCTGGTGCAGCCGCACGACCTGGCGGCCACCCTGCTGCGCGCCGCCGGCATGGCACCGCCTGAGGTGGCGGCGCTGATGCCGCAGTCGATGGACCTGGCCGCGCTGGCGCGCGACGGCGCCGGCTACCCGGAGCGCCGCGACCACGCCATCACCCTGTACCGCAACGCCGGCATCGGACCCGGCCAGCAGTTCTGGGATCCGCCGATATACGCATCCATGTTCCACGACGGGCGCTACAAGCTCACGCTGTACCAGGATCCCGCGGCGCGCCGCGACCCCGAAGGCGAGCTGTACGATATGCAGGACGATCCCGGCGAAACCACCAACCTGTGGAGCGACCGCCGTCATGCCGGCCGCCGCGACCACCTGATCCACCGGTTGAGCGCCGCCCTGGTGGCCAGCGAGGTACAGCACCTCGCCGGCCGTGCGGGCCGAAGCTGGCCCTACGCGCACGGCCCGCGCAGATAGTTGCGCGCGGCAAAACCCGGCGTTGAGATTTCTTGGGCGAGCATGTCGATCACAATGTTGCTCTCAACGAGGAGCGTCGCCGCGACCGCCGTCATCAGCCTCGCCACGGGTAAGGGCAATGATCTGGTCGGTCGACGTTGAGCCTTGGACTCGATGGCGACGGAGGTGATCGACAATCGTGTCGCCGCGCCCCAGGACCGCACCAGCCGGCATCGTGACGGCTTTGCCGGTGGCGATCGATTCGGACACCGCGTCGATTACCTTCATCTGAGCGATGCTGTCGCGCGCCGAAATGCGCGGTTCGACGGTACCGTCGAGCACGTCGCACAGGTGCTCGATCTGCAACTGGAACTGGAATACCGGGTGGAACCGGAACTTCTCGGTGCCTTCCTTCGTGGCGCAATCCAGCCACACGGACATGTCTTCGTTGTTCCAGGCGCGCTCGGCGCGCAGGCTGCCGGCGGAGCCCATAACTTCCACGCTCTGGCTGCCCCAGGTATCGAATGAGGCGGTGATCTGCGCCGTTCGTCCGCCCGGGAACACAAGGTGGATGTACACCGCGTCGTCCACCTGGATGCCGCCACGGGCGCTGGCAAACACGCTGACCGGTTCCGCCCCGAACGTCCAGCGCGCATGGTGAATGTTGTAGCAGGCCAGGTCGAACACCGCCCCGCCGCCGCGCTTGGGGTCGTAGCGCCAGTTCGACTCCGGGGTACGGGCCGCCTGCGCGCGGCCGGTGCAGAAGGTGCTGCGTACGGAGTGCGGCTCGCCGATCCGCCCGGCGTCGATCAGCTCGCCTGCCTTCAGATGCAGGGGGTGATGGCGGAACTTGAACGCCTCCACAATCGTGGTGCCGCTGTCGTGCGCTGCGGCGACCAGGCGCTCCGCCTCCCTTGCGGTCTGGGTGAACGGCTTTTCGCACAGGATGGCGCGCACCCGTCCGGAGCGGGCCAGCCGTTCTCCCACCTCGGCGTGGAACGGGCCCCAGGTGCAGACAACGGCGATGTCGACCTGCTCGCACTCCAGCATCCGGTCCAGGTCGAGGTAACCGGCGGGCGCTTCCGGGAACTGCTCGCCAAAGCGGTCGAGCGACGCCTGCGACACGTCGCACACGGCGGCCAGATGGGCACGGTCGGAGAGAGCGCAGGCGCGGGTGTGGTGCCGCGAGATGCCGCCGGCGCCCACCAGCGCGACGCGATAGCCGGCGTTGTTCATGGTCGCGCGGCCCTACGATGCCGGCGGCGGGGCGAGGCGGTTGAAGCCCATCGTGTCGGTGCCGTGGATTACCTGCAGGGCGTGGCTGTCGGTGTCGTATTTCAGCACCTTGACGATTGGGATGATGGCGCGCACCGCCAGCCCGATGCGGCGCAGGCCGGAGTGGTTGGCCTCCGAATGGTGCAGCGTGCGCTCGTTGAACAGGATGAACTCGCCCGGCTGCATCTCCAGATCGGTGAGGTCGCGCGGATCGTAGTAGCCGGCGTCCGCCATCTCGTCGAACTGTACGTCGGGGGTGGCCTCGACGTGCGGGACGATGCTGCGGTGCGAGCCGGGGATGACCTGCAGGTTGCCGTTCTGCCGGGTGGAGGGGTCCACGGCGATCCAGGCGGAGATGATCACCGGCGGCTCCAGCGGCCAGTAGTTGAAGTCCTGGTGCCAGGGAATCGCCTTGCTGCCGCGGTTCTTGACGAAGAAATTGGTGCGCCACAGCAGCAGGTCGGGGCCATACAGGCAGGCCATCCGCTCCACGATGGCCGGATGGGTGGCCAGGTCGTACACGGCGCGGCTGTCCAGATGGCGATTGTGCACGCGGCGGTCGCCGTGCGCCGGCCCAGTCGCCAGAACCCGTTCGATCGCCGGCCGCAACGCGGCCATCTCGTCCGGCGCGCACAGTGCATAGGGTCCGAGATACCCGTCGCGGCGAAACCGCTCCATCTCGGCCGTGGACAACGCAACGGGTGCCGAGGTCCCTGCCATCGACACCTTACCGTTCCGCCTCGATCCAGTCCGATCCCTGCGCCTGCAGACGGCCCTTGATGTCGGCTTCGATCCTCTGGACCACCGCGGCAGAGTTGGTTGCCGCCGCGCCGCGGTCGGCGATCAGGTTGTGTCCGGTGACGGCCGCCGACTCGTCGGACGCGAGAAACAGCAGCACCTCGGCGACCTGCTCGGGCACGGCCGGGCTGCCGAGCGGATAAATGTGCTGCTGGCGGCGCACCTCGGCCGCGTTGTGCTCCAGCATGGCGAGCTTCTTCTCAGTGAGCATGCGCGCCGGGCACACGACGTTGGCGCGAATCCCGTGCGGGCCGTAGGCCGCCGCCAAGTGCTTGGTGAAACTTATCATGCCCGCCTTGGCGGGGCCGTACGACGAGATGGAGGTATTGCCGAACAGCGCCGTGTTGGACGACACGTTGACGATGCTGCCCCCGCCCTGGCGGATCATCGCCGGAACCACCTGCTGGCAGAACAGGAACGGGGCGGTCAGGTGGCAGAAGATGCCCTCTTCCCAGTCCTGCAGCCGCATTTCCTCGATCGAGCCTCCCGGGTTGTCGATTATGGCGTTGTTCACCATCACGTCGATGCGCCCGTAGCGCTGCAGGGTGAACTGCACGAGGTCGGTAATGTCGGCGCGATTCATCACGTCGCACTCCCGGTAGGCGATCTCCCCGCTCAGCCCCTGCGCCTCGCGCAGCACCGCCTCGCCATGCTCCGGCGTTCGCCCGCGGTCGCAGACTACCACCGAGGCGCCTTCGCGCGCGAACAGCAGCGCCGCCGCCTTGCCCAGGCCCAGGGTGGCACCGGTGATGATCGCTGCCTTGCCTGCAAGTCTCGTTGCCATGCTTGTGTCCTTCGTGGCCCGGCCCGCCGTTGCTAGTCCTGTTCGGCTTTCTGGATGAACTTCTGCTTGGCGTATTCGCTCACGCCCTCGGCGGCCTTGGCCGCCTGCTCCCACTCGCCGCGCTTCTCGTGGTAATGCATTGCCTTGTAGGAATCGGGATCCTCGGCCAGCTCGCCGGTGGTGCCGATGTTCGGCGACGCGAAGGTGTGGCTGGCGTAGTCGCGCGGTGCGGCGGCGCCACAGGAGGGGCACTGCGTGCGCCCGGCCTCGTCGCTGTTGAAGCTGAGCAGCAGTTTCTCGAACACCTGCTTGCAGGCGCTGCATCGATAGACATATACCGGCATGATCCTGGACCTTCTCGAACCTGCAGCAGCCTACCACGCCCCTGC